>JBGAWM010000035.1:0-31367 GCA_044227615.1 Ignavibacteriaceae bacterium
GTGCCCAACCGTACCTTCCGCCTAATTCCTCAAGCTGTGAAGTTGATCGTGCCCAACCATATCTTCCGCCTAATTCCTCTAACTGTGAATTTGATCTGTTCTGTAAAATCAAATTATCAGTTGATTCATTAGAATTTGAAACACTAACTTGCTGTTCAACAAGAGCTGCATCGCTCTGCACTCTGTATCTAACTGCTTCTTCTACCTGAGCGAAAGAAGTTACAGTTAGAGCAAACAGCAAAAGCAACATGAATATAGATTTTTGCATAGCTCCCACCATGTATTATGATGAAATAATTATTGTAACACTGAATTCATATTAAATTTAACTCCGCATAACTGGAGTTAGCCCTCTAATAAGTGATAAAATAAGGCAATGGAAGTGCCAACAATCCTTGTTAATAATCAAAAATTTTGAATGGTTTATTTATTGGATCGGTTAATATTACCGAATTTAAGCGGGAAATAAGTTTTTTTTGTAAAAAATATTTACAATAAAATTGAACGAAAAATCCAAATAATTTAGCAACTATTTCTTTTTAGAAACTAAAGTGTCAAGCTTAGGTCTTGATATTCCCAAAAGTTTTGAGGCTTGAGATTTATTTCCTCCGACTTTTTCGAGAACCTGTATAGCATAGTATTTGGATAGTTTTTTTAGATCTGTTGTCCCGTAATTCAAATCCATACGAATAACATTTTCAGGAATCTCTCCATCAAAAGAATTTAGCTGCATAACTGCGGGAACAGATTTGATGAGGTTTGAAAAATCATTTAGAGTCAGCTCACCATTCTCAGATAACAACACAGCTCTCTCAATTACATTCTTTAATTCACGAACATTTCCGGGCCAGGGATAACCTAGAAAAAAGTATTTTAATTCTCTGCTAATTTTCTTTACTGATTTATTAAAACTAAAATTAAATTCTTCAATAAAATAATCTGCAAGCGCTATTATATCCTCACTTCTTTCTTTTAAAGGCGGAAGTTCAATTGTAACTACATTTAATCGATGATAAAGATCTCTTCTAAAAGATCCTTCTTCTATCATCTCTTCAATATTTTTATTTGTAGCAGAAATAATTCTGGCATTAACCGGGATATCAACAATGCCCCCTAATCTTTTGATTACTTTTTTCTCAATTGCTCTGAGTAGTTTAGCTTGAAGATTTAAGCTCATATCTCCAATTTCATCAAGAAAAAGAGTTCCATTTTCTGCGATTTCAAATAACCCAAGTTTTCTGGTTCTAGCGCTTGTAAAAGCACCGGCTTCATATCCAAATAGTTCCGATTCAAGAAGATTTTCTGGAATTGCAGTACAAACGATATCTACAAACGGGTCTTTACGATTTTTCCCATAATTGTGAATTGCTCTGGCAAATAAACCTTTACCAGTACCGGTTTCTCCCAATAATAATATATTCGATGAAGTTTGCTCGGACACTTTTTTTGCTAAATCAATAGTGCGTGAAAACTTTGGAGAACTTCCAACAATTCTTGCAAGATTATATCTGATATTATCTTCATCTTTCTGCGATGATATTCCAGTTCTATACAATCCATTTGTTATTAGTTCTTTTATGTAGGATGTAAACTTTAATATCTCATAAGGGAAAACGAATATATCATGTAAACCCATTTTGGCAATTGTACTAACAAGCAAAGCATTATTATTTCTGATTACAACTATAATTTTATTAGGGATTTCTTTTTTTGCTTGCGCTACTTCAGCTAATAATCCCGAAGCCAAGGAATCAATTTGCAAAACCAGAATTGTATCTTCCTCTGCAGAAAATGATTTAGGATTAGTAAATGCAATCGGGATGCTTTCTAATTCAATCTGTCTGAGACCAGAATTGATCGCACTTATATCATCGCTATCAGAGTATATCTTTATATTAACTTTTTTGGTATTCATTTAATTGAGTTTGGTTACCTATCAGGATTAATTTATCCAAAGCCTTTTTTCTTTCAGGATGATTAAAATATGCCGATCTTATTTTGCTGTTAGAAATGTTTTCACCAATCATATTGATTAATTCCAAAGCGTAATGCCGAGGTTTCCTGGCTTTGTGAAAATTACCACGTTCCCAATAAGTTTCAGCAATTGTAAAGAGAATTTTCCAGGTTAATTCACTAATACTTTCATTTTCAATAAGGTTATATGCTCTCTCAAAATATTCTATCGGCGATTTCAAACTTTCATTCTGAGTATAATAAGCAATCTTTCCAAATAAATATTCTCTTTGTGCCTTGAATATAACATTTTGCTGAATATATTTAGTAAAATCTTTATCAGAAAGATAGCCCATGGCTTCATCAAATTTTTGTAAAATTATTAGTTGTTCTACAGATATAAAAATAGATTCAGCATATAAATTGGACTCTGAGAATGAATTTGCTTTTTCTAAGATAGGCAATAAATCACGATTTATATCAAATGTCTCATTACCGTTTAATTTATGCAGCAACTTTAAATAACTAAAATTCAAGACGTTTTTTTCAGATTGATTTTCTTCTGTCATCAAAAGATACTCATACCGATTATTAACTTTTTTTAATTCTTCAGTTTCTCCCAAAGTAAACCAAAATTTCCCTAATAAATAAAGCACACTAAATGCCTCTTCATTATTATTTAATTCATTGAAGATACTAAGTGATTTATTTAAACTATCAAAAGCATTTTGATAATCACAAGTTTGGATATATAATTCTCCAAGATTAGCTAACGAGACCCCCATTTTATCTTGATTACCTAGAGCTGAAAAAATTTTTTCCGAGCTAATCCAACAGTCTCTAGCTTTCTCAAAATCCAAATTACCCTGATAAAAAACTCCATAACTTAATAGAATAATTGCTTCTTGTTCAAGGTTACCAATACTCCTATTTAGTTCAATGGCATTTTGCCAATATTTCTCTGCATTAATCTTATCACCAAGGATATTATATATGTTACCAATATTAGCATTAATGCGAACAATCCTATTTGCCATTTTGGGAGAACTGTAACTTTCCCCAGCAAGAATAAATTTTTCCAAAGCCCGCTCGGGATTGTTTCGGAATTGTATTTCAATTAAACCTAATAAATTGTAGCATTTTTCCTTTTCCTCATCTTGTAATTTCTTATCTTCAAGTAATTTATTGCAGTAATCTTCAGCTTCTTCAATATTATTTAGATCAAGTTCAGCATAAGCTAACTCAACAATAATTTTTTGTTTTAATGTGTTATCGTTGACTGCGGATTGCAATTTCAATAATATAGCTTTGCCTTCTTCCAATTTTCTAAGCCCTATTAAGCTGCTCGCCTTTAGAAATTGCAAATGATTCTTATTCTCAGCAGAAAATTTATAACTATCCAATTTATATATATTTTCTAATGCAGCCTTATATTCATTAAGTTTATAGAGAGTATTTACAAGTTCAAAGCTTAAATCATTTAACGTCTTCTCCTTAATATTTAGTCTTAGTGCTTTTTCTATTAATGAACGCTTATAAGCAAAGGCATTAATTTCATTAGCTTGTAAAATTTCTTTCTTTAAATAATCTACTGACTGCTCATGATCATTTGCAAGTTCAAATTGTCTTGCTAACTCCATTGTATTAAAATCAGCAAATAATTTTTTTATTGAACTTGCCAGAATTAAATGGAATTTAATCCGGTTGCTTATAGTTGAATAAATATACTTTTTAAAGTTATAAGAATTGATCCTTGGCGCATTACTAAGACTTAGAGAATCGATGATGTTTTTTTTCTCTAGCTCACTTAGAATTGATTTTAGAACTTCCTGAGATACATCAAGCAATGCGGCAAGAACCGTTTGTTCCACTGATATATCAAAAGCTGCTATTATTTGTGCAAGCTTTAATTCATTGTTATTTAAATTGCTTAAACGTACTCGGTAGAGTTCTTCATGCGAACTTTGTAATGCTAAAATTATATCTTCGCTTGATTCAAAAGTTACTTTGGCGTTATCAAACCTAATTACTTTTAATAATATTAAATCTTTAATAAACTGTTTTATGTTTCCCGGCTGCAGGTCAGAATAAAGTAAAATATATTTTTTTAACTCTTGTTTTGGAAACAACTGAGAATAACTAAGATCCAGGAACTCAGAGAGCTGGTGCTCTGTAAATTGATTGAGTTGGATATCACACAAATTATTTAATGCTGAGGATGAGTGATCAAAGTCTGAGGATTCTGTTAAGATGATTTTAATTCCCTTAACCTGAAATATCCTTATCATTTCAGTAAGTGATTCTTTAGTAAAATCATCATACATATTAAAATCATCTAAAAGTATTGTAAGGTTAACCCCCGATGGTAACGTATTAAATATTTTTTTTACTGATTCTAAAAAATTATGTGAGGAATTATTAAATAAATCTTTAATAATCTCCTCATAATCTTTTTCTTTTTCATTATAAACGGCTGAAGTAAATATTATCTTTCGAAAAATATATTTAACAGCTTCAAGTCCTGTTTTGATTTTTGCGTTTTCGATATAAACTGAAAACTGCTTTTTACGATAAATTTCTAACAGTAAGGATGTTTTACCCGATCCATCAAACCCGGTTACTGTAAATACTTCATTGCTTGTCTTATCGTTTAAATATGTATTAAGGATATTAAAAGCATCTTTTCTATCACTAAAAACTTTAGCCGGGACTAAATCCTTAACCACCTCAAAATCAATTGCGAGTTGCAAATCAAGAATTATCTGAAGAGCATTTTCGTATCGCTCATCAGGATTTTTCTTGATTAATTTAGAAATTACATTAACCAGCTTTTTAGAATAAATGGAGGGACCTAAAACAAATTCACTTTCAATATGGGCTTTATAAATATCTAATTCATTATCACTGTCAGTTGGAAATTTACCATATACAATTCTATATAGCAGAATTCCAAGCGAGTAAAAATCTACTTTATAATTATGCGGTTCATTCTTTAAAAGTTCCGGAGCAATATAATGCGCCGTACCCTGAATATCCTTTTCATAATCTGCTAGAATATACCGGGCAAACCCAAGATCAATAATTTTAATGAATGGAATACCGCCTATTTCAGAAACAAGAATATTATCAGCTTTAAGATCGTAATAGATATAGTTAGACTCGTGAAGATAGTAGAGAACAGAACATATTTGCTTTATAATTTGATTTAATTTTTTTTCTTCTTTCATCCCCGAATAGCTTAAAAGAGAGGTCGATGGAAAATATTCCATAGTTATGAAGGGTGAGAATGTTTTTATTTCTGATTCTTCATCTTCATCTTTTACTAAAACGTTACTAAGTTCAAATGATTTGATGATATTGGGATGATCTAATTTTTGAAGGATAAAAAATTCTTCACGGAAAAATTCTTGCTCTGCACTTGAAGCAGAAGATGGAAGAAATTTAGCAGCAACTTCTCTTTCAGGAAACTCAGTATCAATAACATTAAATACTTTGCTTCTGCCCTCACCTAACTTTTTACCAACTATATATCTTTTATTAATCATTATTTATTTAATCGCGGGATTAAGTTGTTTGTTTATATTCCTGCCGACTTCGTTAATGCTTAGTAAAGAAATTACAAGAACTAATCCTGGAATAAAAATCAGCCACCAGGATTGTGAGATGTACTCTTGTCCTGCTTCAATCATTGCACCCCAGGATGGGTATTCTATTCCGGTTCCTAACCCCAAATAACTTAGTGCTGACTCAGCTAAAATTACATTACTAAACTGAAAAATTAAATTAACACTTATGGGAATTAGAATAGCCGGTAATATTTCCCTAACTAGCAGTTTAATATTTTTTAATCCTAATAATTTTGCTGCCAAATAATATTCTTTATTTTTTACAGATAACATTTCACTCTTTGCAACTTTAAACAAACTCATCCAGCCTGAAAAACCCAGTACTACAATGACCGAAATTATATTACTGCCAAATAAAGCAATTATAAGCACAACCAAAAATATTGCAGGAAAAGAAAGAAACAAATCTGTTACTCTGCTTAAAATTATATTTACAAATCCGCCTCTTTCAACTGCAAGAAATGCAAAACCTAAACCGATAATAAAAGATACAAACACAGCTCCAAACCCTACCAGTAAAGAAATTCTTGATCCATAAACAATTCTTGTAAAAACATCTCTGCCAAATTCATCTGATCCTAATAAAAACAATTTAGATTTAATTACCGGATATCCGGCTAAACTTTTTACTTTGCTCTTCTCTATTTCATACTGCGTACCAGATTGATAATACATTAGTTTTTCATTAACTGTCGCGCTGTCAATAAATATTATATATTCGTTATATGAATTAGGAATTACCGTATCAATCAAATTTTTTAAATGAACACCATTATTGTTTTGTGCTATCGACTGATTATTTAACTCAAAGTAATCTACAGAAGAAAAAGGCGGAAGTAGTTTTGTTACTGAAATGTTTTTTTGAAAATCCGGATGCTGATTTGTAACGATTGGGGCAAATAAAAAAAAGATAACAAGAAGAACCAATATCGAACTGGAAAACTTTATTTGCTGCGAGAGCAATTTTTTTATTTTTCCTGATACAAGAATTAGAATTAGTATAATTATTATTAATACTAATGATACAATATTGTCAATTACTGAAAAATTTAATTGAGAAAATACATTTTCGTTTTTAGCGAAAAGCGATTGGACAATAACAATTAATAGATTTAGCAAATCAATCAAATGTGAAAATCTTAAAACTATTATCAGTACAATAATTAAAAGAATAAAGTGCCATATTTTGATTTTAGTCAACACTAATTTATTAATCCCTCAATAAATCTTTTATCCATTTTTATTTTTATCAGATCTGCCGCTAAGTTTGAAAGTATCATCATCAATCCCGCTATAAAACTGCAGGCAATAACAAGGGGAAAATCACGATCGAATATTGCATTGACTGTTAGTCTTCCCATTCCCGGTAAAGAAAAAATAACTTCCGTAAGTAATGCGCCGCCCAATAAAATTCCAAACTCAATACCGGCTATTGAAATTAAGGGCTGAATTGCATTGGGCAGTAAATGTTTTTTGAAGATTATTTTTTCCGAAATACCGCTTGCTCTTAAGTTTATTATGAATGCACTATCCTTTATAGAGTCAAAATTATCTCTTAAGTATTTGTAAAAAACAGCTATGCCTGCAAAAGAAAGAGTTAGCATAGGTAATATCAAATGAAAGAAATAATCTTTCACCCTTTCGAATGATGTTAGGTCATCATGAAAAATTGATTTTATTCCTGATGTAGGCAAAATATCAAGTTTAACAGAAAAGATGTAAACCAGCACTAATCCAAGTACAAATGACGGCAATGAAAAAACTATTATTGATAGTTTTGAAAATAATTTATCAATCATTTTGCCTTTTTTAGTGAAGGAATATTTTGCCAATAAATATCCCAACAATAATTGGATTACGAAACTGATTGAGGAAAATATGATTGTAAAAAGAAAATAATCTTTAACAACAATAAACACTGGCTGGCGATAGTTATAAGAAATTCCAAAATCACCTAAAAAAATGTTCTTAACAAAGGAAATATATTGTATAAAAATAGGTTGATTTAATCCAAAAGATTTACTTACCTGTTCCGCAAGCTGAGGACTTAACTGAGGTGAAAGAAATTTTTGCGTTGGATCACCCGGAGCTAATCTAACAAGCAAAAAAATAAAAGTTACCAATAACAAAAGAACAAGTATCGAGCTAGCGATTCTTTTTGATATTGCCCAATAAAATTCTTTTCTCATAATCTGTTTAATTCCGGATTTTCCATTCCCAGATTTTTTGCAAAGCTCCGAATGGATCTATAGTAATGTTACTTAATCTTTTATTATGCACAATAATATTATCTGTCCAGTACAAAAATATAACAGGACAATCATTATAGATATTACTTTGAAAACTATATAAAAGATCTTTTTTCTCAATTTCATTTACTTTGCCATCCAGAGCTTCTACAATTTTATCAACGATGAAACTCTGATAAGATGGAAAATTATTTGGAGTTTTTTCCAAATCGGAATGCCAAACGGTTTTCAAATCAAGAGGTACAGGAATATATGATGAAACCATCCAGGCATCCATTTTTTTTTCATAAAGATTTTCCAGAAAAGCGCCAAGCTCACTCTTTTGAAGGTTCATTACAACACCAATCGACTTTAAATTGTTAGCGATAATAGTTGCAGCAAACTCACGCAATGGATTTCCACTTGGAATATTTAATGTAAATGAAAACTCAATGCCATTTTTTTCGATTACACCATTATTATCAGCATCAATCCAGCCTTCTTCTCTCAATAATTCTTTTGCTTTTTCCAGATTGAATTCAATTGGCTTTATCTCTTTATCATAGTAAGCTTTAAATATTGGTGAAACTGGAGTTACAGTAAGCTCTCCATAATTATTCAGGTATTCGCTTAATATTTCATTTTTGTTTATTGCGTACGATAACGCTTTACGAACCTTCTTACTTCCGAAAAGTTTGTTAGGTGATATGGTTTTATCTTTAGAGTATTTTTCAGCATCAATGTTGTTAAGTCCGATGTAATCGTATTCTCTGCCTTTAACTGTTTCGATTACTAAGTTTTTAGAATTCTTTAAATCTTTTGTATCTGCGGGTTTTACAAGCTCACAAAAATCAACTTCACCTTTTTTTAACTGTGTTATTCTGGAATTGTAATCAGGTACGATTTTAAATATTACTTCATCAATCATATCCTCACTGTAAAGAAAAGATTTCTTATCCGCTTCAAGCACAACCATCTGGTTTCTTTCCCACTTTTTAAGTTTATAAGCCCCATTTGAGACTGGATTGAAATTAATTTCTGATGTCGTGATTGAGTTTCTTTCTAACTTTTCATAAATGTGTTTTGGAATAATTGGATATACAACATCCAGTAAAGATGGTGCGGAATCAGTAGTAAAATTTATTTTTAATTTGTACGGAGATAATATTTGAAATGTCCTGGTAATATCTATATGTTCTTCATAATCTTTGTAAAGGTTTTTAAACGAGCCATAATATCTGCTTTGTACAATTGGATCAGAATAAATATCAAAAGTATATACAACATCTTCAGCCGAGAACTTTTTGCCGTCACTCCATACAACATCATCACGAAGATTAAAAATAATCGAACTTGAATCTAAAGCCCATTCCCAGCTTACTGCGAGCATCGGGTCTGCATTTAAATCACCGGCTTCATCATCCCACCCAAATTGAATTAAACTTAAAAATAAAGTTTCATCAATTACACCTTCATCCACACTAAAGGAATATATTGGATTGATAGTTTCAAGATCAGCAGATATTGCAATAACAGCTCTGTTCATCAATTCCGGTTTTTCATTATTACATGAATTAAAGAAAATGATGAATGAAACGATTAGAAGAAAGGATGTAACTTTTTTCATAGTTAATAGAATAAAATGCTAATAAATCTTTAGTTAATTTATTATTTTGATCAACAAATACAAAAGTTTTATAATGCTTAAAGTGGATATCAAAAATATTGTTCTAAGTACAAACGGCGTAAGCAGAGAAATATTGAGCAATATTAATTTTAACTTAACTGGAAATAGGATTTATACTATTCTTGGCAAAAATGGTAGCGGGAAATCCACACTCATAAAATCTATTACAAATTTGTTGAATGATGATATTTATAGAGTTGATGGTAAGGTTTTTTGGTTTGATGAAAATATTTTTATTATGGATAGCCCAAGCTTGCTTGAGCTGCGTAAAAAAGAAATCAGATATGTTCTGCAGGATTTAACAAACAATTATGATCCGCTAAAAAGATTAAAGTATTATCTTGATAATTCAGGTTTTGATGAACAATCTCTATCAGTTCAACTTAAAAGTTTTTTACTGCCTGATTATCAGACAATTTCCAATCTGCATTCCTATGAAATAAGCGGCGGTATGGCTCAGCGGTTTAGTTTAATGATAGCTATGCTTGCAAATCCTAAACTTCTAATACTGGATGAACCAACATCGGCAATTGATTATGCAAATATTAATCTGATAAAACTTAAGCTAATCGATTTTAAAAAGACTGGCGGTGCCGCATTGATTGTTACTCAAGATATTCGTTTTGCAAAAGAGATCTCAGATGAGATTGCTTTTTTGCAAGACAAAAAATTAAGTGAATTCATAGAATCCGCAGACTCCTTTAATGACAACGAACAAAATACTTTTAATTCATTTCTTAGATCTTTTAAAGAGCTTCAATGAACGATATAATTTTAAAAGCTAAAAATATTTCTTACTCTGTTGATAAGAATAACAGTTTTGCCGGACACAATTCGGTTGATATATTGAAGAATATTTCATTTGAAGTTAAGCGAGGAAAAGTTTTGGGTGTTTCCGGTCAATCAGGCAGCGGCAAATCCACACTCGCCAAAATCTTATCCGGTATTCTTGTGCAAACTTCCGGAACAATCGAAACGAGTTTCAAAAAAGATTGGAGTAAATCTTCTACAAAGCCAGTTCAAATTCTATTTCAAAACGATGGTGAGTTGATAAATCCTTTCAGAAAAGTAAAGGATGTTTTAAATGAAGCTTTTGAACTGAAGTACAAAAAAAATAAAATATACGATTCGGAAATAGATGATATTTTTCAACGATTTAACCTTAACCCGAATTTAAAAGAAAACAAAGGATCACAGTTAAGCGGCGGCGAAAAACAGCGTATTGCTCTTGCAAGAATTGTAATTGTTGAGCCTGAGATTTTAGTTTTGGATGAACCATTTTCGTCCCAGGATATCGAAGCACAATTCAATATTCTTAATCTCATTAAGAAGTTAAAAGAAGAGTTTGTATTTACAATTATTTGCATATCACACGATCTTAATATCTTAAAAAACTTTGCTGATGATATAATAATAATGTATGCTGGTAAAATTGTTGAAAGCGGATCAAGTAAAGCAATCATAGAAAATCCCGCCAATAATTACACAAAGTTTTTGCTGAGTGCACAATCGCTAAAACTTACTGAAGAAGAAATTCAAACATTCCATAATACTTATGAACAAGACTAACGCAATACGTATACTTGAATTGCACAAAGTAAAATTTGATACAATTAATTACGTAGTTGATGAATCTGATTTAAGCGGCGAGACTGTTGCATTGAAGGTTGGTGTTAATCCGGAAACTGTTTTGAAAACACTTGTTTGTGTTGGAGATAAAACCGGACATGTTGTATTTTGTATTCCAGTTACACAAGAACTCAACCTTAAAAAAGCCGCTGCTGCAAGCGGAAATAAAAAAGTTGAGATGATAAAACTTAAAGATTTACTTCCATTAACTGGTTACATTCGTGGTGGTTGTTCACCAATTGGAATGAAAAGACTTTTTCCGACTTACATTGATGAGACAGCGCAATTATTTGAAAATATTTGTGTAAGTGCAGGTGTAAGAGGAACACAAATGAAACTCAGTGCAGATGATTTATTAAAATTAGTTAATGGGGTTTATGCGGATTTGATTTGAATTATGTCACTAACCTTTTAAATAACTCAACATCTTCCCTGGTAGTAATCTTAAAATTAAAAACAGAACCTCCAACAATGCTTACCTTTTTACCTGTTCTTTTTATAAGCATTGATTCATCCGTTCCAACAAATTTTTCGCTATGCGCCTTGCTGAAAGCTCGTTGTAAATCTTTACACTTAAATATCTGAGGTGTTTGCACATAATAAACTTCATCACGATTTAGATATTCTGCAACAAACTTGTTCCCTTTTATTAAAGTATCTTTTGCTTTAATGCAGACGAGTGCATTGCCTTTTTGCTTTGCTGTTTCTATCGCTTTCGTTAAAACTTCATTGGGCAGCATCGGGCGTGCAGCATCGTGTACTACTATTAAATCATTTTCACTAACTTCAGAAGAAAGAACAGCATTGTAAACTGATTGCTGTCTTGTGCTTCCACCTTCAACAATTAGTTTAACTTTACTAAGCTTATATTTTTTAATAAGTCTTAAAAGCAGCGGAAAATATTCTGGTTCAGCAGCAATAATTATTTTATCGATGAGTTTATTTTTTTGGAAAGTCTGAAGTGTGTAAACAATTATTTCTTTTCCATTTACTTTAAGATATTGTTTAGGAGAGGCAATGCCCTTCTTAGTGGCAATGCCAACCCTTAAACCTTTACCTCCTGCAGGAATAATTGCTATTGAGGTCATACAATCATCATTGCATCGCCGTAACTTAAAAAGCGATACTTTTCCTTTAAGGCTTTTTTATACGCTTTCATAACGTGTTCTGTTTCACCAAGAGCACTTGTAAGCATCAGCAATGTTGATTCTGGTGCATGAAAATTTGTAATCAGTTTTTGTGTAACCTTAAAAACATAAGGCGGATAAATAAATTTATCAGTCCAGCCTCTTCCTGGTTTTAGAAATCCATCGGCGGTAGTACTGGTTTCTAAAGCACGACACGCACTGGTTCCAACAACTATAATATTATGTTTTGCATGCATTGCTTTATTAACAACTTCTGCAGTATGTGCAGAAACTTCGTAGTACTCAGAATCCATTTTATGTTTCGTAAGGTCTTCAACCTCAACCGGTCTAAAAGTTCCTAAACCAATATGAAGAATAACCGGAACAATATGAATTCCCTTCTTCTCAATTTTCTCAAGCAGTTTTGTTGTAAAATGTAATCCTGCAGTTGGGGCAGCAACAGCACCATCAACTTTTGCATAAACCGTTTGGTAATTTTCCTTGTCCTTTGGTTCAGGGTCCCTTTTGATATAAGGAGGAAGCGGAGTCAAACCAATTTTTTCAACTGCCTGAAATACATTACCAGGCTGATTGAATCTAACAGTTCTGCCTCTTGAAGTGGTATTGTCAATTACTTCGCACCAAAGATTGTTATCAAAATAAATCTTGTTGCCAATTCTAACTTTTCTTGCCGGGTCAACAATTACATCCCAGATACAATCTTCTTTATTCAATTCTCTTAAAAGAAAAACCTCAATCTTTGCCTGCGTTTTCTCCTTCTTACCATACAATCTTGCCTGAAAGACTCTAGTTTCATTAACAACCAGAACATCACCTTTTTCCATGTAATTTATTACATCAGTGAATTTTTTATCTTCCATCTCACCGGTTTCTTTATGTATAACCAGCAGTTTAGATTTATCGCGCGGGCTAACCGGGTACTTGGCGATTGACGTCTTTGGCAAGTTATACTTGAAATCTGATAGCTTCATTTATCTCTACCTTCTCTTATTATTTTATTTTCCTTCTTTCACTCTGAGCAAAGCGAAGAGCCTGTTTTATATTACAGATTCTTTCTTCGCTTCACTCATCAGAATGACTTCAGAAATTATTTATTTTTTCTTAGATACTTTTTTCTTTACAACAACTTTCTTTGGGGCTGAAGCTTTTTTTGCAGCAGTTCTTTTTGATGAAGATTTTGCTGGTTTAGCTTTCTTCATATCTTTAACAGCAGCCTGGGCAGCAGCTAGTCTTGCAATCGGAACACGGAATGGTGAACAACTTACATAGTTCAATCCAATCTTATGACAGAATTCAACAGATTTTGGTTCACCGCCATGCTCACCGCAAATACCGATTTTCAAATCAGGTCTGGTACCGCGTCCGCCTTGAACAGCGATTTCCATTAACTTGCCAATTGCTTCCTGATCAATTGATTGAAATGGATCTTCAGGCAGAATTTTCTTTTCAAGATATTCAGGTAAAAAACCGCCAATATCATCTCGTGAAAATCCAAATCCCATTTGTGTAAGATCGTTTGTACCGAATGAGAAGAACTGAGCTGTCTCGGCAATCTTATCAGCAGTTAAACAAGCACGTGGGATTTCGATCATTGTTCCTGTTAAATGAGCAATTTTCTTTAATCCAAACTTTGCACAAACTTCTGCATGAACTTTTGTTACGATTTCGTATTGGTGATTAATCTCGTTTACGTGGCAAGTAACAGGAATCATTATTTCAGGGAAAGGTTTCTTTCCTTCCTTCAATAATTCTGCAGTTGCTTCAAAAATTGCACGCACTTGCATTTCAGTAATTTCCGGATAAGTAATTCCCAATCTTACACCACGATGTCCCATCATCGGATTATTTTCATGCAATGCATCAGCGCGTTTATTTAATTCATCGAGAGAGATTCCAAGACTTGAAGCAAGTTTTTCTCTTTCATCAACTCTTGTTGGAACAAATTCATGCAATGGCGGATCAAGTGTTCTGAATGTTACAGGATATCCATCCATTGCTGCCATTGTACCTTTAACATCGTGCTTTACATATGGGAATAATTCATTCAGTGCATTGATTCTTTCGGCTTC
This sequence comes from Ignavibacteriaceae bacterium, assembly GCA_044227615.1. Lineage (GTDB taxonomy): Bacteria > Bacteroidota > Ignavibacteria > Ignavibacteriales > Ignavibacteriaceae > IGN3. The sequence continues at coordinate 14,341 of JBGAWM010000035.1, forward strand.
ACTTTTTGAATGAATCATTTTGCGAAGTTTAAATAACGGTTCTTCAGAATTTTTTCCATAGAACATATGTTCAGTCCTGAATAGTCCGATACCTTCGGCACCAAATGCTCTTGCACGTGCTGCGTCTTCAGGTGTATCAGCATTAGTTCTAACTTTTAATTTTCTAACATCATCACATAATTTCATAAATGCCTGAAAATCCGGATTTTCTTCAGCAGCTTTGATCATTGGGAGTTCGCCTAAATAAACAGTTCCTTTGGATCCGTTAAGAGTAAGCCAATCACCTTCTTTTATTGTTACATCACCAACAACAAAATATTTTTCGCTGTAATTCATTTTGATGGAGCCGGCTCCAACTATACAGCATTTACCCCAACCGCGCGCAACTAGTGCTGCGTGTGATGTCATACCGCCTCGAGCGGTTAATATTGCCTGAGCAGCACGCATTCCTTCGATGTCTTCAGGATTTGTTTCATCACGAACGAGAATTACTCTCTTTCCTTCTTTAGCCCATGCAACAGCATCGTTTGCAGAAAATACAACCTGTCCTGAAGCTCCGCCAGGTCCTGCTGGTAAACCTTTAGCAACTGCTTTTGTTTTTATTTCCACAGCAGGATCAATTATAGGATGTAATAATTCATCGAGCTGTGAAGGTTGGACTCGCATTACAGCTTCTTCTTTTGTAATTATTTTTTCCTTGAACATATCAAGAGCCATTTTAACAGCAGCAGGTCCGTTTCTTTTACCTACGCGGCATTGCAGCATATAAAGTGTTCCATCCTGAATAGTAAATTCAATATCAAGCATATCATGGTAATGTCTTTCCAAAGATTTTTGAATTCCATGAAGCTGCTTGTATGTTGCAGGCATTGCTGTCTCAAGTGATTCAAGATGTTCGGTGTGTTCGCTCTTACCAACTTCGTTAATTGGATTTGGAGTTCTGATTCCGGCAACAACATCTTCACCCTGCGCATTGGTTAACCATTCGCCATAGAAATAATTTTCACCAGTTGCAGGATTACGGGTAAAGGCAACACCAGTTGCAGAAGTATCACCCATATTTCCAAAAACCATCGATTGAACGTTTACCGCAGTTCCCCAATCATCAGGAATTCCTTCAATTCTTCTGTAAGAGATTGCACGTTTTCCCATCCAGCTTTGGAATACGGCAGAAACAGCTCCCCAAAGTTGTTCCATTGGATCCTCAGGAAAAGGCTTTCCTAAAACTTCCTGCACTTTTGATTTATAAATCTCAATTAAATTTTTTAAATCCTCAGCCGTTAAATCAGTATCTGATTTTGCACCGCGAGCTTCTTTCATATTGTGCAATTCTTTTTCTAACTGCTGTCTTACGCCTTTGCCTTCTTCGGGTTCTATACCTGCTGCTTTTTCCATAACAACATCACTGTACATTTGAATTAAGCGGCGATGTGAATCATATACAAATCTTGGGTTGCCGGTTTTTGCAATTAATGCTTCACGTGTTTGATTGTTTAATCCAACATTAAGAATTGTTTCCATCATACCAGGCATAGAAGCACGTGCACCAGAACGAACAGAAAGCAAAAGTGGATTTTGTAAATCACCAAACTTAGCACCCATCTGTTTTTCAACTTTTGCAAGTGCGTCTTTAACTTGTTTCTCAAGTTCCTTAGGATATTTTTTCTTGTTCTTGTAGTACGCGGTACATACTTCTGTTGTTATCGTAAAGCCTGCTGGAACAGGAAGACCGATGTTAACCATCTCTGCAAGATTTGCACCTTTACCGCCAAGCAAAGATTTCATCTCTGCTTTACCTTCTGCTTTTTTACCACCAAAGTAGTAAACATATTTTGTTTGAGCCATATTGTCCTTTCCTTCGTTATAAGATTATCTAATCAAAATATCTTTTTACGAAGCATTGTTTAGTTTATTAATTATATAATGTTTGAATGATTCTTCATCATCCACACATAAGTTTATCTTTAAATAAAAAATATCTACATCGTCAAATTCTCTGTTAAATCTTGAAAGCTTTACAGCATCTTTTTCTGTAGTTACAACAGAATGCGAGTTGGTTGTGTAAAATCGCTTTCTGATCTGTTGAACTTCTTTCAAAGTATAATTCTTGTGATCCCGAAATATTAGCTTGTTCTGTGTATTTACGTGTACCTTTCTTAGAACATTCAAAAACGATTGCGGATTGGCTATACCAGATACAACTAAACTGTCCTGCCCTTTAAAGTCTTCCAGATTATATTCGATCTTTCGCATTGCATCTACAAAACTTATTGCTTTATAATATGATGTAAAGATTTTCTTTCCATCAAAATATTTTTTCATATCTGGAATAATTTCTTCTCTTTCAAGAAATTTCCTATTAACGATTATAGCATCCGCTCTCTTAAGAGAATCAAATCCTTCTCTTAAATCGCCCGAAGGCAATAGATTATGTGAAAAAAAACTTTTGTTGTTCACAAAACCTTGATCAATAATTACTAAATCAATATCACGTGCAATCCACCGATGCTGAAAAGCATCATCAAGTACTATTGAATCAATTTTAGCTTCTTCAATTAATCTTTTTGCACCTTTAACACGATTTTCAGAAACAGCAGCGGCAACTTTACACTCCAGTGATGTGTGATAAATTTCATCGCCGCACTCTTCCACAGAAGTTAAAATCTCCTCACCTTTAGAAACTAATTTATAACCGCTTGATCTTCTGCCATAACCCCTGCTTAAAACTCCAACTTTGTAACCTGAACTTTTGAGAAGATTTGTTACATAAATTACTAGCGGGGTTTTACCAGAACCGCCGACTGTAATGTTTCCAACTGAAATTACTTTTGCATTAACTTTTTCAGATTTAAAGACAGCCTTATCAAAGAACAAATTTCTGATTAAAATTATTAATCTATACAGAAGCACAAATGGTGCTAAAATAATTTTTAAAAATTTCATCTAATCAATACCTAAAACTTTTCGGCTTCTTTACAAAGCTCATTTAATTTCACTTCACATTCTTCGATAACTTTTGAAGTTTCATCGTAACTTAAATTTGCATCAACATAAACAGGATCAGAGTAAATTACTTTTACATTTGTAAAAGGATTTGGAACCTGAAATTTATCCCAGCTTTTTAATTTCTTTTTTGACTTAATACCAATTGCCATTAAGACTACCGGTACGCAGCTTTTTTTAGCCGCTATTACAGCTCCAGCTTTAAACTTGTGTTCAGGTCCTCGTGGTCCATCCGGAGTAATTGCAATCGAGTAACCATTTTTTGCATGATCAATCATAATTCCGAGAGCAACATCTCCTCCTTTACTGCTTGAGCCTCTTACAACTTTATACTTCCAATGCTTTAATTGCTTTGCAAGTAAATCGCCATCTTTACTTTTACTTGTAAGTGCAGCAAAGCCATCATTTCTATGCAAGAACCATGGCAGCAGCATAGTACCGTGCCAAAAAGCTAAAACATAATGTTGTTTTTGTTTTCTTAACTCATCAATAACTTTTTTATTCTTATAACTAACACGCAAAGTTCTACACAAAGCATCAAGGCTATGTGATAGCAAAAAACTGCCAAGAAATCTTAATGTATCCTGTTTAACTTGCTTTGTGTTCATTCAATAATGAATAAATAATTTTTGCTGCATTCTCGGGAGCGTTTTTATCTCCAAGTACTTTTTTAATCCTGCTTAATCTCAACTTCATTCGATTTAACAACCCGTCGTCAGATAAAATATTTCTTGCTGTAGAGTAAATATTTTTTTCATTAGCTTGATTCTGAATCAACTCAGGCACCACTTGCTCATCCAAAACAATGTTTGCCATTCCAATATTTTTAATCTTTACTAGTGATTTACCAATCAAATAAGTCAACCAGCTTGTTTTATAAACTATTACAAATGGTAACTCCATCAATCCTGCTTCAAGTGTTGAAGTACCTGATTTTATTATTCCAAACTTTGAATGTTTTAAAAGATCATAAGTGTAGTCCTTTATCACTTTAAAGTTTTTTTGATCTGTTAATTCATAAAAAACTTTTTCATCAAGATTACTTGAGCAGGCAACAACTATTTGCATATCAAATTCATCAGCTAATCTTGAAGCAGCTTTGATAGCTTCCGGAAAAATTGTTTTAACTTCCTGTTTTCTGCTTCCGGAAAGAATCAACAATATTTCTTTTGCAGGATCTAACTCAAACTTATTGTTTAGCTGATCTCTATTTAAATAATTATAACTGTTTATTTCCTGAATTAAAGGATGACCAACAAACTCCGCATTTACATTCTTTGACTTAAAAAATTTTTCCTCAAATGGAAAAACAACTAAAACTTTATTAAAGAGTTCCTTAATGTTTTTTACTCTGCCTTTTCCCCAAGCCCAAACCTGAGGAGTGATGTAATAGATAAGCTTAAGATCAAGCGATTTTAATTTTTTAGCGATACTAAGATTAAATCCCGGATAATCAATTAATATAACTTCCTTAACATTCCTTTTTTTTACTTCATCAATCAAATCACGCTGAACTTTTTTAATGAACGGCAAATGTTTTACAACTTCAACAAAACCAAGAAACGCCATTTTATCTATATGATAAATCAATTCCATTCCTTCGGCTAGCATTTTATTGCCGCCGACACCAAATATTTTCAAAGAACCATCAATTTTTTTCAACTCACGAATCAGTGATGCACCATGTAAATCACCGGAAGCCTCGCCGGCAATAATTAAAACATTCTTACTATTCATCACAAAACATTATTTAAACTTAAATACCATTTTATAACTATTAACAATGCTACTGTTCCAAATGCCTGAAGAGTTCTCACTTCAGATTTCAATCCAGCTTTAAAGCTATAGTTTGGCTGTGGAACTGAAGAATCCAAATACTTTGTTAATCTTGGAAAAAATCTTGGAACATTTTGTAAATATTTCTGATAATCATCACTGAATTTTTTTATAAGAAATCCTTCTTCCTCTTTTACAATAAATTGATACTGCACGATAAAAAATAATATCGCAACTATCTGCAGATATGGAAACAATGACATAGACATTATTCCAAGTCCGAGATACATTAAAATATTTCCCACGTACAGCGGATTACGGACGTGAGCAAACGGTCCGCTGATTACTAGATAAGTTCCGCCAACGCCGCCTGTGGTGCGGGTTTCACTTCCAGCCCAGCTTACACCCCAAAGCCTCGTCATCTCACCCAAAATAGCTATTGCAAATCCTATTAATAAACTCGTAACTGTTGCATTTTCAAATATCAGCATAAGAATTACAAAAGGAATTGGAGTATAGCTTCTGTATTTAAATATTTTTGCTGCGATGTTGTTCATTTTTACTCCGCCATATAGGCTGATTTTCTTTTTAATTGTGCCTGATGTCTTTTTCTTAAATTCTTTTTATTCATCAATTCGATTATCTTAAATTTTATATCATCAAAATTATTAAATGGATAAAAGCTAATTCTCTCCATCGAACAAAATCTTGCTAACCCTTTTTTTGCAAAGATAAAATCGCAGTACTGAGCTGCCTCTTTATCAGAATTACCATCACCGATATAAATTGTAAAATCGTCATCACTGCTGTGATTTATTATATGATTTTTTTTACAGTTTGCAGAAGTCGGTGAATCAGCATCAAAGTACGGATACTCTGTTGCAAGTATTCCTTGTTCGTCCACAAAAAGTTTATTTGAATAATATTTTATTCCAGATAAACCTGTTTTGTTAAAAAGTCTGTTAATGTAATAATCAAATCCATCGCTTAGAACAACTATTTCAATTTCATTTTCACTGCAATATTTTACAAACGAAACAAAAGTTGGATCAACATCAATCAGATCTATGAACTCATCAAGTTCGTGCTTTTTAATATCGTTTACAGATTCACAAAGTTCATCCCAGCATTGGCGTGATGAAATTTTATCCTTTAAAAGATTATCAATAATACCTTTTACCTTTTCGGCATCACCAAATTTGGTAAAGATTGCTTCACCAACATCCTCCATTGTAATTGTTCCATCAAAATCTATAAAGACTTTTAGTGCCCGCTTCATTATTCAGTTATAATCATCTTTTTAACATCAACGAATTTCCCCACCTTTAACCGATAGAAATAAATACCCGGCTCCAAATTTTCAGCATTAAATACAATTTCATTTTTACCTGCTGGATAGTCAACGTCTTCTATCTTTTTAATCGTTTCAATATTACTGTTAAAAAACTCAACTGTAACCTCATCTTCTTCCGGTAAATAAAAACTGATGGTAGTGGAATCTGAAAAAGGGTTTGGAGAATTTTGTCCTAACACAATCGATTCTACATCACGAAAGTAATCCACTTTTTCAATAGCGGAATATTGCGGTTGCGTCTTTTGATTTTTCTGAACAATGCGATAGTAAATTGATCCGTTAATATCCGGGAAATCATAAAACTCGTAATAGTTAGTATCGCCTTTAATATTCTTCTTTAGTGAACCTGCTATTTTCCAATCGCCTTCTTTTGCATCTTCCATTCCAGTTCTCAATATGCTGTAAGTAGTACCCTCATTTTCATTTGCTGCATACCAATATACTTTTACAGAATCTCCCATTACCTGAGCAGTAAAGCCAAGAATCTGGGAGGCATAGGTTCCCGTGCTAAAAATTCTCTGACCATAAATATCATTTCGTTTATCAGAAGTACCCTTAAATATCGCAACTGCTCCGCCTTCACCATCAGGAATAAGATTAAGATAACTTTTTTCCATTTTCTTGGAAGATGATATAATTATACCGGACGAATCCCAAAGAAGCTTGCCTTTAAGATCAATTTTTTGGATGTATAGATTTGCATCCGAACTATTTTCACGTTTATCAATCCACGCAATCACAACACCATGCTTCTGATCATAAACAATACGCTGCCCAAACTGATTGCCCTTAATATTAATAATTCTTTTACCATTATTTCCCCAAAGCCCCTTTCCTTCCATATCAAACCTTTGAATAAAAACATCTTTAACTTTTCCAAAATCGTTAGTCCAGCTGACAACAACGCTTGAGTCAACAAATGCAAATTGAGGGTTTGTCTGACTTCCAGCTTGAAAAGTAAGCAGTTTACCATCATTGCCCCAAAGTAACTTTCCTTTTTCAGATATTAAATTTTGATATATAATTTTATTTGTACCCTGATACGTGATGGCTGTATAGACACTATTACCAAGTTTTCCAACGGAATAACCAAGAACATTATTATTTGATTTAGAAATAGTTAAAGGTTTTATACTCCATTTTTTAGATCCAATTGAATCTATATATTGACCGCGAAGAACTGTTTTCTGATTTAAATTTTCTAACCAAAAAATAAACGAGCCGCCTCTATTGTCAGGAACAATTTCTGTTTCACTAATTGTATTGTTGGTGTTGTAAAGAATTCCTTTTAACGAATCACTTAATTCTTTTCCGCCAGGTGTTAATCTTTGATATTTGACAGAATATTTATTTGCAGCAGATAAATTTTTGGTAACATAGCTAATATGAGAATAGCCCCTTCTATCAACCCGCAATGAGTAATCAACTTTTTCAACCTTACTATTAGTTAGTTGTATGCCTTCGCTGTTCCAGAGTCTCAATCCGTTTTTAGTTAACTTTTGAATAAACAGTTCTGGATTCTTCTTTTTATCATAGCCTTTCCAAATTACAAAAGCATTGCTTGATGGTTCTACGAAAGCGATTGGACTTTCTTTAACACCACTTCTCGTTGAAACGGCTTTTCCATCGGCTCTAAAACTTACATCTCCATTTTTAGTAAAATGAATAAAGTAAATATCACTTTCAGAGCTTCCTTTTTTATCCTGCCAAAAGAGATAAGAACCGCCGCTAAAATCTTTTAATGCTGTAACATTAATTGGATCAACAGGATCAATAACAAGCTTAGTGTTTGATGAAGGATCATTTACCCATTGTGCAAATGAAATATCAAAATTGCAAAGCAGTACAAATGCAAGTGAAATAATAAATTTGATATGTGATGTCTGTACTTTCAAATAATCTAACTAATGTTTTTTAGTGATGTTATTCCGTTTGGATGAATTCGAATCAGAATTTACACGTTATAGAAAAAAATTCATGCTGTCTCAATAGTATTTTCTTTCCAGCCTATTTGCCTCAGCTAATTGTTTTTGGTCTTCCTTATCTTAAAAATCGAAATAAAAGATTCCGACAGAAACCTGTCTGCCGACAGGCGGTTTCGGAATGACAGTGATTCGACAAATCAATGACTTTAAGAATAATTAATTAGTTACAAAATCCAGATCTTCATTAAACCTAACACTAACTAATTTGGATATCCCTTCTTCCTGCATAGTTACACCGTAAAGTGTATTTGCAGCTTCCATTGTGCGCTTGTTGTGCGTTACAACTATAAACTGGGTCTCTTTGCTAAAGTCATCCAATATTCGAGTAAAGCGATCTATGTTTGCATCGTCAAGCGGTGCATCAATTTCATCAAGAATACAAAATGGACTTGGCTTAACAAGATAGATGGCAAACAAAAGGGCAATAGCTGTTAGTGTTTTTTCTCCTCCGGATAAAAGTTCAATAGATGTTGGTCTTTTACCTTTTGGCTTTGCAATTATTTCAATTTTTGCTTCAAGCGGATCAGCATTTTCCTCGATCTTTAAATCAGCTTCATCACCTGGATCAAAAAGTGATCTAAATATTCTTACAAAGTGTCCCCTTATCTTTTCGAATGTTTCTGTAAACTGGGCTTGTGCCGTGTTGTTAATTTCTTCAATTGTTTTAACCACGTCTTTTTCAGATTCTACTAGATCATCCCGCTGCTTGTGAAGGAAATCTAATCTTTCTCTTTCCTCTTCATACTCAGAATGTGCAACAAGATTTACAGCTCCTAAATTTTTAACTTTAGTTTTAATATCAAGTACTTCATCAGATCGTTGTTTAAAATCAAACGACTGCAAATCATCAAATTCTTTTTTCTCAAGTGTAAGCGAATAGTTTTCTTTTATATGATCAATCAGGTTTGCACTTTTAATATCAAGCTCTTTGATTGTTATTTCCATATTGTGGATTATATCGGATACAACTTCTCTTTCTTTACGAAGCGATCTTAAATTTGTTTCTTTTTCGTTTACATTATTTCTAAGATCAATATGGCGGCTTTCGATTTCTTCTAACTGAGTATTTAATATCTTTCTTGCCTCTTCCAGCTCATTAAAATTTTGTTCCTGCAGAACAAGCTGTTCATCAATCTGCTTAATTTCAGTTTCAGCTGCTTCAATATCTTCTTTTCTTTTTGCTATTGAATTTTTTATAACAGAAATAGATTCTTCAGCTCGTTTGATTGCGTTTTCTGTATTACGCTTTTCACCAACTAATCTTTCAATGTTTACATTTAATTCATTTCGTTCGTTAAGTATATGATTATAGTTTATTTCAAACTCAGAAAATTCTTCATCAAGAGCTTGTTTCTTTCTTTCTTCAGAATCACGAAGCGCTATCTCAGTATTAAGCAAAGATTCGAGTTTTAATTTTTTATTATCGAAAAGATTTGACTCAGCAGCGTGTTCTTTAATTTCAGTCTGAATTTTTTCAATTTCATCATCAGCTTTTTTCTTTTCAAATTCAAACTGCGAAATCTGTTTTTCAACATTGGCAAGATCGTTTACAAGCAGTCTGCCTTGCTCAGAAAGAACTTTAAGATCAATTTCGGAAAGAACATTTTCTTTTTGATTAATCTCATTCTGTATAGCGGATAAATCTTTTTCGTGCCTGGGAAATTCAACCGCCAGATTTTCCAGTAACTGTTTTCTTCCAAATAAAGAATCATCCAAACGCGGAACTGACCCAGCTTCAATAACACCATCTCTCGAAACAAAATCGCCATTAAGCGTTGCAAAACTGAAATTGCTGTATCTGGTATAAAGTTCAAAAGCTTTTTCAAGATTTTCAACAATACAAATGTTCATTAAAATCTTCTCAAAAAACGGTTTCCATTTTTCTTCGGTTTGAATACTGTTGCTTGCCCAACTTACAAATCCTTTTTCCTGTTCAAGTTTTTTTGCTTTTCGTTTTTCGATAAACTGTTGAATTTTGATCAGCAGCCCTTTGCTATTAAAATCTTCAAAGTGCGGAAAGTAAAAAGATGCTTTCCCTATATCGTTTTGATTTAGATATTCTATCCCGCGTTTAAGATCTTCTAAAGATTCGACTAATACATTGTTAAGATTATTTTTCAAAGCAGCTTCGACAGCAAATCTAAACTTCTCATTAGAATCACCGATGTGAGCAAGAATTGTGCTTCCTTTTTTAGCCCAGTCCTTATTATCAAGAAGTGCTTTTGCGCCTTTAGATACGCCTTCAAGATTATCTATAAGATTTTGTATAAAAGTAATTTTTTCTTTTATGGATTTTATTAGACTGCGCTTTTCAAGTTCTTTTTCTTTTAACTGATTTAATTCAAGTTCCAGCTTTTCTTTTTCACCCTGCTTGGTTGAGTACAACGATTCTGCTTCCGCAATTTTTTTCTGAATCTCTGCTTTATCATTGCCAAGCTCTTCAAGAAAGCCAACAGTCTTTGCAATATTATTTGTAAGTCCCTGAATTTTATCATTAAGTTTTTTAATGTTAACCTGTTTTGATTCAAGAATTGCAATCGTGTTTCGCAATTCATTTTCTCTGCCGGTTATCTCTTTAAACTTTTCAAGAAGAATATCTGATTGTTCTTTTAGCGCATTCTTTTTTTGTTCAAGAATTTCTAATTGTGCATCAACTTTATTATCAAGTAAAGTTTTTTCATGCTCTTTCTGTTCAATTTTTTCGGTAAAATCCGAAAGTGAGGCGACTCCTGTTTCGGATATATTTTTAGCTTCACTAAGCCGGATACTTAATTCATCTAACTCTTTGCTGTATCTCTCCTTGTTACGTGAAAGTGAACTCTTTCTTTCATTATTAAGAGATAAAGAATTCTGAACATTAAAAATCTTTTCCGTCTGAAGAGTAATCTTGTTTCGCTGATCCTTCAGTTCATTTTCAATTTCAACTAATTTTTCGCGAGCAGTTTTAATCTCATCTTCAAGTTTTGCAATGTCAGATTCGAATTGAACTTTTTTCTTGAAATTTTCTTCCTTGTTCAACTTTGATTCATTAATTCTAAGCATAAACAATGCAAGTTCACGCTCAGAAAGATCTATCTCAAGTTCTCGTAATTGAGATGTTAAAACATTGTATTTATCAGCACGTTTTGCTTGCCGCTCAAGTGATGAAACTTTTTTCTCAACCTCAGAAACAATATCATTAACACGTGTAAGGTCTGATTTTACTTCATCAAGTTTTCTTAGTGCAAGTCTTCTTCTTAGCTTATATTTATTAACACCTGCTGCCTCTTCAAACATAGTGCGGCGTTCTTCAGCTTTATTACTAAGAATAGTTTCAACCATTTTTAATTCGATAACAGAGTAAGCATTTGCACCAATTCCTGTATCCATAAAAAGATTGGTTATATCTTTTAATCGGCAGATATTTTTATTTAAAAGATATTCGCTTTCACCGGAACGAAAAATTCTTCGGGTAATTGTAACATCTGTGTACTCAGTAGGAAGAATGCCTTTGTTGTTTTCAATCGTAAGCGAGACTTCAGCCATTCCCATTGGTTTACGCTGAGCAGTTCCGTTAAAGATAACGTTTTCCATTTTATCACTGCGCAGCACGCCGCTTTTCTGTTCGCCAAGACACCATCTTAAAGCATCCACAACATTAGTTTTGCCGCAGCCATTAGGACCAACAATTGATGTTATCCCCTGATTAAAATTAATCTGAGTCTTCTGCGCAAATGATTTGAAACCAAGTATTTCTAACTTAGATAAATACAAACTATCCTATCCAAAAATGTTGAATTGTTTAAGTGCAAGTTTTAAATATTGAAAGACTGAGTTGTTTACTTCGTAATAAAGGAAGAATACTATTTTTAACATCACTATTGAAAGTATACCGTAGAAATAAATTCCCCCGGCATTTACATCAAATATTACAGATATACCCTTAAGAAGTCTGTACAAAAGCCAAATCACAAATAGCACAAGAAACACATAAATATAAATGTTTCCAGCGCCGGCATTTAATAATCTATAAAGAACTATTCCCACCGGGATTAATAGTACTACCGGAAGCAACGACCAAACTACTGTAAAGAAAACACTGGATAGATAAACTTTTGTTCTAACAAAGAAAGAACAAGCTGTTATTATGATAGTTAAAAGTATCATAATGATGATGGTTAAAACAAAAAGCCAGACTAATGCATTTACGGGGTTCCATGCAAGATAACTTATTCCGGAAATCAAACCTGGGCTGCCAAAAGCTAAAAGTATTTTTTCAACCAGCACATTATTTTTGATGTAGTAAAAAAGATTTGCAACAATTAAGGAGCTAACTAATGCAACAATAATTGCTAAAAAAAGCGAGTGATAAGCCGAGATTATTCTTTGATCACGAACATCTGCAAAAAAATTATATGGACGAAGCAGTGCACGTGAAGCATCTTCTCTGAATTTTCTTCCGGAGTTAACTAGCACTCCCATTAATAACGCAAGTATTAATCCGGTTATAATAAAAATCATTGGAGCGTCGTCTTTATCACTGCCGATGGGTATTGTTACTTTTTCAGTGTTCTTCATCCGCGCAGAAAGAACTTTGTATGCAAGCCTATCCTGATTTCTTTCTTCACTTACTAATCCAATATTGTAAATGTTTTCATCTTGATAGCCGCTTATTATCGAAGGATAATCACCGCGCAAATCATACATAGTGTTTGCAAAAAATCCTGCAAGATTACTGCTCTCGTAAAAGTTGAACATATCATCAAAAAATTTTGCTTGTGCTTCATAAGAGAATTTATTTACATAACCATCCGTTTGACCTATGTTTACAGTGTATGTGGCTTCTCCTATAAATAATTTGCTTTTGCCGATTGCGCCGATAAGATTTTCAACTTCGGCTCGTTTATCAGCAGGGGTGATGTTTAGAAATTCAATGCCATACAAATCAAGATAATCTATTTGGTGATATTCGAAATCAAAAAATGAAGCATAAGTTATTATGTTTCTGTTCTTCTTAACCTGAGATGAAAGTTCACTTAATAAAGAACGATGCGCATCTGATTTTAAAAGATAAGATGAACCAAAACCTATACCGCCAATGGTTGAAAAGTTCTGGTATGCTTTTAATAAACTTGTGAGATAATTTTTACTGCGCACAACAAAATTCTGCGAGCCTGCAAGACCTTCAGGTAAATTTGCAACCGGTAATTCAACAAATGCGAGCAATCCAATTTGTTCACATAATCTTAAATAGTATGGGTTAGGAAGCGATTTGGAAAATCTAACTGAATTAAATCCTGCCTGTTTAATCTTCTCTAAATCACTTTCCATCCTATCATAAGAAGAAAGATTTCCGTACTGATAAAAGGATGGAGAATAAGTAACACCATAAAGATTAAATTCTTTTCCGTTTAAAGAAAAATTATCCTGTCCTGTTTCTAATTTGAGAAGCGCTATACTTTGGTCATATCGGTCAACCAATTGGTCGCCGCGCCAAAGTTCTAATCTTATTATGTAGCTTGCGGGATAATCAGGACCCCATAATACCGGGGATGCAACAGGAACACTATTTTTTATTTCAATCTGTTTATTTTGTTTTAATATAAAACTATTATCCTCTAATGATGAACTTGTCTTTCCATCAGGATAAAATATTTGAGTTTTTAATCTAAAGTTTGTCTGCGTGTCTAATGTATCATTTATCTTCTTAAATTCTTTATTATCAATAACTGATCTAATTGAAATTATTGCTTTGTTAGATTTCAGATCAACTTCGGTTTTATAAGTAAAATCCGTAATGCTAACATTGGGTGTTAGATGAAGATAAACATCACGAATTACACCGCCAAAGTTTTGAGGGAATAAAAATCTTTGCTTAAGCGGAATTGTGTTTTGGGAATCAAGCTCGTATGAAAGTTTTACGGAAATAATGTTGTCTTTATCTGATCTAAGAATATCACGCGGCAATGAAACTGTAAATGGAAATTCTCCACCCGGATGGCGATAGATAATTACTTTATTGACTGAAATATCTGCGGAGTAGTTTAATCCAAAAAAGTTTAATGAAATTTTATGATTGTTTAATTGAGCGTTGGTAAGCGGAAAACTTTTTTCAAAAACAAACTCGCCTTTTCCTTCAAAGATTGATGGTACTCGAACATTCACTTTCTCTTTTTTATCATCATCCGATGGATAAACTTTCCAGTTTCCGTTAAGCGAAATTACATCACGAGTTTCTGTGATATCAAAAAAAAGTTGGTCCGATGTATTTATTTTATAATTTGGAAGATCTCTAAATATAACCTGCGAAAAAGTTAGTTGAGTGAAAACTATTGCGGTTATAAATAGATTGTAAAGTAAACTTTTGAGGGAAATCATTCTTTGCTAAAAAACTCCTGAAAAATAAGGTACAAATATAACCTCAAATCGAAGGGATTGCAATGAAATGAAAGCCCGATTTAAGCTAATAATCGGGCTTTTGAAAAGAAAATAAAATATTTCAGAATAGATAAGCAAGTAGGCGAGATTATTCCCGCCCAACTAGAATTGATTGAACTTATTTTGTCAACAACATCTTCTTAACATCCGAAAATTGCCCCGATTGAATTTTATAAATATACATTCCGCTAGGAAGTGCGGAAGCATTAAATTCTGCTTCATAAATTCCTGCAGGTTTATTTTCATTTACAAGTGTTGCAATTTCTTTTCCAAGAATGTCATAAACTTTTAGCGTTACTAATCCTTCTTCTTTTATTGAATATGAAATCCTTGTGCTTGGGTTGAATGGATTCGGATAGTTTTGATCAAGAGAGTATTCATTTGGAATTGAACCTGCTATCTTCTCTAATCCAGCTCCTTTTACTCTTGCCCCAACTTGATTTGACGCTGGAGATTCATAAGGATGCATATCTACTGCTGTAACTTTATAATATACCCAATGTTCATTGGCTACTGCACCGCCAGTTACATAAGTTTCATTTAAGTCTTCAAATGAATTTGTAGTTGAAGAACCATAATATTGCCAGCCTAACTCTGCATAAGAATATTTATAAATTTTATAATTCTGCAAATCAGCTTCATTATTTTTTGTCCAGCTTAGTAATGGATGGTTTGCTGAGCTTTTTGTTACTGTTAGATTTTGTGGGGCAAGTGGTACTGCATCGTATTGGCGGTATTTCATTATGCTTGAATTTGCCTGCTTCCATAGAATAAATAAATCATTGCTTGTAGATGAAATTTCTACATTATAATATTGTTCGTAATTATAATTTACCTCTACATTTTCTGCATCGCGTGTTCCATTATTGTAAAAATCGTGAACTAAACCTGGTTCTAACGGAAAACTTTCATAACCCGTACTTGTTACACCATACCAGGTGAATGCAGTATGAACTTTATTATCAACTGTCGTTGTTGTTTGCAGATAATCAGTAGGATTATAAAATTCATAACTTAATGAAACTGTCTGGTAATTACTTTTCTGAATTTTTCTTACTACAAGGTTATTATGCCAGCTTGGAACTTCGCTTACTTCTGAATAATATAAGTAAAGATAGTTTGCGTCCACACCAAAACCTGCAACGTTAGAATAATTAACATTAGAATGCAAAGTTTGAACACTTGCCCAAGTGGAGGGTAATGTAAGTTATCTTGATTTTGCACTACCACTTGAACTATTAAAAACAACATAAACTTTATTTTGAGTTGTAAGCATCTCAATTCTTGGGTTCGTTCCTGTAGCTGAGTTAGAAACATTAAACAAACCAGTCCAAGACCCATTGAAATATTGATAGTAATAAGTAATGTTATTTGAACTGTATGCAATGTGAATTTTACCGTCATAAGCCACAGCATCGAGTGATGTTGGAGTGACATTAAGTTCAGCAATCGGTATCCAAGTTGAACCAGAATTGACAGAATATTTACCAACAATTTTATTATTCTTTCTATACAACACATATACCTTCTCTGCCTCACCCGCAATTTGAGCTAATGAAGCTCCAGAACTTTCAACAGTGATTGCGCTACCAGCTAATCCAGTTGAAGCATTAACCAAATAATATGTTATTGAACCATTTGAGTTTTGAATAATAACATTGTTGCCAAAACTGTTCGAGAACATTTCTGCATTTGCATTTGTTACATTAATATTTGTTGTTTTAATATCATTCCAGCTTTGCGGATACATAATGGAAGTTATTAGAACAAATAGAACCATTATTTTCTTAAACATTTTTATTCCCTTTATTTAATTAAAACAGATTTTATTGTTTTTATAAATCTGTTAGTTTCCCCGGAAATTCCCGGTTCTGCTAACATTGTAATAAAATACACGCCGCTTGGAACAGGGATGTTTTTATTATCAACTCCGTTCCATACCACATTATGCTCACCTGTAAACAGGGATTGATTTAATAAAGTAATTATTTCTTCTCCGATTGAATTGTAAACTACTATTTGAACATTGGCAGATGATGCTAACGAAAATTTGACGTTTGTTGATGGATTAAACGGATTGGGATAACATTCAAACAAATTATAATTATTTACAACACTTTCCTGTTTATCAACATCCACCGTCAAATAATGTTTATACATTTGAGTGAAAGCCCTTCCGTAACCATTTTGCCAATATTCCATTGAAAGAATTAAGCTGGGATATTGATCAGATGGAAATTTATATGGAACAGATGACTGTATCGCTTGATCAAATGAATGGTAATAATATATTTCATAATTATGATTATTTGAACTTCCAGTAAATTTGATAAACACTACAACATTACCAATTCTTAAAAATATTTCCTCTCTTCCATCATTATCTACATCTATACTAACTGCTCCTGAAGGATTTAATGAAATAAAATAAGGGAATTCAATTTCTGCAACTGAATGGTATAAATTATTTCCATCTGTTTCATAACAAATTA
>JBGAWM010000036.1:0-28054 GCA_044227615.1 Ignavibacteriaceae bacterium
CCTATTGCGGCGCAAGAAGTCTAGACTTTTCAAAATCAATCAATCCTGAACTAAAAAACTTTGATCAATGGCTAAATGAAAACAAAGCGAAGATACCTGTTGATTAACATTTAATGGTTAAAATAAAATTATTAAAAGTCACGGAGCATTTGTTCCGTGACTTTTTTAGTTGTTTCTCTTCTTCCGCTTCTCTATTTGCCTACCGAAGACTTTTCCTTAATTCAAGTCCATTCGCAATTTTTTTCCCTTGCGCTTCCATTCAATTAATAAAAAGCATTATCTTGGAATTAAAAACTATCAGACTATGGAAAACCAATTTAAGATAAGAAGCGACAGCCCATCAAGGCTTGAAAACTTTAGCGATGCAGTTTTTGCTTTTTCTATTACGCTATTAATGATATCGCTTGAGGTTCCTCAAACATTCACACAAATTCTTGAGCTTACCGATGAGCTTATTGCTTTTGCAATTACTATAATTCCTTTATTTATTATATGGCAGCAGCACAGGCAGTTCTTTAGAAGATATGGGCTTGATGACAGTGTTGTGCTTAAATGGAATACCATACTTTTGTTTATTGTTCTGATATTTATTTTTCCACTTAAATTTCTTTCTTTGTTTCTTGTAAGATTTTACAGCTCAGTATTGTTTGGTACACCAACAGTATTTGGAACTATGATAAACGGAGATCAGGTGCCGATGCTTATGGTTTATTACGGTATAGGTGCTTTGGGGCTCGTTTTTGTTTTCTCACGTTTTTACAAGCACGCTTTAAATAAAAAAGATGAGCTTGAACTTAACACATACGAACTTAAACACACAGAATATTATAAACGGCTGTTCACGCATCTTTGCTACGTTCCTATAATATCTGTTGTATTTGTGATAGTGATAATGTTTTTTAATGTTACCATTGCAAGCGTAGTTTCCGGTGTGCTGTATGCTTTAACGGGTGTTGTGTTTGTTATAAACCAGCGATGGCTTAAAAAAGTATCCGGCGGCCGTACCTAACAGAGAAAATATTTAATATATCTTCCAGGTTCTCACTTCTTTACCATAACATTTTTACAATTCCATGACAACTCAATCTGGTTTTTGTCTTACACTTCCATTGAGATTTTTTAAGAGGTGTAAAATGAAACGATATATTTCTGCAGCTTTAGTTAATGCCTTGCTTTTACAGTTAGTTGGGTGCTATTCACAAAAATCAATTACATATAATGAGTTTTACAATCTGCAAAATGTCGACGAGGCAGTTATTTGCACTAATGCTGAGAAATCAATTAAACTTACAACCGATTCTCTAAAGAACAATTATGTTCAATGGAATGCCGCAGAGGATTCAATTATTATATGGTCTAAGCAAACTGTGCATGAAAAAAATCACAGTATAGTTGTTTCAGATACTATTAAATTAACTTCTTCAGAAATTGATAAAGTGATTATTGATGAGTATGACGGAACAAAGACCTTTATTGCGATAGCAATCCCCATCGCTGTTCTGGCATTAATAGCATATGCAGTTAGCAGCAGTATTTCACTAAACTTTAAAGGCATATTAGGAGGCGGTACCCCTTTTTAATTTTTGAGCATCATTTGAATAACTTCTTGCCTCTCGCTTTAATACATACCACCACCAATTTTTAACCTGTGGCAACTTTTAATAATTAGTAGCACACTTTAAAGAAAGTAGTATAAAATATTTATTGACTTACTTTATTATTTTTAGTAGGTTTGTATAGAAAGGAGTAGGAATATGGAAACAGCAGTAGTAACAACGAAGGGTCAGATAGTAATTCCTGTTAGCATCAGAAGAAAATATGGAATCAAAAACGGCTCTAAGGTTGCTTTTATTGAGCAGGAAGGTAAACTCATAATACAGTCATTGGATAAAGAGTATTTTAATAAGCTTGCCGGAATAATAGGCGAAAAAGGAAAGATGCTGAAATCCCTCATGGATGATAAAAAGAAAGAACGCGAGCTATGAAACCTATCGTTCTTGACAGCTATGCATTAATAGCATATTTAAATAAAGAAGAAGGATACTCAATAGTATCTGAAATTTTTGAAAGGTGTATAGATGCTGATGAGTATGCATCTATGTGTGTCGTAAATTTAGGAGAGGTTTACTACCACGCTCTGCGTGTCGGTGGAGAACATAAAGCAAAACTTGTATTGGAAATTGCAAAAGCCCTGCCTATAGATATAATTGAAGCCAATATTCCGCTAACGTTACAAGCCGCCGAATTTAAAGCATTTAATAAAATGTCTTATGCGGATGCTTACGCGGCAGCTCTAACTAAAAGTAAAAAAGCAACATTGGTTACTGGGGATAAGGAGTTTAAAACTCTGGAAAATGAAATAAAAATTAATTGGATATAATCCATGATTTAATATTTATGGGGAATAGAAAATTTAAAAATAGTAATCAGGAAAAACTTCACTTTTCAAATATTGAGGAAATAATATCTAAAATAGATGCTTATTTCTTAAGTATTGATATTAGAGAGCGCGAAATAGCTCTTTTACGCTGGCAGGAAAACAAATCTCTTGAGGAAATTGGAAAGAGATTTAACATTACACGTGAGAGAGTTCGCCAAATTACACATCGATTAATGAACAACTTTGTCGCATCTTTTAATTTTGATTTAAATGATATCAGAAATGAAATTTTAAACCATTTAACACAAAGCCCAAAACCTTTAATTCATACTCAATTATTTATTGATAATCCCAAAAGTGTTTTTGCTTCAAAGTTTTATGCAAGAATAATTTGTGCACTGATACCAGAGGCTCCCTTTGAGTTAAATTTGATAAAAAATAAACAAAACTATTTTAATCGTTTGAGCGAAAATGATGAGGCAATGGCACTTTATAACCTTCTTGAAGGAATGGATTGGCCTTACAAAAAATTTACTTTCGATTCCTTTTTATCATATTTAAAAAGCCTTAGTTTAGATTTAAAGTCAATTCTTTTAGTGATTAAAATCCTCTTTAGTCTAAACTCTTATCGTATAATCTTATTAGATAAAAAATATTATATTATCAGAGTTGAAAAGCTACCTAACATAGTTCAGAACATACTTGAATCAAGCATTGTCCCACTACATATTGATGAAATAGTTTTAATTATTAATAGAGACTACAAATCCAAGAAAAAATTTACTTCTAAATCACTTTTGTCCATCATTAATAGAACAAAATCGGTTTATACACTAGACTGGCATATTTTTGGATTAAATAAACACTTTTCTTATAAACAAGAGCAGTGGAAAGCTATAACTGAATATGCAAAAAATATTTTAAGGACCTCCGGGAGACAAATTTATGTGGGGGAATTGTTGGATCAAATAAAACCAAGTTTTCCTAACCTAAGATCAAAATATGAATTAGTTCATATTCTTAGAAGCGATGAACAAATTATTGATTTAAAATTTTTCACATTTAGTGTGGCAGATACTGGCCTAAAAAGCAGAATTAAATTAAAAGATGTTATTCACAAAATATATAAAGAGGATTCAAAGGTACGCCATTATATAGAAATACAGAATGAAATTTCTCAAATCCGTCATGTTAGAATTGAAGGGTTAAATGTAGTTTTAAAAAATATTCCAGAAATAATTAAATATCCAGGTGCATTCTATGGTTTAAAACATCTTAATCAAATTAATCTTAATGCACTATCAAAGGATGAACATTTCATATCAAATTATCTTTCCACCGTACTTTATCCAAACACAAAAACAATACGAATGATAGAATTTTTTAACACGGAGGAGAATAAAATAAACTGTATTCGTATCGTTAAAGCATCAGAGGTTCTTAGAGAAATTATTGGGATAAGCGAAATCGACTCGTTTATTATCTCCAAAGATTGGGGACTTCTAAAATTAATCAAATGCATTTTGTTCAACTATCATCGTCCAATGTATTTAACAGAAATCAAATGGATACTAGATGAAATAAATGTTTCAAGCGAGTATTTTAATAATAACAAGCATAAGATTTATGATGATGATCAAATAATTAAAAGAGACAATATGCTGGAATATTTTGATTATGATATTAGTGTAGATCGAGATAATGAACTTATAGATATCTTTTATGAGCTTTTGCTTGAAACAAAAATTACTTTTTCGTTTCAAGACTTTTTTTCAGAATTCAAAGATGATATAGAAGACGAGGGATTAGATGAAAATAAACTTAGAGCAATCCTTCAAGAAGATGAACGATTTATAATTACAAATGAAATTATAATGGTAAAATCATAATGAAACTTTCAAAAAAACACATGATACTTTTAACGATGTTAGAAATGACTAGCTCAACCAAGAAAATTTTAATATATGAGGATATTTTGATTAAGACCTTTGAAAAATATCCAGAGGTATTTCATCTTAAGGGATATAAACATTATCCTGATACGGTGATTTTAATGAGAGAGCTTTACAATTTGGTCCCCGAAGGTTTTGTAAGGATAAAAAAAAGGCAGTGTGTATTTACCGAGTTAGGTATACACAAAGCGTTAGAAATTAAAGAGGAACTTCCTAATAGGTCAATAAGATCAAAATCAGATGATGATATGAATTTAATTCGTAACAAGATTTTAAGGATTCTAAATCTCCAAGGTTTTAAATTATTTTTAGAAGGTAATCAACAAAAAATTTTGGATGTTGATTTTTATGAATTTTTTGGGACATCTGTCAGAACAAGTAGAATTGATGTTGCCAGCAATATAAAGCAAACAAACACAATGATTAAACTATATTCTCAGTTTGACAGAAAACTTTCTTCTGATATGATTGAGTATTCCAACTTTTTAATTACATCATTTCCTGAATTATTAAATAAATAAAAACGAGAATAAAATGAATATTAGGGTAGAAAAACCAGAAGTAGATGTTGAAAATTTACTCAATCTAGTTGGTAAAGAATTTCGTTTCGATCATGCCAAAGGTTTATCCGAATGGGTAAAAAATTCAATTGATGCATACACATTAGAAAATATTTCTGATGAAAATCAGAATGTTTTTATTGTGCTTGAAGTTACTCAAAATAACTTAGTTAAATCTATTAGCGTGATTGATTTTGTTGGGATGACAAGGGACAAAATAGATAAAGCCTTTAAAAGATGGTTTGATCCAAATGCGGCAAGAACCACAAATGAATTAATAAAAAAAGACATTAAAACTCTAGGTGGTCATGGAAATGGTGGCAAATTTTATATGAGGGAGATGTTCAAGACTTCCCAAATCATTACATTTAGAAACAACCATCTTAATATTTTTGGATTTAATGAAAAAAAACAATATGGGTTTCATAAGGAGTATGACAATAAAACTGTTTCAATTGATCAGGCAATTGCTATTGCGAATATGGATAAAAATAAAACTCTGCATCCTATAATAATTAATCAAATACATTCTCAAAAAAGATTTACCATAATTCAAGGTATTCAACCGAAAGCGATTGCAAAAACAAATTACTTAAATAAACTTATTGATGGACTAATTCTTCATCCTCAATCGCGTCGCATAATTCAACGTAAAAACGTTTACATTTTATACGATGAAAACATTGCTCCGAAAAAACTTCAAACACCAACAATAAAACCCAAAATCGGATTTGAAAAACCGCGTGAATTTGTATGCCCCAACATTTTAAAAAACGAAAGCGAATCTATTTTGATGTACAGCGATAAAGACCAGCCAATTAAACTCACTCTATTTAGTTCTGAACTTCCACTGAAGGGACAAAAATTTAGTGGGTTAAACAGCATTGACTTTTTAAGCACTGTGGGCGTAATAGCCAATTATGCAATAAGTGAATTGGGTTACATTGATTTATCCAATTATTCAGAGTTCATTTATGGTGATTGTTATTGTGATATTATGGAAAAGGATGAACTTGTACGGAATGATCGAGATAAATTTATTGAGGCCCCTAAAAAAAGAGCCTTACTGAATTGGATAAAAGACTGTATACAATCTTTTTGTCAAGAGATGGATGAGAAAGTCAAAAACGAAAAAAAGAAAATAGATTTAAAACAGACCTCTCTATACAATGAATTACTGAATCGATGGAAAAACAGATTTTTAAACAAATTATTCAAAGAAGGGTTTGGTGGCACTGGCAATTCAGGAATGGATGGCTCCTTGGAAAATGAAATTATATTATCGTCTCATAAAAAAAATCACGAAGAAAAAAACGAAAAAAAATCTGGTAACCAAGGTGGCGATGAAAAAAGAAAAGGCAGTAAATTTCCTTCAGTTAAAATCTCAGGTATTGATATTGACGAAGCGACAGGTAAAGTACTGGAATTAGATAGCCGTCACTATGCAATTCATCAAAGACCAATAGATGTTGAAATGGGTATTTATTGGATAAATTCTTCAAAAAAAATCGCACAGCTAATTCTTGAGAAATATACGGCAAATTCAATTCATTGGCGCGAATATTTATTTCAGAGATATATGGATATAATTATCAAAGAAACTATCTATAATAAAGGAAATAAAGAAGTGGATCTTACCGCAGATATAATTACCAAAGAGATTGATATTAGAATTTCTGAAGTGCTAGATTTGGCTGCAGAAGAATTAAAAGAATTTTTGTTTGAAAATAACTTCGAAATTTAAATAATGCTAATGAAATCCTTCTTTCCAAAACCAAGTTTTAAAGTTGATGATATAATTAGTTATGCAGAGTTAGTTGCTGCGGAGAATGCTAACATACAGAAGGGAATGAATTTTCAGATAAAGCCAGAGTATTCGGTTTTTCTAATGTCCGTTAGAAAGAATGCACCTTATGCAGATGAGTGGGATGAAAAAACAAACACACTTATTTATGAAGGGCACGATGCGCCAATAAATGTTGCCAAAGAACCAAAAGAAACAGACCAGCCATTTACAACGCCTAAGGGAACGTTAACAGAAAACGGAAAATTTTTTACTGCAGCTCAAGCTTATAAAATGAGATTAATGGATCATCCCCACAAAATAAATGTTTATGAAAAGATAAAGGATGGTATTTGGTGTTATAAGGGTTTCTTCAGTTTGATTGATGCGAAAATAATTTTTGATGGAGTGAGAAATGTTTTTAAGTTTTATCTTCAGCCAGTTGAGATGAAAGCATTTAATAAGGAAATTGTTTTACGGCATACAAGATTGATTCCTACCAGTGTTAAGGTTGAGGTGTGGTCGAGAGACAAAGGGCAGTGTGTTCTTTGCGGATCAAAAGAGAATTTGCATTACGATCACGAGTTGCCCTATTCAAAAGGTGGTACAAGTTTAACTGCAGCTAACGTGCGTATACTTTGTATGAAGCATAATCTAAATAAGTCTAACAAAATTTTAACAATACCGCCGGTCTTCCTTCCATAGATTCCGGATCGAGTCCGAAATGACATAACAGGATTGGTTTTTTTAGCTAACAAACACACCCCATTTTTAGAATTTTCCCAATAACATCTTCCAGTATATTCTTTTTTTCGTTTCATTTGATAATAATTGGTTATACAATGTATGCACAATTAAGGAAAGTATTATGAATATTAAATGGTTTGATAGAAAAGGAATTTTCTTTTTCCCGGTTTCACTTATTGGCTGGCTTATTTTAATAGCCGCCATCGGTTGTTGTGTATATCTTTTTATTGATATCGACAGCCGATCGCATTCTGTAAGTGACACATTAATGAATTTTGTATTTAATGCTTTACTGGTAGCGGTGGTTTATTCCATCATAGCATTTTTTACAAGTTTGAAAAAAACATAATAATATTGACTATATAACTAAACCCCGTGTATGCGGGGTTTATAGTTTGCTTGATTTTAATAATAGAGCCAGCAAACAGTGTTTATAATTTACCAGGCGTAACCAATATCAAACCTTAACGCCGGGGCAAAGCCGTCATAGTCATTAAAGTCTTCATTATTACTTTCACCAGTAAAAAAGTAATAATCTGCTCCTATACCAAGACCAAGTGCAAACTGATCACCTGGAAACCATTGCCAGCCAACAAGTCCGCCAATTGAGGTTATCGAAACAGTTTCATCCTCTGCATCATCTGTTAAGCTGTTGTAAGAAATATTTGGAGCGATATAAAATCCTTTTAAATTATTTCCCTTCGGATAAAACCTTACCTCAGCATTAACCCCAAATCCCGAAATATCTTTTGGGGTTGGTATTTGAAAACCTCCGCCAATTGCAAGTCCGTCGTTTATTTTATGGAAGTATGAAATATTGTAGAAGAGCAGAAACTTTAGCGGGTTAATTACTATCATACTGCTGCGGGGTGTAATATCCTCGCTCTCAGAAATGGTTACTGATTCAGTATAAATTGTATCTCCTGTTGCGGGATCAATTGTCCATTTTCTTTCACCCTTACGTTCCTGTCCAAAACTAGAGGAGAACAAAGCAGCCCCGATTAATAAAGAGATAAATAACGTCTTCATACTTATCACCTCTGATAAATTTTTAATCAAATCTTTTTAATCAGGATATAACAACTATGGTGTTATATGATGATATACTGATAATCGCTTTTATGTAATGATAAATAAATTTTGATAATCAGCTGCCCTAATATACATCAATTTTAAAATAGCGATCGAGAGAGCTGAAAATTCTCTAAGATAAAAAACCATAACTGTCTTAACTTTCTTATGAACGCATTTAATAGCTGTCACGTCCGCGAGTTTTTCCGAATACTCTGAGAATGGGTAGCCGCAACTTTCAAGTTGCGTTTTTATAATAATTACGCAAGCTGAAGCTTACGACTATCATCGATAAGGTAGTTCTCGGACAGACTCACGTCCATGAATTCCATTTAAAACCTTAATAAGTCTAATAAGATTTTAACAATATCGCCGTTGTTTTTTAGTTAGATTCCCGCCGGAGTTTATCCCGACGCAAATCGGGGCGAGAATGACAGAAAAAACAACATACTCCCACCATAAATAAACTAGTGGAAATTCTTACTTCTCTCCAGCATTTCAATCGGTGGAATTTTTGGTCCTCGGCAGATAAAGACAACAAGATTGTTTTCGTGAGAGGAAACATAACTGTTTCTAAACACACGGGGGAAAATTGTAACGTTATCAAATAAACGAGCAAGTCAATCATTATCTTTTTTATTGTCCGGAAATCTATTGAATGTAAAATTTAGTTGTTTTGCTGACGGATTTAACGTAAATTCCGTCAGTTAATTGATGGAATTATCATGATTATTGCAAGAAAAGCTCAAAATTTACTCGAAAGTAAAATACAGCCGGGAAAGGTGATTGTTTTACAGGGAGCCAGAAGAGTTGGTAAAACATTCCTTTTAAAGGAATATTTAAAAACTGTTAATGAAAAATATATTTTCTGGAACGGAGAAGATTTTGCTGTTCAGGAGATGTTGAGCAGAAGAAGCGTTCAAAATTATAAAAACATTTTAGGTAGTACTGCGTTACTTATTATAGATGAAGCACAGAAAGTTCCGGATATTGGCAGCATACTTAAGTTAATAGTTGATTCGTTTGAAAGTTTAAAAATTATTGTAACGGGTTCATCAGCTTTTGATATTGCAAATCTTACAGGCGAACCATTAACGGGAAGAAAGTATGAAATTGTGCTTTATCCTGTTTCCGAAAGTGAATTCCTGCCGTTTGAAAAACCAGAAGCAAGATATGATAATCTTTTACAGCGATTGGTTTATGGAAACATGCCCGAGATAATTAATATCGCCGATCCTGATGATAAGGCAGCATATCTTCGGGAACTTGTAACATTATATTTACTGAAGGATATTCTGGCATTTGAAAACATTAAAAACTCTTCCAAAATGATAGATCTGCTTAAGTTAATTGCATATCAAACCGGTAATGAAGTATCAATTGAAGAACTTGGAAGACAAATTGGAATGTCAAAAAATACAGTTGAAAAATATCTTGATCTTCTATCAAAAGTTTTTGTCGTTTATCGTTTAAACGGCTTTAGCAGGAATCTAAGAAAAGAGATTGTGAAAAATTCCAAGTGGTACTTTTTTGATAACGGAATCCGCAACGCAATTATTGCAAACTTCAGCCCGATAAATCTTAGAAACGACAGAGGAATACTATGGGAAAATTATATGATCAGCGAACGCATAAAATTTCAAAGCTACACACGCGCAGTCTGTAACAGATATTTTTGGCGAACTTATGATAAACAGGAAATAGATCTTATAGAAGAAAGAGAAGGAAAATTATTTGCTTATGAGT
Source organism: Ignavibacteriaceae bacterium (assembly GCA_044227615.1). GTDB lineage: Bacteria > Bacteroidota > Ignavibacteria > Ignavibacteriales > Ignavibacteriaceae > IGN3. The sequence continues at coordinate 10,240 of JBGAWM010000036.1, forward strand.
TTAAGTGGAAAGAAAAAAAAATTAAAACCCCGGCAGCGTGGCAGAAAAATTATTCAGATTCGTCTTTTGAGGTTATATCGACAGAAAACTATTCTGAATGGCTGAGTTAATAATAGTGTGTTAATCAAAACATTTCTAAATGTTTTTGCAAATTATATTTTTAATCCAGCGCTTTTTAATGTTGTTACATTGTTTAGAAAGCTCAGCATAAAAAACATCAATAAAAATTCTTACTTCTCTCCAGCATTTCAATCGGTGGAATTTTTGGTCCGCGGCAGATAAACACAACAAGATTGTTTTCGTGATCTGAAACAAAATTATTTCTAAATACACCCGGATAAACTCCCACGCTGTCAAACAATTGTTTTAGTCCGTTATAATCTCTTTCATTATCTAACTGAAGAAGAATATTACCTTTAACTCTTTCTTTACTCCATAAGTAATAAGTGTTATGCGAGCAGGCAACCGGTGGAAGGTTATGTAATTTTCCAAATAATTCAATTGCGCCTGCCTGTCCGTAATTACCCGCGGCAATTATAGTTTGCTTTTTGTCTTCTTCGGACAAACTATTGTAAGCATTTACAACAAGCTTAACTTTTTCTTCCCACCCAATTCTATCTGCAATTATTTGATGCAGAGGAGGCTTCTTGCCTTTTTCGAGTTCGGTATTAATTCCCAGCCACACTGTGTACTTCTGAGAGAAATCGTAACTGAAGTATGGCAAAAGAATTGGAAGAGATAAAGCTAGTCCTGCAAATAAAAAGACAACCAACGGAACCTTTAACAAACGCAGATTAAATTTTGAAACAAAGTTTTCAAAAAATAAAGCTCCGCCCGCAAAAGCTGCCGGATATGCAAACGCAAGACGATCGGGTCTGCTTGTACCGGAGACCATCATAAAAATAAACAGACCCGCAAATAGAACAGAAAGAAATCGAAAGTCCTTTAAACGTTTTGAAAATAAAAAATAAAATGCTCCGACAATCCAAATCGGGGCTGTAGATGGAGACATATACATTACCTGATTGATTATAAAATCAATTGGTGGAGTGTAAACATTTTTGGCTGCACTAATGTTTCTGTAAAACTCCAGCGAAGGAAAATCATTCAATATCTGCCAGATTATATTGGGGATAAAAATTAGTGCACTTATAATTCCACCGAAGATGAACCACTTGTTAAATAAGAGTTTCCATTTACCAGATAAGATTAAAGACAATAAAAGCGCGATAATGAAAACACCAAAAGTATGCTTGTTCATCATACCAAGACCCATAATAACGCCAGCTTGAATCCATAGTTTATAATTTCCAGATTTGGCTATTCTTGTTGTTACAAGTAAAAGTAAAACTGCAAGCAAAGGTTCAAAAGCATTCATAGAATAGAATGTGCCGAATGCAATTGTAACCGGCATAGCTGCTAATGAGCAGGCAGTGAGTAATTGAGCAAATTTATTTCCTCCGATTTCTTTTGTTAAGATTCCTGTATAAAAAACCGCGGCAGCCTCTGCTAAAGCAGGAAGAAATCTGATTGCGTAAATAGATGTACCAAATACAAATTGAAAAACAGTTAGTACCAGCGGGGCTAATGGCGGATGATCAACATATCCAAAGGCAGGATTGTTTGCACAGGCGATGTAATAGAACTCATCTATAAAGTAGCCATAGCTTTTATTAAAAGCAGAAAGATAGATAAGCAGAAAAGTAAATGTGCTTACTATATAAAGATGTTTGTTTTCGACAAGAGAAACTTTAAAATGTTCAATAAAAGATTTCATAAAACATTTCTGCAAAATTTTGTTAAAGACTAAGACAAAATTAGTAATTAGTAAGATTAATTTTGTTAATAATAATGATGAGTGGTCTCCGGATTCTTCCGGACGGATCGTAGTTTCAAATATAGTTGCCCAAAAACATTGTAATGATTTAACCCTTTTTATAAATTAAATTTAATAATTAAACGATAGTTTATTTTTGTCAGCATCAACAGCTAAATAGTCAGATAATAATCATTAATCATAAATCTACATGGAGAGTTTATATGGTAAAGAGTATCATAAAAAGTTTACTATTCTTTTTTGCGTTAACTGTCTTAACATCGTCTTATTCACAGCAGAAGTCAGAATCTGACAATAAAGAGAATAACAATCTTACAGTATTGGTTAAGTATAAAGTACAACCTGACAAATATGAGGAGGCAATTGCTGCAATGCACTCTTTAATTCTTGAAGTGAAAAAAGAACCCAATTTTGTTAACATAAAAATACTTGTTGATCCTTCAGATAATACAAATATTTTGCTTTATGAAGAATGGTCAGATGAAACCTATTATAAGGGTGATCATATGAACACAGCACATCTACAAAAGTTTATTGGCGATTCAAGACGCTTTTTAGCAGGTCCACCCGAGATTTCTTTCTGGGAGCTAAATAACAATTATTCAATTGATTAGTATTAAATTATTTTCAATCTCTTACGGGCATATTTTAATGCACTTCCCCAAAGAGTCTGTTTAGCACTTACAGAGAATTGCTTTGAAAGAATATCGACAAGAAAAATTAAACTTATATCACTAATAATCTCCGCTCATAATAAGTTAATAGAGTTTTTCTTTGATGCATCTTAAGTTTCTCGTAGAAATTTTTCTGAAAGGTGTAAAATGAAAAAAGCATTAATTCTTTTTGAAAGCAAAAACTCTAGTAATAAAAAATTTGGTGAGGAAATAGCAGAATTTCTTCTTCATAGAGGATTAACGGCAGAGCTTATTCCAATAAACAAATTTGAACCTAAAAAATTAGAAGAAGCAGACTATTTACTTCTAAGTGGCTGGAATAATGGTTCATTATTTTCTGCAAATCATCCAGATCATGAATGGGTAAATTTTATAAATAAACTTCCTACTCTTGATGGGGTAAAAACAGCGTTGTTTACCACGTACAAATTATTTTCAGGGGGAATTGTAAAAAGCATGAAAAAATATCTGGGCCGTAAAACTGATAATCTAGAATTTGCATTTACATCCAGAGATGGCTCGCTTACTATTTCTGATAAGCTGACATTGAATGATTTTATAGGATAGCAGACATAATAGTCTTTCGCACCCCTTAATTTGCTGATGATATCGAAGCAGTAATTAACGGGGTGTTTCTTTTATAAGCAGGGTGGAAAAATTTTTTTAATCTCATTAATAAGAGAACCACGTACTTTATTAATTTCTAATCACTAACATTAATCAACCGGCACAAATAAAATTAATTTGATCAGCTTCACAAGCCTCACCTTAAAAAATAAAATATTGCCACTTATCAATAAATAATAGTCCACACGCGCAGATCAAATTATTTTCGCATAGCCTTCTGATAAAATCTTTTTGAGCATATAATCAAATCAGAATTAAAATTTATAAATGTGCTGCATTTATTGTTCAGTTAATCTTTCGGTTGCACAAGCGGTACTTGAAATCAAATCGAAGGCATATAAAAACAGACAAACATTAATAAATAAATAAATTAGTTCGTAATTCAATTATTAACTTAAAAAAGGAGGCAAACTTGAAAAGGTTAATAAAAATAGGTTCGATAGTAATCGGAATACTTGTAATACTAATTATATCCGGTTCGGTATATTTTAATTCAACATATCCAAAATCAGTACCCGCACCAGAGGTAAAAGTTGAGATGACAGCGGAAAGGATCGAGCGGGGTAAATATCTTGCAAATAATGTTGCACTGTGTATGGATTGTCACTCAACCCGTGATTTCTCAAAGTACTCCGGTCCAATTAAACCTGGTACAGAAGGTATGGGCGGCGAAGTATTTGGAAGAGAAATGGGATTACCAGGAACTATACCCGTTAAAAATATTACTCCCGCTGCATTAGGCAATTGGACAGATGGAGAAATTATTCGTGCACTAACATCCGGAATAAATAAACATGGTGAAGCGTTATTTCCGATAATGCCTTATGAAAATTTTTATGGTATGTCTGAAGGGGATCTTTATTCAATAGTTGCATATATACGCACACTCGAACCGATCAAGAACGAAGTTGGCGAAAAGGAGCTTGATTTTCCTGTAAACTTTATAGAAAAAACTCTTCCTCTTGATTCTTATAAACCGACTAAAGCTCCGGATAAATCAGATTTGAAAGCTTACGGGAAATACCTTGTTACAATTGCATCTTGCAATCACTGCCATACACCAACTAAAGATGGTGAACCAATTGCAGGAATGGAATATGCGGGTGGTGCAGAAGTAAAACTTCCATTCGGGATAATCAGAGGTGCTAATCTTACTCCTGATGTTGAGGCGGGACTTGGTGCGTGGACAAAAGATCAATTCATTCAAAGATTTAAATCAATGGTAACAGATCAGGTAAAGAATATGGAAATACAGCCCGGAAGCTTTAATACCATAATGCCATGGACGATGTATGGCGGTATGAGTGAAGGAGATCTTGGAGCGATTTATGAATATCTGCACAGCCTAAAGCCAGTTAAAAATATGGTTGTAAAATTCACGCCGGCAAAAACAAAAATGTAATCCGGTTAATACCCCAGAACAAGAATAACAATAATTAGAAAACATTAATTGAAAGGACAAACAATGAAAAAACATTTATTATCAATAAAATTATTTTTAACAGCGCTGCTATTTGCATCAAACATTTCCGCTCAAATTCCCAACGAAGGGTTTGAGCAATGGAGCGGTAGTAATCCGGTTAACTGGGTTTCTGGTAATGTTGAAGGGTTCACTTTTGTAACCCCTTCAGGAAATCCATTATCGGGACAGTATGCGGCAAGATTAGAAACTAAATCTATAATGGGAAATTTAGTTCCGGCAGTCTTATCTGCTGGTAGCGATGGAGAGGGATTCCCGGTTTCGCAAAGACACGGACAATTAAGTTTTTATTATAAGTTTAGTAAAACTGTAAGCACTGCTTATTTGTTCGTTTCAGTCGGATTTAAAAAAGGCGAAGACGGAATAGGTGCCGGTGTGCTTGCAATTAATACTCCCGCGGATAATTACACTCCAGTAACAATTCCGGTTACATATATAAATGAAGAAATACCTGATCTTGGAGTGATTTTGATTCAAGTAACAGATCAAAATTTGAGCCCCGCTGCTTCAGGTTCTTATGCAGAAATAGATGATTTATCATTCAGTACTTTAACGGATGTTAATGATGAGAGCGCAGCTGTAAAAGATTTTTCACTTGAGCAAAATTTTCCTAATCCATTCAATCCGTCAACACGAATCAACTATCAAATTGCGAAAGAAAATTTTGTTACACTGAAAGTATATGACATAATTGGGAATGAAGTAGCAGCCCTGGTAAACAATCAACAGCCAGCAGGAAAATATTCTGTGGATTTTAATTCTGCAAATTTGCCGAGCGGAGTTTATTTATACAGACTTCAAGCAGGCAATTATATCCAAACCAGAAAAATGACTTTAATAAAATAAATCCGAACAAACAATAATAATTTATTACCGAAATAAGAGTAAAGAAATGCAAACTATACGACTTATAATAACAAATATTACTTTGATGCTGTTTTTTAGTTTAACTGTAATTGCTCAGCCTCAACAGGAAGCTGTTTCTTTTAAGGAAAATATTATTCCTGAAAATGATCTTGGGATAATCATTAATATTTTTATTTCGGTAATTAATTCATCCAACAATGACTCGGTTTCAAAATTCGTTGATGAATATCTTAATAAAGATCTTGGATCTGTCGGTGGAAAAAACTGGTCAAGTGAGAAATATTTAGTAATGCTTAAAAATTTAATGCAGGATGGTGGTCTGATAAATCCGGTTGATGTTAGAAAAAGCAATGATGAAAATTATCTTGCAGCAATTTTCGAGATCACAAAAAATGAAAAACCCATTGGCATTGAGTTTATAAAAAATAAAGATGAGAACACATTAAGATCGCTCGAAGTGCATGTATTAGGTATGCAAAACAAGCCTTATCAATGGCCGAATGAAAAGCTGGATGAAAAAGGGATTGCAAATGCTATTGATGAAAAAGTGCAAAAGGATTTTGAAGATGGTTTATTTTCGGGAAATGTTTTAATCGCCAAAGGAGATAAAATTATATTAGAAAAATCTTACGGCTATGCGAATATTGAAAAACAAATTCTGAATAATAGCAAAACTCGTTTCCATACCGGTTCATTGGGCAAGATGATTACAGCAACAGCCATAGCCCAATTGGTTGAAAAAGGAAAATTAAATTTTTCCGATACGCTTGGTGCCATTTTAAAAGACTATCCTAATCGTGAGGCAACAAAAGAAGTAACCATTCATGAATTATTAACTCATACTTCAGGTGTCGCCGACCCTTTTGAATTAGGAAGAAGAAAACCTGGAGTTGATTATTCAACGCCCAAATCAAATTTGCCGTTGTTTGCCGATTCTAAATTAACGATGAAGCCGGGCTCACATCATTCATACAGCAATGGTAATTATGCAGTGCTTGCTGCGATAGTAGAAGAAATAAGAGGAATGACTTTTGAGAATTATATTGAAGAAAATATTTTTAAACCTGCGGGAATGAAAGTAAGCTATCCAAAGGAGTATAAAGATCTTCCAAGAGCAATTAGATATAGTCATTCATCTGAAAATGATCCGTTAGCGCTTAAACCATTAACCCCGGTTGCGGATTTAGAGAATGATATTCAATTTGAATATTCAGGTTATAGTAACGGATATCTTACCGCAGAAGATGTGTATAAGTTTTTGTATGCACTAAAAGAAGGTAAGTTGGTTTCTAAAGAAATGGTAGAAACGCTTACAACCGGAAAAGTAAGTATTGAAGAAGGTATGCCTGTTAAATATGCATACGGATTTTATGATGCAAATATGTGGGGAGTAAAGATGCGCGGTCACAGTGGCGGCGGTGGAAACTCAGGTATTGGAGCTGATGCTGAAATGTTATGGAATAATGATTATTACGTAATTGTTTTAGGAAATTGTGATCTGGAAAAAGTTAGACCGATATCATTTAGTATCGCAAGATTTTTAGGAAATCAATAGTAGAGACTTCTGAAAAATAGATTTCTAGCCGTCTGTCATTCTCGCGAAAGCGGGAATCTGCTTGATAATCAATGGATTCCTGTTTGCACAGGAATGACGCATTGAATTTTTCAGAAGTCTCTAGTAATTATTAACCAGGGAAAGATAAAAATGCAATTAAGAAAAACAGATCTGTTTACATTTATTCATAAAGCAATAAGAAGTATAATTTATGACTCAGCTTCAAATTTGCAGTCAACTGATTTTGCGGATATAAATGAATCAAAGAAATTATTAGAATCATTACAAGGCAATCTTGAGCTTTTACATGAGCATGCTGTACATGAAGACAATATAATATTTCCAGAGATTCAAAATGATGAGCCGGAAATGGTAAAAGAATTGAATGATGAACATAAGCTACTTGAAGAAAAATTAAATCAGGTTAAAAGGCAGATTGAAAAGACCAATAATGTTATTGATAAAAATAAACGACTTGAACATGGGTCAGAACTAAATACAATATTTAATGACTTTGCCGCAAATTATCTTGCACATATGAATCATGAAGAAGTAACTGTGCTTGAGGCAAGTTTAAAATATCTTACTGATGAAGAATTGATTGCCATTAGAACAAGAATACAGTCAAAAATTCCGCCGGAGCGTTATAAAATCTGGCTGTACTGGATGTTGAAATCGTTAAACAATTCTGAGTTAATTGGTTTATTGGATGGAATGAAAGCAAGCGCACCGCTGCCCGTTTTTGAAAATGTTATAGGAGTTGCCCAATCTGTTTTAAAAAGTGATAAATGGAATAAGATTCAGGCTCAGTTGATGATTTAATTCCATAGCAAAAAAACCACTTAAGAGAAAGCAAAAAGTTTATATTTTTTCACTTATAAAAATTTTATATAAACTTTTTCAAGATACGATTGGTATTCACTGCCAAACTTTTCTTCTAAATATTTATGTTCACGTTTAATAAATATTGAGAAAAGAATATAATTTAAAAGTACTGTTGTAAGCACAAGCCAGGAATTGAAAAACAAACATATTCCCGGAATAACAAAAAGCATGTAAGCCGCATACATTGGGTTCCTAAATATTCTATACAAACCGTCGGTAATTAGCAATCCTTTGTTAAATGATTTAAGTAGTTTTCTTCCACAGCTAATCACCATTAAAACCCCTATTAACGTCAGAACTATTCCTAATACAATTAATATTCCATAATGTTTTTCAGTAATAGTAAATAGTGGTTTTGCCACAGAACTTATTATCGCAGTAATTAATAAATAGACCAAAGTTGGTGCTGCAATTAGGGGTGCAGAACCGGCTATATTCATTTTTGTGTTCAAATAATTTTTCCTTTGATAATTTTAATAACATTTTTTCGTTAGAAAAACTTAAATCAAAAGTTTATATGAAGCAACTGGGTTTGATATTAAATATAATTTTTATGGGTAATTACTATAGGTTTTATAAATAATTAAATCCTATTTAAGCACAGGATTTATTATTTTGTTTATACAAAATCACACTAATATTAAAATGTATAAAAACCTATTTCTCCTTAGCCTTTTTTCTATTCTTCTGCTTTTATTTTTTATTCAATCTAAAAGTTTTGCTCAAACTCTTTTTATCAATGAGTTTATGGCTTCAAATTCTAATACAATTACAGATCCCGATTACAACAGCTACGCAGACTGGATTGAGATTTACAATTCTGGCAGCTCTACTGTAAACCTAAAAGACTATTACATAACTGATAATTTATCTCAGCCCCAAAAATTTAAGATTCAAAATGATTTAATTGTTAATGCCGGCGGTTATGTTTTAATCTGGGCGGATGATGCAAACACTGGTAATCACACAAACTTTAAACTAAGTGCGGATGGTGAAAGCATTGGATTGTTTGATCCATCTGCCCTGCTAATAGATACTTTAACATTTGGATTACAGCAAACAGACGTTTCTTTCGGAAGATTTCCAAATGGAACAAATAACTGGTATAAATTTTCTCCCGCAACACCCGGCACAGCAAATTTAGAATCCGGTATCTTTAATATTCTACCTGCTCCAAATATTTCTTTGCAAAGTGGATTTTATTCCTCAGCAATAACTGTTTCGTCTTCACATAAGATATCCGGCGTTACGATGCGCTATACAACAGATGGAAAAATTCCCTCTACCTTAAGCAGTGTTTATTCAAATCCTTTGCAAATTGATTCCACATCCGTTTTAAGATTCCGTGCATTTAAAGATGGTTACACACCCAGTATAACAGAAACAAGAACATATTTTATAAATGAAATAACAGATCTTCCGGTTTTTTCTCTTGCCACAGATCCCGATAATTTTTTTAGTGATACCTCAGGAATATATGTTATTGGTACAAACGGTATAATTGCCAACTGCAGCAATGCACCAAGAAACTGGAATCAGGATTGGGAACGACCTGTAAGCCTGGAATTTTTTGAATATGATAAATCTCTTGCTTTTAAAGTTAATACGGGTGTAAAAATTAATGGCGGATGCAGCCGTTTATATCCGGAAAAATCTCTTGCATTCTTTTTTAGAGGTGAATACGGAACAGATAAACTTCGTTATCGTTTGTTCGATGATATTCCTGTTTATGAATATAATAATTTCATTCTGCGTAGTTCGGCGCAAGATTGGTGGAGAACAATGTTTCGCGATGGTATGGTCCAAACGCTTATCGAACAGGGAATGAAATTAGACTATCAGGATTATCGTCCATCTATTTTATTTATTAATGGCGAGTATTGGGGAATCCACAACATCAGAGAAAAATTAAACGAGCATTATGTTTTTTATCATCACGGAGTAAATAAAGATAATATTGATCTTATAGAGATTAGCAAAGGTATCGTTGCAAATAATGGCGATATAACTGCATATAATGAGATGATAAATTTTCTTTCTACAAATAATTTGGCAAATACAGCTAATTATGAGTACATAAAATCAATCGTGGATATCGATGAATACATTGATTACCAGATCGCGGAAATTTATTCTGCAAATGGTGATTGGCCCGGATCTAATATGAAGCTTTGGCGTGAGCGCGCCGAAGGTTCTAAATGGCGCTGGATGATTTATGATCTTGATTTTACGTTTGGCGGAAATGCTGAGGGATTGGCAACCACCAATACATTGGCACAGGCAACAGCAACAAATGGTCCTGCCTGGCCAAATCCGCCTTGGTCAACTTTAATGTTAAGAAAGCTTCTGGAAAATCCTGATTTTAAAAATGAATTTATACAACGATTTGCCGCGCATGTTAATACTACGTTTGAACCTAACCATGTTCTTGCAGTAATTGATAGCATGGCTGGCAAGATTTCTTCAGAAATTCCAAGACATAAAGAACGCTGGCCCCAATCAATTTCATACGGAGATAATTGGCAGGAACTTATTGATGTTATGCGAAACTTTGCAATCGATAGACCAGCAAATGTCAGAAGTCATTTTTATTCCAAGTTTGCTATTAGCGGATCAATTTCTTTAGTCATTAGCAGAAACAATCCGTCTTGGGGAAAGATATTTACCAACACAGTTGAAGTAAAAAACAATGGATCAATAAATGTTTTCTTTAAAGAGATTCCCATTCGCATAAAAGCTTTGCCATTGCCGGGATATAAATTTGTAAGATGGGAAGGCGCATCAACATCAACATCACCAGAAATATTTGTGGTGCTTAATTCTAATTCAACATTAACCGCAGTATTTGAGCCTGCAGAATTAACTGTTACTTCTATTGTAATTAATGAAATTAATTATAAATCATCTGCAGTGTTTGATACAGAAGACTGGTTGGAGTTTTATAATCCCTATGATGCCGCAGTTGATCTTTCCGGATGGAAATTTGTTGATGATAATATTGCAAATCAGTTTACATTTCCCGGCGGAACAATTCTCGGAGCAAATGATTATTTAGTTCTTTGCAGAGACACAGTAAAATTTAAATTACTTTATCCAAACCAAAATAAAGTTCTGGGAAATATAAATTTTGGATTAAGCAGCGATGGTGATCATATAATGTTAAAAGACAATTTCGGAAATCTTGTTGATGAAGTTACATATTCATCAAGTGGATTATGGACTCCATTACCAAACGGTAACGGATCAACGCTATCATTAATAAATCCACAGCTGGATAACACACTTGCAGAAAGCTGGAGAGCTTCTGGACTATATGGTACTCCGGGATATTTAAATGATATTTATACAAAGGTTGAAAATGAAAATGATTTAATTCCAACAGAATTTGTTTTGTATCAGAATTATCCAAATCCTTTTAATCCGGTTTCAACAATTAGATATTCAATCCCTAGTGTTACCCTGAGCGGAGTCGAAGGGTCTCGAGTGCAGCTTAAAATTTATGATGTTCTGGGAAATGAAGTTGAAACATTGGTTGATGAATACAAGCCTGCGGGAACTTATGAGGTTGAGTTTGATGCTTCAAAATTATCATCAGGAATATATTTTTATAAACTAAGAGCAGGTTCATTTGTAGAAACTAAGAAGATGATTCTTTTGCGATAGATTCTTTTTGTCAATCTTATCAGCCCCTGTCATAATAAAATATGGCAGGGGTTTTTTGTGCCAAATGAGAGGATAACAAAGGGAGTTGTTTTAAGTAATTTCAAATTATTTTATCTTCAGTCTAGACTTTTCAACGCATTCAATTATTTTTAATTAAAATGAATTACGACCAAGTTAAATATTTTCTTTTTGTTATAATTATATTTTTTGGATCTTTCGTTTATACGCAGTCCAACAGGTTAAGGTTTGAGCGAATTACAACCGATAATGGTTTATCGAGTAATCACACTTCCCACATTTTTCAAGATAGAAAAGGATTTCTTTGGATTAGTACCCAGGATGGAATTAACCGTTATGACGGTTACAGATTTAAACATTTTAGACATCTTCCCGGCAATACAAACTCTTTAAGCGATTATGCATCCGGTCATATTTTTGAGGATTCGAAAGGAAACTTTTGGATAGCAACACGTGAAGGATTAGATGTATTTAATCCTGATAATGAAACATTTATACATTATAACCCGCAAAAAGACAGCACAATCCTATTGGGCTCCGAAAAAATTATGTGTACAACGGAAGATAAGTATGGCAATATCTGGGTTGGAACTAGAAAAGGATTAAGTCTTTTTAATCCAAAAACAAAAAAGTTCACCTTGTTCCAAAATAATTCTTCAGATAAAAACAGTTTAAGCTTTAACTATGTTACGTCACTTTTATTTGATTCAGAAAATAATTTGTGGGTTGGTACACAGATAGGATTAAATAGGTTCAATTACAAAACAAATTCCTTTGAAGTTTTTTTGAAAAACCCAAAGGATATCAAAAGTATTAGCGGTAATCTTATAACCTCTTTGTTCGAAGACTCTAAAGGAAATATTTGGGTGGGAACCAACTCCGGATTAAACCGGCTTATATCATTTAACAATGGTAAGGCAGAGTTCTTCGCTTATCAGCATAATCCCGAAGACAAAAACTCAGTAAGCAATAACAACATCAGCAAGATTGCTGAAGATATTACGGGAAATCTTTGGATTGGTACTTTAGGGGGCGGTTTAAACATCTTCAATCCTGCAACAAATCAATTTACAAGTTATCAAAATGTTGAAGAAGACAATACAAGCATAAGTGATAATAATATTTTTACCATCTGTATCGATAACTTTCAGAATGTATGGCTTGCTACTTATGCCGGAGGTATTAATAAATATAACCCAACCAAAGAGCGGTTTGCACTTTATCAGCCCTCACCATTCGCAAAAAACAAAGTTGTGGAGAATAATGTTTCTTCTATTCTACTTGATGATAAAAATAATTTATGGCTTGGAACCAACGGCGATGGAATAAAAGTATATCGTGATAATAATGTATCTGATGAAAATAGTTTTTTATTTGAGCTTAAGGAGGATCCTAAAAGTAAAAATAGTCTAAGCAGCAACTATGTTACTTCAATCATCCAGGATAAATCCGGCGCAATTTGGATAGGAACCTTTGGCGGTGGAGTAAACAAATATGATCCCTCACAAAAAAAGTTTGAAATTTTTAAGTACAACCGGGAAGATCCTAGATCACTTGGTAACGATTTCATTCATACTCTTTATGAAGATTCAGAAGGAACGGTCTGGATAGGCACCGGTTTAAGCGGATTAAATAGATTTGACAAAAAAACTAATTCATTTACAAGATTCAGAGACAATCCTAAGTATCCAAACAGCAGTAAGTATTTAAACTCTCCCGAAGTAACTTCAATTCTTGAAGACAGCAAAGGATATCTTTGGGTTGGTACCTCAACCGGCGGACTTAGCAGGTTTGATATTAAGACAGAATCATTTGTTCACTTTAAACATATTCAGGAAGACCTGAATAGTATCAGCAGTAATGGTATAAATTGTATTTATGAAGATTCTGAAGGAAGACTGTGGGTTGGAACATTCAGCGGCGGATTGAATCTGTACAACGAAAAAGAAAATTCATTTATTTATTATTTAGAACAAGACGGATTGTCAAGCAATTCTATTCAATCGATCACTGAAGATGCGAAGGGTAATTTGTGGGTAGCAACGATAAATGGGATATCCAATTTTGATACTGATAAAAACACATTTAAAAATTTTGATGAGAGCGATGGACTTCAAGGAAAAGTTTTTAACCAGAGATCAGTTTTTAGAGACTTAAAGACCAGTTCAATTTATTTTGGTGGTGAAAAAGGATTAAATATATATTCTCCTAACTCCATTAATGAAATAAAAAAAATACCGGCAGTTGTGCTTACCGACTTTAAAGTTTTCAATAAATCAGTTCTGATTAAATATTCATCTATGAATGACAATGATAAATCCAGGACACAGGCGATTGAGTTAGCTCATGATGAAAATGTGTTTTCATTTGAATTTGCCTCGCTGGATTTTACAAGTCCTGGAAAAAATCAATACCAATATATGCTTGAGGGCTTTGATAAAGATTGGATCATCTCAGGTAACAGAAGAGAAGTGACATATACAAATTTAGATCCTGGCAATTATATATTTAAAGTTAAAGGGACCAACAGCGATGGTTATTGGAATGAAAAAGGATTAGTAGTAAATCTTGTTATCAATCCTCCTTTCTGGAAAACCAGGTGGGCTTATTTAATTTACTTTGTTTTAGCTGCTGCGGGATTTGTTGCAGTAAGACGTTACGAACTGAATAGAGTTAAGCTTAAAAATGATTTGAGTCTAAAGGAATTTGAGTCTAAAAAACTTCAGGAAGTTGATGAAATAAAGTCAAGATTTTTTGCAAACATTTCTCATGAGTTTAGAACTCCGCTTACAATTATTCTTGGTTCGCTGGATAAATTAAAAAGCAAAATGGGCAGCAATTCTGACAGCAAAGAATTGGACGTCATGAAAAGAAACTCATCAAGATTGCTCCAGCTTATAAATCAACTTTTGGAGTTATCAAGAATTGAATCGGGAAATGTAAAGCTTAATGCCGCAGAAAGTGATCTGGTAAAATTCTTAAAAAGAATTACCGCCTCATTTTCTTCTTTGGCAAATCAAAAAAACATCCTGCTTACTTTCAATAAAACTCCTATTGATGATATTCAAACTAACGAGGAGATATTTGTTTTTTATGATAAGAAAAAGCTTGAAACTGTTTTTTACAATTTGCTATCTAATGCTGTTAAATTCAGTCCAGCAGGTGAAAATATTGATGTGAGTGTTTTAAAAGCCGAAGATTATATTATGATAAGTTTTCTTAACACGGGAGTTGAAATATCGGAAGATAAAGTGGATAAAGTTTTTGATCGTTTTTACCAGGCTAATGACAGCGGTACAAGAAATTTTGAGGGAACAGGAATCGGACTTGCACTTGTAAAAGAATATGTTGAACTGCACAAAGGGAAAATAGAAGTTGAGACTAACAACAACAGAACGATATTTACTATTCATCTACCGCCTGGTAAAAATCATTTAAGTGAAAATGAAATTGTGCAGGAAGATTTAGATCAATTACAAATGGATTTGATTCCCCAGAGTGATTTATCAACAACTTCAACACAAATTGTTAATGAACAAGTTGAAACAGACAAAACAATAATCCTTGTTGTAGAAGATAATCCTGATCTTCGTGAAATGATTAAAGAAAATTTATCCGATAACTATGCTGTCATCGAAGCAGAGAATGGAAAGATTGGATTAAAACTCGCAGAAGATCATATTCCCGATCTTATCATTAGCGATATAATGATGCCGGAGATGGATGGATATGAACTATCGCGAAAAATAAAAGCGAGTGAGAAAACAAATCATATTCCTGTTATACTTCTTACAGCAAAAGCGGAAACAAAGGATAAGCTCGAAGGACTTGAGACAGGTGCCGACGATTATCTTATCAAACCATTTAATTCTGATGAGCTAAAAGTTCGTGTAAAAAATCTTATACAGCTTCGCAAGCAATTGAGAGAAAAATATCAATCTCAAATTCTTATTAAACCTTCTGATTTTGTTGTTCCGTCAACACAAAAAGTATTTATTGATAAACTTTCTGCAATTATTGAAGAAAATATTTCTAATGAAGATTTTTCAGTTGAAAAACTTTGTGATAAAATAGGGATGAGCCGCACGCAACTGCACAGAAAAATAAAAGCAATTACTAACCATTCAACATCTGAATTTATCAGAAATTTTCGATTGCAAAGAGCAGCAGAACTTCTTAAACAAGACGCTGGAAATGTCGCAGAAATATCTTACCAGGTTGGATTTAGCAGCCAGGCTTATTTTACAAAGACTTTTCAAGAGGTTTACAAACAAACTCCGTTAGAATATAAAAGGCAACACAGCAAATAATTGCTGTTGTTTAGTTTCTCTTCCGATACTTCTATTTCCTGCTAAATGAAACATCTCTTATAAGATTTGCAACATAATTAGAATATATCCGCAAACAAAAAATTTACTTTTGCCTTCCAGAAAACACCAAAGTATTAAAAAATCTTTCAAGCAAAATGAGGCTGTTATGAAAAAAATTTTAATTTTAATTACAATCACTTTACTTAGTCAAGTGAATTATGCAAAAACTCATTATGTAATTGTGGGTAATAATTATTTTAGTTCTGATTCGCTCACCATTCAGGTTGGAGACACGGTACGCTGGATAAATGGGGTTGATGGCGGTGGAGTGCATAATGTTGTTGCTGATGATGGAAGTTTTACAAGTGGCGCCCCAGCTTTTCCGTGGACGTATGATCACGTTTTTGCTACTGTGGGTACATATCCCTACCAGTGTTCAGAACATGGTTCAACAGGAATGACAGGGATAATAATAGTTGAATCTGCTACTGGAATTAAAGAAGATGAACAAGCATTATTTAATTTTGAATTAAACCAAAACTATCCAAATCCATTTAATCCAACTACAAAAATAAGTTGGCAGTCTCCCATCAGTGGTTATCAAACATTAAAAGTATATGATGTTTTAGGAAATGAAGTAGTCACATTAGTAAATGAATACAAATCTGCAGGAAGTTATGAAGTATATTTTAACGCAAGCAATCTTTCAAGCGGCATATACTTCTATCAGCTTAAAGCCAGTGAATTTGTAGAAACTAAAAAACTGACTCTGATGAAATAGTAAAAAAGTGTTTTACTACAAAATAACACAACTAATATAAACTAAAGAAAGACATCTTTACTAAATAAAAATGTAACAGATGGTAGTACGCATTATAAATAAAGTAAACAATTTAATAAGAGAGAAAGAAATGAAATATTATATTCTTAAGCCACTATTGACCTTGTTATTGTTAAGCAGTCCAATATTTTCACAAAACTATGAAATTAAATTTGATATAAATGCTGGAAGAGCCTGGTTTGGGGGCGATAATCGTCCTGGTCTTCCAAGAAATGTTGCCCAAGCACAAAGTGTTTTTATTGAACAACCGATAAAACTGGAAACATTCGCTTTTTATTTTGATGCCCCCTTTGATTCTGCTGTAAACGGTACTGGTTCTGGGCATGAAGTTACACTAAGGCTCCATTTTAGAGATTCATTGGGTAATATCTTGGTAAATAAACCAATTCTTGTTCCAGATACTTTTTCAGGCGGCTGGATAAAATGGACCGATATTAATTTTGATATAACAGAACCTGCTACATATATCTTTTCTTCTTTTTTAATTGGTGGTTATGATTCTAATCAAGTTAAATCTAATATAGTTTATGATGCTAATGGTGGATATCTGTTTGGGATAAGGTATTCAAAAGAAGTGATTGATAATAATGATGCAAGATCCTGGATAGATTGGAGTTTACATTCAACTTCAGATTTAAACTTTTGGTTAACCGGTACGTTACTTCCCACAAATATTGAAAACGAAAAATCAATTCCCAAAAATTTTGGGCTTGAACAAAACTATCCAAATCCATTTAATCCAAGTACAAAAATCAGATTTAGTATTCCAAATGTAGGGGCGGAGCTTGCCCCGACCATATTAAAAGTTTATGATGTCCTTGGAAATGAAGTAGCAACATTGGTTAATGAATACAGAGAAGCAGGTATTTATGAGATTAATTTTAATGCCAATTCTCTATCATCCGGTATTTATTTCTACAAACTTCAGGCCGGTTCTTTTGTTGAAACTAAAAAAATGATTTTACTGCGCTAAGCAATATTTATATTCAATTGGCAGCCCACTAAATCTTTTGATGGGCTGCACTAAATTATTAATTAAAATTAAACAGGAACAAA
Organism: Ignavibacteriaceae bacterium; assembly: GCA_044227615.1. Taxonomy (GTDB): domain Bacteria; phylum Bacteroidota; class Ignavibacteria; order Ignavibacteriales; family Ignavibacteriaceae; genus IGN3. Next base: position 28,053 of record JBGAWM010000036.1, read on the forward strand.
AT
>JBGAWM010000037.1:0-26986 GCA_044227615.1 Ignavibacteriaceae bacterium
CCCCAGGTATTTCTAACAATTGATGATGTAGGATTCCCGCCTAACCTAAGTTTTATGGCTTATATCGCTGATAATAACGGTAGAGAAAATGTTGAAGTTGTTTTAATTAAAAAACCAGGGACTAATGTACCTGATACTATCTATGCAGTGATGGATGATATGGCAATTGCCAACATTGACTCTGAACCCAACGATGAAATAGTTGCTCTCACAATTGGCATTCCTTCCCCGGTTTATATTTTTAATGATACTACTGTCGCGGGGAATAATTTTCCTTACTCAACAAATTACAGATATGTTTTCGGAAACACATATAGCTACACTCCATCAAGTATAAGTATGGCTGATTTTGATGCTGATGGTGATAATGATATTCTGACGACAGGCTACGATTGGGATGAACTGGTGCTTATTAAAAATCTTGGAAATTATGTTTTTGCTGATGAAGAAATAATCGCCAGACAAACAAGGGGCTTTGTAGTGATGGATTATGAAAATGATGGAGACAAAGATATTGTAACTGTAAATGAAAGACTTGAAGAAAATGGTATCACGGTTTTTTTGAATGATGGTTTTGAGAATTTTACCACACGCGAAAATTGTTACTTCCCTTACGCCGATGGAGTTCCTTGGTCAATTATAGCTTCTGATTTTGATCTTGATGGCAGGACTGATATTGCAATTACTTCTACAAGTGATTCACTTTATGTATTGTATAATTTAGGTGGTGGTACAGTTGGTATTCAAGATGAGGAGATCGAGGAAATTCCAACTTCATTTTCTCTTGCACAAAATTTTCCAAATCCTTTTAATCCATCAACAACCATTCAATACTCACTCCCACAATCTGGAAGTGTAAGTCTTAAAATTTACAATCTGCTTGGCGAAGAAGTAAAAACTCTGGCTGATGAATATCAAGTAGCAGGAAAGCACTCTGTTCATTTCAATGCAAGCAGTCTTGCAAGCGGAATTTATCTGTATAGAATACAGGCTGGTGCGTTTGAACAAACTAAAAAAATGATATTACTGAAATAGCGATATATGTCGTTATAATAAATAACTTATAAAATTAATCATATCAGGAGGCACAAATGTCAATCGAAACCAACCGGAATATTTTAACCAAATATATCGATTCCAATCATTCAGATGTAAGTATGATGGCTGAAGACGTAGTCTTTACAAATATGGCAACAGGAGAAAAGCATAATGGACCTGAAGCAGTAACACAGATGCTGCAATTTATTTATCACGTTGCATTCGAAGCTCACGCTGAAACTAGAAATATTATTATTAATGAAACAAATGCAGTACTTGAAGGTGATTTTGTTGGTAAACATATTGGTGAGTTTGCCGGCATAGCACCAACAAATAAATTTGTAAAGGTACCATTATGTGTGGTATATGATTTAGAGAATGATAAAATAAAAAGAGCACGCATATACTTTGAAATACCTTCGTTGCTGACTCAACTAAATAGGAAATAAAAGTTGGTAAAAAAAATGAAATTAATGAAATAACTCTGGAGAATTATATATGAAAACAATCTTATTGCTCATACTTTTCTTTTGTATGGATTTATTTGCTCAAACTAATAAGAGTAACTCGGGAGATTATAAAGCAGGTGAGTTTGATCTATTTACTTACAATTCCTATCAATCTCCTATGAATTTTAATTATAATTTAGAATTATTCCCAAACCAGGTATTTACTGGTAGATATTATTATTGGACAACGGGTTCAGTAGGTACGGCAAATATGCAGCTTCAGTCATCTGCTCTTTGGTTAACACTTTCATCAAACACATTTACTTCCACTTCTTGCAGTGACATTCAGTTTGTTGAGTATAATTTCATTGCGCCATCAACACCGGGTACGTACAATGCTGTTATTCAGGATTTGAATGGAAGCTGGCAGAACACAAATGTTCAGCTAACAGTTACAGAAACTCCATCTTCAGCACAGGTGTTCAGCTACCAGGTAAATGTAGGGCAGACGATTTCTAAAACTGACACTTTAAAATGGAATGGTTTCGGTCAGGTTGGATGCAATTCTAACTATGTTCCGGGATCAACAAGGAATTTTAAATTTAGTGTACGAAATCCGGTCCAATGGTTCAGTATTTCACCCACAGAATTAACAATTCCGCTTGGAGGCACTGATACAGTGGTTTCTTCTGTAACAGGTTTATCGGCGGGCAATGATTTCATATATCTGCTTCAAGAATCTCAATATGCATCTAGGTGTTTCTTTTATCGGATTGAATTGAATACAATAACTAATGTTGAGGATGAAGAAGGCATTCCCAAAGGGTATTCTTTAAAACAAAACTATCCTAATCCATTTAACCCAAGCACAAAAATCAGTTGGCAGTCTCCAGTCGGTACTCATCAAATAATAAAAGTTTATGATGTGCTTAGTAATGAAGTTACAACTTTGGTTGATGAATACAGAGCAGCAGGAAGATATGAAGTAACATTTGATGCTTCTAATCTTGCAAGTGGGATATATTTATATCGCTTGCAGGCGGGTTCTTTTGTTGAAACTAAGAAGATGATAGTTATTAAATAAACAATGGAGAATGTAATATGAAAAATTATTTGTCGTTTTGTATAATATTATTGTTTTCAATTTCGTCTGTCAACTTTGCGCAATGGACCTCTATGGGTGGACCTGAAGGAGGAGAAATTGCGGCTATAACAAATGCGGGAAGTTATATTGTTTGCGGCGCTGCTGATGGAGATATTTTTACTTCCGTTGATAATGGAGTGACATGGACTAAGAGGGGAAAAGTTCCCGGATTTTTTATTACAAGACTTACTGCCGGTTCAGAAGCGCTTTTTGCCAGAAGCAGTAATGGTCTTTATAGATCTACAAACCAGGGAGATACCTGGGAACTTCAGTTAGATCCCGGAGTTTTTATTGGAAAAGTTTTTGCAGCTGGAACTCAGGTTCTGGCACCAACTGGAAATGGATTATTCTATTCTACAAATAGTGGAACTAGTTGGGCAAATGTTACAGGAAATCTTCCTCTTACGGTTCATGCTGCTATAATTCATAACGGGGATTTGTACGCAGGAATGCTGGACAGTGCTGTTTATCGCTCAACAAACAATGGTGTAACATGGACAAGATCATGGAACATTGCGAATAAAAGGAATATTAATTTCCTTGCGTCCTTCGGAAATACTCTTTATGCAGCTTATTCAAATGAAGCCAGAATATTTAGTTCAACTGACAACGGAGTAAACTGGAGTCAATCCGATATTCTTGCGATCGGTACAATCAATGAATATGTAAATGATCTGCTAGTTACTTCTTCGGGAATTTATATCCCTTTACTTTACCAAACCAGTTTTTCACTACCTTGGGGAGGAGGAGTTTATGTATCAACGAACGGAACTTCATGGTCTTATAATAATGATGGATTAATTCCAAGATGGATTGATGCAGTAGCTTCTGCACAGAATGATATTCTTGCAGCAACAAGAGGCGGAGGAATTTTCAGATCAACGAACCAAGGAGAGTCGTGGGTCAGATCATCATCCGGACTTGTTAAATCAAGAATCCTGCATTTATCATACACCAATGGAGGAGAAAAATTTTATTCTTCTGTTTATGGTGGTGGATTTTTTGTATCGAATGATTCGGCTCAAACCTGGGAAGCTCGTAATACAGGATTTGAAAATATTTTTTCTTTACCGGTCATCACGGAATTTCTTATAAAAGGTAATTCCTGGTTTGCAGGAACAGAAGATAATGGTTTATATAAATCCACTAATGAAGGATTGGATTGGTTCAAATCAGGTATGGATCCTTTTGTATTCACCGGTCTGGCATTGAGAGGCAATGATATTTTTGCAACACAAGCTGTTACTGATGGAGTCTTTAGATCAACAGACGATGGACTTTCGTGGACTCAAATCATGGGCGGGTTTACTACCTTTGCTCCAACTTGTTTAGCAATTGGTGGTGCTGGAACCATCTTTGTTGGAATTTTTGAGGGCTCTATACTTCGCTCGACTAACAATGGAACAAATTGGGCTGGTTCTTTTATCGGCGGCGGTGCAATACCAAGATACATACGATTTATAGGCAGTACGATGTTTGCAGGAACAAGTAATGGTGTATATCGTTCAACAAATTTTGGAATTAACTGGACCCCTTCAAACAGCGGAATTGAGCTGACAGAGGTAAATTTTATTGCAATACAAGATACAAACACACTCTTTGCTTCTACCGCTGATTCCGGCTTGTATGTTTCTCTAGATAACGGCAACAACTGGTTTGCTGCAAATGATGGACTACCATCTCTAAAACTAACTGGAGTTCGTTCTACCGGAACTAATCTTTATTGTGGAACAAGCGAATATGGAATTTGGCGAAGACCCGTAAGCAGCCTTCTTACTGATTTCAATGAAAGCAAGACCGCAGAATTAACTTCTGATTTTTATCTTGAGCAAAATTATCCGAACCCATTCAATCCAACTACAACTATAAAATTTCAAATTCCTGAAATGGGTTTTATATCATTAAATATATATGATGTGCTGGGAAATGAAATATCTAAACTCGTGAATGAAGAACTGCAGTCTGGCAGTTATGAAGCAACATTTAACGCAGAAGGATTGTCGAGTGGAATTTATTTCTACAAACTGCAGGCCGGCTCATTCGTTGAAACAAAAAAGATGATTTTACTAAGATAGTAATTTCAGCGTTTGCGGGGTTATTAAATTTATTTTGTTAAAGGATTTGCAGTTCCTATTCAACGGTAAATCCTTTCTTATTTAAGCACCACAAATGACAATTAGTTTTAATTATCTTTCATACCATTAAATCTCAAAAAAGTTTTAAAAAAAGCATGGCAGAAAAAACAATTCATTTCGATGGTGTTGGTGATATTTTATTTAGGCACAGCAGCAGAGCTCGTTATCTTGGTATTTCCGTAAAACCATTCATTGGTGTAAAAGTTTCAATACCAATTGGAATGAGCTACAACAGTGCAGTAAGATTAGTAACAGAAAAAAAGATTTGGATAAAGCATCACCTTGATAAAATGAAAGAGTTTGAAAAACAGCAAACTATCTTTGATGAGAATTCTGGTTATTGTACAAAGCATCACAAACTTGATTTAAGAAAAGCAAATAGAAAAAATATTTCTGTGAGAGTTTCCCAAGGGAAAATCAATGTTATTTATCCAATCGAACTAAATACAAATTCTTTGGAAGTCCAAACAGCAATTAGGGTAGGTATTGAACGAGCTTTAAAGATAGAGGCTAAGCAATATCTTCCGGATAAGGTAGAAATATTAGCTGAACAGTTTAATCTTACTTATAATAAACTTACATTAAAAAATATCAAATCAAGATGGGGAAGCTGTTCAAGAAAAAACAATATCAACTTAAGTATTCATCTAATGCGTTTACCGGATCATCTAATTGATTATGTAATTCTTCACGAGTTAGTACACACAGTTCATCACAATCACAGCAAGCACTTTTGGGCAATGCTTGATAAAGTAACTGGCAGTGCAAAGAGTCTTGATAAAGAATTAAGAAAATATCGTATAGCGATTTATTAAATTATTATAAAATCAAAGTCCAATCTGCTGAACTTATTTCAGCATCCTTTAAATGAATTCCATTCTAAATTCCGAATAACAACTCGGGCACGCAGCATTTTTACAAGGCTCCTTATAATCTTTAATAGGCAGTTTTATTTGCATAAATTAATAGTCAATAAAATAGATTTATTAATTTTATAGCAGAATTTATCATGTATAAAAAATTACTCTTCAAAGTCACACTTACAATACTTCTATTACTTTCTTGTTTTCTAAAAGCCCAGACAAATAATCAGGAATTTCGAGCAACGTGGGTAATCACTTGGGAGTATATAAGTTCCGGAAGTACGGTGGAAGTGAACAAAGCACGCATCAGAGAAATTTTAGATAACCATAAAAAAGCAAATATGACTTCTGTACTTTTTCAGATAAGACAAAGCGGAACAGCGTATTATCAATCTTCTTACGAGCCCTGGGGATATTATGCCGGTTATACTTATCCCGGATTCGATCCACTTCAATACGCAATTGAAGAAGCACATAAAAGGGGACTCGAATTACATGCATGGTTTAATACATTCAGTGTTTCGTCTTCACAACCGGGGACAATTCCGGTGCAGCACCCCGAATGGATCTGCAGAGATCAAAACGGAAATCCTATGACTTCATACAAAGCAGCATCCCCGGGAATGCAGGCAGTTAGAGATTATACCGTAAATGTTGCGATGGAAATAGTGAGAAATTATGATATCGATGGATTGCATCTGGATTATGTTAGATGGAACGAATATGATACTGATGATATGTTGCGTCCTCTTTCTCAAAAAGAGCAGGAGTCTAAACTTGATGGTACATTCTCTGATGAAACAATTAATAAATTAACATCTCCCGAAATCACAAACAGATTTTTATACGATGTTGAACATCCGTACAGTGCGGGTGTACCCTCAGGATTCAGTACCTGGGAAGATTGGTGGAGATGGTCGGTTACAGAATTTGTAAAAGCATTGCACGACTCGATACAAACAGTAAAACCATGGGTTCGTTTATCCCCGGCAGCGTTGGGTAATTATAAATCAGGCGGTGCATCTGGCTGGAATGGTTACTATGTTGTTTACCAGGATGCAGCTCTGTGGTTTAATCAGGGATATGTTGAACAATTAACTCCGATGCATTACCACTGGTTAACAGGTAATGATATGTTTAATGCCTTAACAGCAGATTGGGAACCAAATATTCAACAAGGTATTCAAGCAGGAAGACTTTATAGCTGCGGTCCCGCATCGTACAGATTAGATGAAAATAATGTTTGGTCAAATCATGTTGGCATTGTAACCAGAATGAGAGACAAGCCATGGGTTGATGGCTTCCAGTTTTTTAGTTACGGCAGCTGGAAGGGTTATGATTACTGGGATGAAGCAGGGTCTACATTCTTTAGCAGAAAAGTTAAGGTAAGGGATATAAATCTTGTATCCCAGCCAGCGGCACCATCAATTACTCTTAATCAAATTGATTCTCTTAACTATGAGATCATTGTAACACCCTCTGCGGGAACGCTTGATAATCACTGGTTTGCTGTTTACAGATCAGAAGATGATGTGTTTGATGTTGATGGTGATATGATTGTTGATATTCATTTTGGTAATTCGCAGTATAGTTTTGTAGATAACTTTACGGGGCTGCAAAATTTTAATGGGGCATATAAATATTTTACAACAACGCTAAACAGATATTGGAACGAATCTGTTATTTCTAATTCTGTAACAACCGCTCCAATACCTTCATTTGCGCCAACTGTTGTTTCAACCAATCCGGCTGAAAACGGAGTGTTAAACATTCCGAATAATATTGTAATTGAATTTTCAAAAACTATGAATGCAAGTTCCTTTACAAATGCGATAGTAATAAATCCGGCTGTTCAAATTAGTAATCTAATCTGGAGTGATGGCAATAAAATACTTTCTATCGTAACGGAGGGACATCAGCATCTAACAAATTATACTTTGCGGATAGACTCACTGATAACAGATATAAATGGCAGAAAATTGGACGGTAATGCCGATGGAATTGAAGGTGATCCTTTTGTGCTTAATTATCAAACAAACGAAGAAGACTTAGTAGGTCCGCAAATTATTTATAGTTTTCCTTCAAACAATGATACCAGTATTGATGTTGGCTCAATCTTAACTATTGTGTTTGATGAAGAAATAGATGCTCAAACTTTGTCGTTAGATGACATCAGTCTTACGGATGGAAGCTTACCTGTTAGTTTTAGCTATCAACATACAAAATCTTTAGATGGGAAAAGTATAATTTGTATTCAGCCGCTCAGCCTATTTAACCGAAGTACAAATCTTACTGCAACTATCAGCGGAGATTTTGCGGATACAATTGGAAATATATCAGGGACTCAATCACAAATTAATTTTGCCACAGACGAATTATCATACAGCGAATTAAAAATGATTGACAATTTTACTCTGCCCGGCGATTGGAAACAGCCGGATTACAGCGGGTCTACAAAAGGGATTTTAACTTCCGGTACTCACCTTGAATTTACTAATCTCGTTTATCTGCCTGCAACAAATCCTAAAAAATCTGCAAAGCTTACGTACTTGTGGGATTCTAATGCTTCCGACTTTTTGATCCGTGAATACTTAGCAGGCGGCACACCCCAATCAATTTATTTTGATACGAGTTATGTTTTGCAGAGTTACATTTACGGTGATGGAAGCAATACACGTTTTAGATTTTGCATTGATGAATACACCGGCTCTGCCTGGGGTGATCACGAAGTTTCTAAATGGGTAACGATAGACTGGTATGGATGGAAATTAGTCGAGTGGAAATTGAATGACCCAAATAGTGTGGGTGTATGGATTGGCGACGGAAATTTAACCGGGCAGTATTTTAGAATTGATAGTTATCAATTAACAAAGACCGCAGAAAGTTCAGTATCCGGAGTAATTTATTTTGATGATTTGAGAGCAGTTAAAAAAGTTAACGCCCCGACAGATGTAAATGATTATAACAATTTAATACCCGAACAGTATTTCCTATCACAGAATTATCCAAATCCATTTAATCCAAGTACAAAAATTAGCTGGCAGTCACCAGTCGGAAGTTATCAAACTTTAAAAGTTTACGATATACTTGGTAATGAAGTAGCCATTCTTGTTGATGAATATAGACCAGCAGGTAGATATGAGATAGAGTTTAATGTAGCGCAGGAATCGCTTCCTGCGATTTCAAGCGGTGTTTATTTCTACAGATTAGAGGCGGGTAGTTTTGTTGAAACAAAAAAAATGATTTATTTAAAATGATTTTGTCAATTGACACAATAAGCCAGGGTGATAAAAATGAAATTAAACCTTTCGGTAAAAGTAATATTGTTAATGGTTATATTATTTATAGAGTCTGCCTTTTCTCAGGGTAAAGTATATCTTGTTCTTGCCTCAGATACTGCTATCTGGGATGCAATGGATGTTTCAAAATATCACTGCACGTATAATTTAGATTTGTTTACGGCAGTTAACAGCAACACCAGTGTTGTAATGAGTGAATCATTCAGAAATCAGATAACAGATTCTTACGGCGGCAAACTTAAAATGACATGGTATATGATGGCTGGGAATATTTTTCGGCATGCTACTAACAATAATGTTCCCATCAATAATACTATGACATTATATTTAATGAAAAAATATTTTGGTGACAAAATAGCACTTTGGGGTGATGAACTTTCATTACACTACCACACTTTTTTCTGGTCTGATTACGATGGTGATGGAAAATACTGGTGGAATCAATCCGAGACATTTATGGAAAGTAAGGACGATTTTGATTTTACTCTTGCACAGTATCTTCTGGATGAAAATGTTTTTCCGGTTTCTTTTAGAAGCGGCTGGTATTATATGGATAACGACTGGCAAAATTATCTAAATGAAATTCTGCCTTATAGTCTTCATAATGAATATCCCAACGTACATCATGATATTATTGAGCCAACGGATAATAACTACGATTGGTCTCAGTCATCGCCAGAATTTGTGCCATTTCATCCTTCAACAACCAATTACCAACTGCCTGGTGATGGTAAAGGTTGGGATGTAAGAGCAAAATATATGGGGTCAACAACGCAGCAGTTAGTGAACGAGATATTTTTAAAAGCAGATCAGGGCACAGACCAGCTTGTCTGCTTGTGGTCTCATTTACCTGATGCGAATTTTATGAATGAAATTCAGCAGGTCAATAATCTCTTACATCAGGCTGCAATAAATTATCCAAATGTTCAGTTCAAGTACTGCACTGCAGTTGAAGCATATCAATTATGGCAAAATAGCACCGATTCCGTTAAACCTGCGGTGCAATTGACTGAGGAAATTAACGGATCTGAGTTAAAATTTTTAGTTAGCACAGATGAACAGATTTTTCAGTCACAACCGTTTGTAGCAGTAAAAGACAGGTATGAAAGATATTTTATTGCAAACTGTGAACCGGTCGGACAACATTTATGGAGAACAGTTTCATCCTATCCGATGGATGAAATAGGAAAAGTTGGTGCAGCAGTTACGGATACTGTTGGAAATTTATCTACGGCATTCATTAAATATCTGCAGGATGACTTATTTATTGATAATAGTGATTTACAATACCAGGAGCTATATGGTAACTGGATAACATCTTCAGAAACAGCTTGGGGGCGTGATTCAAGAACGGTAAATCTAAACAGCGGTGATTCAGCAAGGGCAAGATGGAATCTTGATATTCAAAAAGCCGGGCTATATAACATATTTATACAATTTTCTGAAATAAATAATTCAGTGGATACGATAAAATTTGAACTTTATAGAGATGATCAAATTGAAGACACAATATTATTTTTCACTCCTGATGAATTTAAAAAATGGCATTATGTTGCAACTTTAAGCTTAGATAGCAACCAAAACAATTTTCTCGAAATGTCCAGCAAGAATTTTAATCAGAATGTTAGAACGCTAACTGCGGATGTTATTAAGCTAACTGCTTATATAAGAGATAGGCAATTGGTGACAAGCCAGGAATTTATTGATGCAGGGGAAACAAGTATTGAGGATACTCTTCAATTTAATCTTCAACTAAGTAATATTGGAATATCAGATTTATCTGTTGATGAAGTTTATTCAATTGGTGGAAGTATAGAATCGATTACGGCGTTACCAATTGTTATTTCCAGTATGAGTAAAAACAACTTAACACTTAGATTTATTCCAGATCAATTGGGTGCGGTTGAAGATACAATAGTTATAATCAGTGATGACCCTATCAATCCGATTAAGAAAATTCCATTTACAGTTAATGTAGAAAATTACTTTGTGATTATTGATAACGACGATGTGCAAAATTATTTCGAAACTGGTTTGTGGTATACAAGTGTCGCCCAGGCTTATGGTCCATCAAGTCGTTATGCATATATACAATCAACTCCCAATGGTCCCATTGCTGCTTTTAATTTTCAACTTATTAAAAGCGGCACATATGATATTTTTGAAATTCTTCCCTTAACCGAAAATAGTGCTGACAATGCACTGTATAAAATTCAAATAGGTAATGTTACGGTGGATTCATTCTATCTAAATCAAAATCAAGGAAGCGGTAACTGGAAAAATATAGGAAGATATTTTTTCCCTGCAGACAGCTCAATTTCAATCAAGGTTATTGATAGCGGTGAAAGCTCATCAGGTCCAGTTATAAGAGCTGATGCGTTTAAAATTTTATTGTTTGAAGAAAACCCCGTTATTGTTGAGGAGGATAATTTTAATGAAATTATTGATTTTTATCTTGCTCAGAACTATCCAAACCCATTTAATCCAAGTACAAAAATTAGCTGGCAGTCACCAGTAGGCAGTCATCAAACATTGAAAGTTTACGATGTACTTGGAAATGAAGTAGCAACTTTAGTCGACGAGTATCGGGAAGCGGGCAGATATGAAATAGAATTTGATGCTTCCGGTTTAGCAAGCGCAATGTATTTATATCGCATACAGGCAGGCAGCTTTGTTGAAACAAGAAAGATGATCCTGTTAAAATAATTTTTTTTGTTTACCGATTCCCTTTGACCTGTCTTTTTAATCGAGGACAGGTTTTTTATTCAAAAATTCACTTAAAAATTTTAGTGCAAAATTTACATAATCGGATGCCAAATCTTTCCATTATTACAATCTGAACATATGCAAATAGAAAAAAAACACCTTCTTTAGCTATGCTGCTATGGTATTTTAATTGCAGCAAATAGTTTGTCTAATAAGCTATTAGTGAAAGAGGCAACACATGCAAAAATTCTACCCGTTAGTTTTCAGTTTAGTAATATTTTTTTGGTTTAATTCTTCAGCACAAAACAAATATTATGTTTCTGAAAACGGAAACGATAATAACAACGGATTAACTCCACAGACAGCATTCGCAACACTTCAACATGCTGCTAATCTTGTTTCTTCAGGAGATTCTGTTTTAGTCCTCAACGGAAATTATGTCGGATTTGATATTCGAACAAATGGAAGCCAGAGCTCACCAATAGTTTTCAAAGCAATTGAAAATAATGTTGTGATTGATCAACGTAATTCAGTCACTCCGGATGGGATTAATATTGAAAATACATCTAGGATTGTTATCGATGGTTTTGAAGTTATGGATCAACCAAGAGCGGGAATTAGAATTGTGCTCTCCGATTTTGTTATAATTAGAAATAATTATTGCCACAACAATTATCGCTGGGGAATTTTTACCGGATTCACAGATGATATCACAATCGAAAATAATTCGTGTTCTTTCAGTGAAGATGAACATGGAATTTATCTTTCCAACAGCAGTGACAGGGCAATCATCAGAAACAATCATTCCTATAACAATAACGGATGCGGAATTCATATGAATGGTGATATTTCAATGGGTGGTGATGGCATAATAAGCAATGCAGTTGTGGAAGGAAACATCATTCACGATAATGGATACGGCGGAGGCTCCGCAATAAATATGGATGGAGTTCAAAACTCAGAAATATTTAACAACCTAATATATAACAACCACGCAACCGGAATAGCAATGTACCAGATTGACGGAGGTGATGCATCAAAGAATAATAAAGTTTATAATAACACAATCATCCAACCATCAGATGGAAGATGGTGCATCATTTCAGTTGATGGTTCGACTGGTAATATTCTTTACAATAATATTTTAATTAACCATCACAGCTTCAGAGGAAGTATTTCATTGTCTGCTGCTTCGATGACAGGATTTACAAGTAATTACAATATTCTTGTTAATCGTTTGAGTGATGATGACGGAAATTCAAATATGACTTTAAGTCAATGGCAAGGAATGGGATATGACACACACTCAATGATTGCAGATCCTGAAGATCAGATTTTTGTCGATTATCCAAATAATAATTTTCATCTAATTCAAAATGCTCAAGCTGTTAATGCCGGAACAGACTTAGTACTCCAAACAGTATTTGAAGATCTTGACAACATTTCTCGTCCTCAAGGTTTAGGATTTGATATTGGTTGTTATGAATTTACAAACGCGACTTCAGTAGAAGAAGAGAATTTGCCCGAAGTTCTTAAGCTATTTCAGAACTATCCCAACCCATTTAATCCAACTACAACAGTTCAATACGCCATTCCGCAAAAAAGTAATGTAACTCTTAAGATTTATGATGTGCTTGGAAATGAAATTGCAACTCTGGTTAACGAAGAAAAACCTGCTGGAAGTTATGAAATTAATTTTGATGCTTCAGAACTTTCATCAGGAATTTATTTCTATAAACTGCAGGCTGGTTTGTTTGTTGAGACGAGAAAGATGGTTCTGCTTCGTTAGCAAAACATTGTGAATTGGCGGATAGGTGCTTATGAGAAATTCTTGTTAATACGGGTTGCCAGGCTTCCCCTCACATATATTATTTAACTTTTTGTCAAAGCAGCATATCCCTTATAGTTAAAGATCAAGATATAAGTTATTTAATCTATTGACATAAAACTCTAAGTAATTTAACTGATGTTTTTTATTTTTTATATTTTGCACAATCAGTAATGTAAACCCCAGTCATTATATCCAAAATTTTATTTTCAGATTAATTGTCTTTCTGTATATTAGTTCTATTATGATTCGTCTTCATTTGAAAATATACATAATAACGTTTTTATTATTCGGGGTTTCAAATCTTTCGATAAGCTTCGGACAATCTTTAATTTTTAATCACCTGACAATTGGTGATGGTCTATCCAATAATGCAGCAAATGCAATTATCCAGGACAGAGTTGGTTTTATCTGGTTCGGAACAGATGACGGTTTAAATCGGTATGATGGTTACAGTTTTAAAACATACCAACACGTATTAAAAGATTCTTCCTCCCTATCAGACAATGGGATTTGGTGTCTATTAGAAGATCGTTCTGGTTTTATTTGGATGGGTACAAAAAATGGCAAGCTCAATAGATATGACCCCGTTAAAGATATCTTTAAACATTGGCTGCTTCCGTCAGATATTGTTCGGGAAAATACAATACGTGTTCTATTTGAAGATCATAATGGATTTATCTGGGTAGGTACTTATAAAAGCGGATTGTACAGATTTGACCCCACAACAGAAGAAATAAAACACTGGAAAAGCATTGCCGGAGATCGTAAAAGCTTAAGCAATAATTATGTAACCGGAATAGTTGAGGATTCTGATTACAATATTTGGATAAGCACATACAATGGTTTCAACAAACTTGTTGATGCTAATTCTGAGATTTATTTTGAAAAATATTTTAAAGCCCCCTTAAATGTAAACAGTATTTCAAGCAACATTATCTGGTCAATTACAAAATCAAAAATTGATCCAGAAGTATTTTGGCTAGGAACTTCAGAAGGCTTAACAAGTTTTAATACAAAAACTAAAACATTCAAACAGATACCAATTCCAAATCCAAGTAAATTGCAATTTGGGGAATCTGCAGGTAACGTTATCGAAGAATTTTCCAGCGGTGGAAAAAATTTGTGGGCTGATTCCTACGCCGGATTATTAAGAATAGACCTAAGTACCAACAGCGTAAACAGATTTATAAATGATGAAAAAAATCCTAAAAGTATAATAAGTAATCAGATTAATGGATTGCTAAAGGATCGTTCAGGTGTGATATGGATAGCCACACAAAACGGCATCAGCTATTTTTCAGAGAAAAGTTTAAAGTTTAACAATTTGCTATCTGCATCAGAAAATATATTTGATTATAATTTATTAAATAGTAAAAGTGTTAAAGCAATTACCAAGGATAATGATAACACAATCTGGTTTGGAACAGACAAGGGGCTTTACTCTCTTAATGGCAAATCGACTAATAAATTTATTCAAAAATATAATGCACTTGATGACATAAATATCTGGTCCTTAGCCGAAGGCAAACAAAATGAATTGTGGATCGGAACTTATGGTTTCGGTATTGTAAAATTAAATACTGCTACCGGCAGAATAGAAAAAATCAATCCAGACTTACCCCAAACCAGAGTAGCTTCAGCAAATTTTAATAGAGTTGTTTACTGTGATAATAAAAAAGATATCTGGGTAGGATATTGGGGCATTGGTCTTGGGCGGATAAAAAATTCAGACAATAAATTTGAGATATGGCAAAATACCGGAAATCAAATCACGGAAAGTTTAAGCCATAATGATGTTTGGGCAATTTATCAGGATCGAAAAGGAAGAATGTGGATTGGCACCAATGGCGGCGGCTTAAATTTATTTATTAATGAGGGTATAGGGAAGTTTATAAGGTGGACATCTGACGATAATGGGTTAAGCAGCAATAGTATAAATGCAATTATTGAATCCACAAATAAAAAGTATGCTTCGGATGATAAAACAGTTTTATGGATTGCTACTGACAACGGACTGAATAAATTTATGATTATTAATTCCGCTGCGGATATATTAATTGATAATTCTAAAATTGAAATTAAACAGTTTTCGTCCAGACAAGGATTGTTAAATAATTCAATAAAAGCTATCTCAGAAGATGATAATGGTAATTTATGGTTAACCACCGGGAAAGGAATTTCCCTTTTTGATGTTGACAAAGAAATCTTTATCAACTTTAATAATGCAGATGGAATATTCGACGGAGATTTTAATACCTCGTCAATCTTAAAAGATAATAACGGTAAAATTTATGCTGGCAGTGTAAAAGGACTTAATATTTTTGTTCCCGATAATATTAAACTTTCCTCTTTCATCCCGCCAATTGTTTTTACAAACTTTCAGATATTCAATCAGCCTGTTAAGATAGCTGAGGACTCACCAATTAAGAATGATATAAATAAATCAAAATTAATTCGGCTTTCTTACAGTCAAAATGTTTTCTCTTTTGAATTTGCGGCTCTCGATTATAATTCGTCAGAATCAATTCAGTATAAATATTTTATGGAGGGTTTTGATGAGGATTGGATTGAAAGCGGCAGCAGAAGATATGTTACTTACACAAATCTTTCTCCGGGTGAATATCATTTTAAAGTTAAATCCACTAATGCTGATGGCGTTTGGCAGGATAATACAACTGAGCTAAAAATTATTATTGCATCTCCCTGGTGGGCTACCGGCTGGGCTTATGCAATTTATGTTTTGATTATAGTAGTTGGGCTGTATGTGATAAGAAGATTCGAACTTAACAGAACCAAACTGAAAAATATTTTAAAGATGCGGGAATATGAAGCAATTAAACAAAAAGAACTTGATGAAACAAAATCCCGTTTCTTTGCAAATCTTTCCCACGAGTTTAGAACACCCTTAATGTTAATTAAAGGACCACTTGAGCAATTGATGAATGATGAATCCAACATAAAAAATATTGATCGCTATAAATTGATTCATCGGAATACAGAAAATCTGCAATTGCTGATTGATCAATTGCTTGAACTTACTCAGCTTGAAACGGCTTCGATTCCGTTAAAGGCAAAGCAGGAAAATCTATCAAACCATATTAGGGGATTAGCCTATTCCTTTAAATCTTTTGCTGATAAAAAAAACATTAATCTTGCATTTAGATCAGTTGAAGATTCATTGGAAGCCTGGATTGATTCTGATAAACTGGAGAAGATAATTAATAACCTTCTTTCTAATGCGCTCAAATTTACTCCCGAAGGTGGAAGCGTTACCATCGAGCTGGTAAAAAAAATATTGAATGGAAAGAAATATGCAGAGATAACAATTTCAGATACTGGAATTGGCATTGCTGAGCAAAAACTTGAAAAAATATTTGATCGTTTTTATCAGGTTGATGATTCTATCCAGAGGGCGTACGGTGGCTCGGGAATAGGGCTGGCACTTGTTAAAGAATTGGTTGATCTGCACAGATGGGAGATTTCTGTAAGCAGTGAAACACATAAAGGAACTGAATTCGTTTTATTAATTCCTCTTTGGGATGATTATCTGGATGAAGATCAAAAAGTAAAATCAATAATTACAAATGATTCTGTAAAATTGAAGACCACATATGAATTTGATGAAGAAGAAACATCGGAGAAACATTTTGAAGAAGTACAGGATATTCCAAAGACTTCAATACTCATTGTCGAGGATTCATCGGATGTTCGTTTGTATCTGATAGATTTATTAAAATCAGATTACACCCTTTTTGAAGCCGCAAACGGCAAAGAGGGAATAACCGTAGCAAAAGAAAAAATTCCTGATTTAATAATAAGTGATGTGATGATGCCTGAAATGGATGGAATGGAATTCTGCAGTAAAATTAAATCTGATTTTCTTACAAGTCATATTCCAGTTATAATGCTTACAGCAAAAGCCTCCGGCGAAAGCAAAATACAAGGACTTGAAACCGGCGCAGATGATTATCTTACAAAGCCGTTTAGCTCTAAGGAATTATTTGTAAGAATAAAAAATCTTCTTGAGCAGAGAAAACTTTTGAGAGAAAAGTTCAGTAAAGAAATCAATCCTGTACCTCAAAAAGTAACCTCAAATTCGCTTGATGAAGAATTTTTACAAAAAGCTTTTTCCCTTGTTGAAGAAAATATTGACAACGTAAACTTTGATACAGAAACTTTTGCGAAAGAAATGTTCTTAAGCAGAATGCAGCTTCATAGAAAATTAGAGGCGATTACAGGGCAAACCCCCGGTGATTTTATCAGATCTTTCAGGCTAAGAAAAGCCGCTCAAATGCTAAAAGAAAACCGGCTATCTGTTACCCAAATAGCTTTTGCGGTTGGATATAATAGTCCATCACAATTTTCCAGAGCTTTTTCCAAACAGTTTAATTGCACACCAACAGAGTATTTAAACACGTAGGGAGCGGATTCCCATCCGTTCCGTATTTCTCTCCAATATTCCATCATTCCTTTAGTTTCTCGCATTTTCATTCAAATTCGAGAATTATGTTACAAAACAGCAAGAGAATGTTACAAAATCGAGCGCATTGACTTGCCTATTAAAATACTTTTGCACATAAAAACAGAAACTATATGAAGAGTGTATCGACGCAAATGAATTACAATGACAAACAAATAAAAACAGAGATTAAAAAAATGACGATAGCAATAATTACGGTTTCTGTTTTAATAATTCTTTCTCTTGTAATGATAATAACTAACTTTTTTAATTAAATAAACCTTTACCAATTCGGAGAACATTTATGAAACTGGTTTACGTGCTCATTTTTCTGTCTACAATAAAAATATTTTCTCAGCCCGCGTATAATTTTAGTCAAATAGATTTGCCCGCTTCACCCTCGATATCAAATGTGGATTTCTATGCAATTAACGATTTTAATGAAGTAGCTGCAAGCGGTTATATAAACTCTGATCAATATTACGTTTTGCGTTGGAAAAAAACTTCCGGATATTCAATTGCTTACACAAGTCCTTCCGGATCATTTATATTTCCAAGTTCTATAAATAAATTAGGAACTATTACTGCAAACAGATACAGCTTTTCTGGCGACAGAGGAATTATCATTTCAAATAGTAATTTTATATCAATTCTTCCAGCGGGTACCGGGTCTGGCAGCAGTTATGCCTGGGACTCTAACGATTCAAATAAAGTAGTAGGATTTTCTTCCGGTAATGCAGTCCTTTGGGATAATGGTAATATCACGGATATCTTAACAAATGCTGAAGCTTTTGCAATAAACGATTCTGGCGATGTAGTTTATTACAGCAACGGAAATACATTTGTTAAGTATAATAATGGCACAACAATTCAATTGCCGGTTACAGAATGGAGACCCTCTTCAATTAACAATCGTCGCGAAGTTGTTGGATTTGGAATATTTTCATCACAACCAATGCTCTGGTCAGAAGCTGCAGGATTGATTCAACTTCCTGATTTAGGCGGATTTCAAATTACTAACCCCGTTGCAATTAATGATTCAGGAATTATTGTAGGTCATGTTACTAATACCGGCGAATCACCAATAGCTGTTTTGTGGTACAAAGATGGTTCCGGTAATTATGTAGTCAAAGATCTAAACGACTATGCTTCTCAATCATCAGGCATCATAAGATATGCTGAAGATATCAATAATAAAGGAAGCATTGTTGGTACAATATACACTAGTCAAGGTTTGCGTGGTTATATTCTAGAACCACCGAGAGTCCGTAAACCTCTATTTATTGTTCCGGGTATTGCAGGCACATATTCTAAGTATTCAGGTTCAGATCAGTTTTGGGTAACGGAAAGAGGGATAGTACCAGAGTTATTACAGATTGATCCCTTAGCAAGAGTTTATGATGACATAATTAAAACTTTTCAAAATGTTGGATACGTATTGGATGAGGATTTATTTGTAGTCAATTATGATTGGCGGGTAATCCCTGGACCACTCGATAATAATTTTGATGGACACGTAGATGGAATATCTGCAGCATCAATTACAAGCCGGCAGTTTAAATATGGAGTAGATTATCTGGGTTGGTTTCTAAAGCAAGCGTGCGAAACGTGGAGACTAATTCATAATGGCGAAGAATTAGATTCGATTGACATTATCTCGCATAGTACAGGTGGTCTTGTTGCAAGAACATATATTCAAAGCGATGCTTACGGTGGTGTTTATGATAACACGAACAATTATAAATTACCCAAAGTAAGAAACCTTGTTATGATAGGTGTTCCTAATCGTGGAGCGTCTAAACCCTGGAATCCGCTAAACGATAACTGGATTGCTGATCCTGCGTACAGATTTGTTTTATCTAAAATGATAAACCGTGCATATCAAAAAGTTAAGCAAGGTGCTACTATAAATGGTCCTGATTATAGTATCGATCTTCAGTCAATAATGGGAAATAATAATCAGCCCGACTCAATATTGTTTATTCAAAAATATGTACCAACCATTAAGTATCTATTAGCCACTTATGATTTTATTGATTTTGATGAAGATGGTGTTGCTAATTATACAAATGTGAATAGTGATCCGGATAAACGAAATTCAATTATTCTTGATCTTAATAATGGATTGGACATTAATCAAAACGGTGATCCAAATAAATTTTTAGACTCTTCATTTACAGCAATTATATATGGCATAGGTGTAAGTACCCCTAGTTTAGTTGAAAAACGTTCAGATTTTGAAATCAATTCTATTCATAGATTTACTGATTTTACAAGAACCAGCGTTTTACCCGGGACAGTCTGGTATAATGATATTTCATCAGATAATAACGGCGATGGTACAGTTCCAACAGTTTCATCGGCAGGACAATTTACGGGTGATAATCGTGCAAATCTAATTCCGATTGTCTCAGGAAATCATACTGAAATTGTGTCACAGCCAAATGTTCAAAGTATCATACTTAATCTTCTTAATGTTCCATTTAATCAAAATCAAATATCAACAGGCTCTTCCAATAATTACGATAGAATCCTAAGCGTTATTAGTGATCCTGTTGATCTCGTAATTACAGATGGGCTTGGCAGACGTTTAGGCTATACGGAGGATACCGATGTATTAACTGAAATTCCTAACAGTATTTGGTTTGGTAATGCCGATGGTATTGGTTATGTCTTTGGGCCCGTTGAAGAACCAATTACTTTACAGTTAACCGGCTTGGGTGAAAATTATTATGTAATGGTTAGTGTTGAGGATTCAGGTAAGTCTGGTGGAGTGGTTCTTGAAGGATTTCTTGCAGATGGTGAAGTTATAATTTACCAGATAACACTAGACCCGGTTTCGGTCGAGGAAATTAGCTCCGTAATTCCCCAAAACTTTGCACTCGCACAAAATTATCCAAATCCATTTAACCCAAGTACAAAAATTAGTTGGCAGTCGCCAGTAGGCAGTCATCAAACATTAAAGGTATATGATGTACTTGGAAATGAAGTAGCAACACTTGTAGATGAGTTTAGAGAAGCAGGCAGATATGAAATAACATTTGATGCTTCTAATCTTTCAAGCGGAATTTATTTCTATAGGGTGCAGGCTGGTTCGTTCGTTGAAACAAAGAAAATGATACTCGTGAAATAACTTTTCAAAAGGAGGCAATGTGAAATCATTAATTTATACACTGTTTATAGTCCTGATATTAGCATCAGTTGTTATGTCACAGGTTAAATACACATGGAATGGCGGTACGGGTATTTGGCAAACTGCAAGTAATTGGAATCCGAATGGTATTCCCGGAGCAGCAGATACTGTAGTATTTAATTCAGGAACATTAACCAATGATTCTCTTGTATTTGTAGCAAGTCTTTTTCAGAATGGAGGCACAATAAATGGAACCGGTGAAATAAATATTATTGATAGTTTATCTTTTACCTATGGTATACACAGCGGAACTGGTGCAACAAAACTACTAGGTGGATGTAATGGAGTAATTAGCAGCAGCCAAAGTAAACAGCTTTCCCGAAGTTTAATCAACGAAGGTTTTTTAACGTGGATAGAAGCTAATGTTCAATTTAGCAGTGGTGCTGTTTTTACTAACAACGGGACATTCGATGCAAATTCAGAATCATCAACTTTTGGTTTTGCCAGCGGCGGCTCTATAATCAATAATGGAAGCATAATCAGATCAACTGCCACAGGAACAGCAACGATCTCAGTCCCTATTTCCAATCAAGGAATTATTAATGTTAAAAGCGGTATACTTCAATCAAACCAAAGTGTTACAGGAAATGGTTCATTCATAATTGATCCTGGTACATTCTATGTCTTATCAGGCGGCACTCATACATTAGGAGGAAACACTATAAGCGGCGGCGGAACTTTTGAATTGAAAACAGGACAGATTTTAAATGTTATCACCGGTAATGTAACAGTTTTGGCAGGAACAACTTTTCTGCAAAGCAGCGGAACAATCACTGGCGACGGTGATCTTGTTATTGAAGGGTATTTTGATTTTACGAATGGAATCCAAACGGGAAATGGTGCTACTAAAATCAGTAATGGCGGTACTTGTTTAGCAGGCGGCACCCTGAGTAAACAGTTCTCAAGAAATTTATTAAATGAAGGAACGATTACCTGGAACAGCGGCAACATAACCTTTGGAGGTTCAAAAACTTTTACAAACAACGGCACATTTAACGCTGAAACCGAATCCGGTTCACTCAATAGTTTAGGTGGAGTATCAATAGTAAATAATGGGGTATTTAATAGATCTACCGGTGGCGCAAATGTAACGATCGCACCAAAGTTTATTAATAATAACGAGCTGAAAATTTTTAGCGGAACAATGACCTTTAATGATTCACTTATAAATAACAACTCCGGAAAGATTAAAGGTGTGGGCACCTTAACTATGCCGACTTTAAACAAACTATTGAACAAAGGAACTGTTGAACCTGGTAACGATGTTGGTGTTTTGCAGTTTAACGGATACTATTCACAAACGTCCGAGACATCACTAAAAATTGAAATTGGTGGATTTGCAGCAGGGACTGAAAGAGACAGTATTTCGGTTGTGGGTGCTGCAACTTTAAATGGTGAGTTGAATATCGAATTCATTAGCAATTTTATTCCACAGGATGGGGATGTATTTCCACTAATGAGTTACACAAGCAGAACTGGTGAATTTACGCAGGTAAATTTCAGTAATAATGTTATCGGCTATATTCAATACAACTCAAATGGTGCGCAAATAGTAATCGGAGAACCAAACTTTGTTGAAGGTGAATCTGATAATAATATGCCTGATACATATGAACTTTCACAAAATTACCCCAACCCATTTAATCCAACAACCAAAATTAGTTGGCAGTCTCCAGTCGGCAGTCATCAAACTTTAAAAGTTTATGATGTGCTTGGAAATGAAATTGCAACTCTGGTTAACGAAGAAAAAGACAGAGGTGTCCATACTGTTAACTTTGATGCCTCTCAATTAGCAAGCGGAATATATATTTATAAACTGCAAGCTGGTTCTTTTGTTGAGACTAAAAAAATGATTCTAATGAAATAAAAAATGTTTTTGTTAGATTTTTCTTACAGTCCTGCTAAAAAATTTGCAGGACTTTCCCTTGCTTCTAACAAGCTTATTCTTCTTGCTTTTGATCAGAAAATAATCGAAGTTCTCAGTGAAGACTAATTCTATATTTTAAGGAAGGTCTATAGATATAACTAATCTATACCACCTCTTTCTCTAATCTTTGTACTCTCCTTAATCTTGGATGCTGTGTGCAGGTTCAAGCTCATTATATACAATAAGTACGATTTAATAAAAATCATCTATTTCTATTTTTCAGGTTAGACAATAATCAATTAAAAAACTTTGATGTATTTAGTTCGAATAAATAGAGCAGTGCAGCCACGCTTATTTTTATGTAATGCATATTTACGTCCGATTCGATTTTGTGTTTTTATTCTAACCATTATTCTTTCCCTTTCGTACCAAACATATCCTCAACAATCAAAAATTACTTTTGAACATATTAAAGGTCTTCCAGGGGTTATTCCTTGCATGTTTCAGGACAAGTTAGGATATATATGGTGCGGAACATATCGTGGAATCTATAGATACGATGGTTATTCCTTCAAATCTTATATCCCGCGTGATGGAGATACAACTTTACTTTCTAACCATGTAGTTACTGACTTACCCAATGTAATAATATATGCTATTTGCGGGGACAAAGAAGGAAACATTTGGGCTGGTCATACGCAAGGTCTGGAAAAACTTAATCCAACAACAGGAATAGTTACTCATTATAGGTTAAATTCCAAGACGGCTCTTACAGACTGGAGTAACCATGTGTTATCTTTACTTGAGGATCGGGATGGCAATCTTTGGATTGGAACCGGTGGAGGTTTATATCTTTTCGATAAATCAACCGAAACTTTTAAATGGTTAAAACACGATAGCAGTGACCTTGGAAGTATTATTCATAATGCAGTTAACGCTATATACGAAGACAGAACTGGTTCGCTTTGGTTTGGGACAGGGAATGGAATCGATAAATATGATAAAGCTTCAAATCAATTTGTTCACTACCGGTATACTGAAGGTGATAATTGGATTCTGTCAATTTATGAAGATAGTGATGGGATAATGTGGTTTGGAACAACGGGCGGGTTAGTTGAATTTAATAGAGAAGACGGGACTTTTACTCTTTATCAGAATAATTCAAAAGATCCTAAAAGTTTAGCTGATAATGTTGTTAATTCAATCAGCGAAGATTTAAATGGAAATTTGTGGATCAGTACAATCGGTGTTGACATTTTTAATAAGCGCACAAAAAATTTTTCTCATTATAAATACAATTGGGAAGATCCCGCTAGTATCAGTGGTAATAATGTAACGAAAATTTTATTCGATAGATCAGGAACGATTTGGATTTCAACCGATGGACGCGGTTTAAATAAATTTACACCCGGAAATCGTTATGTAAAAGAATATCCTTTTGATAAATACGGTCATTTGATAAATCATAGGTGGAGTTTAGCTGAAGATAATCATGGTAAAATATGGATCGGAACAGAAGATGGACTTATAAGCTTTGATCCGGTGAATGAGTCATTTAAAGTAGAAAAATTTAAATCAAATATTACCGGGCTTATAAAAGATAAAACCGGCACCCTATGGATTAGCGAACGAAAAACAGGAAATCTATTTTTTAAGAAAGACGGAGAAGAAAAATTTAATCGTTTCATTGATTCGAAAGGGAAAGTATTCGCTAAAGAATTATCATTTATGAGTAATAGCAGAGATGGAAATATCTGGCTAAACACAGGGAATAGAATTTTAAAATTATATCCCGGACAAAATAAAGTTGAGGAGGTAACTAAATTCGATACTGATATTGGGGCTCTGTGCGAAGATAAAACCGGCTTGTTATGGATAGGAACCGATGTGGGCTTGATTCGTTATGATATTAAAAATAAAACCTCAACCAGATTCTCATACGATGCGGAAGATTCATCAACTATAGGTGGTAATGCAGTTGGGGATATTTTTGAGGATGGGTTGGGAAATTTGTGGATTATAGCGAATAGTACTTTGAACAAGTTTGATAGAGTTAGTCAAAAATGTCTTCGCTGGAGCGGAAAAGTCGGATTGCCCTTAGGTTTTTTTAAGGCAACTGATGACGCGTACGGGAATCTTTGGATTTTTAATGGTAATGCGATTAAATACAATCCGGGGACGCGGGAAACTAAAGTGTTTGCCGATGTTAAATTTGGACAACCTTATAAAATGAGAAATGGAGAGATATATTTAATCGTACCACGTATATTCAGTGAAATACAGTCATTAATTAGAATTATTCCCGATAGTCTTAAAAACAATGAATTTATTCCTCCTGTCGTAATAACTGATTTTCGAAAGTTTGAAAAACCTTATCCATTTGGTAAGGAAATACATCTTTCTTACACCGAAAATTTCCTCTCATTCGAATTTGCAGCTTTAAGTTATATCAATCCAGGTCGTAATCAGTATGCTTATAAAATGGAAGGAGTAGATAAGGATTGGGTATATTCAGGTTCAAGACGATACGCTTCATATCCAAATCTTGAGCCTGGTGAATATATATTCAGAGTAAAAGGTTCAAATAGTGATGGCGTCTGGAATGAAGTTGGAACTTCAATTGCAATTATTATTTATCCCCCCTGGTGGAAAACATGGTGGGCTTTTTCATCTTACACGTTATTCTTTTTGTTCGCTCTGTATGGAATAAGAAGATATGAATTGAACAGATTACATCTTAAAAACCGTGTGAAGCTGGATGAAGCTGTTCTTAAAGAAAAAGAAGAAACTGATAAAATGAAATCGAGATTCTTTGCTAATATTTCTCACGAGTTTAGAACACCGCTTACTTTAATTCTTGGTCCAGCAGAAAAAATTAGCTCAAGAACATCCGATGATGTTGTAAAAGATGCGAATGTAATAAAACGGAATTCGCAAAGGCTGCTTCAGTTGATAAATCAGTTGCTTGATTTATCAAAACTAGAATCCGGAAAGTTGAAGCTTGAAGCAGAAAAAGGAAATATTGTATCTTTTGTAAAAGGAGTTGCATTATCGTTCGAATCTCTTGCTGAATCCAAAGATATAATATTAAAACTTTTGCCTGAGAAAGAATTTATTGAATTGTACTTTGACAAAGAGAAGATGATGAAAATACTTAGCAACATATTATCCAATGCATTCAAGTTTACACCAGAAGAAGGAATGATTACAGTTTCAGTGCGAGAATGTCATTCCGAACTTGTTTCGGAATCTCCGATTGTTAGTAAGACGCTGAAACAATCCGCCTCAGACGAACAGCATGACAATACAAAAGGATTTGTTGAAATAAAAATAAGAGACACGGGAATTGGAATAGCCGCTGAAGAAATACCAAAATTGTTCGACAGGTTTTACCAGGTTGACAGTTCACACACAAGAGAGTATGAAGGAACAGGAATCGGATTAGCACTTACAAAAGAGCTGATAGAACTCCATAATGGAAGTATCAGAGTTGAAAGTGAAAAAGGAAGTTACACCGAATTCACATTGGAGTTTCCTTTCGGCAGGGATCATTTGCACGACGAAGATATTGTTGAAGAAAAGGTAGATGTCATTCTGAGTCCCGACAAAGACGGGATAAACTCTGCGAAGAATCCAAACTTAACTGAGAATGAAAATAATCAAAAAGAAGCTGCTCTGTTGGATTCTTCGTTGCAGACTCCTCAGAATGACGCTGAGTTGAAAGAAGATAAAACCATCATTCTTGTTGTTGAAGACAATTATGATATGAGACATTACATTAGAGAATCTTTGGATCGTAATTATCTCGTAGAAGAAGCTGTCAACGGTGAACAAGGAGTCAGAAAAGCAGAGAAAATTATTCCTGATCTTATCATAAGTGATATGATGATGCCGAAGATGGATGGAAATGAATTAGTAAGAATATTAAAGAACGATGAAAAGACAAGCCACATACCGATCATTCTTCTCACAGCAAAAGCAGGACAGGAAAACAAGCTGGAA
>JBGAWM010000038.1:0-26869 GCA_044227615.1 Ignavibacteriaceae bacterium
GTCTTTCCGTCCTGTCGCGGGTAACCGGCGTCTTCACCGGTACCACAATTTCACCGAGCCCGTGGTTGAGACAGTGCCCAAATCGTTACACCATTCGTGCAGGTCGGAACTTACCCGACAAGGAATTTCGCTACCTTAGGACCGTTATAGTTACGGCCGCCGTTTACTGGGGCTTCGATTCATAGCTTCGCCTTGCGGCTAACCACTCCTCTTAACCTTCCAGCACCGGGCAGGTGTCAGTCCCTATACATCGTCTTGATTGACTTCGCAGAGACATATGTTTTTGTTAAACAGTCGCTTGGGCCATTTCACTGCGGCCCCTTTCAGCTACGTTAGAAATAATTTCACTTACTTGGGGCACCCCTTTTCCCGAAGTTACGGGGTTAATTTGCCGAGTTCCTTAACCACGGCTCACTCGAGCACCTTAGAATACTCATCCCATCTACCTGTGTCGGTTTGCGGTACGATCTGATAAAACTCTTCTGTACGAAGATTTTCTCGGCAGTATGATTACAGTCAGTT
The DNA here is from genome assembly GCA_044227615.1 of Ignavibacteriaceae bacterium. Lineage (GTDB taxonomy): Bacteria > Bacteroidota > Ignavibacteria > Ignavibacteriales > Ignavibacteriaceae > IGN3. The sequence goes on from JBGAWM010000038.1 coordinate 523, forward strand.
TATTGGCAAAGCCATCCCGTTCGCATCTCGGCCTTAAGAAAGTGCGGATTTGCCTGCACTTTCAGCCTACTTGCTTAGACCACCTAATCCAACAGGTGGCTGACTTTCACTTCTGCGTCCCTCCTTACAGTCAAACGATTTTTACCAGGTACAGGAATATTAACCTGTTTTCCATCACCTACGCCTTTCAGCCTCGGCTTAGGGATCGACTAACCCTGAGATGACTAACATTGCTCAGGAAACCTTAGATTTTCGGTGGATCGATTTTTCATCGATCTTATCGTTACTTATGCCTACATTTGCTTTTCTATGCGCTCCAGCATGGTTTACACCACACCTTCAGTGCACATAGAATGTTCCCCTACCACTCTCCGATAAATCGGAGAATCCATAACTTCGGCAGATAGTTTAAGTCCCGAGTATTGTCGACGCCAAGTCGCTTGACTAGTGAGCTATTACGCACTCTTTAAATGAATGGCTGCTTCTAAGCCAACATCCTAGTTGTCTGAGCAACTCAACATCCTTTCTCTGTTAACTATCATTTGGGGGCCTTAGTTGATGGTTTGGGTTGTTTCCCTTTTGGCCACGGAGCTTATCCCTCGTGGCCTGACTCCCGGAAAACATGTATACGGAATTCGGAGTTTGTCTGGGTTTGGTACCGTTGTGACGGCCCTAGCCCAATCAGTGCTCTACCTCCGTTACACTTTTATCCGAGGCTAGCCCTAAAGCTATTTCGGGGAATACGAGCTATTTCCGAGTTTGATTGGCCTTTCACCCCTACCCTCACCTCATCCAAACGGTTTTCAACCCATACTGGTTCGGACCTCCATGAGGTTTTACCCTCACTTCATCCTGGACGAGGGTAGATCACACGGTTTCGCGTCTACCGCACGTTACTTAAATCGCCCGGTTAGGACTTGCTTTCGCTTCGGCTGCGTTTCTTAAAAACTTAACCTTGCAACGTACGAGTAACTCGTAGGCTCATTATCCAAAAGGCACGCTGTCATCCTGATAAATCAAGACTCCAACTGCTTGTAAGCATATGGTTTCAGGTACTATTTCACTCTCCTAATAGGAGTTCTTTTCACCTTTCCCTCACGGTACTATGCGCTATCGGTTACGAGAGAGTATTTAGTCTTACCAGATGGTTCTGGCAGATTCCCACAGACTTCCACTTATTCCGTGGTACTTGGGAGGCTGATCCAAAGAGTTATATAACTTTTGCCTAAAGGACTATCACCTTCTATGGTTGAACTTTCCAGAACATTCGGCTAGAAATATAATTTTTTACTCTTCGACTTATTAGCAATTCAGTCAGATCAATTCCCACAACACCAATAACGCAACGGTTGCTTCCTTTAACACGTTAAATGGTTTAGACTGTTTCCTTTTCGCTCGCCACTACTAAGGAAATCACTATTGTTTTCTCTTCCACCAGGTACTTAGATGTTTCAGTTCCCTGGGTTGCCTTCACACAACCTATTTATTCAGTTGTGGATATCTCAACATTACTCGAGACGGGTTGCCCCATTCGGATATCTACGGGTCTTAGGTTATTTCCACCTATCCGTAGCATTTCGCAGGTAGTCGCGTCCTTCATCGGCTTCTCGTACCAAGGCATCCACCATATGCCCTTAGTAACTTATCCAAAATTTTTAAACACAGATAGATTTGTATTCTCTTAAAAAATAATACATTATCTATCATTTATTTTCAGGCTCAGTAAAGCGTTGATTCAAAGAATCATTGCTTTTACTCTTTCAAATTTTCAAAGAACAAAATAAAATGTGGAGCTAATCGGGATCGAACCGATAACCTCCGCCTTGCAAGGGCGGCGCTCTCCCAATTGAGCTATAGCCCCAAAAACTTTTTAAGTAATTGGGATTAGGTTTAAGATCTACTTGCACACAACCCAAGTGGGCCTGAGTAGAGTTGAACTACTGACCTCACGCTTATCAGGCGTGCGCTCTAACCATCTGAGCTACAGGCCCAAATAAATATCTTAGACAACAAAAAATCATTTCCAATACTGAAAATGATAATTTGGCCTGAGCATCAGAATAAAAAGAACATAAATTAAAAGAGTGAGAAGCCAGCAATCTCATAGGTTAAGATTACTCTTAGAAAGGAGGTGATCCAGCCGCACCTTCCGGTACGGCTACCTTGTTACGACTTAGCCCCAGTCACCGGTTTTACCTTAAACAGTTTCCTCCTTGCGGTTAGAATACTGGCTTTGGGTACCCCCGGCTTCCATGGCTTGACGGGCGGTGTGTACAAGGCCCGGGAACGTATTCACCGTGGCGTGCTGATCCACGATTACTAGCAATTCCAACTTCATGGAGTCGAGTTTCAGACTCCAATCCGAACTGAGGATGCCTTTAGAGGATTGGCTCCACCTTGCGGTTTAGCTACCCATTGTAACATCCATTGTAGCACGTGTGTAGCCCTAGGCGTAAGGGCCATGCGGACTTGACGTCATCCCCACCTTCCTCACTACTTGCGTAGGCAGTCCTATTAGAGTGCTCAGCATAACCTGGTGGCAACTAATAGTAGGGGTTGCGCTCGTTGCGGGACTTAACCCAACACCTCACGGCACGAGCTGACGACAGCCATGCAGCACCTGTACAAGTGCCATTGCTGGAGGGGTACTTTCATACCCTGTCACTTGCCTTTCAAGCCTAGGTAAGGTTCTTCGCGTTGCATCGAATTAAACCACATGCTCCACTGCTTGTGCGGGCCCCCGTCAATTCCTTTGAGTTTCAACCTTGCGATCGTACTTCCCAGGTGGAATACTTAATGCGTTAGCTGCGGCACTGATCCCAATGGGACCAACACCTAGTATTCATCGTTTACAGCGTGGACTACCAGGGTATCTAATCCTGTTTGCTCCCCACGCTTTCGCGCCTCAGCGTCAGTATCGGACCAAGAGACCGCCTTCGCAACTGGTGTTCTTCCAGATATCTACGTATTTCACCACTACACCTGGAATTCCGTCTCTCTCTCCCGAACTCAAGAATAACAGTATCAAAGGCAGTTCTACAGTTAAGCTGTAGGATTTCACCTCTGACTTGCTATCCCGCCTGCGCGCCCTTTACACCCAGTAAATCCGGACAACGCTTGCCCCCTACGTATTACCGCGGCTGCTGGCACGTAGTTAGCCGGGGCTTTCTCTGAGGGTACAGTCAAATACCGATCCAATCGGTACTGTTCTTCTCCTCTAACAGGAGTTTACAACCTTACGGCCTTCATCCTCCACGCGGCGTTGCTGGGTCACCCTTGCGGGCATTGCCCAATATTCCTCACTGCTGCCTCCCGTAGGAGTCTGGACCGTGTCTCAGTTCCAGTGTGGCTGATCATCCTCTCAGACCAGCTACTGATCGTAGCCTTGGTAGGCCTTTACCCTACCAACTAGCTAATCAGGCGCAAGCTCATCTATAGGCATTACTCAAACTTTAACAACATCACCATGCGGTGCCGCTGCATTATCCGGTATTAGCCTCGATTTCTCGAAGTTATTCCAGACCCAAAGGTAGATTGCTTACGTGTTACGCACCCGTGCGCCACTTTACTAAAGATATTGCTACCTCGTTCTCGTAGACTTGCATGTGTTAAGCACGCCGCCAGCGTTCGTCCTGAGCCAGGATCAAACTCTCCGTTGTAGAGTTTAATTTTATTGTAATCTTGGCGTTAGACGCAAGTTAAACTATGGAATTAACTGGCTTATATTTTCTCACTCTTTCAAAGAACAAAGTCTTCATTAAGAAGGGCTACAAATTTATAGTCTGATCAAACTAAAGTCAAGTAAACTTAAACTTCGTTTTGAAAAATCTGCAATAATTAGATAAAGAACTGATTATTTATTAAAAAGTAGCTGACAAATATGTACTGTATTTTTCTAAATGTCAAGTATTATTTAAATAATAATAGGACAGTGGCTACTGACCCAATAATAGCGGTTATTCTTGCAGCTTGCTCAACGTGATACCAAAACGTTCTCGGTGTTTGTTTTGATACCCAAATATAGTCCCCTGGTTCTATAGGTGTATTGGGATAATCTGCAGCTGAAACCCAGCTTCTTGATTGCCCTTTAATGATATAAATATCTAATGCAGTTTCACCAATTCCACCCGCTTTATTTAAATAGTAGTTATAGCTTTTATCTGGAGAATAATTAATATATCCGGCTTTATTAACTTGTCCATACACATATACCAGGTTAATTTTCGAAGGGACGTAAATGACATCAAAATTTTGAACAATGAATTTGCTATCATCATAATTTTCATCAGATAATTTTGTAAAATCCACTAAACCATTTCCTCTAAGAAACCTAAGTTTTTCATCTATTTGGAAATATAGTGAATCATTTTCGATTAAAGTTGACATCCTGGCCATTTGTAATTTTTCTGATTGCTCTGTAAATATTAGTGATTCAAATGCATTTGCACCTCTAATGATCTCAGATCTGTATAAATCAGCTTCTGAAGTAAAGCCACCTGCCATTTGTATAACATCTTTAATAGTGGTTTTATTATTTGTGATTGGAATAAAACCCGGATGCAATACTTCACCAATTACATTGACTTTATAATCTTGCCTTTTACTTTCTTCGACTGGAATGAGAATACGATCACCTCTTTTAAGCAATACTTCATCATTTATCCCAACTACAATAGAGTCAAGTTCAGTACCCGCTGTGTTCAATCTATAAATTACTACTTTATTAATGTTGTCATATGCTTTATTAATCCCTTGAGCTAATTCAATTGCATCGGAGAGTTTATCTCCATCCACAAACATAAATTTTCCAGGATTATTAACAGCTCCTATAATTCTTATAAAATTTCTTTCAAGATCAACAGCAGGAAAAATAATAATATCATCGTTTTTTAAATATGGATTATTTATAAAATCACCATTAACCCTAAACTTGGCTAAGTCAATGCTTCTCTCTTCCCCATTTGCATTTTTTAAGATTAAACCGCGAATTGCATACTCTTCTTCCAGATTTTTATTAATCTCATTAACGGTAGCTAAATCTTGTGCTATGCTTAATGAATTTTCTTTTGCAAGATTATAGATTCGTGTAACAAATTGATCAACTCTTTCCGTCATACTTGCAGGGAATGTACCATTTACGATAAACTTACCACCAATCGTAACACTTATTGGAAATTGAATTAGAGTGTTTTGTTTGTCTGTTCTTTCTTGTCCATAGATTGAAATCAATAAACATAAGCTTAGAATAAATATATTTTTCATTTCCAACCGAGTAATCCTATTTATTAATTAAATATTGCTGCTGATAATATTTTTGATATTCACCCGAAATAATTCGTTCCCACCAGTTTTTATTTTTAAGATACCAATCTATTGTATTTCCAATAGCTGAATCAAATTGAAATTCCGATTTCCATCCCAGCTCTTTTTGAATTTTTGTTGAGTCAATTGCATATCTTCTATCGTGTCCAGGACGATCTTTTACATATTGAATTAGTTCTTCACCCTTTTTCAGATTTTGTAAAATCAGTTTTATGATTTCTATGTTCGGCATTTCATTACTTGCACCAATGTTGTAAACTTCTCCAAGGCGTCCTTTCTCAAAAACTAATTCAACAGCTTTATTATGATCAATCACATAAATCCAATCACGAACATTCATCCCATCTCCATAAACTGGAAGCTTTTTATTTTGCAGTGTGTTTAAAATCATTAATGGAATTAGTTTTTCAGGAAATTGAAGCGGACCATAATTGTTTGAACATCTTGTAATTACAATTGGCAACCCGTATGTATGATGAAATGCCTGAACCATCATATCCGAAGCAGCTTTACTGGCTGAGTATGGACTGTTAGGAGAGATGGGAGTCTGTTCAGTAAACAACCCAGTTGCTCCTAAACTACCATAAACTTCATCGGTCGAGATTTGTAAAAATCTCTCAACTTCAAATCTTCTTGAAGCTTCAAGCAATACATTTGTTCCGATAACATTTGTTCTGAAAAATACTTCAGAACCTGAAATGCTCCTATCAACGTGGGATTCTGCAGCAAAGTTAATTACATATTTTATCTGGTACTTTTCAAAAATGTAATTAACTAATTCTGAATTTGTTATATCACCTTTTATGAAGGTATAATTTTTATTTGACTCAATTTCCTTCAGGTTTTCAAGGTTGCCGGCATAAGTAAGCTTATCAAGATTCAAAATAAAATAATCATCTCTTGATTTTAAGATGTAGTTTATAAAGTTACTGCCAATAAAGCCTGCACCACCTGTTACTAATATTTTTTTCATAATCTAAAAAGAGAAAAATCCTGCAAAAATTCCTGTTTGAATAAAAAATCCATCAGCGCTTAAATCTGAAGGGATGCCGCTAATTGATTGCCCATTTTCAGCTTCCCAATCACCACCAAATGTTAGTTGATATCCTACTCCTAGGCGTAAAACTATAAATCTATAGACGGGAAATTCAGCATTTATTGTTGGTGTAAAAATCCAAAAACTATTATTAATTTTTCGGGAAATGTTTTCTGGTTCATCAATAATTCCATCCCAACTAAAACTGCCATTATTGCGATACAATTCAAGAGACATACTTCCGCCACCTAAAATACCGCCAACTGATACCCCAATATTTTTAATAAAAGGCAAGGTATATTCAACCGTTAATCCACCACCGCCGAGTGAATATATTGCTTCGTTATTGATCCCATTTTCTACAGATGAAGAAGAAGTTGTGCCGCCGTAACCCATTCCGCCAACTCGAAGATTTTTTACAACCCCGATATAGATAAAACCTGCCCCGCCGGTAGTAAATACACCGCTAGTTGAAAGTTCCGGAAAGCCAATTTCATTCAGTTTTAAATTTATGGGGTCGACATTTGGCATACTCCATCCGCCAACGAATCCTCCACCACCGCCGAACGGCGCATCAAAATATTTATTAGATTGGGCATCAGTTTGGAAATTGATCACAAAGGCTAAAATTAGGGCTATAATATATTTCATAATTGTTTCATTATTTCTTGATAAATTTACCAAAGTAAGTATGATTTTCAAAAAGGACTTGTTAATCTTAGTATGAAAATAACATACTTTAATAACTTTTATAGTGTAAAATTCAGTCAATAAAAATAAAATGAAGATACTAATTACAGGCGGGAGTGGATTGCTTGGGCAATATTTGAATCTTTCTCTTTATTCAAAACACAATATTCTTACATTGTACAATTCAAATATTGGGAATTGTAATAATTACAATTCATTAAAATTAAATATCTGTGATTACCCTTCGCTACTAAATATTTTTAACGAGTTTAGACCTAATGCTGTAATACATACAGCAGCAATTTCACACACTATTTTACCTGATGGCATTTCCTCAAAAGATGTTTACGAGCTAAATGTTAATGCAACGAAAAATATTGCTGAGCTTTGTGAAAAATTTAACTCAAAGTTAATTTATACTTCAACAGATTTAGTCTATGCAGGATATCGTGGTTCGATGTTAAAAGAGGATGCAAAGTTAATTCCTGTTTCACTTTATGCGGAAACCAAGTTGATGGGAGAAATAAAAATTCAGCAAACATTTGAAAACTATAATATACTAAGAACAGCCCTGTTATTTGGTTTCGGACTTAATCACACCCAAAATCATTTTCATAATATGTATCTTGATTTACGCAATGGAAAATCTGTTAAACTTTTTGCCGACCAGTACAGAACTCCTCTTTCTTTGAAGGAAGCCTCAAGAATTATAAATGAACTTATTAGTAGCGATATAAAATCTGAAATAATAAATTTTGGCGGATTGGAAAGAGTTTCCAGATACGGGTTTGGAGAACGACTTTGTGAAATTGCAAACTTTGATAAAAATCTTTTAACTAAAATTAAAATGGATGATGTACCCGATTTGCAAAAGGTTGAAGATGTTTCCATGAATACTGATAAACTTCAATCATTTGGGTTCAAACAAAAGACTCTTGATGAAATGATTTTAGAAATTATAAAGTAATTACTATGGTTCTAAAACCCTGAGTACAATTATCCCAGTATGCTTTTTAATTTTCTTAGCGTAATCACTCAAAGGAGTTTCAGTTATCTGAACCTTACTTCCGGCTAATGGGGCGTGAAGAAAATGGATTCTTCCATTTTCCATTTTAATAGCTAATCCAACATGACCAATGTCTAATCCTTTATCACTTGTTGTTAAAGCAATCAAATCACCGGACTGAATTTTAGATTCGATTTTTTCAATATCATTTTCAGGAATGTAATAATATTGTCGGGAATTAATTTCATCTTCCTGTTTGCTTATAACGGGAATGAATTCTGGATTATCTTTTAACTGCGTATAGTACTTTGGATTTTCAGACATAAAATCAACATTGAACTTTATTTCTTTTCCACCTATCTCTTCAGTTATATCTTTAACAATTCCTTTTTGTTGATTGTTATAAATCCAATCTGAAAAATAATGCAGGCGTGAAGGATACTTATTCAACTTTCCATCACGATATCTAATAAATGTTAACTCATTCTGATAATCTTCAAAACTTGTTTTACCTTTTTTTATACATCTTGCAAATGTTAAGGAAGTTTCTAGAAATGTTGTACAATCAAGACCAGTTAAGTTTATAACAAGTTGTTCATCGCCCTCTTTTTCAAGGGTGTGAGCAACATATTCGGTTTTCAGAAAGCTCTTACCGATTTCAATTATAACTTCGTTAATCGGTTTTTCACTCAAAGATTTATCAACTGCAAGTGTGAATTTTGAGTTGCAAATTTCTACATCTTTTTCTGAAAAGACTTGTGAATAAATATTAGAAGAAAAAAATAGAATGACTGAAAATGCTATAAAACTGATTCTACATAAACCAGATTTCTCTCTTCGTTCGAAATGACCAATAAAATAATTTTTCATTTTAAATTCTTAATTATTATTTCTAAATAATATCTTCATTAACAGGTGCTGATGTATACTCAGCAATTTGTCTTGCGTGTGCAAGATTTTCAAATCGCGCATACTCTTTTATAAATGCAAGTTTAACTGTTCCTGTTGGACCGTTACGCTGCTTACCGATAATTATTTCTGCAACGCCTTCGTTTGATTCACCATTTTCATCTTTGTCTAATCCATAATACTCTGGCCGATTCAAGAAAATCACAACATCCGCATCCTGTTCAATAGAACCGGATTCACGAAGATCTGAAAGCTGCGGGCGTTTATCTGTTCTTGCTTCTACAGCACGATTTAGCTGTGCTAACGCAATAACCGGAATGTTTAATTCTTTAGCGAGCGCCTTTAATGATCTTGAAATGTGTGAGATTTCTCTTTCGCGACTTTCAGCTTTTGGCGGACCTTGCATCAACTGGAGATAATCAATTATTATCATTCCAATGTTTTTTTCTGCTTTTAGTCTTCTTGCTTTTGCACGGATTTCCAAAACGGTTTGTGATGGCGAATCATCAACATACAAAGGTGCATTAATTAATTTATGTGCGTTCTTGCTAAGCTTAACTCCTTCTTCACTCGGTAATTTTCCCGTTCTAACAAGATGCGCGTTTAATCTTCCTTCAGCACAAAGCATACGAATGATTAATTGCATCGTTGCCATTTCAAGACTGAATATTCCTATCGGAACTCCGTGATCAATTGCGGCATTACGTGCAAGTGTTAATGCAAAAGCTGTTTTGCCCATTGATGGTCTTGCGGCAACAATTATCAAATCAGATTTTTGGAAACCACCAAGCAATTCATCAAGCTCATAGAATCCCGTTGGAACAGAAAATTTTCTATCCTTCTGTGAATGAATTGCTTCAATGTACTCGAGCGCATCACGTACAGCGCGATCCATTCCCTGAAAAGATCTTTGAAGATGGGATTCTGTAATATCAAATATTTTTCTTTCAGCATCATCAAGAATTTCAAATGCATCAAGGTTGCCTTCATAAGCTGCTTGTGCAATTTGGTGTGATGATGAAATCAGTCCGCGTAAGATTTGCTTTTCCACAATAATCTTTGCGTGGAATTCCACATTGGCAGCGGAAGAAATGTTTTGTGATAACTTGCTTAAATAAACTGCCCCGCCAACTTCTTCAACCTGATTTCTCTTTTTAAGCTCTTCATACAAAGTTACTGTATCAATCGGCTCATTAGCTTCAAAGAGAGAGATCATCGCATCAAAAATCATTTGATGCTGACGAAGATAAAAACTTTCCTTTGTTTTAAGCATTTCAATTGCTTTGGGTACAGCTTCTTTCTCAATTAGCATAGCGCCAAGGACAGCGGCTTCTATTTCAGGTGCGGATGGCGGTTTTACATCTGCAGGAATAACTCGACTTGTTTCGTTATATGTTTTACTTGTTTTTGCCATAATAAAAAATTAGCCCCGATTTATCGGGGATGTAAAAGTAACTTAGTTCCTATTTATATACAAGATTAGAATAAAAACGAATTACTAACTTTTGGGTTAATTCGATTGAGTTCTTGTCAAAGCAAAATTTACGGTTCCTGTAAAACGATCAAAATCTATTTCAAATTTTTGCGGAATGCCTTCATCCATTTGTGTAAAAGATAATATTTTGTTGCCTTGCAGAGTATCCTGGAATATGATTGACCCTGTTGAATCCTTAACTCTTAGCGAACCGATACCTGAAAAATAGTTGGAGATTATTAAAGAAAATGCAAGTGAATCTGAAGTAAAAGACAAGTTATACCCAGCAGTTTGTGTATAGTAATCTGCAACTAATGAATAAGCCAGCGCATCTGTTGTTTTAGATATTACAGGAGAGTTATAGTAAGATGAATTAATATCATCATCATCAGTACAGCCAGTAAGATAGATTACAAATGCTAATAAAAAGATAAATAATCCTCTTTCCATTTTCTTCTCCAAATAAAGTATTTATGAATTTTAACATTATTCTGCAGAAAAATTAACTTTTAGTAAAATAAAGTTCAATTGTTATTTGTAAAAAGTAAATAAGGAATTTGAGTAAAGGAGCCAAAAACCCATCCCCGCCCTTTTTATTATCGTGGGTGTGTGATAATTATTAATTATCACGACTTTTAAGTAGTGGAATTTAAATAATAAAAAGCATATTGGCTTTAGCCGAAAATACGTTTAGCTAAAGCCGAAATCTCATTCCATTCATCAACCACGAGCTAAAGCTCGTGGCAATTTCCATACAAACCTTTAAAAAGGGAAGGGTTGGGATGGGTTAAACCATCTCATCATAAAGTTTTCTAAACTTCTGCACATCAACCCAGCAATCTTTTTTCCAGTTTGGGTTGCGCAAAAGTGCGGCGGGGTGGAATGTTACCATCGTTTTAATTCCTTCGTATTCAAAAACTTGTCCACGTAAACTTGTTAAGCTGTCTTTTTTCTTTAACAACCCTTTTGCTGCGGTAAGTCCCAGACACAAAATAAGTTTTGGTTTGATCAGCTCAATTTGTTTTGCAAGATATGGAATGCAGGTATCCATTTCTTCAGGTAAAGGAGTACGGTTATCCGGCGGGCGGCATTTTACTATGTTGCAGATAAAAACTTCATCCCTGCTGAATTTTATTGCTTTAAGAATATCTGTTAATAGCTGTCCCGCTCTGCCAACAAAAGGTAAACCCTGTTTATCCTCTTCGGCACCGGGACCTTCACCAATAACCATTACATCTGCATTCGGGTTACCTGAACCAAAAACAAATTTGTTTCTTCCTTTATGCAAAACACAATTGGTGCAATTACAAATCAAACTATTCAGTTCGTCTAATGATTGTGATTTTTCCCAATCGCCTTTAACAGAAATTTTTGTTGCCAATGGTTTTGCAATTGGTTCTTGTACAACTATGGTTCTGCGTGATGATTCTCTTGGGGTAATTTCTTTTACAGGAAAAGCAGTTTTTGATTTTGTAAGATTAGATTTTTCTTCAAACAGATCATCACCAAAAATAGCTTGCTGATCTTTTAGTGCTTCAATAATTTTTTGTTTAGGCGAGGATTTCATTTTTTAGAAGATAATTTTGGTGATTAAAAAAATGTTTAATAATAAATCACTTTAAAATTGTCATTCCCACGAAAGTGGGAATCCATTTGGTTTTAAGCAATTTAGATTCCCGTTTTCACGGGAATGACATATGCAACATAGCTTTTGAGACAGTTTTACGATAAAAATAGAACTAACAAATAAAATTACTTTTTGTATCTAAATTTAATCTCACCACTAAGTAATTCATTTAATGCTTGAAGATGTGGTTTTGGTTTCTTTTCAAAATCCATTGCCATTTTTAATTGAATTGGATTGGTAACATCTTCAGCTTCATCATCAGATCCACTGGAAGGGATCGTGTTCATCATAGCATTAAATTCAATCTTGTTATCATCATTAACCTGTCTTGCTCTTAATGCTGCAACCGTAATCGCCTCGTAAACATTTTCAGCACGTTTATCTATTTCCCTTAAATCTACTGGCGTTATATCCATTTTATCACTCCTTATTTTATTATTTCTTTAATTAAACTTTTTACACTCTTATAAACTTTATTAAGTTCATCGTTAACAAAAATATAATCAAAATCTTTCTTAAAGCTCAATTCCATTTTTGCCCTATCAATTCTCTTTTGAAGATCAGATTCGCTTTCGGTTTTCCTGTTTTTTAATCTTGTAACAAGCTCTTCATAAGAAGGCGGATCGATAAAAATCAGAACACTTTCAGGATAAATTTTCTTTAACGATAATGCACCTTTAACATCAACCTCAAAAAGAACCGACTTACCAATGTTAATGTTATCATCAACAAAACTTTTTAATGTACCGTAATAGTAATCGTAAAATCTTTCCCACTCAATAAACTCATTATTAGCTATCTTCTTTTCAAACTCTTCGTCAGTTACAAAAAAATAATCAACTCCGTTAACTTCATTTACTCGCTTGGGTCTTGTGGTAACAGAAACAGAAAAAATAATATCAGGAAAATCTTTTAGTAACTTTTTTACAACAGAAGTCTTTCCGCCGCCGCTTGGCGATGATACTGCAATTATCTTACCTCTGCGTTCCAATTTATTCTATATTCTGGATTTGTTCTCGTATTCTTTCAATCTCTTCTTTAATATAAACAGAATTATGAGTGATAGCCGTAGAAAGTGTTTTTGCAGAAATCGTATTTGCTTCCCTGTTCATTTCCTGACAAAGAAAATTTAACTTTCTTCCCGGGTCTTCTTCTTTATCCACACTGCTTAATAAAAACTTAATATGACTTCTTAATCTTACACATTCCTCTGTAATATCAGCACGTTCAGCCATCATTGCTAATTCAGTTTCAAGTCTATCATTATTGATGCCGGCATTATCTTCAAGAAGATTTTTTACTTTTTCTTTATACTTTGCAAAATGTTCACCAACACTCGGCTGTGCGTCTTTTTCAATTAAGTCAAGATATTTTTCAATTGATGTAATTCGCTTCTTTAAATCTTTTTCTAACTCAGTGCCTTCATTTTTTTTCATCTGCATAAGCGAATCTAATGAATGAATCACTGATTTTTTTATCACGTCAAAATCACTTTCACTTATCTCATCAACTGATGCAGTAAAAATATCACGGCTCATAAGAATATGATCTAATTTAACTTTATCAGTTATCCTGGCAGATTTTTTTATTTTCTTGATAAGTGCAAGATAATTTTTTAATCTTGATTCATCCAGAGAAACTACTTCGTCTTCAAACCCGTTTTTTTTGATTTGAATGCTTACATTCAATTTCCCTCGTCTGATCTTAGACTTAATTAACTCTCTAAGCTCATATTCTTTATTAGCAAGCAGAGGTGGATATTTAAGAAAAACTTCAAGATATCTGCTATTGATACTTTTAACTTCGACATCAGCCTGCCATTTACCGTTTGAGGCAGTTCCTTTGCCGTAACCTGTCATACTTAAAATCATATTATTCTTCTATAAAAGGGTTGGAAAGATAGCGAATTTAAGGGTCTTAGCAAAGATTAGAATGCCTCGCCAATTCCAAAATGAATAGTAATATTATCTAAGAAATTCTTCTTAAATATAGTTTTCTGGTCAAAAGGATCATAGAATTTTGATCCAAAATCCAACCTAAAAGGCGCTATTGGAGTATAAACCCTAATTCCCATTCCAACAGCAACGGCAATCTCATCAATTCTAACATTTTTCCACCCATTCCAGGTATTTCCATAATCTGCAAATACTGCATAACCAAAATATTCATTGAGTTTTTTTCTTAACTCAAAAGAGCCTTCAAACCAAAATGTTCCTCCTCTTAAAGCATCAGTCTCTGTTGTAAAACCAAAATATCGCACAGAATCTCTGGGAACTAACTCTCTTGATTTCCATCCTCGAACGGAGTTACTGCCGCCAGCATAAAATGTTTTATTTGGTGGGATAAGACTTTCAGCCGGAATGTCTGGATTATCTGATCCTGTAAATGGCTGTGCGTAACCCACCCTTAGCTTTGAAGCAAAAACTGAATTACGTTCATTAGATAAAGACAAATAACTAGAGAGACCTGTCTGCAATCGATAAAAATAAATATTACCTACCAGGTTAGTATCTTCACGTATATCTTGATTTGCTATTTGCTTTATCCCAAAATTAATATCAGTTCTTGAATGGAAAACTTCTGGCGTAAAGAAAATATAATTGCCATTAGTAGGGAATAAAATATCATCAGTCTTAGATGAACCCAATTCGATACCAATTCCGGGTGTTAAACTATTAACCTTTCTTGTAAAGTCGTAAGCAATATTTCCAACATCAATTTTTGTTATATCTTCTCTTTCAGCAACATCAAAGGAAATAAATGGACGGAAGAGTGTAATAAAAGTATAAGGCGGCATCTCGATATCAAATTTTTGTGCACCGCCATATGAATTTTCGCCATATTCTGTAAGAGTTGTTGATCTAAGATAAAGTTCTGTAGTCGTTAATATTGGTCTTCCAAATAAAAATGGCTGCTCCATTTTTAAATTAAAATCAAAAACACCTTGATAAGTTGAATCTCTATCCGCGGCTGATTTGCCTATATTACTAAGATTAATGTTAAGAATATCAATAAGTCTAAATGATGTTGAAACAGTTAGCTTTCGTGCATCGCCAAAAAAATTCTTTCTGGTATATCCAATTCCCAAACCGAAATTAAAACTGTTAAACTCGTTATCTGCTTTTATTTCCGGTGAAAGTTCATTCAACGATCCGATGCCTGCATTAACCTCAATAGGAATAGTAAGATTTGATGTATCTGATAAAATAGGGTTAATATCTAAAGAGGTAAACAATTCTGTTTTCAGCAATCTTAATTCACTTCTGTCAACCTTTGATTGATCATAAATTTCACCTTGTCTAAGATCTGCAATTTCAGAAATCAGTTTATTATTAATTTGTTCAATTGATTTGCCGGATTTATTAATTACAGTTTCGCCGATTGCGTATTTATTTCCTGTGCGAAAATAAATTGTTAGATCAGTTTTTTGTGCGATTGTATCGATAGTTACAACAGTACTATCATAGCCGCCAAAAATATATCCATTGTTTGCAAGAAATCTTCTGATTTTAGAAATGTTAGTTAGAACTTCAGTTTCAGAAAATCTTTTTGTTGAGTCGATTGTATAAGATTCATTAAGTAATCTGCCGTAATCATAATCGCCAATTTTGTCCAGTCCGATCAGGTTTATTTTACCATAGGTTAAAAACCCGTTTTCGGTGATGTAATAATTTAGAGTAATTTCCTGATTAGCAGAATCAACTAATATTTTATGAGTTACATCAATATTAAAAAATCCATTTGATCGATAAAGTTCCTTTAAAGCCAGCTTATCAATAGAAATTTTTGATGAGTCAAAGTAAACGCGTTCATCACCAAATGGAGTAAACGAATCCAGAAAGACCCAAACCCACATTGGTGTTTCTTTACTTTCAATATTCTTCAGTAAATCAGAAGAGGAAAAAAAACTATTACCCTCAAAGTTTATCGATTTGAGTTCAAAGTCATAGTATGATTGACTGAAACTTAGCTTCGGGATGTAAATCAGAAGAAATAATGAAAATATAAAAACTCTATTAAACATCAGTAAAAATCTAAATGAATGTAACTTTAATTTGGAAGCCCATTTTATTCCACAACAATATCATCATCAACAATTTTTAAACCCGGATAATCTTTTTTAAAGGTTAGTGTAAAGAAGTTTATCAATTCTTTGTTCTGAGTATTGTCTGAAATAAATAAATATATTGAGTTTTGAGATTCAACAACTAGATGCGCATAGTAAACCTGTTTGTTTTCTAAATCCACTATATATGAAAAAACCTCACCGCCTCCGCTGCCCATAAAATATCCCTGCGAATTATAATAAACGAGATCATAATCGATAGATGAAAATTTAATTTTGTCAAAAAAACTTTCCTTAAATGAGCCGTCAAGAAGTTCTGTCTGATATTTTAATTTAAACTCATTCCCAGATTTCTCAATAAATTCAAATTTTATTCCCCATTCATCAGTATTGTTTATTTCCAACCCGGCTGCAATAAATTGCTTTCCGGTTTCATCAAACAAACCGCCAACTGCAACTTGAGCATCTTTATTATAGTATCTAGCAACCGCATCCAGAACTTCTGTTTTATTTTCGAAGTTAAGAGCGGGAATCTTTTCTTGTTTATCTGAACAAGAAACGATTATAAATAACATTAAAAAGATTGTGAATCTTTTATAAAAATTATTTGATAACAACTTGGGTACCTATTTTTATTACCGTTAATATTTCATCTAAAGATTCATTGCTTAATGCAATTGAACCGTCAGTCCAATTATATACAAATGGAAGATTTTTGAAAATTGGGTTTAACCTTCCAATACCATGAATGCCGATATTACCACCAAGTACACTGTTTTCACTAACACATTCTTCATAATAAAATTCAAACTTGATCTGGTTAAACTGTTTCTGCGTAATAAGAGATTTACGCAATGCTTCGGAAGCATCTTCTAAATTTGGATAATTTAACTTAAGAAATTTATAATATGTTTCGTTGCTGCTAATGCTGCAAATTTTATAAGTGCCGATAGGAGTCGCTCCATCATTTTTCAACTTTTTTTTATCACTCAAATTTCTGCCAAAACTAACGCGGTACGATTTTATGAAAACTGTATCTTCATATATGCTCAGGGTAAAATTCTTTCTATCAACAAGAAGATTAACATCCTCAAGTGTTCTAAATCCTTTTTGCATCATTGCTTCAGAAAGTGAAATTTCTCTTAGGTTAAGTATTACTCCATAAACGATAACACCAGAAATAAAGAGAGCAATAGTGCCAATAGTAAATATAACATTCCGAAGCAGAGGATTGCTTAAAAATGTAACTATACCATTGTTTTTTTCTTCTGGATCAGAATTCATTATTGCTTAAAATTGTTTTTTTCTGGTAAACAAAAATACTAAATAAACAAACCTTAATTGTTTCAAAGATAAAAAAAAACCCAACTCTTTGTTGAGTTGGGTAATCAAAAAAAACTTAAAACTAAACTTCCATTATTTCAACTTCTTTATGCTTCAAAATATCATCAACCAATTTGATATGATTATCAGTTAATTTTTGTACTTCATCTTCAGCAAACTTTAAATCGTCTTCAGACATCTTTTTTTCTTTTTGTTCTTTTTTAAGTCGATCATTAACATCTCTTCTAACATTTCTAATTGCAACTTTAGCATCTTCACCAAACTTTTTAACAATCTTTACAAAATCTTTTCTTCTTTCCTCTGTTAAGGCAGGAATTGGAATTTTGAGGTTTGTGCCATCACTAATGGGATTAAAACCAAGGTTCGCTTCAAGAATTGCCTTATCAACCGCTTGAACCATCGATTTATCCCATGGAGTAACAGACAATGTGTGCGGGTCTAAAACTGTAATATTTCCAACTTGATTTATAGGAGTAGGATTGCCGTAATAATCAACTTTAACACCATCGAGCAATGCGGTGGTTGCTTTACCTGTTCTAACTTTTGAAAGCTCAGATCTAAGGGTTTCCAAAGTTTTATCCATTTTGTGGCTTGCGTCTTTTATTAACTGGTGCATAACGCCTCACTAATTATTTTTTTAATTTTTATTTCGAAATTTCATTATTAATAAATGTACCAACTGCCTCGCCCGTAACTAATTTTAATAAGTTTCCGGGTATATCCATATTAAAAACCATCATTGGTAAATTATTTTCCTGGCATAAACTAACTGCCGTAAGATCCATTACCCGTAAATTATTTTTAAGAATATCCTGATAAGAAATATTCTCAAATCTCAATGCTGCAGGATTTTTTTCCGGATCAGAATCATAAACACCATCAACTCGAGTTCCTTTAACTATAATATCAGCGCCTATTTCAACAGCTCTAAGAGATGCAGCAGTATCTGTGGTAAAATATGGATGACCGGTTCCTGCGCCTAAAATTACAACTCTTCCCTTTTCAAGATGGCGCATAGCTCTTCTTCTAATATAAGGTTCAGCAATTTCTTCCATTTTAATTGCACTCATTAATCTGGTAGCAATTCCTTTTTTTTCAACAGCATTTTGTAATGCAAGTGAGTTGATCATAGTGGCTAACATTCCCATCTGATCACCAGTTGCACGATCTATGCCTTGCGAACTAGCACTAAGACCTCGATAGATGTTCCCGCCTCCTATTACTATACCAAGTTCAACTCCAACATCGTGAACTTTTTTAACTTCATCAGCAAAAAAATCCAAAACTTCTGAAGAAATTCCGAATCCCTGTTCACCCATCAAAGATTCACCGCTTAACTTTAATAATACTCTTTTGAATTTTACAGAACTCATTAACAACCTTTTTGGATTCTTTACTTATAAATATAAAAAAAGGTCTTAATATTATTAAGACCTTTTAATATAAAACTATTTTTTCTCGTCACCGAGATGAAATCGCTTAAACAAACTAATTTTTGTTTGAGAGCTATTTTTCTTGTTGTAATCTTCGATCAAATTACCCACTGTTTTTGAACTGGTGCTATCTTTGATATAAGCCTGTTCAAATAAACAATTTTCAGAATAGAACTTGTTTAATTTTCCAGTAGCAATTTTCTCAAGAATATTTTCAGGCTTGCCTTCCTTACGAGCTAACTCTTTATAGATATCGATTTCCTTTTCAATGGTTGCAGTTGGAACTTCTTCTCTATAAACACAAATAGGATTCATAGCCGCAACTTGCATCGCAATATTTTTCCCAAGTTCAGCCAGCTCATCCGCATTACCGGTAACATTATCAAACTTAACAAGTACACCTAGTTTTGATCCCATATGGATGTAATCAACGATCAAACCATTATCTGCTTTTTCAGTCAACACGCGGGAAATTTCTATCTTCTCCCCGACTTTGCCCATAACATCAACAACGCGCTCTTTCATATTTTTATCAGAGTCAAGTAATTGCTGAGCATTTGATAATTCAGATTTGAAAGTTACTTCAACAATTTCATTTGCTAATTTTATAAAATCATCGCTCTTTGCAACAAAGTCAGTCTCACAGTTCACTTCAATCATTGAAGCTTTTTTACGATCAGAAGAAACTTTTGAAACGACGATTCCTTCATTAGCAGATTTATCTGCTCTTTTTGATGCAATCGAAGCTCCTTTTTTTCTTAATATCTCAATAGCTTTTTCAAAATCACCATTGGATTCTGTCAGCGCTTTTTTACAATCCATCATGCCAGCGCCGGTTTTTTGTCTTAACTCATTAACTTGTGCAGCCGTAATAGCCATAGTTAATTCACTTCCTTTCAAAATTTATTTTATCAGAGTGTTATTCTTCAGTTTTTTCGGTTGGTTTAACTTCTTCCTCAGCATCTTTTTTTGCTTTTGCTTCAGATTTCTTTTTCAACTCTTCTTTCTTAACAATTTCTCTTTCTTTTTTAACTCTTTCTTTTTCTGCTACTTCTTCAGCTTTCTTTTCTTTCAATTGAGCATCACCCTCAATTACTGCATCAGCCATATATTGAGTAATGATTTCAACAGTTTTAACTGCATCATCATTAGCAGGAATCAAATAATCAACTTCATCAGGATCACAGTTTGTGTCAACGATTGCAAACACAGGAATGTTCAATCTGTGCGCTTCCTGAACTGCGATATCTTCTTTTTTAATATCTACAATAAACAAAGCTCCGGGAAGTTTACCCATTGTTTCAACACCTTCAAGAACTTTTTTTAGTTTATCTTTTTCTCTTGTAAGGAATAATCTTTCTTTCTTTGTGATCTTCTCAAAAGTACCATCGGTCTCCTGCTTTTCGATATTGCTCAATCGTTTTACACTTTTTCTGATTGTAGCAAAGTTTGTTAACATTCCACCGAGCCATCTTTCGCTAACCCAATTTTGTCCGCATCTTCTTGCTTCTGTTTCGATAACATTTTTAGCTTGTTTTTTTGTACCGACAAAAAGTACTTTCTTACCATCTGCAACCAGCTTAGAAAGTTCTTCTGCAGATTCAGTTAAATGAGCTTGGGTTTTTTTAAGATCGATTATATGTATCCCATTCTTTTCCATAAAGATGTAGGATTTCATTTTGGGGTTCCAGCGGCGTGTTAAATGCCCGAAGTGTGCACCAGCTTCAATAAGCTGAGTTAAATCAACTT
Organism: Ignavibacteriaceae bacterium; assembly: GCA_044227615.1. Lineage (GTDB taxonomy): Bacteria > Bacteroidota > Ignavibacteria > Ignavibacteriales > Ignavibacteriaceae > IGN3. The sequence continues at coordinate 21,179 of JBGAWM010000038.1, forward strand.
TTTTCATATAGCTCCTGTTTTTCTTCTACTTTCTTCAACTTTACCTTCCATCCCTTTTAGTATGGGACACAGGTGGTAAATCGGAAAGTATGATTATTAAATAATATTCAAGTACAAGAACAAAAGTCTTGAACCTGAACTTGTTCTTAAACTTTAAATTATCTCTTAGAAAACTGAAATCTTTTCCTTGCCTTAGGCTGTCCGTATTTTTTACGCTCAACCATTCTAGGATCTCTTGTTAATAAGCCTTCTGCTTTTAACTGAACTCTATATTCAGGATTCATTTCAAGCAATGCTCTCGCAATTCCTAATCTTACTGATTGTGCCTGCCCTGTTGTTCCGCCGCCATTAACATTAGCATGAACATCAAATTTACCAAGTGTATCAGTGGCTTTAAATGGAAGTAAAATATCTTCACGACTTAAAAGTTGTGGAAAGAAGTTTTCAAACTCCTTATCATTAACAGTAATTTTTCCATTTCCGCTTCTAAGTATTACGCGGGCAACTGCAGTTTTTCTTCTACCAATAAAAATTTTTTCAGCCATCATTTCTCCATTAAACTTATTGCTTCGGGTTGCTGTGCTGCATGCGGATGATTAGTACCTGCATACACTTTTAATTTTTTTATCAACTGATTTCCAAGTTTGGTTTTTGGCAACATACCTCTGACCGCATTTTCTAAAATAAATTCAGGCTTCTTGGCAAGCATATCACGATAAGCGGTAGTTGTTTGACCACCGGGATAACCTGAATGTCTTTTATATTCCTTCAAATTTTCTCTTTTACCGGTTAGTCTTACTTTTTCAGCATTAATCACAACAACAAAATCGCCTGTATCGGTATGCGGAGTAAAAATAGGTTTATTCTTACCTCTGATAATCATAGCAATTTTTGAAGCTAATCTTCCTAAAACCTGTCCTTCAGCATCAACCAGAAACCACTTGTGATCGGCGTCTTCAGTTTTTACTGATTTCGTTAATTTTTCCTGTTTCACGTAATTTTCCTCCGAAAACCTTAAATCGTTTCAAATAAAGGATGGAAAAATATAGGTTAACTAATGAAAAGTCAAGAATATTGTAGTTTATTAATATTGGTTAACAGATTATTCTTTATTTAGTCTTAAAAGAGCATAACTAAATTAAAAGAATCCGTTGCCAAACTTAAAAGATTTGAGAATCGCCCAGAATTTTGGCTGAAAAGAATAAAACTCAGATTTGCCCTTCATCATCAACTTAAGTCTAAAATCTTCATCCTCGCCGGTTCTTATATATACTATTTGGGTCATATAACCCTGCATTTCTTCCGGTTCATTATAATATGCCTGTTTTTCCCCAAATTCTACTTTGTATGAAAATCTTTTTTCAATAAAAAAATCACTATCTACAACTTCAAGATGAATATATGGTGGTGGATTATATAATCCATCGCTTGCCCAAAATGTAACACCATCAAGTTTTTTCTTTTTGTTTTGATCTATGAATGTCCAGCCCTTAGGATATTTGATTGATACATTTAGAGTTGATTCAGTATATAACTGATCCAGGTTTGTTGTATCTGCAACTATATCAGAAAAACTTATGGTCTTTAATTCCTCAAAAGTATTAGTGTTTTTTTCATTTGGTAAAACTTGTTCAGGATTATTAATCTCATCCGTTTGCTCTTCAACTAAATCTGTTTGTTGGGTTACAAATTCTTTAGTGTCAATCGTAAAGAACAGTGAATTTATTCTTGATTTATTATCACGCAATCCATAAAAGAAAATTAATATCGCTATGAACAGTAAATGCAATAAAATGGAGATAGAAAAATTTCTGACCCAATTTTTATTTTCATCTATTTCTTCTATTTCAGAATCTTCTTTATTCATCTATCCATAAAGCTAAGTTTGATGCCGGAATCAAAATTACTAATTTTGATACCACATTATTAATAAATTTTTAAGCAAAATGAAGTATCTAATTACAGGCGGAGCCGGATTTCTCGGAATAAATCTGGTAAGATTTTTACACTCCAAAGGTCACGAAGTAACTTCTCTGGATATTGTCGAATTTGATTATCCGGATATGCGTGACTCTATGGGTAATGACAAAATTAAAATTATTACCGGTGATATTAGAGATAAACAAAAAGTAAAAGAAGCTGTTTCCGGGCAAGATATTATTGTCCATACTGCAGCTGCATTGCCGTTGTATAAACCGGAAGATATTTATTCCACTGATATTGACGGAACAAGAAATCTTATTGAAGCAGCTTATGAAAATAAAATAAAAAGATTCATACATATCTCATCAACTGCTGTATATGGTATTCCTGATCATCATCCTTTATTAGAAACTGATAAACTTGATGGCGTTGGTCCCTACGGCAAGGCGAAAATTCTTGCTGAAGAAGAATGCATTAAATATAGAAGCAAAGGAATGTGTGTTCCGATTCTTCGTCCAAAATCTTTTATAGGACCTGAAAGACTCGGTGTGTTTGATTTGCTTTTTGATTGGGCACAGGATGGTAAAGGGTTTCCGATGATCGGTAACGGTAAAAATCGTTATCAGCTTTTAGATGTTGAAGATTTATGTGAAGCAATATATTTAACTGCAACTCTCGATGAAAAAATTGCTAATGATACATTTAACATTGGCGCAAAAGAATTCACAACTATGCGTGAAGATTATCAGGCAGTTTTAGATTATGCGGGATTTGGCAAAAAGATTGTTGGACTGCCGGAAAAACCAATTATTTACACTTTAAAGTTTTTGGAAGCACTTAAACTTTCGCCCCTTTACAAATGGGTTTACGAAACTGCTTCAAAAGATTCTTTTGTATCAATTGAAAAGGCAGAAAAAGTCCTTGGCTACAAACCAAAGTTCTCGAATAAAGATGCTCTGCTTAGAAACTACAAATGGTACGTTGAACACAGAAATGAGTTTATCAATAAAGATGGTGTATCTCACCGGGTTCCATGGAAACAAGGAATATTAAGATTTGCCAAAATCTTTTTCTAATTAAGTGGAATGTGATAAAAGTAAATCATATTTTTTTACATTGAATCATAATAAGAAAACAAAAACACTAAGGAGTATAAAATGTCCGAGAAAAAAGATTATCTAAAAGATGTTGTTAAACACATCGATATCAAACAACACAATGTTGTTCCGCTTGTTGATGCAATGGCAGATATGGCTTTTACTGCAAGAGATTTAAATCGTGCAGCAAATATTTTAGACACAATGATAAAAGACAAAAACTGTGCGGTTATTTTAACCCTTGCAGGTAGTCTTTTCAGTGCAGGTTTAAAGAAAGTTGTTTATGATATGATTATGAACAACATGGTTGATGCAATTGTTTCTACAGGTGCAATTATTGTTGATCAGGATTTTTTTGAAGCACTTGGATTTAAACATTACAAAGGCACAAAGTGGGTGGATGATAACGAAATGAGAGAACTTCACATTGATAGAATCTATGATACTTTTATTGATGAAGATGAATTAAGAATTTGCGATGATACAACTGCACTCATTTTTGATAGCATGAAACCAGGAGCTTATTCATCACGAGAATTTTTATGGGAGTTTGGAAAATATCTTGACGAAAACGGCGGACCAAAAGTAGACGATTCCGTTGTGTATGCAGCCTATAAAAAGAACGTCCCGATTTTTGTTCCTGCTTTCTCTGATTGCTCTGCAGGATTTGGATTTGTAATGCACCAGCATAAAAATCCTGATAATCATGTATCCTGTGACTCTGGAAAAGATTTTTTTGAGCTAACAAAAATTAAATTACACAGCAAAGAAACCGGAATATTAATGATTGGCGGTGGAGTTCCTAAAAACTTTACTCAAGATATTGTTGTCGCAGCAGATATTCTGCAAGAAGATGCTGAGATGCACAAATACGCAATTCAAATTACTGTTGCAGATGAACGTGATGGCGCTCTATCAGGTTCAACATTAAAAGAAGCAAGTTCCTGGGGTAAAGTTTCAACATCATCTGAACAAATGGTTTATGCAGAAGCAACCGTTGCAATGCCTTTAATTGTTGGATATGCTTATCACAAAGGCGGATGGAAAAATAGAAAAGCTAGAGAGTTTCAAAAGATTTATCAAAAAGAAAAAGCAACAGCTTAATCTTAAAAGAAAACGCCTCGCAGGAGGCGTTTTTAGTTTTTATCAAATTATCCTCTTCATACAGGGTAATTGTATCAATTATTTATAATATTTGAATAAACAATAACAACAAATTTTGTTATGAAAATTATAATTGCCGGAATGGGAGATGTTGGTTATCAGCTTGCTAAGCAGCTCTCTAGTGAATCGCACGATATTATTGCCATCGATATGGATCAGCAAAGACTTTCCTATTCTGATCAGATGGCTGATATACTTACAATTAAAGGATCTTCCACTTCTTTAAAAACTCTTAATGAAGCTGGAGTTTCAAAGGCGGACCTTCTTGTTGCAGTTACTTCATCTGAAGAAGTTAATATTGCCACTGCCATATTCGCAAAAAAACTCGGTGCAAAAAAAACAATAGCCAGAATTTCAAATGGTGAATATTTAGATCCCGCTATAAAAATAAATTTTGCAGAATTGGGTGTAGATTTTATGATCTACCCTGAAGAATTAGCCGCACTTGAAACCGTTAGTTTAATTAATAGAACCGCTGCAACTGATGTTTTAGAATTTGAAAATGGAAAACTTTCTGTGATTGGATTACGACTAGACAAAAATGCCCCGATAATTAATAAAAAACTTGTTGAGATTGCTAAAGAATATCCAAATACAGATTTTAGAGTTGTTGCTATTCACAGAAATTTTAGAACGATAATACCAAAAGGCAACGACAAGTTTCTTGCTAATGATCAGGTATTTGTAATAACAAAACCGGAGGGACATGAGCAGATTCTTAAAATTTCAGGGAAAGAAAACATTGCCTTTAATAGTATTATGGTCCTCGGCGGCGGTAAGATTGGCAGAAGGGTTGCAAGTTTATTGAGTGATCAGATGCAGGTAAAATTAATTGAATCAGATCCGGATAAAAGTTTTGAGCTTGCTGATCAACTGCCAAATACGCTTGTAATTAAAGGTGACGGAAGAGATATCGATCTACTTGCACAGGAAGGAATTATTGATGTTGATGCCTTTATTGCCGTAACCGATGACGCCGAAACTAATATTATTTCCTGCCTGCTTGCTAAACACCTTGGTGTAAAAAAAGTAATTGCCCTTGTTGATAAAGTAGATTACATCCCATTAACCCAAACGATAGGACTCGATTCACTTATAAATAAAAAATTAATTGCCGCTAATAATATCTCCCGCTTTATTCACAGAAGTGATGTGGTGGTTATAGCAACTCTTGAGGGTATAGATGCCGATGTTCTTGAGTTTAAAGTTCAGCCAAATTCTATTATCACAAAAAATCAAATCTCTGAAATTGAATTTCCTAAAGGCTCGATAGTTGGCGGTTTTATTAGAGGAGAACAGGCTTCTATTGCCACAGGTGATTCCAAAATAAATGCCGGCGATAAAGTTGTTATTTTCTGTCTGCCGGATTCTGTAAACCAGCTTGAAAAGTTTTTTGAAAAATAAATTTATCTGTGAATTATAAATTAATTTTAAACATACTTGGCTTCTTACTTTTTATTACCGGCATTTTTATGATGCTCGGAATTTCATTTTCGATTTACTACGG
>JBGAWM010000039.1:0-26636 GCA_044227615.1 Ignavibacteriaceae bacterium
TATCTTTAATCATTTCCTTCATCCAAAGCTTTTCCTTTATCCACAATGGCATTGCTTTGATAAAAGATTTTATTCCAACAGGAGCAAAAGCAAGATAAGTCTCAAGTAATCGCTCAAACTTTAAAAATGGTTTATCATAGAAGGCAACAAGATCAAGCTGATCTGCTTTTATTCCAGCATCTGCAAGACAAAACTCAATTGCTTTCTGCGGAAAATTATGGTCGTGCTTTTTTCTTGTAAACCTTTCTTCCTGAGCAGCAGAAAGAATCTCGCCATCTTTTACAAGACAAGCTGCGCTATCGTGATAAAATGCTGATATACCGAGAATGTACATCTAAGGTATCACCTTTGGTTGCTGCTGATTTTTAATCCACTGCTCAGCCCAATCAACATTTGGCGCTAGAAGCGGAACTGCCGTAACCCTACCACCGAAGCCTAAAAATCTAACTCCAAAACTTGGCAATGCAGTTACTTTAATTTCTTCGAGTAAATTTAAATTGAGGCTAACTCCATATTTAACTGAAAGATTATAAGTGAAGTCTGTCATTTTTTTGTGCAACTTTTGATAGGTTAGCTCCTGTTTATACTTCTCTTTAAATTTTTCAAAGGGTTCTGCAGGAATTGTTTTCTGTTCCTGTTTATCTATCAGCTTGAAAATAGAATAACCTTCTTTAAGTTCAAGCGGGCCATAAATATCACCAATGTTCATGGTCGATGCAATCCTTCCAATATCTCCGTGCATAGATGCCGGAAACAAACCATATTCTCCACCGGTTTTTTTTGTCCATTCACGTTTATTGTATTGTCTGCTAAGATCTTTAAAATCTTTTCCTAAATTTAATTCATTAAATATTGTTTGAACCTTTTCTAAACTATCAGTTAAAATTTCAACAATGTTTACCTGCATCGGAATAAATTCCGGTTTATGTCTGGTTTGATAGTATCTATATACTTCTTCTTCACTCACCTGAACAGAATCGCCGTATTGAGCTTTTAGTGCCTGAAACAAATAGTTTTCACGCCAGGTTTCAATTTCTCTTTTCACTTCAGGCAGATTATCATAGCCACGTTCCTTACCTTCTCTATAAAGAAGTTCCTTCTCAACATCTCTTCTCACTCGCGAATCGAGTGATGCTCTGATAAAATTTAGTTTATAATCAGAAGCATGATAGCCGTCAAATATCAGCATCCTGAGATACTCACCAAATGTAATTGGGTCTTCATCAAATAAGATAAAGTTTGAATTAAGAAGCTTGCTTCCAAATACCTCTTCCATTTTAAGAATATCTGGTGTTTCAAGATTTATTAATTCATTTTCCTTGATCTGGTAATTCTTCTTTTTATACTCAAATAAAGTTGAAATATTTCTTGCAAGTGTTTCAAACAATTCCGGATTTATCTCAACTTTTTTATCTCTAAAAAACTCCGCGTAAAATTCTTTCTGGTTGTCTATCAGCTTTCTTGCCTCCAGAGTTTTCTTAACTGTTTTCATTACATCTTCTTTGGAGGTATTGCCGCTCATTAACTGCTCAGACCGGTTTACCAATTTAAATATGTACCAGCCATCCGGAGTTAATATCGGTTTAGTATATTCGTTTACCTTTAGGTTAAAAAGAATTTCTTCAACACTTTCATCCATCTGTCCAAAAACTATTTCAATTGGGGTTGGCTGTTCGGCTTTTTCATCGCTCTCTGCAAGAATTGAATCAAAAGAAATTCCATCATTAAGCAGTTTATGCAAAAAATTTATTTCTTCCAGATCATCAGAAAAAAGAAAATTTACATAAAGTTTTGACATACTCTTGTAATATCCATCTAATATTTCCTCATCAGTGGCTTGGCTAATCTCCTGAATCTCTTTCTTAAAGAGCGCATCTCGAACGAACATTTTTGTAAATGATTCTGTTGTAAATTTTATTACATCAGAAGTATCCATTCCCCTATTTATAGATTCCAGTGCCCACAGTTTTTCAGCGATCAAAGAAAATAGAAATTCGATTTTTTGAGATTCAATTGTTGATTTTCTATGACGATTAAAACCGGGAGTCATTTCATAACGTTCAAGAAATTCCTGATCATCTATAGATAAGTTTCCAACCCTTGCAACATTTTTATCAATAAAACTTTGCGGAAATTGTTCAAATGTAAATGGAAATAAAAAAAGAATTACAATAAATATCTGCTTCATTTAGCCTTCTAAATAGTCATTTTAGGTTAAAAATAGTGAGTCGAATTTACTAAATTCACGTATCTTAAAAAAAGTTATTAGCGCTAACCAAAAAGATCAAGTAAGAAGCATAAGGTTTATGGGCAAAAAAGAAATTAAAACAAAAGAGAATAGCGGCAAAGAAACCAAAGTAGAAATTAAAAGTAAAAAATCTCCGTTATGGTTTTATGCAGTTCTGATTTTAATACCCATTGTTTTTATTGTTGGATTAGAACTGGTTCTCAGACAATTAAACTATGGCTATGACTATACAGAGTTTGTTTCAATTTCGGATTATCATAAGGATAAAATTTACTTAAATCCGGATCTTCCATATAAATATTTCTTTAACATAAAATCAGCTCCGTCCATATTACCTGATGGTATAGATAAAGAGAAAAATGGTAACGCATTTAGAGTTTTTGTATTAGGAGAAAGCTCTGCAGCCGGTTGGCCTTATGTTCCAAATGCATCATTCCCAAGACATTTAAAAAGGAAGCTTGAACTTTTATATCCCGAGAACACAATTGAAGTAGTCAATTGTGGAGTTTCTGCAATTAATACTTATACCCTCAGAGATTTTGTTCCGGGTATCCTAGAACAAAAACCTGATTTGATACTTATCTATACAGGGCATAATGAATATTACGGCGCGCTGGGAGTTGGATCCTCCGTTTCTTTAGGATACTCAAGAACACTTGTAAATACTTATTTAAAGCTGATTGATCTTAAAACAACTCAATTTTTGCAGAACATTATTTCGGGTATTTATGGAATCTTCAGTCCATCAGGTGAAAAAGAAGGTGAAGCCGGTAATGAAACCTTAATGAGCAGAATGATTGGGGAATCTTTAATTGCCTACGAATCAGATTTATTTAAATACGGCATCCAACAGTTTGATGGGAATATGGATGATATTCTAAAAATGTTTAAAGAAAAAAAAATTCCTGTTATTCTTGGAACTTTAACCTGCAATCTTAAGGATTTGAAACCTTTCGTCTCCGTTAAAGATGGAAATTATCCACCGGCGGAAGATGTTTATAATCAAGCTAAAGATCTGTATCTAAAAGGAGAGATAGATAAAGCTAAAGAGTTATTCTTCAAGGCAAAGGAACTTGATGCTCTAAGATTTAGAGCTCCGCAAAAAATTAATGAATCAATAATCAGTCTTGCAAATAGATATAATTACCCTGTTGTTGATATTGATTCTGCATTCAAATCCTATAGTGTAAATGGAATAGTTGGTGAGAATTTAATGGTGGATCATCTGCATCCGAATATTGAAGGATATAGAATTATTGGAGATGAGTTTTATAAAGAAATGAATAGACTTAATCTTCTTCCAAAAGGCAAGCGTTCAGAAATTAGTGATAAAAAAGCTGATAGCCTTTTAACAGCTAACTTCCCTTTTACACGATTAGATTCAACTGTAGCAGAGATGCAATTAATAATTTTAACCGGACAGTATCCTTTTGTACCCAAGGGGACCCTTAACTATAAAATGATGAGCTTTAAACCAAAGGATATTGTTGACACAATGGCTATTAAAGTTATAAATAAAGAAATTAGATGGGAATCGGCGCATGCTACATTGTCTGATTATTATTTTAACACAGGAAATTATGATAAGTGCATTGATGAGATGCAGGCTGTTATAGCAGAACGACCATATTATGATCTTCCATATAAAGATTTAATAACTAAACTTGTTGATAGAGAGCTACTGAATGAAGCTGAAAACTTTCTTGAAAAATTATATAAAGTTAAAGCTGATTATTTTGCTTACAAATGGCTAGGACAGGTAAAGCTTAGAATGAATAAAAGTGAAGAAGCTTTAAAGTATCTTTTGGAGGCAGTTAAATTTAGAGAAGCAGATTCGCAAACCTGGTATAACCTTGGCGGAGCATATTATTTAAACAAACAAGAAGAAAATGCCCTTGCTGCTTTAGAAAAGAGCATACAACTTAATCCACAAAATAAGTTAGCTATTAATTTTTATAATCAGCTCAATCAAGTACTTCAAAAGAAAAAATAAAAAACCCCGCTGTTATGCGGGGCAAAAATTTAACTAAACTTTCAAGAAGTTAAAGTTTAATGACTATATTACAAACCTACACTTAGAGCAAATCTGGATATAGGATCAAATACACCAAAATCTGAATAGCTGTAATCAAACTTTGCAAAGAAACCACCGAAATCGTATTGGATACCTACACCGGCAGTTAATCCTTCCTGGGCATCTTCTTTGGCTAAAGAATTATAACCGCCTCGAAGTGAAATTAAATTGCTCCAGGTAAATTCTAATCCAACATTACCATAAGTTGATTGATTATTGGGTATCATTGCATCGGCTGCTAAAGTTAAGCGCCAGTCTTCATCCTGATAAGCATCATAAGCTAAACCAACCGCAAAAGTTAGCGGCAGAGACCAGGCTTCAGTTAGCAACTGTCCGGATATATTCGAATTATTTCCTGTGTTAGCAGGATCGATATCGATAGGCTGCAATAATGATTTTCCATCAAGCTGTAATTCAGTTCCAAAGTTAGAAATATTCATTCCCAACCTTAAACCTTCAAGTTGAGTGTAGAACAATAAACCAACATCTACGCCAAAACCGGTTGCAGAAACATCATATATGTTTTCTGAAATATATTTAACCGTACCGCCTATTGAAAATCTATCAGTAAGATTTCTGGAATAAGAAAGACTAACCGCTAAATCTGATGCAGACCAGAATTGACCTGTACCATTTTGCTGTTCAACTGTTGTTATTTCTTCCTGACCATAATCCAACTGGTTAACACTAATACCAATTGCATTATCATCATCAAGTTTAAAACCAAGACCAACCCAGTTTGTTCTGGAGCTAACCAGCCACTCTGCTGTTGAAGCTGTAAATTCATTTCTTGGCATTCTTGATAATCCTGCAGGATTCCAGAATGCTGAAGTTGCATCGTTAGCAACTGCAGTAAAAGCGCCGCCCATTCCTGAGGCGCGAGGACCAACAGGGATTGTTAGGAAGTTTGCAACGGTTGTACCAACTTTTGTTTGCGGAAAAATTGTTCCGGCAGAAACAAAAGCCATTATTATTAACAATATTTTTTTCATTTTAATCTCCATAATATTCACTGGTAATCGCTTATTTAATTATTGCCAGTTTGCCCATCTTCTTGTCACTTAGACCTTCTACTTCAACAACGTAGAAGTAAACACCAAAGGCAACATCCAGACCTTCTTTCGTTCTAACATCCCAAGAAACCGAGCCGTTATTTAAGTCACCATCATGTTGTAATGTTTGAACTAAATTTCCGCTTGAGGTATAAATAGAAATTGTACTCTTAGGTGGAAGATTAATAAAGTTTATTATTCTTTCGCCTCTTCCTCTAACAGTTGGAGGTAATGGCTGCTCAAAAACATTTGTAACAACATATGGATTAGGAACAGCTCTCACTTGATTAAGCTGTTCTCTGGCTCCATCTAAATCATAAGTTGGTTTAGAGGAGCTAAATGTAAATGAGTCATTACCAGAAATAGGTTTGTAGAAATAAAGGAATAATGTATCTCCACCTGCGGGTACTACTGCAGAGCTATCTGTTCCGGTAAATTGCATTCTCCATGAAAGATCATTACCTGTTTCATCTGAGAATACAATGATATCACCAAAGGAAAGTGTATCTCTTCGGAATGGTCTTGGTTCACTGAATGCAAATTGAACTCGCTTTGGAGCGCTTTTATTTGTTATATCAAACGCTCTAAAGTTTACTGCCTTTGCCGGCGGAGCACCGTTACCGAAAATTGCAGTTAATTTATTTGAACTGTCTGTGTAAGCATCAGAAAATACCAGCATATAATCCAGTGGATATCTAGTACCGGAGATTGATGTTGTATTTATTTGATCGACTAAAAACTTAAGATTTTTATCTCTATAAGTACTCCAGCCTGATGAATCATTAGCAAAGCTGCCCTTTGTAGTAAGCCCGATAGGCTTAAGTTTTATACTGTCTAATCGCTGATAACTGCTGTCAATCGAAAGTCTTACACCGTTAAACACAACGCCATTTGATGGATCTAATGGAACCTGATCAACCACAATGTTACCTGTGCCTGCTTCTCTGACTGTGTAATTTGTAGAAATACTTACACCTTCTCGTTGAAGTGGCTTTATAATTATCGAGTCATTAAATTCAAGGTTATAAGTGTTATTTAAAACTTTAACCGGGTCAACTACTACAGAATATGGAACAACAGTTGAAGCGCCAGTAACTCTAATTACACTTTCTCCTGATGGCGGCGGGACATATCCAGCAACAGGAGCATTAGGAACTACAGCAGCAGTATTAATATCTGTAGTAATTCTGCCTAGTGCGTCTTTAGAAATAAATCTAGTATTTTCTGATGGATAAATATCTTTAGTTGGATCACCTCTATCATAGGCGACTAAAGCATAATAATATGTTCTTCCATTCTGTACATCTGTATCAACGTAAAAGTTCTGAACTCCGTTATCCGCACCAAGATTAAAAGAAACTCCGCTTACCAGCTCAAGTAAAAGACTAGAAGAAGGAAATATTCCTTTGATACCATTGATCAAATCAAATTGTGCAACTGGTTTGTAGAAAACTTTTTCACCATACACGTTTGTAATTGAGAGGGCATCAGTTAAATCTGGATCAGTTCCTTTATAAATTTTGTAACCTTCAAAATCTTTTATTCTTGTTGTTGGGTCAACTGATTCCTCCGCTACTCTATCCCAATAAAGAGTAACTTTTCCATCCCCACCGACGGCGGTAAGTGTTGGTTTATCCGGTGGTTTGGGGAAGTTATAGTTTGCGTTATAAATTGTTTGTGCAATTTGTTTGGTCTTTAGAACCGCATTAAAATCACTGCCAAATGCAAGAGCTAGTGAAAATCTTTCTGTTCTGCCGGCAAGCAATGGAAAATATCCAGAACCATAAACAAAGTCTCCATCTTCACCCCTTGTAGCAACGTTGTTTTGTATCGATGTAGGTACATCAAAATACCCTGGTACTAACCTCGTCCACATATTTGCATCATCGCTCATTGTTATGCTGCCTGCGGGAACAAAGTACTGAAAACTGGTTAATCCAATCTGATCAGATTCATCAATATCAGTGGCATCAAAATTTGGCTCGCCAGGGGTTGGAATTCCATCACCTTCACCGAGATCACCTGTCCCAGGTTTACCATCTGCTCCAACATCATCAAACTCTGGATTCCAATCACCGTCATTATCAATAACATCATCTCTTCTCTCATCAATCATATTATCTTTCGGAATTGAAATTCCAAATCCATTTATGTAATCTACGTACTGAACCGGAGCTAAAGTATCAATCAAGACAGTCGGCTGCGCAGGAGGAATAGCTGCAGTTTTTTTGAATTGTCTGTAGTGAACCTGATAGTTTTCATCTATTAGACCATCAAGATCATTATCTATTCCATCTCTTGAGTTTTTATTTGGATCCGTGGTTACTGCATTAATATCACCTTCTACTAATTTTGTAACACCCGGACGTAAGAAAAAATTTACTCCCATTGAAGTAACTGTAACCGTATCATTTGGCATTGTGAATATAGTTCTCTCAAATGTATTTTTATCTGTAAGAACTAATTTATCACCAGCAGCCACAGGGGTTTTATCTGCCAAATTCTCAAAATCATTTTCAACAAAATATGGAGCTGTACCAAGAGTTTTATTATCTCCATCATTATCAATTCCGTCAAATCCATTGCCCGGTGATTCTAAGAAAGCGTAGGCAATGTAACCAACCTGCGTTGGATCCGGAAGCCATTTAGGATTTGCTGAGGGTGAAATGTAATTATCAAAATCCCAGGTATATGTTATTGATTCTCTGACATTAAAAAATGAAGCATCATCATTGTACTCAGGTGCTTCAACACCAACGTAAGTACCTACAAGTGTACCAAACGTTGCCTGATCATAAGTTTCTGTTCCATCATTTTTAATGTTGTATAACCAGAATAAAACATCCTGTGCTAAGAAATTTGACCATTGAAATCCTCTAACAGAAACCTGTAAAGCATGTCCTTTTCTTGAAAGGTCGTTGGCATCGGGTAAGAAACCTTGAATTTGAAAGTTCTCTTCATCATTGAAATCATCCATCCAAAAATAACTTTCCTGATCAGCATTCAATTGTCCCCGGCCAAAAAAACCATTCCAATCAACCGCTGGTGTTTTATCAATTCCATCAATTATTATTGGATCACCGGAGTATGCCCAATCTGGATAATCAAGCCATTGTGGAGGCCAGGTTTCAGTAAGATGACTCATCGCTACTCCTTTACCAACCTCGTCAAGTACTGGATCAGCAAATCCCGGGATGGGCTCAAACGTATAAGATTTACCGCCTCCCCCTTCACCACCGCCGGGTCTATCAACAGGAGTGATGACAACAGAATAAACTGTATCAATTATACCATCAAAAATTCTGGTTCCTGAAGAATCCCTGCCATAATCTCTTAATGGTAAACGAATTCCCACAACCGGCGAAACATCTCCAACATAACCGTTAGCATCAAATTTCCAGGCACCTCTTGGTCCTTCTGAACCCGGCTGTGCTATAACACCGTAGTTAGAGAAAACTGTTCTTACCTGATTGCCTCTATGTACGCCAACTTTTCTGAAATTTGGTGTACCCCTTTCGGTTACTCTTAACTGAGCAATTAGATCGGCTGAAGTAAAGAGAAGCAAGAGAGTAAAAATCAAATAATATTTTGCTTTTATTTTCATAATTATATTTCCAATAATTAAAGTCATTTTTATTAAAAGAAGAAAGTTGCACCAACCTCTACTCTTCGCGGTTCTGAGTAGAATGTTGGATTTCTATAATATTCATCAAGTGTGTTAACCAGCTTATCAGGGTTATCATCATTTCTTTTACTGAATTCATCAATAGTAAAATCTGCTGTACCGCTGTCATTATAAACATTAACCTCATTTCTGATATCAAACAGATTATAAATTCTGCCAAACAAGCTTAATCTAAAATCATCGGCTATAATAAAATCTTTATATAACCTCATATCCACATTAGCAGAGCTTGGTTTTAATTCACTGTTGATCAGAAGAGTAGATACGTTTTGTGATAATGTTGGTGTATATGGGTACCCGCTTCCATACTGTCCAATTAAACTGAAGCCCCAATTATTTTCGTTTGCATAAGAGAATGTAACATTAACTGTATTCGTTTGATCCCAATTCAATTTAATTAGTTTTATTTCGGGCTGCTCACCGCCGGCAAGTTGATTTCTTGTGGCTGCCGGATCAGATGCATTTCCCTTTGCTGATTGGAATGTGTAATCGATAGTTGCTGACCAATTATCAGAAAGTCTTTTTGTTACCATAAGAATAATTCCCTGAACAAAACCAAAGTCACTATTTACATATTGGCTGTAGCTTGATGAACCACCGGGCAATCTGATTACATCTGCTCTTGTACCAGCAAGATTTCTAATATCTCTAAAATAAGCCGTAAGGTCTACGGTAATATCATCAGTAAGTGCCTGCTGAATACCAACTTCCCCGCTGATTGTTTCCTGTGCTTTTAAATTAGAATTTCCGGCAATACCTAGATTTCCGGTACCGGCTCCAAATTTAAATTCTGGATTTTGGTATAGTAATTCAAAATTAGGTATCTGGAAAAAATGTCCGTAAGAAAAATGTATTACTCCTCTATCCGTAATAGGGAAAGCAACACCAAGTCTTGGAGAAATTTTTAATTCAGTATCAGCATCTCTGTACCAGGGATCTCCAAAAGCATTAGAGACTCTTCTTTCTTCCAGAGTTTTAGCTACATTTATATCTTTTCTTGGTCTGTAAATATCCGGATCTGATACATCATTTAATACCAATCCATCGGAATCAAAATAATCAACTCTAAAACCTACATTTATAATAATCTCATTTAGTTCTATTTTATCCTGCATATATGCTGATAATTCAAGTGGTTTTCTTGTGTAGATATCGATTGAAAGGTTTTCGTTTGGATCATTTATATCAGGGATGTATCGAGTAACATAAGGATTTAATGTGGTTTGCGGATCATCTACAGATAAAGGCTGTAAAAGATTAATTAAATCAAATCCTAAATTATGCTGATTCGCTTCAACACCAAACTTGATCATATTGATCTTATCAATCTGAGAAGTAAAATCTAATTTAAATCCAAATGTACTTGTGTTTCTTTTAAAGTGCTGACTTTGTGTACCGCCTGTTCTAAAGCTCGGTACTTCTGTGGGCTGCTGTCCCAACAATCTATCATTAGTCCATCTCGGGTCATTTACATCTTCATAAACATATTGCTTAAACTGTTTAAAGAAATATGAAAAATTAGCCTGATAAAATGTGGTAGGTGACAGCGTATGAGTAAAAGCTAAAATATTTGTATTTCCAACTCTAAATTTTTTATAGTCACCATCAGGGTTGTATGAAAATGATTGATCAAAATCTCTGTACTCAACATTATCAAAAATATAATTATAGTTTATCTTAAATCCGGAAAATGGTCTATAGGTTAGTTTCCCCTGACCATAAAATTTTTCATTCCAGTTCATTGAAACTATTTCGCCGGTACCTTGACCACTGCCATCCGGATTTGCACTTAAAATGTAGCGGCTTTCGATCGGCACTGTTGCCCCTTGATTTACGGTTATATTCCAGGGATTATAATTTTTTTCACCATTTAACCATCCGCCAAAATAAATATATCTTGCATTCACATAAAAGAATAACTCATTGGGTATGATTGGTCCGCTTAAACTTCCATCAAAGTTTCTAATTGAAACGGGATCAATATCATCAATTGCTCTAAAAATATCGGTACGATTACTTACATAATCTCCGATGTAGCTTGTAAGTGTACCCTTAAATTGATTATCACCATCCTTAGTTGCGATATTTACATATCCAGATAATGCCTTACCGTATTCAGCATTAAAAGCACCGCTGACAAATTGAAGCTCCTGAATTGAACTTGCGCTGACATCAACAACAGTTGAACCATCATAAACATCTGTAACTGGAACACCATCGATTGCATAAACAACTTCACCGCTTCTGCCGCCCCTAACATTACCACCAACAATACCTGCTTTTAACTGCAGTACTTCTTGAAATTCAGTAACAGGCAATACGGAAATATCATCCGCACCAACAATTGCAGTTGAAGAGGTTAAATCTTTGGTTACTAAAGGTCGGGTTGCAGTTACTATAACTTCTTCTTTCAGTTCAATGCTCGTTTCCATTAATTGAAAATTAACTTCAGTGGTTAAATCAATTGAAACTCGTACACCCTGAACTGTTTGTGAATTATAACCAATTGCAGAAGCCTTAACATTATAATTACCCGGTCCCAATCCAATGATAGAAAAATATCCATCAATGTCTGACGCCGCACCCTGGGTTGTTCCTTCAACCATAACATTAACAAATGGAAGAGCTTCTCCTGTATTTCCATCAACTACTTTCCCTGAAATTTTTCCGCTTTGACCATAAGTAGTTCCAAGAAAAATAATTGTTAGAAAAAATACAGACAAAGACTGTATTATAAACCTCATACGTTCCTCCTAGAGGTAAAATTGTTGATCATGTTTGATTTGTATAAGAATTGTGTAGAAATAATTCTATACTTTGTCCTAATAAAAGTTTTTTAAAGCGTAATTAAATTTTCTCAGCCAAATATATATTTCACCTTAAGTAATGTCAAAGTTTTAAACTTATCAAATATTTGATTTTGTTGGATTTTCTTATCGGAAATCTTCAAAATACCATAACCCTAATTGATTTAGGAGAAAAGTAGATAACACTTTAATACATAATGGCTGATAATAAAAATTAACATTTAAATTTTGATGTTATAATCTATATTTTGTTATTATTAAAAACTCTAACAATATTTTTTATTTAATCAAACAAATATGAAAATTTTTCTGTCAGTTGCACTTATCAGCTTCTATGTTTTTCCTCAAAGTAATAGTGGATTAATAAATAAAGGTGATGAATACTTTAAAAAATTCGATTTAAGTAATGCGGCAAAAAATTATGAGGCAGCTTACGAACAAAATCCAAACGATTACATTGCTCTTGAAAGAGTAACAAAAGTATTCAACGATCTGGGTGAGGATTATTTTGAATTAAATCAAAAAGGAAATGCTGAATCATCATTTAATAAAGCGTTAAACTACGCTGAGATATTTTATTCAAAATTTCCTGATAGCGCAATAGTTTATACTTTGCTTGCAATGTCTTACGGTAATCTGGCTTTATTCAAGGGCGGCAATGAGAAAATTAAACTTGCTAATAAGATTAGGGAAAATGCTGAAAAATCGATAAGTCTTAATCCTAATGATTATTTACCTTATATAATTTTAGGAATTTATAACAGACAGATAGCAAGTTTAAGCTGGTTAGAAAAAACATTTGCAAATACATTTTGGGGAAAGGTACCTGAGGGAAGTTTACAATCTGCAGAAAAATTTTTAATTAAAGCGCTTAGTATTAGTCCGGACATGATTACAGCAATGTTTCAACTTTCACTTGTCTATAAAGAAACGGATAACGATAAAAAGGAAAAAGAGATGCTTAAAAAAATTATAGATGCTCCTATAAATGATTTTAGAGATAAGTATGCAAAAAGAAAAGCTAAAGAAAGATTGGATGAATTATAAGATTGAGTATTACTTCTGATTGTAAGCTGTCATTCCGCCTAAAACATATTTTACATTGTATCCTTTTTCCTTAAGAATGCTTGCTGCAACTGATGATCTATTTTGTGTTCTGCAAATAACTGCAATTTCTTTGTCCTTATATTTTCCAAGTTCGTTTATTCTTTGCTCTAGTACCTGAACAGGAATATTTATAGCATTTTTAATCATACCAGTTGCTGCTTCTTCAGGTGTTCTAACATCTAAAACAATTAATTCTTTATCATTCTGCAGCTTCAATTTAAACTGTTCCATCGTCATAGAATTAGAAGTATCTTGCTGAGCACATCCCAGAGAAGATAAATACAAAGCAGCCATTATTAAAAATATTTTCATCGTGTCACCTTTTAATTTTAATTTAAACCACACATACCTGAAGAACATCCGCCTCCGTAAGAAGGAGTTACACCGCAGCTCCCGGTTTCACAACTAGAGGTGCTTGATGAAAATCCTGTGGCGCTGAATGTTGATAACAATTTTTGATTTTCCTTAGAGTTGCATCTTGGGCAGATGACTTCTTCTTGATTCAAAGATGATTTGTGCAGTACTTCAAACTTTGAGTTGCATTTTTTGCATTTGTATTCAAATATCGGCATAAAATTATCCTTTATTTTATTTTTGTAAAATTGATTTCAAGTTATTCGCAATCGCTTAGATCTAAAAAATTCATAAGTCGCGAATGCGCTTCTTTGGGAATTTCAACTTTGTATTGCTTGTAAAGACCGATTGTAAGTTCAACTGTTTTAAAATAACTTTTACAGTCAGTGCAATTATCAAGATGATTTTTTATAGCGACACATTTATCAGAATTAAGTTCTTCACCAAGACTTTCGCAGATATGCTGCATTACATCTTTACATTTGGGTTTTTCTTCACTCATCGGCTAAATGCCTCGTTTAATTCTTTTCTTAAAAATGCTCTTGCTCTGTGCAATCTTGATTTTACAGCAGGCACAGATAATTCCGTTAATTCTGCTGTTTCTTCGGTTGATAATCCTTCTACATCACGCAGTAAAAAAACAATTCTGTATTCCGGACTAAGTTTATCTATCGATTCATCCAATATTTTTTTCAGTTCAGTATTTTCAATATCCTGATTAGGAATATTAGACCAATCTGCGGTGTACCTATCCTCGTATAATTCATCATCATTATCTATCGAAACAAAAGTTCTTGTTTTATCTTTTCTTGCAAGCATCAAACAATGGTTAGAAACTATTCTGTATAACCATGTTGATATTTTTGAATTTCCATCAAACTGATGCAGACTTTTTATCATACTATAAAAAGTTTCCTGCATTATATGTTCAGCTTTGTCTCTATCCCTGCAAATTTTAAAGGAAAAGTTGTAGACTGTCTGCTCATTGTTCTTTACTAACTGAGCGAGTGCCTGTCTATCCCCGGACTTTGCAAGTTCAACTAATTTTGATTCTTCCATTCGTAAGATGCTTTATGTAAAATGTGGATTCTTTAAGTGGACAAAAATACCAAATAATATTTAGATAGGTAAATCTTTAATTTTTAGCGGTTTTTTATCGATTTTATTTTTGCACAATATTTGTAAAGATATTTTCAATTATTCATTATATCAGGGTTTTGTCATGATTTCTAACAAAACAATAGAGCTGGTTAAGTCCAACGATTTATTTAAAGGATTAGATTTTAATTCATTAAATATTCCATTTGATGCCAGGAATTTTCAGGAATATAAAGAAGGAGATTTAATTTATTCTTCTGGAGAACCATCTGAATTTGTTTGCCTTTTAATTAATGGCGAAGTGAAGATAAAATTAAAATCTGTTAAAAGATTATTTTTTAAATCGGCTAATGATTTTTTTGGTGAGACTGATATCCAGCAAAATGAATCAAGAAATTCATCCGCGCTGGCTAACAGTGATTGTTTAATTTATAAATTGGAAGCGGATGTTTTTACGAATCTTTTTGGTGATTCTATTTCGGATCAGAATGAATTAGATTCTGATGTTAAACAAGAATTAACCGAAAACCCTGATGTTCAAACAGCATCTGAACCAATCGAAAAATTTGTAGATGTTGATATAAACGCAGAACCAGCAAAAGTGGATATTAATAATCTTGATGATATTCATCCTCAGTACGAAACAAGTGAAGAGCTGAACAAAATTGAAATTCCGAATTATGAACAGGAACCAAATGAGATTCCCGTTACTCATCCGGAGCCTGAACCAATGAATACCGCAGATGTAAACTTGAGAATGGAGCCGGAAAAATTTGATTTAAAAAATATCATTGATACCACACCTAAATATGAAACAAAAATTGATATAGATAAATTTGAAATTCCACATTATGAACAAGAGCCTGATCTTGATGCTTTTATCCAGCAGAAGTATTTAGAAAACGACAACAAATCTTTAAAGAGTAACATGATTGATGATCCAAATGATATGACTAATTGGATAATTACTGAAGGATCATTAGAGGAAGTATCTGAGATGCAATCTCGATCATCAGCATCCCAAAAATCAGAGGCAAAAAATAATAATTTATCTCAGGCAAATAGAAATGATAATTTTGGTAATAAGTCTGGTACCGATTTCAGCTTTACAGAATCATCGGATAATAATAATGGCTTAAGCACTATCAGTGAATCGGATCTTAATCGGATTTCAAAATTTTTAATGCAGGATGTTAAAGCTCCTTTGTTAACTGTAAGGCATTACTCTTCCATTCTCTCAAGATTTGATCTGCCGGAAGAGGTTAAAAGAGTTATATCATTGATTTCTGCTCAAACAAATTCTGTTATTGATCTTTTACAGGCATCAATCGATTTTTCCGAAAAGAATACCAAAACTAAATTCGAAGAAGTCAGTTTTAATGAAGTGATGAACGATAATTTAACATTTCTTTCAGATTATGTTGAATCACGAAATGTAAAATTATTTAAGAAACTTGGTGAAGATGTTAAAATTAAAATCGATACCAGAAAATTTTATGTGGCTTGTTACTATATAGCCCGCTTTATCTGCGATATGTCAAAGCACGGCGGTAACCTTTATTTCAGCAGCCAGGCTGATGATAGAAATGTAGTATTAACAATTAAAGATGAAAATATAATTAACAGCAATAATCTTTTAGAAGTTTTTAATCCCGGTTTTAAGAATAACTCGGGCGAGAATGCTGGTTTAAGTATGGCTATAGCAAAATTCATTATTGAATCAATGAATAGTTCAATCACTTTACAGAATGAAAAATCAGGAACAAGTTATTTAGTTTCAATTCCGATTTCTTCATAGTAATTTTAAGAATGAAATATGATCTGATTACTATTCTTGGATGCACGGCAACTGGTAAAACAAAGCTTGCGGTACAGCTTGCTGATTGTTTTAATGGTGAAATAATTTCCGCAGATTCACGTCAGGTTTATCGCGGAATGAACATTGGCACTGGTAAAGATCTAAATGAATATTTTATTCACGATAAACAAATACCCTTCCATTTAATTGATATAATTGATCCGGCCGAAGAATTTAATTTATTTTCATTCCAGCAAAGTTTTTACAAATCTTTTGATGAAATAAAAAATAGGAATAAGCTTCCCTTCTTAGTTGGTGGAACGGGTATGTATTTAAGTTCCGTTCTTCAAAATTATAATCTTAGCAAAGCTGATTTTGAATATGATAAAGAAAATTTATCGTCATTAAACGATGATGAGCTAAGAGGAATTTTAAAGAAATTAAATCCAACTCTCCACAACACTACTGATTTGAATGATAGAGAAAGAATAATTAAGGCAATAGCAGTTAGTAAATCACAACTAGAATCATCCTCAGGTCATTTCGAACCCGATTCATCGAGTGAGAAATCTCAGACATTTAAACATAAAGATTTCTCGGTCACTCCGTTTCCTCGAAATGACAGGAAAGAAAAAATTAACTCTCTTGTTATTGGAGTTAATCTTTCCCGTGATGAAATTAAAAAACGCATTACTGCCAGGTTAAGAAAAAGACTTGATGAGGAAGGAATGATTGAAGAAGTTAAATCCTTAATGGAGTCCGGAATAAGTTATGAAAAAATGATTTTCTTTGGGTTAGAATATAAATTCATAGCTCAATATCTTAAAGGTGAGTTAAACAAAAATGATATGTTTCAAAAATTAAATTCAGCAATTCATTCTTTTGCAAAAAGACAGATGACATGGTTTAGAAAAATGGAACGCGAAGGTGTTGTAATAAATTGGATTGATGGACCTGATTTTAATAAAGCTAAGGAATTGATTCGAAACAATAATTGAGTCATTGCGATTCTCGATTTTATCGAGACGAAGCAATCTGTATAATTTATCATCAGTACTAAAAAATGTTAATCCCAGATAAAATTTCTGCGTACTTAAATAAACGAGCGTCCGGCACGTGGCAGATTGAAAATGATTATAAAAAATATTTTCAATATATAATTGTAGTTCCTGCTATTGCTGAACGAGATGCTTTACCAAAGCTTATTAAATCATTAGAAAAAAATGATAAACTCGAGCTGCACAACAC
Source organism: Ignavibacteriaceae bacterium (assembly GCA_044227615.1). GTDB lineage: Bacteria > Bacteroidota > Ignavibacteria > Ignavibacteriales > Ignavibacteriaceae > IGN3. The sequence goes on from JBGAWM010000039.1 coordinate 17,472, forward strand.
ACTTTTATTAATTGTTGTAAACAATAGCGTTTCATCATCTGAAGAAGTTAAAAATGATAATCAAAAAACTTTAGCTTACCTTAAAAAAATTAAATCTAAGGTAAATATTTCTTTTGTGGATGCTGCAAGTTCCGGGAAAGAAATGGATGACAAAAATGGCGGCGTCGGGTTGGCTCGTAAAATCGGTATGGATTTGGCGCTTACTAAATTTGATTATCTCTCAATAAATAAAAATATTATGATCTGCACGGATGCTGATTGCATTGTTGATTCAGATTATATTTCAGAAATTTCACAGGAGTTTAATAGAAATAATTTTGAAGCAGCAGTAGTAAACTTTGCTCATGATATTTCGGGACGGGATGAAGAGACAAAAGCGATTATCTGCTATGAAATATTTTTACGTTACTATGTTCTTGGTTTAAGTTTCGCAAAATCCGATTATGCATTTCATACAATTGGCTCTACAATGCTTTGTACTCCAGATGCTTATGTTAAAGTTGAGGGTATGAACAAACGCAAAGCCGCGGAGGATTTTTATTTTCTTGAAAAGCTTGCAAAGATATATCCGATGGGAGAAATAAAATCAACATTCGTTCACCCTTCAAAACGTAGTTCGTGGCGGGTGCCGTTTGGTACTGGAAGAAGTGTTGACAGATATTTATCCAACTCTCGTGATGAGTATTTGCTTTACGATCCCAAAAGTTTTGTGATATTAAAAACCTGGCTGGAAGTTTTTTTTGATAATTTAGTTCCAAGTCCATCCAGTTTGATTAAAATTTCGAATAATATTTCTCCGGCTTTATCAGATTTTCTTTCTAAACAGGATTTTGGAAATTTTATAAATAAAGTTTTGTTAAAGAATAACAATCCGAATGAAATTGAAAAACAAAAGCATTTTTGGTTTGATGCTTTCAGAACATTAAAGCTAATTCATTATCTTCGTGATGCAACTTATCCGAATATAAATATGTTTGTTGCAATAGATGAGTTGTTGAAAATAATGAAGATAGAAAATTCAATAAAAAGAAAATCTGAAATACACGATTTAAAAACACAAAAGGAATATTTAAAACTGCTTAGAAAGATTCAGAGTTAAATGATAATTAAGACTAATCCAGATGAATTTGAAAACTTTGTAATTGATGCTTCCAACTTTAAAGGGAATTGTGAAGCTGTTTATTTTCCAGAAAGTGTTGATGAAGTAGTTTCGATAGTTAAAGAAGCAAACACAAATAAAACCAAAATTACAATTGCGGGTAATGGAACGGGACTTACTGGTGCGCGTGTTCCGCAAAACGGAATTGTTATCGCAACCGATAAACTCAATAAAATTCTTGAAATTAAATCAAACGAATTTTATGCTTTGATTGAACCCGCAGTTTTACTTTCAGATTTTCAAAAAGAACTTAAACAGCAAAATCTTTTTTATCCTCCAGATCCAACAGAGACTAATTGTTATATCGGCGGAACAGTTGCAACAAACGCTTCAGGTGCAAAAACTTTTAAGTATGGACCAACACGTGATTATGTTATTGGATTGCAAGTGGTTCTTCCTGATGGTGAACTGATTGATCTTGAACGAGGAAAACAAAAAGCGAACGGTTATACTCTATCGTTAACAACTCAATCAGGTAAAAATATTTCTCTACAAATTCCAGATTACACTTTTCCCGCTGTTAAAAATGCTTCGGGATATTTTGTTAAAAAAGATATGGATGCGATTGATTTGTTTATCGGTTCTGAAGGTACGCTTGGAATAATTACAAAGATTAAACTTAAACTTCTTCAGCAGCCAGAAGACACAATTTCCTGCGTTTTGTTTTTTGAAGATGAACCCACTGCACTATATTTTCTTGAAGAAGCAAGAGATACTTCTTATCAAAACAAAAAGAAGAATGTTAACGATAACATTAACGCACTTGCACTTGAGTTTTTTGATGAACGCGCATTAAAGTTTTTAGCAAAAGACTTTTCTGCAATTCCGGAAAATGCACAGGCAGCAATCTGGTTTGAGCAGGAATCAACCTCCGATACTTTTGATACGATTCTTGAGGCGTGGAATAACTTGATGCAAACTCACAATGTAAATGAAGAAACTGCGTGGTTTGCATTTAGCGATGCAGATAAAGAAAAGATAAAAGATTTTCGTCACGCTATTTCCTGGAAAGTTAACGAGTACGTTGCAAGAAATAAATTTAAAAAACTTGGTACAGATGTGGCTGTTCCTGATAAAGTTTTCCGTGAGTTTTATTTTACTCTACAAAACTGGGCAAAACAAAGCAATATAGATTATGTTTCTTATGGTCATTTCGGAAACTCACATATACACTTAAACTTTTTACCAAAGAATGATGAAGAGTTTAACGAAGGCAAAAAACTTTACAAACAAATTTGTGAAGAAGCAGTTAGATTGGGTGGAACAATCTCCGCAGAACACGGAATTGGAAAAGCTAAACGTGATTATCTTTTAATGATGTATGGCGAAGCTAACATTCGCAAAATGGCAGCACTAAAAAAATCTTTGGATCCGAATCTTGTACTTGGGATAGGAAATATTTTTGATGAGAAATATTTAAATCAATTGTACACTGATTTTTATGATTACTTATGATCATAACTGATCTTAATAAATCAGTTTGATCAGCGTACTATTCAATTTAATTTTTGCGACATTTCTTTCGCCTAATTTTTACAATAAGTAAATTTAATTCAACAATATATTTCCTTTTTACTTCTTTGAATAAAATATTTAAGAAAAACAAAACATAGAAGTAGGAATAATTTTTGCTACTTCATAAAAACAACAATCTGTTTCTAAAAATATTTTATGGGTCACTTTTTGGAATCTTTGATTAAAAATCTGGCACGATCTTTATCTATCTATCTATCTATCTATCTATTTGCGAATTCTTGTTGGGGTGGAGAGAATGGAACTGATAAATGCATTTCTGATTCTGTCCTTTCTTTATGAAACTTTCCTTGTTTTAATTTTATTAAAAAAATTTTCCTGCTCATTAAACCTTGAGCATTTAATACTTAACATTTACATTTACCCAACTGGTTTTACGTAGTTTATAGAATGTAAACAACAGTAAAAATTTTAACCAAGGATTTGTAAAATGAAAACTATTAAAACAACAATACTATTTAGTCTTATAACAATTGGGTTTGCGACAGCGCAAATAGACACAACCGATTGGTTCCCAGTACAAACCAATAATTATTGGGAGTATTGGGATAATACAGGAAATTCCGAAAAATTATTTGTTAAAGTTTTAGGCGATTCAACATTGATTAACGGAATGAGTTATAAAATATTCAGATATTATTTTAATAATTGGCTGAATTACAGTGACTATTTTTTTAGAAAGGATAACGCTAAAGTTTATATCTATGATAGTGACCCCAAATGTATGAATTCTGAAAGGTTATTGTATGAATTTGATATACAGGATTCTTTGGTTTGGGAAGATTGTATAAATATTAATAATAATGTTCTATGGTATCGTTGTGTATTAAAAACAGAGTATAATAATACTCAATTTTATCCTTCGCCATTATTATCAAAAACTTTTTCTAGCGTCACTGTTGATACTACTGTTGTACCAGCAGATACAAGTTGGTTTGCTTTGGGCCTTGATAAAATAATTAAAGGCATTGGATTATATGAAAGTATTTATGATCAGGCCCCTTGGTATTTATTAGCGGGAGCTATTATCAATAATACACAGTTTGGTATAATAACAAACATCGATCAACCAGAGAGTAAAATAATTAATCCAACTGATATTATTATTAATGTTTACCCCAATCCATTTAACAGTCAGACGATTTTGCAAATTAATAACAGTGATAATGAAACATTGAAATTAAGTATTTATAACTCTATGGGTGAACAGCTTGTTGGTTTTAATAAAGAGTTTAATTCGCAGAACATGATTTCGCACAAATTAAGTTTAAGCAATTATCCAAGTGGGATTTATTTTTTACATGTTACAGGTAAAAATAAACATAAAGCAAAAAAAATAATAAATTTAAAGTAGGTGATTTATGCAAAAAATATTAATAGTAATATTATTAATTATAAGTTTGACTAAAAATTATAGTCAAGAATTAGTTTCTGATTTTATTTGTGGAACCTCAATCAATTTAGATAGTCTTTGTGGCAGTTTTACACCCGCTGGACTTGAAAATAATTTGGGTGTTGTACAAGGTGGTAGATTGAAAACAGCTCAAGGAATTTTAAAAGTATTATTGGTATATGCAAGATTTTCTGATGATAATTATAATGACAATCCTTACTGGCCAAACCCCGGAATATTGCCTCAGTTTTTACAAAATTCGGTAAATAGCTCAATACCGAGTAATAATATTTATGCAGATCTAAATGTTAGTAATTTTATTGATAGGGCATCAGGGGGAAATGGTGCAGGTAAACTAGGTGTTTTTCAAATGATTGGAGATGTATTTTATGTTACTCTACCCAATACTAAGGAATACTATAGGACACATGGAGGTGATGGTGCGGTAAATTATGCAGTTTTATCAGCTCTCGACAATCCTGCGGGTAATTTCAATTTAAACTTTAGAAATTATGATAATTGGCAATTCCGAGTCAGTAACCAAAACTATAGACATAATTATGTACCTTATAATCCAGGTACAAATACTGGAGGTGATGCTTATATAGATCATGTTTTTATTTTTTGGAGAGATAAATCATTTAGTTACCCCAATGCTGGGGGTTATGCGGGTCTAGGTCTACCAAGTAATTTTACTACAAATGATGGTGTTACAATAAGAAGTGAAGATGGCACAACACAAGTTAATGCAAAAAATTTGTCACCATCGACAGATGGCCAGATTTCTTTCGGAGGTGTAATGCACGAATATGGTCACTTTATGTTTGGGACAACTAATTCTAATACAGGGTCGCATTTTGATGGAAGATCTTATTACAATTTTGCTGATGATAATAATGGAAATATACATCCTTGGAGTTTAATGGTTTTAATAAGTGCTGGAAACATAAACTCTTATGAAAGGTATAGACTTAAATGGCTATCTCCAACTGTTATTACTTCCTCCAATTCGGACTTCGTTCTTAAAGATACGTATATAGAAAATAAGGCGGTAATGATCCCTATTAGATATAATTCTAATAATAAACCGGTGGAATTTTATTGGATAGAAAATTTTCACTCCATAGCTCACTATTCTAATGCAAATCCTTTTAGTCTTATAAGTAGGTTTGGTCATATATTTCCACATGGATTAGTTATCTTTCATATCCGTAATGAATCAGTAGAATTTCCTACCTTGTCTAATCTTGACATTGAATGTGCAGATGGGTTGTGGAATTGGGGTTTAACTAATGGATCTATGACACCAAATGACAGATCCGATGATCAGATTGATAGGATTATTGTTAATAGAACATCATCAGGCCTTGACGAAAAAGACTGGATTCCATTATTAACATATAATGACTATCGAGCACTAAAGCCCTCAAGTTGTATAAATTGTAATCCACAACACGGCTGGCGATATTATTCAGATGATTGGCTAGGTGATGAACAAGATATTTGGAATCTTCAGAATAATAATGTTTTTTCCAGATTTAGCAATCCTGGAACGTATATTTATGGTGGTAATCCAGTCGAATTAGGTATAGAAATAAAAAGCTATAACTCAAGTACTCATGAATATACATTAAATATTCAGTTCGGTAATTATAATGTAATAAATCTATTGTCTCCTTCTAAACCGCAAAATCCGAAACTAAGTGCGAATCCAGGTAATCATTTTGTAAGATTAAGCTGGGAACATAATCTAGAAACTGATAAAGTTTATTATGAGGTATCGCGAAAGGTTACAGAATTAGGTGGTACCTGGCAAGTGATTGGAACTACAACCAATAATTACTTTGTTGATAACGAATTTTATTACTCAAATCCAGTTGGTGATTTTGGTTGTACTTATCGCTTAAGAGTAAAAGATACTCAAAATAAATTTTCTGTTTATAGTGATGAAGTCTTTATTAGAGCAGAATTTATGGGCAAAATAGCAGTTACTAATGAAGCTGTAAAGGTGTATAAATTAGATTTAAATTATCCCAATCCTTTCAATCCAAGCACAATTATAAATTATGCTGTTAAGGATGCTGGTTTAGTAAAACTAAAAGTGTTTGATATTTTGGGTAATGAAGTTGCAGAATTAGTAAAAGAGGTTAAAGAGGCAGGTTATCATTCAGCAGAATTTAATGCTTCTGCATTACCTAGCGGTGTTTATATATACACAATGCAAGCAGGTAGTTTTGTTAGCTCTAAAAAAATGATCCTGATGAAATAATTATCAGTCCAAAACCTTCGTGCCCCGAAAGTTATCGGGGCTCGAAGGTTTCTGTAATTAACTATTTACCAATCTTATAACTCGTACCCTCTTTACTATCCTGCAAAACAACGCCAAGTTCTTTTAGTCTATCACGAATCGTATCCGAAAGCTGATAGTTTTTATTTTGTTTTGCTTCTGTCCTAAGTGTTATAAGAAGTTGTATGAGATCATTTGTAAGCTTATCATCACCCACAGCAGTTTTGTTAAAATCCACAATGCCAAGAACATTTTCTGCTGTTTTGGTCAGAAAAGTTTTTACATCGCTATAAAAATTAACATCAACATTTTCTGATGAAGCAATTATGCGGTTCACTTCTTTTACAAAATCAAAAATAACTGCAACAGCCTGCGATGTATTAAGATCCTCATCCATTGCTTCTTCAAATCGCTGATAGAAAGATTTGAAATCAAAGTCAGGTTTAATACCGGAATTATTTTTCTTCAACTCATCATTAACTTTATCCACAAGATTAGTGATCTTCTCCAGACCACGTTCAGCAGCTGTTAAAAGATCATCGGTAAAGTTTAATGGTCCGCGGTAATAAGCTTGAGCAAAAAACATTCTTATTGCTTCAGCAGAATATCTTTTTAACACATCTCTTGCGGTAAAAAAATTACCGAGGGATTTAGACATTTTTTCTTCATTGATATTAAGAAAACCGAAATGAAGCCAGTACTTTACAAAAGGTTTTCCTGTTGCGGCTTCACTTTGCGCAATTTCATTTTCGTGGTGCGGAAAAATTAAATCATTTCCGCCGGCATGAATATCAAATGTTTCTCCCAAATGCTTGCAGCTCATTGCAGAGCACTCAATATGCCAGCCCGGTCTTCCTTTTCCCCAGGGACTTTCCCAGAAAGGCTCGCCCTCTTTTGCTTTTTTCCATAATGCGAAATCTAACGGATTAGATTTCTCTTCGTTAATTTCTATTCGCGCACCTGATTCAAGATCTTCAATATTTTTTCCGCTTAACTTTCCATATTCACTAAAATGTTTTACATCATAAAAAACATTTCCGTCTTTATTATAAGCAAACTTTTTATCTTCAAGCTGTTTGATCAAATCGATTATCTCACCCATATGTTCAGTTGCTTTAGGATAAACATTAGCTTTTTTGATTTTAAGTTTTGTTATATCATCAAAAAAAGCATTGATGTAATCATTAGTAACTTCGCTCGGTTTTCTTTTTTCTTCGTTAGCCTTTTTAATGATCTTATCATCCACATCAGTAAGATTCATTACAAACTTTACTTTGTAGCCTTTGTACTCAAGATATCTTCGCACAATATCGGCCATAACAAAAGAGCGCGCATTTCCGATATGAAAGTAATCATAAACAGTTGGACCGCACATATAAATCTTAACTTCATTCGGATCAATTGGAATAAATTCTTCAACTTTTTTAGTAAGTGTGTTATAAAGTTTTAACATTCAGTTTTCTTTTTGTTTGATAATTGTTGGTGCAAATATAATTAAGATTAGTGGTCATTGCGAGTGAGTCTTCGAACGAAGCATCTAAATCAAGAGTCATTTCGAAGGAGTCTTCGACTGAGAAATCTGTTTAATTATTTTATTCAGATTTCTCTCCCGATAGATCGGGATCGAAATGACAAACTACAATCTTTTTTATTATACCAGTCTAAGTTTCTCTAAAAGAAGTTTAAAATCCTCAGGCAATTCGGAATCAAATCTTACAAGTTTATTTGTATGTGGATGAATGAAACCCAACGTCTTTGCGTGTAATGCTTGTCTTGGCATTAATTCTAAAAGATTCATCATTCTGCTTTTTAGTTTCGGCAACTCATAACCTGAGTGAATTTTATTCCCGCCGTAAGTCGGATCACCAAAGATCGGTTTACCCATTCCCGATAAGTGAACTCTTATCTGATGTGTTCTGCCTGTTTTTAAATTGAGTTTTAAATAAGAAGTGAATTCAAACTCTTCAATCACCTTATAAAACGTGGTCGCGTCTTTTCCATCTTTATCACTTATTGTAAATTTTTTTCTATCACTTTTACTGCGTGCAATTTTTTTACTAATCACACCTTCTGTTTCAGAAAATTTTCCCCAGCAAATCGCGTGATATTCTCTTTCGATAGAATGTTTGGAAAATTGTGCAGCTAGTTTTGCGTGAGTATAATCATCCTTTGCAACTACAAGTAATCCACTTGTATCTTTATCAATACGATGTACAATTCCCGGTCTTCCAACTTCATTTACAGAACTTAAAGATTTTGTATGATGTAAAAGTGCGTTAACTAAAGTTCCAGTATAGTTTGCATATGCAGGATGAGCTACCATTCCGGCAGCCTTATTTACAATAAGGAAATACTCATCTTCATAAATAATATCAAGAGGAATTTCTTCAGCTTCAACATCTTCAGGTCTGGGAGAAATTAGCTGAATTGCTTCAATCTTATCAAAAGGTTTAACATTATAATTTGATTTGACAACAACGCCGTTTACTGTAACGAGACCGGCATCAACTGCTTTTTGTACTTTAGATCGTGTAGTATTTTCGATATGATGAGTAAGAAATGTATCTATGCGTTCTTTTCTTTTTCCTTCAGGTACATCAATCAGAAATTTCTTTTCGCTTATCAGTCTGCTCATTAAATGTGTCTTCGTTAATTATATCTGAGCTGTTTTCACTTTGAACATTTTTAGTCAATTCATCAGAAACAGCAATGTCTTGTGTGATTGTTGAAGTTCCGCCATCTATAGCAGCTTCAACTTTTTCATCATCTTCCTGATGTTTTTTATAAAATAAC
>JBGAWM010000003.1:0-119831 GCA_044227615.1 Ignavibacteriaceae bacterium
AGACAACCAATACTTATTTGCCGGAACCAATGGTTCTAGCATTTGGCGTCGTCCGTTATCTCAAGTAGTAACCGATGTAAACGAGGAGATAAATATTTTTCCTGCTCAATTTTCTTTAGAACAAAACTACCCTAATCCATTCAATCCAAGTACAAAAATTAGTTTCAGTATTCCAAATGTAGGGTCAGGGCTTGCCCTGACCGTATTAAAAGTTTACGATATACTCGGCAACGAAATAGCTACACTAGTTAACGATGAAAAACCTTCCGGAGTTTATGAAGTTGAATTCAACGCGAGAAATCTTTCATCAGGAATATATTTCTACAAACTACAAGCGGGTGAATTTAGTGAAACAATGAAAATGACAATTCTTAAATAGAAAACAGTGATCATAAGTGAATGAATCATACGAAAAATTAAAGAAGAAAGAGAAATTTATTTCTCATACACTTATTGCGTTAATAGTAGCTGTTGCCGCAGCAGCAACTGCATTACTTTTATTACTGGTATCCGAACTATGAAACAACAAGGAATGGGAAGCATCGATCAAATCTCCTTGTGCACAATGCCGCAGAGTGTAAAACTTTGCGGCATCTATAAGATAGCTTTAATTACTATTTATTAAATAAATCAGAGGATTATATGAAATATATTTACTTCCTTTTACTTGCAATTGCATTGTTTGTGGCTTCATCAAATGCTCAGGAAGTCTACACAATCAATTCACTCGCCGATGATCAAGACGCATATGCGTATGATAATCCGAACACAACAACCGATGAATCCAAAGATGGTATTTGCAGCGATGCACAGGGAAGATGTACACTTAGAGCAGCAATGGATGAAGCACATAACAGAAATACCTCTGCAAAATATATCTTTAGTGTATCCGGTACTATTGATCTTATGGATGCTATTTACCTTGAAGACTTTTGCGAAATTGATGGTGCTAATCAAATTGAACTTAGCGGCACTACAATATTGACAGCCCAAAATAATACTAAAATCAGAGGTCTTAGAGTTTCAACAATGTTTGGAGTTCAGCTTGAAGGCAATAACAATGTGGTCGGGGAACATCCTTATTATAATGAGTTTGTTAACTGCTATGTAGCTTTAGCGGTTGATGGAGATAATAACAAAATCTTTAATAATTATTTCGGTATAACAATAGATGGGACTTTAATGCCCAATCAATTTGGTATGATGGTAAGCGGCAGCAATAATGAAATAGGAAAAGCTGATTTAAATGGAAATGATATTTGTGGTAACTCCGTAGCAGGAATTGAAATTTCCTTAGGCAGTGGAAACATTGTGCAACACAACTATATAGGCACTACTTATGATGGCAGAACTGATGTTGGAAATGGGCAGGGAATAACAATTGGCGGTTCTGATAACAACATTATTGGTGGTGATAATCCCAGTGATGGAAATGTTATATCAGGTAATTCGGTTTATGGCATTATTATAAGTGGCGTTCCGCCAGATAGTTATTCTGCAGATATCCTGATCAAAAATAATAATATAGGTTTAAATCCGGATAAAACTGCTGCAGTACCAAATGCAAGGGGAATAACAATCACAAATGCAGCAATGAGTACACAAATAATAGATAATATAATTTCTGGTAACACAAATGAAGGAATTTACATTTTTGGTTATGATGATGAATCATATACTAATGGACATATTATACATGGTAATTCAATTGGAACTGATGGCGCCCAGGGTTCTTTTCCTAATGAAGGTGATGGAATTTTAATTGCAGGAAATGTTGGTATTGTTAAAATAGGACAGGATGAAAATGGGAATTATTCAGGAAATACAATTGTGGGCAATGGTTCTGCTGGAGTTGATATTGTTCCTTTAGTCGGTTACTCTCCAGAGCGAATTACCGTTAGACGTAATGTTCTAAACTCAAGCGGTCTGATAAATCTTTTTGTTGATACATCAGCCAACAACAGAATTAGAGAGCCATTTAATCTTCAATATAATTCTGGTTTGATTACAGGAAAGCATGCACTGCCAAATGCAATTATAGATATCTACAGTGCAAACAGATTTGAACTGCCGGCTTCCGCATATTTTAGAATCGGCACTACAAATACGGATGCAAATGGAAATTTTTCATTAAACACTGGACTAAATATTGAAGCAATAGCGGTAACAGCTACGGATTTTGAAGGCAACACATCAAACTTTGCAAGATTAAACATTGTAACAGATGTTGAAGATGAAAATCAAATTCCAACAGAATTTGCACTTGAGCAGAACTATCCCAATCCATTTAATCCATCTACAAAAATTCGTTACTCCATCCCTTCCGTCATTGCGAGTGAAACGAAGCAATCTGCCAATGTTACTCTAAAAGTTTATGATATACTCGGAAATGAAGTAACCACATTGGTTAACGAAGAAAAACCAGCCGGAGTTTATGAAGTTGAATTTGATGCTTCAAAGCTTTCATCAGGAATTTATTTCTATAACCTGCAGGCAGGATCTTTTGTTGAAACAAAGAAGATGTTAGTATTAAAATAAAATGTAATAAAACCAAAAACATTTAAGGAGTTGTTATGAAAATATTTTCAATATTATTTTTTTTAACAGTTGTTTATTCCGTAAAAATATATTCTCAATTTATACCCGATTTACCAATTCCAATATCTTACGCATCCGCAGAAGTTTGGGGTGATTCAATTTATTTTTTTGGTGGATCAAATGATTACAACGGAACAGAATTATATAAAAGAATTTATAAATACAACGGCACATCCTGGAGTTATTATGACTCAATACCTTTTAATCATGTTTGGGGTCTGGAAACTGCAATTAAAGGTGATAGTGTATTTGTATTTGGCGGATGGTCTGGCGGCGGTGGAAAACTTTATGTCTATCGTTTAAGTACAAAAACATGGACACAATTAGCAAACGGACCAACTACATTTGCTAATTACGGCCATACTCTGGAATATTTCGATGGATTTCTTTATGCTTTTTATAACGGTTATGCTGCACGATATAACCCGTTGACAGATAACTGGACAAATCTAGCAACAAATAGTAATTCAGTGAGTTTTTCAGCTTCAACTATATACAATGGAGAAATCTATATCTCAGGTTGGTCAAATTCTTTATTCTACAAGTACAATCCAGTAACAAATCAATGGCTGCAGTTACAAGATTTTCCGGAATTTTTATCAGGTGGCGCACTTAGGGCTATAGGCAATAAAATTTATATTGTCGGCGGCTCGAGCGGTTTTTCAGGTGGCACTTCATGGAATATATATGAATATAATACATTAACAAATCAGTGGGTGCTTAGCGGTCAATTCAGTTCTAAAAGAGCTTATATGGAAGATATTATTTATCAGAATAAGTTTTATATACTTGGAGGAGTGAACGAGAGTACTGCCGCTGTTGATATAGTTGAATATATTATGGATCAGCCTACCGATGTTGAAATGAACGTTGAAGCACCAGGCGAATTTTTACTTGCACAAAATTATCCAAACCCGTTTAATCCAAGTACTAAAATCAGTTGGCAGTCTCCAGTAGGCAGTCAGCAAACATTAAAAGTTTATGATGTGCTCGGTAATGAAGTTGCAACACTTATAGATGAGTTCAAAGAAGCAGGAAGATATGAAGTTGAATTCGATGCATCAAACTTATCAAGCGGTATTTATCTTTATAAACTACAGGTTGGAAAAAATATCACAACAAGAAAAATGACCTTAATTAAATAGCTCTAACAAAATAAAAGGAGTACTTATGAAATCAGTTCTTTATTTCTTCTCTTTAGTGCTTGTGTGTACAGCTCAAATATTACCGCAAAATATCGACGCAAAGATAGGAACTGACGGTATATTTGGTATAAAAAATTCCAGTGATCAATATATCCTAACTATTGGAGTTATCGATAATAAATTAAATTTATACAATTTAAGTGTCGGACCTACTCTGGATGAAAATAATGGAATAATTTATAAATCCGGTCAAAAATTCCTACATACTTATGGAAATAATAATTTATTTCTTGGGTATAACTCAGGTAATTTTACGCTTACTGCTTCTGCGAATGGTAATGTTGGCTTAGGATCAGCAACTTTACAAGGGCTTACAACAGGAGTAGAAAACACAGCTGTTGGAAATGCATCACTATCACAAGTTACCACTGGTAATTATAACTCTGCTTTTGGTTCGTTTGCTTTGCAACCCAATACAACTGGTTACAATAATTCTGCGTTTGGGTATGCATCACTCCGCAGCAATACTGAAGGTTATGGAAATACAGCAAGTGGAGTGGCTGCTTTATATTCTAATACCACGGGACATGATAATTCTGCATTTGGTGGTTCAGCTCTCAATCTTAATACAACAGGTGTTTCTAATACGGCAACTGGCTCCAATTCATTAGGAGCTAATACTATAGGATATGAAAATACTGCAACTGGTAAATCAGCATTATCTTCAAATACAATAGGTTTGTTTAATACCGCAACAGGTTATAATTCTTTGTATTCCAATACAACCGGTTCTGAAAACACTGCTATGGGGCATCATTCCTTATTAAACAATACGGGAGATTACAATACTGCATTAGGATATAATGCTGGCTCTACTGTTACTTCGGGTTATAACCTTACGCTGATAGGTATTGATGCAAATCCGTCTGCCCCAACTGCTTATAATGAAATTACTTTGGGCAATGGTTTCGTTAGTACACTCAGATGCAATACACAATCAATAACATCACTTTCAGACGCAAGAGACAAAAAGAATATAAAAGAACTTTCATTGGGATTAGATTTTCTTATGAAGGTCAAACCAAGAGAGTTTAACTGGGATAGAAGAGAGTGGTACGCAGATGGAAAATCTGATGGAAGTAAAATGCAGGATGCACCTACTGCAGGATTTATTGCTCAGGAACTTGATCAGGTTCAAACAGAAGCTGAAGCCGAATGGTTAAAACTTGTGTTAAAAGAAAATCCTGATAGAATTGAAGCATCTGCCGGAAATTTGTTTCCAATAGTAGTTAAAGCTGTACAAGATCTAAAAAAAGAAAAAGATTCTGAAATAGCTCAATTAAAATCAGAAAATGAAAAACTAAGAAATGAAATAGAATCATTTAAAGAATTACAAACTCGTTTAGCAAAGTTAGAACAGGTAATAATTAATTCGGAAGTAAAATTCACCAGTAACATTACTGAATAAAACAAAATAAAAATTCAATAATGAAAGCCGAATTATGAAAACAAAAATATTAATAATTATCATTTTAAGTCTTATGACTATAAATGCACAAAGTGTATTAACACTTGGAACCGGAACAACTTTAGACATTGGAACCGGTGCCGATTTCTGTGCTAATTCACTTGAGGGAAGCGGGCAGGTTTTAGGTAATGGAACTTTCTGCGGTAACCCTACAGAGGTGGATACTGAAACTGATAAAACATTACCAACTGAATATGCACTTGAACAAAACTATCCAAATCCGTTTAATCCTTCTACAACAATAAAATATTCGATCCCAAATGTCACCCTGAGCGGAGTCGAAGGGTCTCGAGTGCAACTAAAAATATACGATGTTCTTGGCAACGAGGTTGCAACTCTTGTTAACGAAGAAAAACCAGCCGGAGTTTATGAAGTCGATTTCAATGCTTCAAACTTATCAAGCGGTATTTATTTGTATAAACTACATGTTGGCGGATTTATTTCAACTAAAAAGATGACTCTAATTAAATAATTAAACTCATATTTATTTACAAGGAATGGGAAGCATCGATCAAATCTCCTTGTGCATGAGCTGCAGAGCTTAAAAACTCTGCAGATATTATTTAGGAACTAATATTTATTAATAAAGGAACACATTAGATATGAAACAATTACTTTACATTTTGTTTTTCTGTTTAGGCTTTGCAATAATAAATATTCAGGCACAGGGTGGCGGATGGTATTGGTCTAATCCGTTACCGCAAGGAAATGATTTGAAATCAATACAGTTTTTAAATCAAAATACAGGTTTTGCAATCGGTAATTATGGTACATTATTAAAAACTACCAACGGTGGTTTAAACTGGGAATATCTATTATTACAAAGTCCAAAGAATTTATCCTCACTGTATTTTGTTAATTCTAATGTTGGATATGCTGTTGGTGACAGCGGCTTAATTTTAAAGACAACAAATAGCGGCGATAGTTGGATTACTCAAGTAAGCGGCATTGATACAAATCTAACAGATATTTCCTTTCTTGATGAAAATATTGGTTATGCAACCGGATTATGGGGACTTATATTAAAAACTACCAATGGGGGTTCTAACTGGACAAATCAAAGTTTTTATTACAACAATAAAAGTGTTTGTATTATCGATAGCAATAATATTTTTGTGGTAGGCGATGCAGGAACGATATTAAGAACAACTAATGGCGGAACGAACTGGTTCAGTGTTTTCCTTGGATCAACAGTAGATTTAAGAGATGTAAAGTTCACATCAAATCTAAACGGCTTTATTGTTGGTGGTACATACAATCCAGGATACCTTTACAAAACTACTGATGGAGGAATTACCTGGACAAATATAATTAATGATAATCCACTAGCTTTAACAAGCATCTTTTTTAAAGATACCAACACTGGTTTTGCAGCGGGACTAAATGGAAACCTTTTAAAAACAACCGATGGCGGAAATTCCTGGGCTAATATTCCGCTTGATACAAAAAACGATTTAAATCAAGGATACTTTGTTGATGCAAATATTGGTTTTTTAATCGGGTCAGGTGGTGTAATATTAAAAACAACTGATGGTGGAAATAGTTGGAGTAAATTAACTAACGGCTCAGAAGCTCTTCTCTATTCATCAAATTTTCTTAATTACAATTTTGGATTTGCTGTTGGAGGGGAGGGAACAATTCTTAAAACAACAGATGGAGGAATAAGCTGGGCTGAAAAAAATGTTAATCTAGTTTCGAACCCTGGTATTTTGGGCATTCATATTTTTGATTTAAATAATGCAGTTGCTGTTGGTTCATATGGATTTACCCATCTAACTTCTGATGGTGGTGAAACTTGGAGTTCATATTCAGGAGTTAATGGAAATGATCTTGGAAGTTTATATTTTGTTAATGATACATTAGGGTTTGCTGCTGGATACTGGGGAACGATAGTTAAGACAACTAATGCTGGAGTTAACTGGACTCAGTTAAATTCAGGAACCACTTCTATTTTATTCTTTGATATAGACTTTATTGATGAAAATACTGGTTTTGTTTGCGGCAGTAATGGAACAGTTCTAAAAACAACTGATGGCGGCTCCAATTGGTCTAGCCTAAATAGTGGTACAACCACCTGGCTGAGAGGTATGGATTTTATAGATAACAATAATGGTCTTATTGTCGGTGATAATGCATCTATCTACAAGACTTCAAACGGCGGACAAACTTGGGATTTAGTAACAAGTACTCAGTTTGGTAGCATTTATTTTAGAGTAAAGTATGTTAATCCTCAATATGCAATAATAATTTCTGATGCTGGAAATATATTGGTCTCATTGGATGGAGGAAATACATGGGAAGCTGAAGACAGCAAAACAAATAATTCTCTTTATGGACTCACAATTGTTGATTCAACAAGTTTTATTGCTGTTGGGGATAAGGGCACAATTTTAAAATCTATCAATTGGAGTATTCCTGTAGAGTTGATAAGTTTTAATGCGGCTACAAATTCAAATTCTGTTTTATTGAATTGGAGCACTGCAACCGAACTAAATAATTCTGGTTTTTATATAGAAAGAAAAAAAGTCTTCAGTCAGCAGTCTTTAGTTGAAAATGAGGAATGGAATACAATTAGTTTTATAAGTGGAAATGGAACTACAACAGACAACCATATTTATTCATTTCAAGACAAAAATCTTTCTTCAGGCAAATATCAATATAGATTAAAGCAAATCGATTTTGATGGATCATATGAGTATTCAAAAATTATTGAAGCAGAAATTGGGACTCCTGACAAATTTGTTCTGGACCAGAACTATCCAAATCCATTTAATCCTTCTACAAAAATAAATTTTAGTATTCCAGATGTAGGGACGGGGCTTGCCCTGTCCGTTCTAAAAGTTTATGATATTCTCGGTAACGAAGTAGCCACACTAGTTGATGAAGAAAAACCAGCTGGAGTTTATGAAGTTGAATTTAATGCTTCTAAACTTTCATCAGGAATTTATTTCTACAAACTGCAGGCAGGGCAATTTATAGGAACTAAAAAACTATTGTTACTAAAATAAAACTGCTATAAGCGAAAGAGATAATTTTGAAAAACATAATTAAATATTTATTGATATTAGTTGTTCTAATGATTTTAGTTAATATTACTCAAGCTCAGAAGCAAAGTACAGTTTTAGAGCAAAATATTCTAACCAGCATTACTGATAACACAACTCAGAATCTGGTATCCTCAAATACTACCAATACAATATCACGCATCAAGGTGTGGTATTCACGCTCATCGCACTTTGATGTAGTCTTAAATGGATGGTCATCTCAAGAAGGTACTACACAAAAATACCGCAGAACCTCAATCTACGTTCCTCAAAATGGTTACTACATAGAGGTTGACACTACTACCAAGGGTACAAACCTTACGTTCACGGTGACAACGACTGCCGATACTGGAGTGGGTTCGTTTTTAAAGGCAATTGAAAATGCCAATGCAAATCCTGGACTTGATTATATAAACTTCGACATTGGAAGTGGACCTCAAACATTAGCACCGAATTTTGTCTTTGGTCTTCCCTTGATAGTATCACCCGTGGTCATTGATGGTACAACACAGCCCGGATATGCCGGAACCCCAATTATTGAATTGAATGGGACAAACCTGGGTTCTGAACCCGGCTTGGTAATTTTAGCTGGCAACTCCACGATACGGGGACTAGTCATCAATAGGTGTCAGCAATCAGCAATACAACTAGCTAACTTAGGTAACAATGTAATTGAGAATAATTTTATCGGAACAAATATTGTCGGGAGTGACAGTTTGCCAAATTTTGGTTATGGAATTCATATCCTCAATTCATCCTACAACAGAATTGGGGATATACTTTCTAATGCCCGTAACATTATTGCTGGAAATCATTTTCCACACGTTATGATAGAAGGACAAGGTTCATTTGGTAATACCGTGTTAGGTAATTACATTGGTACAGACTGGCAAGGCTTGAACGATCTTTCCGGCCAAACCAATGGAATTCTAATTACGGATGGAGCTTCCATTAATTCCATCGGAGGATTACAATCTGGCGCCGGTAATCTGATTTCCGGAAACGATTATCCCAACATTGCAATTAGGTATGCAGGAACTTCAGACAATGTCGTTCAAGGAAATTTAATCGGAACAACCGCCCAGCTTGGACTCACAACAATGGAAAATGGAAATGGCATCTACATCCTTGGTGGAGCATCCAACAACTTGATTGGTCATACGACGACAGCAGGACGCAATATCATTTCGGGGGCTATCGATTACTTACCCGGTCTAATGATTGAAGGTCCGACGACTACAAACAATATAGTTCAGGGAAATATCATTGGTCGTCCACCTAGTTCGGAAATTACATATGCGAACCAAGATGGAGTTGTGATTCTGCAATCTCCCAATAATATAATAGGGGGAACACAGAGCGGGGCTGTGAACTGGATTTCTGGAAACCGGAGAAATGGAATTAGAATTATTGGAAGTGCCTCTACGGGAAACCGAATCGAAGGCAACCTCATCGGAAATCCTTTTATATCAACCCAGTTCGGATTATATCCGAATCTGAGCAGCGGAATCAATATCATTGATGCACCGGGAAATGTAATTGGGGGCGCACTTCCACAGGCGGGAAACACCATTGCGGGAAATCTGGGCAACGGTATCTTAGTGCAACGGGATACCTCAACAGGAAATATTATTAGCGGGAATATCATTGGTACCGACAATGTCGGAACGACTGATCGAGGGAATTTGGGTCATGGAGTGTTTATCATTGCTTCCAATAACACTATAGGAGGCAACAGTTCAATAGATGGAAACATTATTGCGTACAACCATCAAATTGGTGTTTACGATTCAACCGGAAATAATAATTTAATTCGCCATAATTCGATCTTCGCAAATCACAGCATGGAAATTGATCTTGCGCCTCGCGGCATTACTCCAAATGATCTGCAGGATGCAGACCTAGGAGCTAACAATCTCCAGAATTTTCCCATTCTAGACTCGGCATTTATCAGCCAGGGTTTAATACGAATTCGTGGTAGATTTGATAGTAAACCCGGAACAACATATACGCTCGATTTCTTCAGGAGCGAAAAACGCGACAGCACATTTTTTGGCGGTGGAGAAACATGGATTGGAAGTACCACGAAAACGTGCGACGGCGTAGGACACTCTGATATAAACGAAACTTTTCTTGTCGCTGTAGGAGATTCAGAATTTATTACCGCAACAGCAATTGATCCTGATGGAAATACGTCAGAATTCTCACGTGCACTTTGCATGAAAGATACGGATGGAGACGGCATTCTTGATTGTTGGGAAACAGAAGGAGAAGGTATAGATTGGAATGCCGATGGTATTATTGATTTAAACCTTTATGCACATGGATCCAGATATGATCACAAGGATGTTTTTGTGGAAGTTGATTATATGGATCCATATCGACCTGCAACTTCAGGATTCTTTCAAGTATACAACGCTTTTGCAAGTGTTAGCAACGCTATTGTCAACAATCCTGATGGAATCCGTGGGATAAAGTTACACATTGAGCTTGATCCGACTGAAACACCTGTATTTGCAAGACCGTGGGCGCCAAATCCCTGGCCGCAATTTAAGGAAGAAAAGATTATTCACTTTGGAACGACTTTAGAACAAGCCGATCCAAACTGGTATAATATACTTGAAGCCAAGAAACTTATATATCGCTATTGCATCTTTGCAGATCGGTTTCCATATCAGCAAGCAAATGGTGTCATAGACTATCCGAGCGGATTGGCAAATGTTAACCCAGGTAAATCGGGCTACGACTTTTTTGTTTCTCTCGGTGGTTTTAGTCCCTCTCAACAAGGTCCATCGTGGCAAGCAGGTACATTTATGCACGAACTTGGGCACACCCTTGGACTCCAACACGGTGGTGGAGATGATATTCTTTATAAACCCAATTATTATAGTGTCATGAATTATCTCTTCCAACTTCCACGTAACCTTCAACCAGGGACCTGGAGGTTAGGATATTCAGAAGCTCAATTGCCTGACCTTAATGAGACACATCTTGACGAATTAAATGGTCTTAACCCGCCCGCAGGAGTGTTTCCTGTAGTCAAGATTCCCTACCGGAGCTTTGATGGCTCGATAGGACTTGCCTTGTTAAAAGAAAATACATCGGTTGACTGGAACGGTGACGGCATTGTAATAGGGGATTCCCCTGATACTGTTGATGTTAATTATTTGTACCCTGCTAGTAATGTCCCATCTCGTGGGGAGACACTTCACGGATACGCAGATTGGTCTAATCTCCAATACAATTTCCGAAACTCCATCATTCCCCTTACTGATCGTATGGAAGCAATGGTTCATGAAATGACGCAGGAACTCTATGATTACTTCCTAACACTTCCGGACTATGGTATTGAAAGTCCTTTCATTTATTGGTCTTCGGATCCGAGTGTGAATATTCAGATCTCAACGGCAGAGAAGCAACAGGGTACACCTCTTATTGCTAGTGATGGAGAGGGAGGAGCATACATCGCATGGAGCCATAATCCGGGATATCCTTATCAGCCAGGCGTTTGGGCACAAAAGGTTGATGCATTCGGCGCAACTCAATGGATAAATAATGGTATTCCAATTGCTGTCGGTTCTGAATCTCAAACAATTATGGACATAATAACAGATGAACAAGGAAACGCAATTATCTCATGGCAAAAGAGACGTACCGGTTCATATGATGTTATGGTACAAAAGATAGACCAGTTTGGTCAGGGACAATGGACGAGCAGTGGTATTTCTATTACTGCTGGTGTAAATGATTTTTATACACCGTGGCCAAAACTTGTAAGTGATAGTCTGGGTGGCGTTATAATTGTATGGATGGAGATGCATTCGGGATCCGGTTACATTTATGCGCAAAGGGTTGGAGCGTCAGGTGACATTCAATGGACACCTGGAGGAGTGCTCATCAATAACACTGCTAATCATCCAGATGAATTCAAAATTGCTAAAGACGAGGATGGTGGAGTAATCATTACCTGGACTGACAAACGCAATGGAAATGATAATCAAGACATCTATGCCCAAAAAATAAGCACCTCCGGTCTTCTTCAATGGATTACAAACGGAGTTATCATCTGCAATGAACCGAGTGCTCAGAGAGAACCAACAATTGTGAGCAATGGGTTTGGCGGTGTAATCTTTACATGGTTTGACTTTCGAACTGGTTCTAATGAAATATACGCGCAGCAAGTTGAATCCTCAGGACAGACTTTATGGACTGTGAACGGAGTACCTATTACATCACTTGCAGGAGTAGTTAAGTCCAACCTCAGATCAGTGAGTGATGGTTCACATGGGGCTATAATCTCATGGCTTGACCGCCGTCGTACCGGTAATGACTATGATTCTTATATTCAGCGAATTGATTCTGAAGGTTTTATCAGATGGACCACGAATGGTGTTGTTATTAGCGATACATTAAACTGCGATGAGTCAATAGTTATGAGTGATAACAATCATGGTGCAGTAGTAGTATTTGTTAGACATGATGTTTTAGCGGGTACTGAAACAGATCTCTTTGCACAATTAATTGATTCCACCGGCGTTACTTTGTGGGATAGGAATGGAGTTCCTATTTCTTTGGCCAATGGCTCTCAATTGTCACCAAGTGTTACTAGCGATCTTTCTGGTGGAGCAATCATAACTTGGCAGGATAGTCGCAATGTTCCTTTGAATAGCGGTATCCACCACATCTATGCACAGAACATCACAAATCAAGGAATGCTTGGCGGTGGAGTTACTACGGGAGTTAATGAGTCTACGACTAGTGTCGTACCAACGGAATTATCTCTTCAGCAAAATTATCCAAATCCGTTTAACCCGAGTACAACAATTCGCTACGAACTAACACAACAATTGCTTATAACTATAAAGATATTCAATATTCTTGGACAGGAAGTAGCCACACTAGTTAATGAAGAAAAACCAGCAGGAGTTTATGAGGTTGAGTTTAATGCTTCTCAACTTTCATCTGGTATTTATTTTTACAAACTGAAAGCAGGCTCCCCAACGGGGCAGGTATTTACTCAAACAAAGAAGATGTCCTTAATTAAATAATTATTCAAAAACATATCCAGGAGTAAAAATGAAAAAGTTCAATCGTTCACAATCTGTTCTCTTCCTTGCTCTTTTAATGGCTCTCACCACTTTCTATTCTTGTTCAAAGGATGATAATAATCCAGTTGATCCAAACAATGTTACTAACTCAGCTGCTTCATTAACATTAAATGGGGCCGGGTATAGCAACAAAGCCGCCACTCTTGGTAATGGCTTAGGTGGATATTCTTTGCCCGACACGATGACTGTTTTACAGTTTTCAGGGAAAGTTGATAACGATTCATTGTATCTGGGAATAATATTCAAAGCTAATCATACAGGTACATTTAACTGGGATGATGATAATGGAGCGATTATTTACAGAACTACATCCACTGGCGATTTCCTTTATTACGGAATTTCACAAGGATCAACCACTGTAAGCAGTTATGGCAGTGTTAATGGGAAAATTGAAGGAACAATAAATGGTAAACTTATTGAACAATCTTCACTAGCGGAACTGAATATCAGTGGTTCATTTTCAGCGTTAAGAATTCCTGATTCACAGTAGTTTTATTTATAGCTGTCTTATTGAATATTCAATTGAGAGATAATAGGACAGCTTTAACTATTTTTTGTTTTTATCATTTAGCACAATGGTACTACAATATTTTATCGGAATGAGGATGATTTCGAAATGATCTACCTTAGAGAAAACTTTTTTAAGATTATTTATTTATTACTTCTTATGCTGCTATTACTATTTTTCGTTAAATAAACCAGCCTGTCTAACAATAAATATTTAAGATTATAAATAAAAAATTTGATGGTCGTTACAGTTTTGAAATTGCTTATCTACAGCTCCTAAAATTTTACTAATCCAATAAAATATTGTTTAATGGCATCATTCCATTTTTAGCATACCTATATTTGCAACAGAGATAAACATTCTTAATACTTTAACTGGATTTAATGATATGTACGATTATCAAAAAAATAACATGTACTTCGCTCAAGTACCCGGAATGATGGAAGAATTATGTGAACAGGAATTAATTGAACTTGGGGCAAAGAATACTAAATTATCCTACCGTGGAATATATTTTGAAGCTGATCATTCAACACTTTATAAGATAAATTATACTTCAAGAACAATATCAAGAGTGTTAGCACCATTAAAATCCTTCTATTGCAATAATGCGCATGCAATAATGAAAACTGCTGAACAGATCGAATGGGAAAAAATATTTACTCTTGAACAAACATTTTCGATCACGTCATCAGTTACCAAGAGTACAATTAATAATTCTTTATATGCTTCTCAAGTTTTAAAAGATGGAATTGCAGATTACTTTCGTGCAAAGTTTGGTAAAAGACCGGATGTTAACACTGTAAATCCAGATGTAAGATTTAATTTATTTATCGAAAAAGATAAAGCAACTTTAAGTCTGGATACATCAGGTGCATCTTTGCATAAAAGGGGATACAGACTTTTAGCAGGTGAGGCTCCGATGCAGGAGACCCTTGCTGCTGCAATTATCAGATTAAGCAAATGGGATGGCGAGAAACCATTACTTGATTGTATGTGCGGATCAGGAACAATTATCTGTGAAGCTTTAATGCATTACTGTAGAATTCCTGCACAAAAACTTAGAAAGAATTTTGGATTTTTTCATTTACCGGATTTTGATAAAAATTTATGGGATAAAGTTAAGACTGAACTTGATAAAAATATTAGACCTTTACCTAAAGAATTAATTTATGGCAGTGATAAATCACAGATAACTCTTAAAGTTGCGCAGGAAAATTTAGCACGACTTCCATTTTCAGAGAACATTGAGTTAGCTGCACAGCCATTTCAACATATCAAGCAATTTGAAAATGGAGTCCTTATTACAAATCCACCTTATGGAATTAGGCTTGGACATAGAGATGATGTTGAGGTACTCTACAAAGAACTTGGAGATTTTATCAAAACAAAGTGTAAAGGAACATCTGCTTTTATTTACACAGGCGAACCAACACTTAGAAAACACATCGGACTAAAAACCTCGAAGAGGATACCGTTAGTGAACGGTAAACTTGAAGGAGTGCTTTTACAAATTGACAGCTATGAAGGAAGCAAAAAAGCTAAGTATAACCAGCAAGAAGATGGGTCCGAAGACTAATAAATATTCTATGATAGCTGAACAATTTAGCCTATTCTTTATTTTAAGTTTAGCCTTATAAACTTATTTGATTACAGTTAATAGAACCTTTGTCTTTTCTTTCGCTTCAATTGAATAAGGAATTTTAGCAGGAAGTGAAAAATATTCGGTTGCTTTAATCAGGTTTGATGTTCCGTTAACTTTTAAATCAATTGTACCTTCCAATACGTGAATCAATATATCGAACGGGGATGTACTGTCGTTCAAAGATTCATCTTTATCAAAGGCATACAAAGTTACCGTGCCGTTACTCTTTTTAAGAAGTTGTTTACTTACTATCGCATCCGACTGATAGCTTATTATTGAGATAATCGATTTAGGCATTACGGGGATATTCATACTTCACCAATGTTGACTTAAAAAAATAATGAGTTAAAGATGATAACCTAAAATCAACTTAGATGCATTGAAGATTAATGTCAATTCAAATATGAATCAGGGAACTTGTAATGGTATTTAATCGTTGGTGAAGGCGAATAAGATGTTTGAGAGAATACTCTTCAAATTCATACAAGATCACTGCCTAATTGTGTGATGTACCTACTGTGACAATTTTGCATCAATATTTCAAATCATCATATATCTTATTAAAATTTGTACATCATAATTAGCTATTGGTATAGTAAGTGATTATGTTTACATCAGCCACACAATGACATATCTCATTTCAAACATCATTGTCGTTTCTTTCCCAATCTCATTCGTACAATAGGCACAGTTTTATAATAGATTGGTTATGACGACATAAAAACTAAGGAGTTATAAAGTGCAAAAATACTTGTTGATTTTATTGTTCTATGTTGTTAGTCCTTTTTTAGCGTACGCCCAATTTAGTGATGAAGCTGGTAAAACTATTAAAGAATTAGTTGAAGAGGCACCATATGGATTTGAAATATATCAGCTCAAGGAGATTACCAGAGATGATTATGAGATTAATTATAGTTCAAGAATTGAAATTGAAGGCACTAAGAATAATACAATATATGTTGATGCCGGGTTTAAAGCGCCCCTTGGACAATGCACTTACAAAATGAGCATTATCGACGATGTGAGCAATAAGACCTCTGATTTAATTCTTGGGAAATATAAACAATCTATTATTGATATAGGAAGTAATAAATATTTAGTAGAATCATACAAAAATAAAGAAACAAACCAGGAAGGTTTTAGTTTTTTTGATGAAAAAACAACTGTAATGTTAACCTTATATAAACAAAAAAATAAGACTGACAGGTATGATTTGAAGATGGATATATTTTATTTTAAATAATTATTTGTAGTTAAAAATTAAGCTATGAGATTTATTAAAAAAGGCGTCTAATGAAACCAAAGTATTTACTCATATTTTTTTTACTGTTTTTGCTCTACTCAATTACTGCGTGTAGTAGGCCTATAGTAGAAAATATACTGCCCTTCGGAAATGAATCGTTTGGAATAGCATTAGTAGTTTTATTAGGATATTTTCTACTTAGAGTGAAACAAAATCAGAATAAAGATTTTAGGAAAAGATCAATAGGCATAGGAATTACTTGTGCAATTATTTTGCTTATTTTATTAAGTACAGTTCTTAAAAACACAGAGGGACCCTGGCATTTTTTTACTATCTCAATTTGGATATTAATGGCAGGGAGTATTGTAGGTCTTTTAATCTCTGAAATAATTCAATGGGCAATCTTAACATTTAAGAAATAATTGAAATATGATAAAGAGTAGCATAAGTTATTTTTGCAATTAAATTATTTAGTATTATAGAATATCGCACAGAACAAATCTCATCAGGTACTCTTATTGTTATAAAATGAAAGCCCATCCTAAACAGGATGGGCTTTTTTAGTACACCCGCAGGGATTCCTCAAAAGGAGTCCCAATGGGAGAACCCCGAAACTCTCTAAGTAACTTTTATACTGAATTTTATAAAAATGTAAAAACCTATCCTAAACAGGATGGGCTTTTTTAGTACACCCGCAGGGATTCGAACCCCAAACCTTCTGATCCGTAGTCAGATGCTCTATCCAATTAAGCTACGGGTGCAAAATAAAATATTTTTTAAACAACGAACTTCCAAGACGATTTAGATTGCTTTTCCCAACCTGCCTGCCGGTAGGCAGGTTAAGCTACGGGTGCATTGAATTCTCTAATCCAAATCTAATATAATTGGGCTGTTTTATCAATTCTTAAAAGTAGGAGGTTTTTAGAATTTTTGAGTGAAGTTTATAATATCTATTTTGAACAAGTAAAATAATTATTGCTTGGAGAGATTATGTTTTATCAAGTAATTCCGCATTATTTAAAAAAAGTTAAACCATATGGTTTGTTTTTTCTTCTAATCGTTTCTGCATTTCTTTTTTTACCAATGCAAAATATTATATCTGCTCAAACTCAAACAGAACTAGAAATCAATTACTCAAAAGCGCACGTTAATTTAGACGGATACAACTTATTTTACGTCAGAGGGATTGAATCTTATCCTGCTCACGAACGCGCAAGAGTTATTAGCAAAAGAATTGAACTGGTTGCTAAAGATTTAAAGTTGTCCCCCGATTCAATTCAAATCATTCACAATGAGTCCTATGATGAAATTTCTCTAAACGGAGTAATACTTTTAAAGGTCCTTGATTCTGATGCAGCATTAGAGGGAATTAGAAGGGATTACTTTTCAGCATCTATAAAGATAAGGCTTATCAAAGCAATTTATAATTATAGATATGAGAGAAGACACGATGTGCTTTTGAATAAAGTACTTTATTCAGCCGCTTCGATTCTGATTTGTTTAATTTTAATTTTTATTGTCCATTTTGCTGTAAAGCGAATTAGTCCATTCCTTGAAGATAAAATAAAATTAAGAATTCAAGCTATTGAGTCCAGATCATTTCAACTTATTCGTTCGAATCAAATATGGATTACTATTAAAAGTCTTATCAGTATAATCAGCATTTTATTAATTGTAATTACAATATTTATCACAATCCAATACGTTTTAGGGCTTTTCCCATGGACTAGATTTATATCAATATCTCTTTTGGGTCTATTTGTTAAACCGTTAAGCGATTTTGGAATAGCGCTTTTAAATTTCATTCCTAATCTGGCGTTTTTGATCGTAATATTTTTTATAACAAGGTATTTTCTTAAACTTCTCAAACTTCTATTTATAGGATTAAGTCAGGGCAATTTTGAAATTCAAGGTTTTGATTCTGAATGGGCATTGCCTACTTACAAAATTGTTAGAGTAATTTTAGTTGCATTTGCTGTGATAGTTGCTTATCCATATATACCGGGTTCTGACTCAGAAGCATTTAAAGGAGTAAGCTTGTTCATAGGAGTTTTGTTTTCTTTGGGTTCTTCTTCTGTTATGGGAAATATAATTGCCGGGTATACTATGACTTATAGAAAAACATTCAGAATTGGTGATATTCAGATGGAAAAAGACTTGAAGCATTGTCAACTTATTATAACTTATCAAACTTGAGATATGAAGAAGGTGCTACAAGTTATCTCGAAGTTCTAGATGCAGAGAGAAATCTTTTTGATTCTGAACTCGGTTATGTTCAATCAAGAGCAACAATGCTTAAGAGTGTTGTAGGTATATTCAACTCACTTGCTGGCGGGTGGCTTGACAAAGCTGCCTTTGAATCTTATCAACCTATGAATCCGGTAGAGCAGCCAGAACCTGTACAAAAATCTGAAACAGGAAATGAGTAGTTGATGTTGGGCTTAGGCCAAATTGAGTGTTTAGCAATGTTTTTAACCACGTCCTGAAGGACGTTGCTATTAGCCCCGACCTTTAGGTTGGGGTTATTTGGTTATTACAATATATTCGGGCTTCAGCCAAAATTAAATGACAAAGGAAGATGACTTTGAAGAAAAAAGAATTCATAAAACGAGCAAAAAAAATTTCTAAACCTTTCCGAATAACGGATGGAAAAGGTTTTCGTTTAAAGCATATTGATCCGGGTGATAGACTCGATTTAAAATCTGAAGACAAACCAAAAGCACAAGAAGCTCTGAAAAATGGAATTGAATTACTTGCAGAATTACAGGATAAACTTTATGCTCAAGATCGCTGGTCTGTTCTGTTAATCTTTCAGGCAATGGATGCCGCAGGAAAAGATGGAGCTATAAAACATGTTATGTCAGGAATAAATCCTCAGGGATGTCAGGTTTTCTCATTCAAAGCTCCAACAAGCGAAGAACTCGATCATGATTTTATGTGGAGGTGTCTAAAGAATCTTCCCGAACGCGGTCGCATCGGAATTTTCAACCGAAGTTATTATGAAGAAACGCTTATAGTACGAGTTCATCAGGAAATTCTTGCTAAACAAAAACTCCCTCAAAATCTTATAACCAAAAATATCTGGGATGAACGTTTTCAGGATATCCGCAACTTTGAAAAATATTTGACAAGAAATGGTACAATCATCAGAAAATTTTTCCTTCACGTTTCTAAAGAAGAGCAGAAAAATAGATTTCTTGAACGAATTGATAATCCAGAAAAAAACTGGAAATTCTCATCTGCAGATGTAGCAGAACGGGAACACTGGAATGAATATATGAAAGCTTATGAAGATATGATTCGGAATACAGCAACAAAAGATTCGCCGTGGTATGTGGTTCCTGCAGATAATAAATGGTTTACAAGATTGGTTATTTCTGCCGCAGTAATTGATGCACTTGCATCTTTAGATTTAAAATATCCGGTAGTTGGAGAAGATCAATTAAAAGAACTTGCAGAAGCAAAGAACCTGCTAAGTAATTGAATGTAGAATTTAATATTGACTTATTATTTTACAAACTAAATAACTTTTGCATCTTTTGGCGGGTAGAGATTGAATAGTTCCTTCTGGCTCTTCCTGACTGCAATACTGTAATTTAAATATCTCACTTTTTAACAAGTATTTATTTTTATATAATTATGATATGAAGAAACTTTACACAATTTTATTGATCAATTTCATATTTGCTCAATTAATATTTTCTCAATCAGAAAAACCAGATTCATCAATTGTTGAAAAACCAGATACTGTTGCTGTTCGTGGTGTTGACTGGCTTGCTTATCCATATATTTTCTATTCACCCGAAACAAGTCTCGCTTTTGGCGGCGGTGGAATAGTTTACTTTAAGTTGTATGACAATCCGAATGCAAAATCTTCGAGCATCACTCCATCTTTTTACTACACTATAAATGGTCAGTTCGATGTAACTATCATTCCCGAATTATTTCTTATGGATGATAAACTGAAGATTTGGTCTAAGCTTAATTATTCATCTTATTTCGATAGATACTACGGAATTGGAAATAACACTGCTGAGATTGAGAATGATCAGTACCTTCAGGATAATATCCAGGCTCAGGTAAAGCTTCAGCCAAAACTGTTTGATGATCGTTTGAATATTGGTATCAATTATGAGATAAGAAATATGTCCGTAGCCGATACAAAGTCAAATCCTTTCCTTGAAAATGATTCAACGATTGTGGGAAGAGGGGGTGGATTAACTTCAGGTTTGGGATTGGCTGTAGCCTGGGATACAAGGGATAATAATTTTTTCCCTTCGAGTGGTGGCTATTATGAGGCATTTACTTCAAACTTTTTTGAATCCATAGGCAGCGATTTTAATTACAGCAAAACCGTAGTTGATCTTCGACACTATTGGAATTTAATTTCTGATCACGTGCTTGCAGCACAAGGATATTTACTTAGCGAGGGAGGCACTCCTCCATTTTATGATTTAGGATTACTCGGTGGCAGCAAGTTAATGCGCGGAACAATAATGGGCAGATACAGAGACAAAACTTATTATGTGGTTCAATCCGAGTACAGAATGCCGGAACTTGTCTGGCGTTTCGGATTGATTTTGTTTGCCGGGTTTGGAGATGTAGCGCCATCAGTTGGCAAAATAACAATCTCAACAGTAAAACCAACTTATGGATTTGGAATCAGGTTCAGGTTTGATGAGCTGGAAAAAGTTGAAATCAGAATGGATGTTGGTTTTGGAAAAGGAAGTAATGGAATTTATTTTGATATTAACCAGGCTTTTTAATCAGAATAGATTATGACTAAGAATCTTAATTAGGTTTGCCTTTAAGACAAATAAATGTAATGAAATTAATTTTTTTCAAATCCATAAAACAAAAATCTTTTTTAAAGATAGTTTTAACTTTTATTATCACACTGGTATCGCTGCTCACATTATTTTTTTCAATCTTATTCATCCTTTTTATCATTTATAAAAATGATATCAGTAAAACAATTTTGTTAAGTGTTAATAATAATATTAACGGAAAGATTTCCTTCACAGATTTATCTTTTACACCTTTCAGACACTTCCCGAATGCAGCGTTAATATTGAATGATTTATCTTTAGAAGAAATTAAAGACTCGCTTTCCCAGCCAGATACAGAACCAATACTTAACATTAAAGAAGCATATGTTTCACTAAACCTAATAGATCTGTTTTCCTCGAAGATCAATATTTCAGAAATCACATTTGAAGGTGGTAACATAAATATAATTGTCTATCCGGATAGCCAGATAAACTTTCAAAAAGCTTTCAGGAAAAAGGAAGAGAAAAAAATTGTTCCTCCCAAAACGCAAGTTTCTGCTCCGGATACTTTAAGACCAAAAAAGAAAGTCGTAACCAAAACCTCCTCTGACTTCAATCTTAATATTGAAGATCTGGTAATTGATGATCTTGAATTGAATTTGGAAAATCAATTCAAAAAAAATAAAGTGCTGCTAAAAATAAATGAGCTTCAATCAGAATTTTCATACAGTAAAAACCAGATAATTTGTTCATTAAGTCTTGATACACAAATTGATTCGCTTATAAAAAACAATGAACTCCTGCTGACTGATAAACCAATCACTTTTGAATCAAACCTCGAAGTTGATACCGATTCTATTTTTATAAAGCTGGAAGATGGAAGATTTTCTATTGGTGATGCAAAATTTCTTTTTAGTGGAATATACGACTCGAAGAATCAGGGCAATATTGATTTGTCATTTAAAGCTTTTGATGAGGACTTTAGTTTGTTCTCTCTTTTCCTAAGCGATGAGGGCATTAAAAATTTGAAATCGGGCGATGTTTATTTGAATGGAACTGTGGTTGGAAAAACTTTAATTGAGTATCCGGCAGTAGATATTAAATTCGGAGTAAATGATGTTGATCTTATAAATCCTATAACCAAAAGAAAAATTAGAAATCTTAATCTCAAGGGAAGTATTAGTTCGGGGAAATCTGATGATTGGTCTGATGCCAAAATTAACATTGATACTCTATTTGCTGTCTTGCAGGGTGGTTCTTTTAATCTTTCCGGTTCAATTCGAAATTTTAAATCACCTGAAGTTGATCTTGATGTTTTTTTATCAGCGGATATAACAGGACTTGAAAAAGTTTTTAATCTTGGATCAATTACTGATTTGAAAGGTGAAATCAAACTAAAAGATAGAATAAAAGGCAAGTATAATATTGAAGACAAAAAGTTTGCTGCCTCCGTAAATCGTGGAAATATATTCCTGAAAGATTTTGGAATCAGAATTCCTAACACGATTCGATTCGACAAAGTTAATGGCACAATTAGAAGAGATAATGATTTTATTTACCTTGATAGTTTGAGCTTCATTTCTGAAGACACAGATATTCTTATTAATGGCGAGGTAAATAATCTTAATTACATTTTCTTTAATGTAGAAAAAGATATTACTGCTAACCTTGATATTAAATCATCAGTTTTCGACTTACCAAATTTTCTTGCATTCGATCCTTCGATAAAGCGAGACTTTAACTATAGAATTCTGGATGCGGATG
Source organism: Ignavibacteriaceae bacterium (assembly GCA_044227615.1). GTDB lineage: Bacteria > Bacteroidota > Ignavibacteria > Ignavibacteriales > Ignavibacteriaceae > IGN3. The sequence goes on from JBGAWM010000003.1 coordinate 23,353, forward strand.
TTTCAGTGATAGCGAAAACTACGACAACAAAGGCAACCAAATTCAAATCTTTTCCCGAACTGGATTTTGATATTAAAAAATTAGATGCGACGGTTGAAAACTTTCTTCCTCGATTAGAAATTAATTCCGGCAATTTTAAAATCAGTGAAAGCATTTTAGGGTTTAACCTGAAGTGTGATAACTTCAAGACTAACTTTCTCAATGGCGATTTTAACTTTAATGCTGAATACAATACTTCAAAACATCAACCTTATTACATCAAACTTAAAACCGATTTTAAAAATATTTATCCGTCTGAATTATTTTACAGCGAAAGCGATACTGTACCTGAATCTATGACAGGGAAACTTTCTGGATCCTTTTTTACGGAGTTTCAGTTTCCAACTGATTCGACATTGTTGAAATTTATTAAACTCAAAAACGCAGATCTTGTTTATGAATTTTCAAAAGATACTATAGTAACTAAAAAATTAAACCTTGATTTCAATAAAATTTATTTTAATGAAAAGAGCAATCCGAATCCTTTCGCAACTTTATATACAAATGGAAGATTGAAAGTAGAAAATATAAAATCGAGCTCATTCAATTTTAACGATATTGATTTTGATGTAACCGTAACTAATGGGACATACCAAATTAAATCAGAAACCGTTACTCTTTTTGGAGAAAATGCAAAAGGACACGCGAGAATTACAGCTACACCTTTTTCAGAAGTGCCAAAATTTAATATCGAATATAAAGATGTTAATTTTCTTGCCGAGAAGATGCTTAGCTCATTTATGGAAGATCAGATTTTTAGGGGTCCGATGAAACTATCATTTAATCTTTCCTCGTTTGGCGCTGATTGGAACACAGTAGTAAGTAATCTGAATGGCAGTATAAACCTATCGGGAGAGAACCTTGTTTTGCAAGGTCTTGATGCTGATGAGGTGATAGAAAAATTCAAGCGCAGCCAGAATTTTAATTTTATTGATCTTGGAGCTGTTCTTCTTGCCGGCCCTGTTGGAATTGCCGTTACGAAGGGAAGCGATTTCGCGAGAATACTGGTTTTAAATTCGGGTAAGACAACCAGGATGACCAAACTCGTCTCTAACTGGAAAGTAGATGATGGAAATTTCACAATAGAAGATGCAGCTTTTACTACTAACAAAAACAGAATTGCATTAACCGGTGTGATAGGATTCTCAAAAAAAAATCTTGATCTAACAATAGCTCTGCTTAATGAATTCGGGTGCAGTGTTTTCAGTCAGCAGATATATGGAAATCTTGACAATCCAACAATCGGGAAAATTAAGGTTGCAGGAACTGTACTTGCGCCTGTAACTAATCTGGTGGATGATGTTTTAGGGAAGGATTGTGATGTTTTTTATCAGGGGTCTGTTGAGCATCCGAAAATTAAATCAAAATAAAAAAGGTTCACCTCTTTAATTATAATTCTGCCGGATTCTTTTCGCTTGATTTGGTAAGATACTTACCTACAAGAATAGCTATAATAATTGCTGTGTAAAGTTGTCCGGTTATGCTGATTAAAACGGACAAAGATTTTGCAGCAGGCGTTAACGGCAGAAAATCCCCAAAACCTGTGGTTGTTAAATTGATAAATGCAAAGTACATATAATCGATATTGTACCCGGTATTTAAGTTTGTTATCGAATCATATTTTTGAAAATTAAATGAATTTGGATTTATGGCTTCGATTAATCCTATAACTAAAGAAAAAGAAATTCCTATTAATAGATAACAACTTATTGATTCCAATAGGACAAGGGTTGTAACATTTTTTGCTTTCGCTATTTGGACTATCAAAATTCCAACAATCATCAAAAAGAATAAAAAATTAATCGGCAGAGATATCTTGAAAAGCAATGGCATATTTAAAATAACCGCAACCCATTCTACAGTAATTACTACTAATGAAAAATAAACGATCCTCTTTTGAGCGTATTGAACAGAGAGAGCGGAAAGGACAAATATGACAGTATAAAAGATGCTAAATAAAATTCGATGGTAGCTTAAAGGAAATAATGGGATTGCTAAAATGATAACCAGAAGAGCAGCTAAAAGCAGTGAACTGCTGAGAGAGTTAAAAACCGTTTTGTAAAATGTAAAAATCTATTGATTACAGTAAACAATTTAATTCATTAAGTTATTTTGCAACAAAACTAACGGCTCCAATTATTATGAAACCAGTTTTTATAAAAAAGCAGAAGAGATATTTAAATATCTCTTCTACTTTAAATAACTAAAAACCAACACCACCGCCGACACTAATTATAGGATCCCAATCTTCATATGGGGAATTTTCATCTTGAATTACATCAAATAAGACTTCTACATATACTGAGGCATTTGGTCCAACTCGCTGAACAAACCCGCCTCCTAGAAGAAGGAATGGTACCCAATTTCTTTCAGATACAACTTCATTGGTTATACGGTCTTTATAATGGTCTTCATAACTTGCATAATCAAATTCGGCGTGAAGATAAATTTGATAGATTGGTCTGAATCTTGTAAAGATGCCTGCCCCGTAATTATGTGATGTAAGTTCATAACCAGGAATTGTTTGATCATTTATATATGCATATTGTACTTTACCGCCAACTGAAAATTTTGGTGAAACTTGATATCCAATTAATGGATTCACGCTTAAATAGAAATAATCTCCCCAAAAATTAAATCCAACTGTGCCGCCATAGTACCATTTGCTAGGTTGTAATTGTTGAACCTCTTGTTGAGGTTGGTTAGTTTTTGTTGAGTCAGGGCTATTACTTTGAGCGTACGAAATTAAGCCAATAAATAATACTAGAAGTATTGTTTTTTTCATTTTGGTGCCTTTCTAAGTTTTATTATTTGATTAAAATTAGTTTATTTATTAAATATTTTCAAATAATTAATTATACGGCCCTACATCTGTATACATACAAAATTTGCTTAAAAAACTTTGTGGTATTTCTTAAAGAATTAGATGATTAATATTAGGTAACATCAGGTTCTATATGATTGTTGTTAACTTTACATAAGTAATAAAATTATTCTTAAAATTTTTTTAATGGTCATCATTATGGTAAGTAAAATATATTCATTAAAAAAAATCATTAGTGAAAATCAAGATTTTTCAAATGATGGAATTTGGCAGGGAATAGAAGAAATAAAAATTAAAGATTATTTGTGGATGCAGAACAATTATAAACCAGAAGTTATTGTAAAAGCTTGTTACTCAAAAGAGTACATTTATGTAAAATATCTTGTATTCGAACGAAAAGTAACAGTGCGTTATCTAAATGTTGGCGATCCGGTCTTCAAGGACAGTTGTGTTGAGTTCTTTATAAACCTATTTCCAAAAGAGACGGATGAATATTTTAACATCGAACTAAATGCAATTGGAACTATAAAAATGGGTTACGGTATTAAGAGAACTCGCTCGTATTTAACAGAATTTGATTTGTCTGATATGAGAATAATTTCGACTATTAAAGAACCAATTATAGGGCTTCATGGATCAGATAATTGGAAATTGTATTGTGCAATTCCGATTAAACTCCTGGAAAAGATTTCAAATAGAAAATTTAAAGGTGATGATGCTATTGGTAATTTTTATAAATGCGGTGACGAAACAGAATTCAAACATTATGGAATGTGGAATTTAATAGATAACCCAAAACCTGATTTTCATCTACCTGAATATTTTGGGAAAATAATATTTTCAAATTAAAGCATTACGGTAATTGAAAAATACCTGATACTTTTTGTATCTAATGTTAAAGAAAAAACAAAAAAAAGGGTGTCTCGAAAGACACCCTTAATTGTAATTTAGAAATGAATTACTTAGTTCTTGTAAATTCAATTCTTCTGTTTTTCTGTTTACCTTCTTTAGTCTTGTTATCAGCAATTGGTTTATCTTCGCCATAACCAACAGTAGTTATACGTTTGGCATCAATACCTTGACGTACTAACCAATCTCTGACAGAATTAGCTCTACCTTCAGAAAGTTTTTGATTACTCTTTGCACTACCATCGCTATCAGTATGTCCAGCTATTTCAACTGAAATGTCTGTATAGGTGGTTAAGGTTTTCAGAGCTTTTCTTAATGTATTTTCTGATTCAGGTTTAATGGTTGTTTTATTTACATCAAAGGTAATACCTTCAAGTATAATAGGAACACCAATCTTAACAACATCATCTTCAGCGTTTAATGGATCTGTACCTCTTCTTACTTCAGTGCCGTCATCAATTGTTCCGCCGTCTGTATCAACATTTAAAGGATTAGTCTTATGTGTTAGTACTTCTTCAGAATCACTTAAACCATCACCGTCTGTGTCTGCCACAAGAGGATTAGTTTTGTATTTATTTACTTCATCACCATCTTTTAATCCATCACCGTCCGTGTCAGCTTTTAGAGGATTGGTTTTACTAGTAACTACTTCAAAACCATCATTTAAAGTATCGCCATCAGTATCAGCTTTTAATGGATCAGTCTTGTATTTATTAAGTTCTTCGCCATCATTTAATCCATCATTGTCTGTATCAGCAATTAGAGGATTTGTTCCGGTAACCTTAACTTCATCATAATCAGTTAAACCGTCTAAATCTGTGTCAGCTTGTAATGGATTTGTTTTATAGGTAAGATACTCTTCACCATCCAATAAACCGTCGCCATCTGTATCAGCAACTTTAGGATTTGTTCCGATTTTTTCTTCATCACATTTGCCTAAGCCATCATTATCTTTATCAGATTTGCAGTTTTCACCAACAAAGGTTAAACCTAATGAAGCATTTAGATAAGAATCCCAGATATCTTCTGTAGCGCCTCTGTAAGAATCAAGATCATAAGTTGAGGACATTGCACCACCGAGTGCAAAATCTAACCAGACTCTTTCACTTAGTGCAAATTCAGCACCGATACCTGCAGGAATAACCGCTACCCAGCCATCTTCTTCAACAGAACCCGGAGAATTGAGATTAGGTTTTGTATCAACGCTAAAATTCATAACTCCGCCGCCAACATAAAAGTAAGGATTCCATCCTTTTAAATCCCATGGACTAACTTTAAAGCGCAAAGAAATTGGAATGATAGTGGTTTCGTACTCACCAAAATCGCTTCCTTCTTCTTGCATAGCAACGCCGGCATATTTACCATAACCGCCATTGATTGATAATTCTAGGGCCGGTGATAATTCGAAACCAAAAAACGCTTCACCTAAGTAAGATGTTTTGAACCAGTCAAATGATGTATTATCATTTCCACTGAATCCTAAATTAGCAAATTCGTTTTCTGGAAATAAAATACTTCCACGAATACCGAATTTTGTACCCCAATCTTTAAACTGTGCGTAGCTTTGTTGACTCATTGCAACCAAACCCACGATCACGAACAAGTAGATTAGTTTTTTCATTTTTTCCTCATTTTGTTGTTTGAATAGTGTTCGAAATTAAAATAACAATGCGAATAACTAAATTTCTTTAAAAAGTTATCAAAAGATAGAACTATTAAAATAAAAATCAAAATATTTTACTCTGTTAAGTATTCTGCATCAAATGCAATTTCTGGCTTAACCAATAATACATCCTCTTTAAGCAAAGAAACTTGACCTGCAGGCTGACTTTTACGTTTTACAACATATTTTTTTAAAGTATAAGAAACCGGTACAATTCCCGCTGTTTTTGCTTTACTATGATAAGCAGCGAGCGAAGCAGCCTTTTTAAGGATACTTTTAGGAACAACTTCTTTGGTGTTATCAATTCTTAACACAACGTGAGAACCAGAAACAGATCTGGCATGAAACCAAAAATCATTCTGTTTAGCAAATCTTGTAGTTAATAAATCATTATTAACGGAATCTTTTCCAACAAATACGTGGTATTTTTTTTCTATCAGGTAATGTTTGAACTTTGATTCAATTCCATCTTTCTCTTGCTGCTTTTCTTCGTCCTTTATTTTCAATTCTTTCATTATTCGATTTAATTCCTCTAGTAATGGATTATTTTCTATTTGAACATGATATGATTTTAATTTTTCAAATTCTTTTTTAGTGTTAAGATATAATTTTGTTGATTTTTCAAAATTTATTTTACTATCGCGGGATTTTTCAAAGTACCTATCAACATTCTTTTTAGCAGATAATTTATCATCAAGCTTAATTAATAATTTAAGATCGCTGTTGTAAATATCCTCAACTTCTATTTCTGAAACTCCATGATTTATTTTGTGCAAATTTATTAAAAGTAGATTTGCAATTTTATTGTATTCATCCTCACGAGAACCTTTTTCAATAACTGCAAGAAGATTATTTAATCGGGTAGTACATTTTTTTAACTCTTTGTCTATATAGGAATTTACTTTCTTTAGCTTATTATTTTTTTCTTCAAATTGATATCTCTTACTTAAAAAATGACTAAATGCTTTTATCGTGCTATCAAATAATTGTTTTTCATACCTAGAGAAAATTCGTAATGAATCAAAACCAATATGTATTTCGCTGCTTTTTTCATCTGTGTAAACAGCGGGATCCTTAGTCAAAATATCCTGCAGTACATTTAATAATAACTCTGAATCTTCTTTGGTATCACGTTTTCTTGCATTTACCTCGTTCTCAATTTCGCGTCCTATAAATCTATATTCATTCCTTATCTCTTTAATACTTTTTCCATTAATTAATTTAGAATCTGGAATATTTAATCGTTTGCTAAAATCTTTAGTTTCAAATTCATTTCTAAACTTTAACAAGTTTTCTTCATCTTCATTTTTAAATGATTTTAAAGTATCTGAATTGCAAAAAATATTTGTGTATTTACCGCGTATCGCAAAAATCAAATCACTATAATCCGTTACAAATTTTATAATCCTGTCATCAGAAGCTATTAAAACATCTTTTATAGTATGATTAAATAATTCGGTAAAGAACTCGACAGTATTTTTTTTAGCTCTGGAAAACTTATTTCTGATATTGATGAATGGATCGGAATGATTTACAGATATTTCAATAAATAACTCTCCTTGTCCATCCAATTGAATAATCAAACGATCTTTTTCCTGTGAAAAAATACTTATTATTCTTTTTCCAACAAGGATTGAGTTTAGCTCAAGTGTTAATCTATTTAAGTAATAATAACTTTTATACATAAAAGAAATCTGTTAGTAAGATGTAATTTAATTATTTTATCTGTGAAAGTACCTCCAACATCTAATTTATAGTTTGTTAAAAATTTAAGCTATCGATATATTTGAACTAATGAAAAAACTACTCGAAAATCCATTAGTTAAAAAACTTCTTATCTTTCTCGGAATATTTATTTCATTTATTCTTGTATTTGATTTTATTTTGATGCCACTTTATGTTAGCGGCTCAGAAGTAGTTGTTCCTAATGTAATCGGTATGACTCAAGAAGAAGCTGTTAAAACATTGGAGGATGATGATTTTAATCCTTCAATTGCAGATACCTCATTTGGAGTTTTGCTTCCACCCGGCAGTATATTTTTACAAAAACCCGAAGCAGGAAAACTTGTTAAAGAGGGAAGGACTGTTTATTTATTTATCAGCGGTGGAGAACAGGTGATTTCAGTTCCACTGTTAAAGGGAAAATCGGTTAGGGATGCTCGACTATCATTAGAAAGAGTTGGATTAAAGCTTGGAACAATTGAAGAACTTGCCTCTACTCAGCCAAAGGATATGGTTTTTGATCAGCAATTTGCAGAGGGAACCCGAATTCGAAAAGGACAAAGCGTTGGTATTTCGGTTAGTATAGGTAAAGGCGATGGTGAAATTGTAGTCCCTGATTTGATAGGCAAATCATTATCCGAAGCTACTAGAATAATCTCAGATAGTTTGCTAACAGTAGGAAAGATCAATTACCAAATTTCAAGTACGCTTCTGCCAAATACTGTACTTGATCAATATCCTGCTCCGGGTAACAAATTAAACTCAGGAAATACCGTAGATCTTTTTATAACAAAGGAAGGAACGATACAGGATCGATCAGAATATCCTGTGGAGAATTAAATGAAACTATTAGCCCCTTCAATTTTATCAGCAGATTTAGCTAATCTTGCACAGCAAATCAGATTGGTTGAGATTAGTGGTGCTGATTGGATTCATTGTGATATTATGGATGGACATTTTGTTCCTAATATTACATTCGGTCCAGTGCTTGTTAAGGCAGTCAGAAAATGCACTAAGCTTCCGCTTGATGTTCATTTGATGATCAAAAATCCAGATCAATATTTAGAAGATTTTCGCAATGCTGGTGCGGATGTAATATCCGTTCATTTTGAGGAAGTTGTTCATTTAAATAGAACAGTAAATCGAATTAAAGAATTAGGAGCAAAAGCTGGTGTCGTTATAAATCCTTCAACTCCCGTTTCTTCTTTAATAGATATTGCCGAGTATATTGATTTACTTTTAATTATGACTGTTAATCCCGGATTTGGCGGACAGAGTTTTATTTCTAATTCTGAACGAAGAATTAAAGAAGCAGTTGATTTAAGAAAATCCTTCAATGCCAATTTTTTAATAGAAGTTGATGGCGGAATCAATAGCAAAACAATTAAATCAGTTTTAAAAGCAGGCTGTGATGTATTTGTAGCAGGATCTTCAATTTTTCATGCAGATAATATTTCAGCAGCCGCAACTGAATTAAAAAATTTGATATCAGTATAAAAAGTATCTTTTTAATAATTTTAGCAAAGCGGCTTATAACCGCTTTTTTTATTTAGTTTTATTTTAAGTTTTATACAAAATATTTTTTAATATAAATGTTTAATATCCAATACTCTTTTAATGATAAAAAATTAAGTTTTGATTTTCCCAAAATTATGGGAATAGTTAATGTTACTCCTGATTCATTTTCTGACGGCGGAAAATATTTTTCTGTGGAGGATGCAGTTAATCACACATTAAAATTGATTGATGAAGGTGCTGATATTATTGATATTGGAGGGGAATCAACTCGTCCGGGTTCTGATCCGGTATCTACGGAAGAAGAATTGCGTAGAACTATTCCTGTTATAAAAAAGATATTTAGTTTAAGAAAAGATGTTATCATATCAATTGATACAACTAAAAGTGAAGTAGCTAAGCAAGCGCTGGATGTTGGTGCGAATATTATTAATGATATAAGCGGCTTGACCTTTGATGAAAATATGATAAAAGTTGCAAAAGAGTATGAAGCCGGAGTGGTTATAATGCACATTAAAGGCAACCCAAAAACCATGCAAAATAATCCTGAGTATAATGATGTACTAAAAGAAGTTTATGATTTTTTGCTTTCACAAACGATTAATGCAAAGCAAAATAATGTCGAAAAAATAATTGTTGATCCGGGAATTGGTTTTGGTAAACGGGTTGAGGATAATTTTACTCTAATTAAAAATTTAGATTATTTTCAATCACTCGGTTATCCTGTTATGATTGGGCTCTCCAAAAAATCTTTCATCGGAAAAACATTAAACCTCAATCCGGATGAAAGAGAAATTGGAACAGTAATTTTGGAAACTGTATCAGTATTAAAATCAGCAAGAATAATTCGCACACACAATGTAAATTATTGTAATCAAATAGTTAAATTAGTTTCACATATTCTTTAATATTTAATGATTGATCTTTTCAAAATAGGTTTTCTTACAATAACACTATCCGATTTAATTGATATCGCAATTGTTTCGTTTATCTTTTATAAGCTTTACACAATCTTACGCGGAACAATCGCTGCTCAAATATTTATCGGATTACTAGTAATAATTTTAGTTTCATTCATTTCACAGCTGTTAAACTTTAGGGCTGTAAGCTGGCTGTTAAGATTGATTACCGATATTTGGGTTATTGCATTTGTAATTTTATTTCAGCCGGAAATAAGAAGACTATTAGTTCTATTAGCACGCAATCCATTCTTTAAAGTTTTTGCAAAAGCAGAATCTCACGAAGTCTCAGATGTTATTGCTGACGCAGCTTTTCAATTATCACAACATCAACATGGTGCATTGATTGTGCTTATTAAATCATCAGGCATAAGAGGATTCGCAGAAACCGGTGAAATGCTGAACGCCAGACTAAACGCACCACTATTAACATCAATATTCTATCCAAGATCTCCATTGCACGATGGAGCAGTAATTGTAAATAAAAATTTTATCGAAGCAGCAAGATGCACACTGCCGCTCTCTCAACAGACTTCTGTAAAAGGTGAAAGTTTGGGAATGAGACACCGGGCTGGCTTAGGTATATCCGAACAGGCAGATGTTATAAGTGTAATTGTTTCTGAAGAAACAGGAAGCATTTCAGTTGCTGAAAATGGGGAGCTTACAAAAGGCTTATCCAAAGATGCACTTAAACGTAGGTTAAATAAATCTTTAAAAGGACCTGAGAAGCGGGGATGGAAAGGTTTTATTGAACAGCTCAAATCAAAAAATTAAAATTTGTGCAGTTATACCTTTTTATAATGAGAAAGATTTTTTATTCACTGTAGTTTCTGAAGCACTAACCTTCGTTGATGGTGTAATTGCAATTAATGATGGCTCTACAGACGGCTCAGAAAATTCAATTATAAATTTGGAGCGAGTGCAGGTAATTTCATTAAATCGTAATTATGGTAAAGGATTTGCGCTTCAAAAAGGATTTGATGAAAGTCTTAAACAAAACTACGATGCTGTTATTACTCTCGATGCTGATAAACAGCATAACCCTGCCTTCATACCTGAATTTATTGCTCAGCTAAAAAACTTTGATCTTGTAATTGGTAACAGACTTAATGATATAAAAGATATGCCTATTCAGAGAATATTAAGTAATAAGATTACGTCGGCGTTGTTAACTATAAAAACAAAACAGCAAATTATTGATAGCCAATGCGGTTACCGTGCTTATAAGATCGATTTACTTAAAGAGGTAAAATCATATTCTTTTGGATATGAGGCTGAAAGTGAGATGATCATCTATTCTGCCCGAGCTAATTATAAGATTGGTTGGGTAGATATTTCTACAATATATGGAAATGAAAAAAGTAAAATGAATCCCGTAAATGCGATACTTGGTTTTATTAAAATATTATTTAGATAAAGGCTTTTATGAAGCGCAAATGGGAAATAGATAAATTAAAAAACACTAAACAGTTTAAGAAATCTGCAAACCTGATTTTAAAGGATAGAATTGAAAGCCTGTTAACTTTCACAAAAAAATATTTCAACGATCTATCCGTTGAAAATTTACACGATGTTAGAATTGCTTTGAGAAGAGTGCGATATTCAATGGAACTGTTTATTGTTTGTTATGATAAGAAGATATTCATAAAGTTTTATAACAAAGTTCAACACCTGCAGGATCTTTCAGGTAATGTGAGGGATATCGATATTTCTATTGAAAATGTTAATTCTTTGGTGAATGATAATAATATTAAAATCGACGATGCTATAATCTTGAAAGCAAAAGAGAAGAAAATATTATTAGAAGAAAAATTTAGGCTTGAGTTAATGAAGTTCACTCTGAGTAAAGTTCTAAAAGATTTTTTAAAACTAGTAACTTAAATAGAGGAGAATGAGCTATGAAACTACGATATTTTGGTCACTCTGCTTTTCAGATCACCACAAATAAAGGAATAAAAATTCTTATTGACCCATTTCTTGATGATAACCCGGTCAGTCCTGTAAAATCAAAAGATGTTGATGCAAAATTTATAGTTCTTACTCACGGTCACGGCGATCATGTTGGAGATGGATTGAAAATTGCTAAGCGCTGTAACTCACTATTTATTTGTGTTAATGAATTGGCTGAATGGGTTAAATCCAAAGGACTTAACGCCCATAATATGCATATTGGCGGAGCACATAATTTTGATTTTGGAAGAGTTAAGTTTACAATCGCTCATCATGGTTCACTTTCGCCGGATAATCAATATACAGGTGAAGCTTCTGGAGTTTTAGTTACTATTGAAGGAAAAACTATTTATCATACAGGTGATACAGGCTTATTTTATGATATGAAATTAATTGGTGAAATGAATCCCATCGATTATATGCTTCTTCCAATTGGAGATAATTTTACAATGGGAGTGAGAGACGCTGTTAAAGCCGTTGAGCTTGCAAACCCAAAAACAGCAATTCCAATACATTATAATACTTTCCCCGTAATACATTCTGATCCAAATGAATTTAAAAAACTTGTTGAAGCGCAGGGGAAAATTTGTAAAGTATTATCTTTTGGAGAAGAGATAGATTTATAAAGATTACTGTTTCTATATAAGTTTCATTCGATTATCTTTGAACTCAAAATTTTAACAATTCTATTTAGATGGCAAAAATAATTTCAATAGCAAATCAGAAGGGTGGAGTGGGAAAAACAACCACTACAATCAATTTATCTTCTTTGCTGGCTGCTGCCGAAAAGCGAACGCTATTAGTCGATATTGATCCGCAATCAAATTCTTCTTCTGGCTTGAGTGTAACAAATCAAACACCTTCAGTCTACGAAGTCTTAGTTGGAACAAGAAAAATACAAGAAGTGATAATAAATACTTTTATGCCATTTCTGGATATGCTTCCATCAAATATTAACCTTGTTGGTGCAGAAATTGAAATGGTTGATATGGAAAATCGTGAAACTCTTTTACGAGATGCTCTTGCTGAAGTAAGCGATAAGTATGATTATATATTAATTGACTGTCCTCCATCTTTAGGGTTACTCACTCTTAATTCACTTACAGCATCTAACTCAGTTCTTATTCCTGTACAATGCGAGTACTTTGCCTTGGAAGGATTGGGTCAATTACTGAATACCATTAATATCGTTAAAAAACATTTTAATAAAGATTTAGCGATAGAGGGTGTTTTGTTAACAATGTTTGATACAAGATTAAGATTATCACATCAGGTTGCGGAAGAAGTTAGAAAATATTTTGGTGATAAAGTTTATAAGACGGCAATACATCGAAATGTAAGAATCTCTGAAGCCCCAAGTTACGGTAAACCAATTATTCTTTATGATGCCATCTCAAGCGGTGCTCAAAATTATATGGCGTTGGCTTCTGAATTTCTTGAAAATAATTCAGCTATTTTAAATAACTAATGATATGAGCAAAATGAAATCGAGTTTAGGAAGGGGATTGGATGCTTTAATCAATCCAAACAGGTTTAATGAGGCGGAAGAACAAAACACTCCAGATTATTCCAATGTTAAATTTGATGATGGAAAACAAGTTGATGTTCTTGCAAAAATTGCCGTAGATTTCATCTCTCCAAATCCATTTCAGCCAAGAATCAATTTTGATAAAGCATCTCTTGAAGAATTAAAGAAATCAATTATTGCAAATGGTCTAATTCAACCGATTACCGTAAGACGTATTGCAGGAAATCAATATCAGTTAGTATCCGGTGAAAGACGACTACGTGCATATTCAGATATTGGATACAAGGAAATTCCTGCTTACATAATTAAAGTTGATTCTGACGAAATAATGTTAGCTCTTGCATTGATTGAAAATATTCAGAGAGAAACATTAAATCCTATTGAGGTTAGCAAAGCATATAAAAGATTAATGGATGAATGTCACTTAACACAGGAACAGATCGCTGATAAGGTTGGGAAAGACAGAACCACAATTGCAAACTCAATTAGATTATTGAAGCTGCCAGATAAAATCCAGCAATGTTTGATTGATGAAAGTATTTCTGCTGGTCATGCAAGAGCGTTAATTAATTTACCCGGAGAAGATTTACAGCTTTATGCTCTTGAAAGAATATTATCTGATAATTTATCGGTAAGAAAAGTAGAATATCTTACAAAAAAACTTATCAGCGAAGGGATACCAAGTAAAAGATCATTTACAATCAAAGCAAAGAAAACTGTTAACTCAAACCTTAGTGATGTTGAAGATAAGTTAAGAAAAATATTCGGTACTAAAGTTCAGTGTAAGCAAAACAAAAACGGCGGCGGTGAAATTATTATAGAGTTTTTCTCTAACGATGAATTAGAAAGATTATTTGAACTTTTTGAAATCATTGACAGCAAATACAATTAAGATAATTACTCTTATCCTGCTGCTTAATATCAGTTTGTTCTCTCAACAGGATTCAACTGTAAATCAAGATAGTACAACAATCAGTTCAGATGTTTTTGTGATGCAGAAATCACCCTGGGGAGCTGTTGGAAGAAGCGCCATACTACCAGGGTGGGGACAGATATATAATGAGTCATATTGGAAAGCACCGGTAGTTTGGGGTGTGATGGGATGGTTTGTTTATTCCTGGATCGATAATAACAATAGTTATAATGATTATAAAAATCTTTATTCTCAAACGGGGGAATCATTATGCTTAGAGTATCGTAATTTTTATAGAGACCAGCGTGATGAATTTGCTATATATTTATTACTTACATATTTCTTAAATTTAGTTGATGCCTATGTCGATGCACATCTTTTTGATTTTAGCGTCGATGAAAATTATATGACCGGCGCAAAAATGTTTAATATCAGATTAAATTTTTAGGGCAAGCAAATTTATGCTTTTTGAACATACAAAATGTAAAAAGTGTAATCATATAAATCCTGCCTATAAAAATATCTGCTCTGAATGTAAATCATATTTAAGGGAAAGAGTTGTTAACATAGATCTATGGAATACAATTCAACAAATCATTGAAACTCCTGCTCAAGCCTTCAAACAAATTATCTTTGCTGAACACAAAAATTTTATTATCTTCATTACTTTTTTTATCGCGGTTAAGAATTTAGTTATTATACGATTTCTTTCTGTTCCAGCTTTAGGATTAAATGGAGTAACTTCACCATTCGTATTAAGTTTAACATTAACAGCTGTATTGACCTTTTTATTGCTTGGGACATATACTTTTTTTCAAATAAAAATCTTTGACAGAAGGAATGTAAACCTCAGATTTAAAGATATTTATGCGGTTAATGTTTACTCATTTATTCCGTACATATTTGGTCTTGTGTTCATATTCCCTGTAGAATTAATAGTACTAGGCGGTGATATTTTTTCAAACAATCCTTATTCATTTCAGATCAAACCGCTAATCTCTTACATCCTTATTGCATTTGAATTGATAACCATCCTTTGGTCTTTCTTTTTAATATTCAAAAGTCTGCTTACAATAACTTCAATTAAATCTATCTCATTATTAATTAGCTTAGCATACTTCTGCGTTTGGTTTGCTTCGCTATATTTATCATCGAAACTCTTTTTTACAGTTTAATGCTCTTTTTAATAGCAGTTAATTAAGTAATTTAATCCAGTATTTATTAATAATTTCGGAATTGAAATGACACTTAAAACTGATGTGCTAGTAATTGGAAGTGGAATTGCAGGATTATTTGCAGCTCTTAAAATATCAGAGTATGCAGATGTAATTATGGTAACAAAGAAAAATAAAGCTGAATCAAACACTAACTATGCCCAAGGTGGAATTGCATCTGTTATAGATCCAACTGATACTTTTGAAAAACATATTGAAGATACACTAATTGCAGGTGCAGGATTATGTGATAGAAAGGCTGTTGAATCAATGGTTAAAGAAGGACCGGAGAGAATTAAAGATCTTATCGATATAGGTACTAATTTTACAAAAAAAGGAAAAGATTTTGATCTTGCACGTGAAGGTGGGCACTCTATGTCCAGAATTCTTCATGCTAAGGATTTAACTGGACAGGAAATTGAACGTGCATTAATTCATGCAGTAGAAAATAAAAAGAATATCAAAATCTTTGAAAATGCAATTGCTATCGATCTTTTGACTGAACATAACATTTCCAGAATAAAACAATCACCAAACAAAAATCTTAACTGTTGGGGGGCCTATATTCTTGATTCATCTAAAAATGAAGTGATAAAAATAAACTCTAAAGCTACGATTCTCGCGACAGGTGGATTAGGTCAAGTATACCTTCATACAACTAATCCATTAATAGCTACAGGTGATGGATTTGCAATGGCTTACCGTGCGGGAGTTGAAATTGGTAATATGGAGTTCATACAGTTTCATCCAACATCTTTCTATAATACTCAGATGGGTTCTGCGTTCACAGGTCGTTCTTTCTTAATTTCTGAAGCAGTGCGAGGATTTGGTGGATTGCTTCGCACAAAAGATGGAAATTTATTCATGCAAAATTATGATTCACGAAAAGAATTAGCCCCTAGAGATATTGTGGCACGTGCCATCGATAGTGAATTAAAGAAAAGAGGAGATAACTATGTCTTTTTAGATTTGACTCATAAAAATTCTCAAGAAATCATAAATCACTTTCCAAATATTTATTCAACTTGTGTAAAGTACGGTATTGATATTACAAAAGATTTTATTCCTGTTGTTCCAGCTGCTCACTATGCTTGCGGTGGTATTGTAGTTGATTTGCAAGGAAGGACATCCTTACATGGTCTCTATGCAAGCGGCGAGGTTACAATGACAGGAGTTCACGGGGCTAATCGACTGGCAAGCAATTCGCTTTTAGAAGCATTAGTTTATGCGTATCGATGTTCTAATTCGATTAAGGATTATCTTAATGACTATGATCCAGCAATACCTGAATTATTAGATTGGGATGATTCAGGAACCTTAACCTATGATGAAAGAGTACTAATCACTCATAGCGTTAGTGAGGTTAAACAAACAATGTGGGATTATGTCGGAATAGTTCGTTCTAATTTGCGATTAGAAAGAGCTGCCCAAAGAATTCACAATATATTTATGGAAACGGAGGCGCTTTATAAGAAGACAATTGTATTTCAGGAAATATTGGAATTAAGAAATTTAGTAGCGTGCTCCAATATGATAATAAAATCTGCAAAGATAAGAAAAGAAAGCAGAGGATTACACTATACTATTGATTATCCGGACACATTATCAACAGACCTAGTAGCAAATACAATTATAAAAAATCAGAATATTTAATGTCATTATAAGATTTAATTATTATTTATAAGTTAATATATAGTTAATGTTATAATGATTACTTTCTAATAATTATAAATAGAAGTGATAGTTGGATGCTACTTTATTTATAAATAAATTCTCCAATATAAAATCATTTTTTATTTGCTGCTGTTGTGAATTCTCGTCTCTTGCTCCAACTTAATATTGTATCTCAATTTTGAATTAATAAATTAATGATCTTTACTCGTGATCCTCAATCTGATGATCAAAAGAACATTCATTATTTATTTGAATGAAATTTCTAAAAAAAGAATTTTTATCTATAATCAATGGATCCCCAACTGGCTCCGGCCAATGCAGATTCTCATGAGAATAACATTTCGAATTTTTTAGTGATCTCTAAAATTTACTCAGAGCAAGTATGAACTTTTTTATTTATTTTCGCTAAAACTTTAATAAAAAATTATGAAAAAAATTTCAACTTTATCTAAAATACTTGCTGTTCTCTCTTTAATGTCTGCAGCAATATGGATTGGTTCATATTTATCCAGATTGTTTCTTGTTTATCAATTATTTGAGGGACCTGATTTAATTCTTAAAAATTATATTACGAACGACAACATAAACGGCATTCTATTCTCATTATTACCGTCAATTGTGGTTCATTTCATATCATTTATATTTATGCTTGTTACTGGATTCTTGTTTTTCTTAACATCCAAACTTAATCTAAGATTCAACGGATGGCTATTCATAATCCTGCTCGCAGTTCTAATAACAGCACCATTTGAAATTTATCTTATGTTAATAGATTATAAAGTTATTATGATGTTGAACAGCGGCTCATTTGATTCAAATCTAATAATAGAATTACTTAGAGATCGAATCAAAGATCTAAGTAGTTATTCTATTGTTGCGATATTAACATATCTTTCATTTTTCTATTTTATAGTTTTTCAACCGCTTACAAAAAATATTAAAACTGAGTAAAGATGAAATTAAAAGAAAAAGAGTTTGAAGAAATTATTCAGGATTTAAGATCAGTTGCTAGCCAGCTTGGTGCAACCGTAAGGTTTGAGAAAGGTGATTTTAAAGGCGGATATTGTCTATTGAAAGAAAGCAAAGTGATTGTGATTAATAAAAATGCAAATTTGCAACGCAAAGCAATGATACTTTCAGTGGCTTTAAAAGAACTAGGTGTTGATGAGATTTACTTAAATCCAAAATTAAGAGAACTGATTGAGGAAATGGGAGATGGTAAATGAAAATATTAGTTATTAATGGACCAAATTTAAATATGTTATCCAAGAGAGATGAAACGAAATACTCTTCACTCAGTTTAGAACAGATTATTAAATTGCTAATTCAAGAATTCCCTTCAATGAAATTCGAATCTTTCCAGTCTAATATCGAAGGTGAAATAGTAACTAAAATTCAAGATGCCGAAAATGAATTTGATGGAATGATAATAAATCCGGGAGGATACTCTCACACATCTGTTGCAATTATGGACGCACTAGAAATTTGTAAAATCCCTAAAGTCGAAGTCCATTTATCTCATCTTGCTAATAGAGAAGATTTTAGACAAACTTTATTAACTGCTAAGAATACAAACGGTTATATATCTGGATTCAAAGAAAACAGTTACCTTGCTGCTGCATATTTACTACAAAAATTGATTAAATAAATTTATACTGAACCAAATTCCATTAAATCTTTTTATCTGTTCATAGAGTATATACTCTCTAATCATAAGGGTTAGTTAGATTAACTAATATTAAAATTAAATAAGTCTATAAAGTTGATATTAATAAGTAGATTAGTTATTTTCGATTAAACAATTTTAAGAAGCCTATGAAGGATTTGTCAATCAAAAAACTTTACTATTCAATTAGTGAAGTAAGTAAAATTACAAACATAGAGCAATACGTTCTTAGATACTGGGAAACTGAGTTTGAACAGTTAAGACCACAAAAGAACCGAGCGGGAAACAGAATTTATACAAATAAAGACATCCAACTCATTCTGCATATTAAAACTCTTTTGAGGGAACGCAAATACACTATTGAAGGTGCAAAGAAGATAATGGAAAATTATGCACCGGATAAAGTATTACAAAGCAATGAAGTTGAAAAAGAACCAGATACTATGGATCTACCTCAAACTATTAAAAGGGAAAGAACAACTCTCAAAGATGATTTGGAAGAAGTTAAAAGCTTATTAGAACTATTGGTGTCTAAATTATAAAATTCGGAACGTGGCGCAGTCCGGTAGCGTACTTGAATGGGGTTCAAGGGGTCGCGGGTTCAAATCCCGCCGTTCCGACTAAAAATCAAACATTTTAAGAGTCTGTAAAATAATTTGTGTAAATGGGTTTTGGTGTTAAAGAACATTTTTTAATCTCTCTTCAAAAATAATTGATAAATGCGATAAAGCAATAGTCCAGTTTTGAACAGGCATAACAGTCCATTTTTTAGAAATATCTCTGTAAACTAAGAAAAGCATTTTTTTCAGTGCATCATCATTGGGAAAAATACTTCTCTGTTTAGTCACTTTTCTAAATTGTCGATGGACGGCTTCAACTGCATTTGTAGTGTAAATGATTTTTCTAATCTCATCAGGGTATTTGAAAAACGTAGAAGCGTGAGTCCAGTTCTGTCTCCAGGTTCTAATAGACAAAGCATATTTCTTGCCCCAGTTTTCTTCCAGATTGTCCAGAGCGATAAGAGCTGCTTCTTCTGTAGGTGCTGAGTAAACCTGGCGGAGTTCTTTCATAAATGATTTCTGATCTTTGCTCGCAATGTATCTCAGAGTGTTTCTGATTAGGTGAATGATACATAACTGGATTTCCGTTCCGGGGAAAACCGTATTGATTGCTTCAGGAAAACCCTTCAAGCCATCAACACAGGCAATAAGGATATCTTGAACACCACGATTCTTTAACTCTGTTAAAACACCAAGCCAGAAGTTAGAGCCTTCAGCTTCGCTTACCCATAAGCCCAGAAGATCCTTTCTGCCCGTTATATCAAGCGCTAAGCAAGTGTAAGCTGCTTTATTGGTTACCTTTCCTTCACTTGTTACTTTGTAATGGATTGCATCAAAGAAAACTATCGGATAAACAGTTTCGAGTGGACGATTGTGCCATTCTTTTGCCAGATCAATAATCTTGTCGGTTATCTGTGAGACAAGCGATGCACTTACCTCTAACCCATAAAACTCCTGAACGTGTGATTGTATATCTCTTGTAGTCATTCCCTTTGCATACATTGAGATGATCTTATCTTCAATCGGTCCTAGTGTTCTCTCATACTTCTTTACAACAATCGGATCAAATGAACCGTTGCGATCTCTGGGTACTGTTAGCTCAATTTCTCCGTTGTCATTCTTCAAAGTCTTGTGAGTTTTGCCGTTACGACTGTTACCGGTGTTTTTACCAGAAGGTGAGTATTTCTCATAACCCAGGTGTTCGGTTAGTTCTGCATCAAGCATTCCCTCAAGGGAAGCTTTGATGATCTTCTTGATGGCTCCTCCTTCTCCCATCAAGTCTTGATATGTTTTAGCTTTTTTAAGATCGGCTTTTAACTGCTCGATCATTTCAGGTGTAAGTTCCATTCTGTATATCTCCTTTCGGATAATGGTTAAAAGTAATTAGTTTTTTTAGAAAATGTCCAAAGGACTCCTTCGGAGAAAACCCCAGAGGATTTTCGCTAAGTTAAGTGCTGCTTCGCTACGCTTCGCAGCACTTAACTAAACTATTTCTTTAACCATTTACACAGAATTATTTACACTCCCAAATTATTATTTACTATAGTGCCATTTGGCCCCTGAGGTTTTTTTATTCATTTGTAACTTTCTCAGGATTTAAGTCTTTATATAATTTAATGTATTCTCTTACTACTTTCATAGTTCTTCCAGTGATTTCTTTTATCGCTACTTCATCCATTCCTTTTCTTATCAGCTTCTTTATCTGATCATATTGTTTTATGTATCTGTCTACCGCATCCTGACTGTGACCCGTCTTCAGTACTATTTCTGCCGGACTTTTTCCTTGTTCATACAAATTGATTATTATTCCTTTATGTGTTGGCAGACTTCCTTGGTCCAGCACATATCCTTTTAACGGCAATATCTCTTTCGTCTTTTTTGTATAGGCATCTAAATATTTTCTTATTGAAGTTAAGCTCCGATTCATTAACATACTTAGCTCTGCTCCACTTAACAATCCCCCTTGCTGCTTTGCACACTTCAGTAATCTTACCATCGTTTCTATGTCTCTGGCTTCTCTATGTTTGTAGTTACTGTTCCGGTCTCCCTTCTTATAATATATCCTTCGCTCTACATCTTCTTTGGTTATCAATGGCAACACTACCGTTGTTGTTCCATAGTCTTCTGCCTTCTTTCCATAGCTCTGTCGCTGTCCATCGTCTTTAGTCGTTGTAAATACTATTTCTCCAAACCCTACCTGCTCTTGTTTCGGATAATATTCCCTCTGTAATTCCTCTAAGTCATCTGCCAGCATTTCTATTATTTTTCTTGAGCCCAGTATCTTATATTCATTCTCCAGAAGATTTATTATCGCACTCCTGAAGTTTCTTTTCTTTATACTCTCATACCTGTCTCTTGTCGGATTCAAGCTCATAACAAGCCTCCCATCATAGCTGCCTGAGGCTCTAAATAGTGCTTTTCTGTTTTTTTTATCCCTGCCCGGTAACTGTTTCTGTTTATTAGATCCTTTAGATTCTCTTTCCTTGTTTTATCTTTTTTGCTTTCTCGTATTAGCTCCAAATACTGTCTTACTAATCCCTGGCTTATTCCTGTTACTGCACTTATTTCTTCCCTTTGATATATCCCTTTGCTTTGTGCCATCAGCACTTTTATAAAACTTTCTAAGTAACGCTTTATTGCTCCACTACTATGTCTGGCTGTTAGTTTTATTTCACTGTAAGTCTTTCCATCAAGATACATCCCGATTATCTTTACTTTATGTGTCTGTCCTCTGCCGATATTATGCAGATACCCTCGGGTTAATACCTCTATACCTCGTTGTTTTATATCTCTGATATCTCGCTTTACTGTCCTTAGGCTTACGGACAAGTATTTACTTATATCTTCCTGGCTTAATACTCCGCCTTGCTCTATTGCTTCTTCTGTTATTCGCTGTATCTTGATCTGACGTAAGCCTATTCGTCCGTATTCTTTTAATGCTTCTATATCTTCTGTTCCTTTATCTATCGTTAGCCTTACTTTCTTCTTTTGCATCTTCTCTATCAGCTTACCGCTTCGCTCTTCTGTCTCAATTACTGTTACTTCTATTTGTCCTTCCCTTAAATGATACTCTCTGAGCAAACTTTCTTTGGCTGTTAAAAGTATTTGCTCACTGAGCTTAGGTGAGAGTTCATATGAGTGCTTCAACTCCCAGATGAACTCTCCCTCGCTGCTTTTTATTTCTCTTCGCTTTATCTCCGTTCTTCTTAGTTCCATTTTTCTCCTCAGGTTTTTTGTTAAATTTAATATCCTGAGGGGTCATTTGACACTATTTCATCAAAATCATTTTGTTCGTTAAAGTCTTATTGCCCGTCTGCAGCGAATAGAATACATTCCGCTTGAAAGGCCAGAGGCATCAAAATTTATTTTGTGAGTGGGCTGGGGGAACAGATAAAAACAATTTAATGATAAAAAGATTAAAAAGATTAAAAAGATTTTTATCATAAATAAAAAAATAATTAATATAAATCATATGTCGAATGAGAATAGATGGTTGTGTTTTAATCCAGTAGTTAGCATCAAATAAATAGATTAAGCCACAAGTTTGCTACTTATAGGTCATATAGACTGTGGCAGCAAAATATGTTTGTTACCTGCCTTGTAAAATTAAAAATTAAATTATTTGTCAGAAACATCAATCCTAAAGAAGGAGGATAGTTTGCAGATATCAATTTCATCATATTTTATTTGAAGTAAAAGATGATAGGAAAAACAAAGGTTACTAAAATCGTCCATAAACTGTAAATGGGTAAATAAGAGGCGATACTATTTTCCACTTTATTTATTTCATTGTCATTCTTAATTGCTTTAAATAATCTGAAAGTAACAAGAAGAAGATTTATCAGGATAAGAATATTGCCACCTAAAACCGCAAGTCTGTTTGGTGTAATACCCCATTCTGAAATCCTGAATAAAATTGCTGATAATGCTATGCCGTTAATTACTATTGTTACAACCGAAAGAACAAATAACATCATAACGCTGAACTTACCGCCTGCGTTTTTCGAACTCTCGGTAATGGAGAAAAATATTATTGTAATATAAATTCAACTATAGTTTTTTCTTTTCAAAATTTTTAAGATAAAGATCACACTCATATCCTTCTCATTTGGCATAAATTGCTAAATATAAATCATTCCTAAATCTTGAGAAAATTCATCGGCTTTATTCCTGATTGTAAGAAGACAATACAAGCAACAATAGCAAAAATTATAAAAAAAGATTTCAATAAGCGATATTTAAGGGTTCATGTTTTTCAATCACTTCGACATTAACATTGACGCTAATAGATTTAAGATTTATTTGCGAAAAATAAATTTCTCATTGGGGATGGTCATAAATGTAGATTTATGAATAATCAATAAGTCATTGCAATTTCCTGTTACTAATATTTTTAAAAACTTTACAAAGGGATTTACTATGAAAAATTTTTATGTGTTTATATTTTGTTGTTTGTTATTTCTTCCGGGTACATTGTTTCCACAAAGCGGAAATCCACGTGTATTAAAGGCATTTAAAGTTACTAATGCCCCAATTGTTGATGGAGTTGCTGATCAAGTATGGACATCTGCAACTGATTTAATTGTACCATTAGGCGAAACGTTTGATGTTCATAATCCTGCAAGTATAAATGATTGCGCAGGATGTCACAACTATAATAGTTCTTATACATTAAAATTGAAGTCTGTTTATACAACGGATCGTATTTATATGTTAGCAAAATGGACTGACTCAACAGCCAGTTTAACACGTAATGGTTCCTGGGACTTTTCAACTGGAAGTTGGACAAAACCTAATGGTACTCAATCTGAAGACAGAATTGCTTTGTTCTTTCCTATAGGTCAAATTACCGGCAATCCTTACAACACAGGTGGGTGCATGTCTAAATGCCATAACTACTATCCCACTGATTTGGATCCGCATGTAAGCACACATGGAATAGTTGATGATGCATGGTTAGAAAGCGGAAAAGCTGAGATGTGGCATAGCAAAGCCGGACGTGGAGCTGCATATCTTTCAGCATCAGGCACAAATCTTACTATTAACCCATTAACTCACGAGGTAATTGGCGGAACATTCTCGATGACCGGATACATTGACGATAAATGGGTTGGTGTATGGGCACCTGATTCTATAAATGGAGAAGATGGTGGACGCTATGGAGATGCCGGCAGCAGTGGTTATTCAAATAATCGTATCGGAGATCAATCGCGTCCTAAATACATGGAGATTGCACCTGTGGATTTTGCTGATGCTATGGTACTAAAAGATACTGAAATTAGTAATAATGAATGTGTTGGTGATGCAACTACGGGTGTTAGTGATGCAGATGCAGCTACATACTGGGCTAATTATGCCGCATTAAACGCAATTGTTCCTGAACGAATTCTTAGAGCGCCCACAGGCAGCAGGGGTGATATAGATTTTGGAGCCGTTTGGAATAATAATGAATGGACAGCAGAGTTTTCTCGTCCTTTGCAAACTGGAAATACTGATGACGTTCAATTTGATATAACCCAGCATTACACTTTTGGTTCTGCAACTTTTGAAAATTCCAGACATGGTTATGAGCATAGAACTTCGCAAATGGATACACTTATTTTTGATAATGCTGTAAGTGTTGAAGAAATTTCGGATGCAATTCCTGGTTCTTACGAATTATTTCAAAATTATCCCAACCCATTCAATCCTGCAACAAAAATTTCTTTTGCTTTACCAAACAGTGGTTTAGTTCAATTAAAAGTATTCAATCTACTTGGACAGGAGATTGTAACACTGGTTAATGAAGAAAAACCAGCAGGCAACCATTCGATTAATTTTGATGCAAGTAATCTGCCTAGTGACGTATATTTATATAAGCTTCAAGCAGGAAATTTTGTTCAAACAAGAAAAATGGTATTGTTGAAATAATAAGGTGTTACTTATTAGTTGTTTAGTAGTTAGTTAGTTAAAAATAAGAGTCCGTCTAAAGCGGGCTCTTTTTTTTTATAAAAAATAAATTGTTTATTGCTTCTTATTTTTTCATTTGTCTCTTTTTATCCGTTAAAGATTTTTAAGTGAGAGACTTATTAATCCTATGTTACTTTACTATAAGTGTCATATATTTGAACATCATTTTTTAATAATAGGTACGGGAGAACTCCAATGATCAATAAATCATTATTCAAATCATCATTGATGATTGTTTTGTTAGCTGCTATTAGCTTGTATTCACAAAGCAACTTTAAATTAGATTATGAGAAGTACATTTTGCAAAATGGACTTCAGGTAATTCTGCATCAAGACAAATCTGATCCAATAACTGCAGTTGCAATTCAATTTCATGTCGGATCGAATAGGGAAACACCCGGTAAAACCGGATTTGCACATTTGTTTGAACATATTATGTTTCAGGAATCTCAGGACGTTGCTCAAGATCAATTCTTTAAGCTAATACAGGGCAATGGCGGTACATTGAACGGCGGAACCTGGCAAGACGGCACAATGTACTTTGAGATCGTTCCAAACAGCGCTCTTGAGCTCGCTCTTTGGTTAGAGGCAGATAGAATGGGATTTATGCTTCCAACAGTTACATATGATGCTTTCCAAAATCAGCAGAGTGTTGTGCAGAATGAAAAACGACAAAATTATATTAATCGTCCTTACGGTCAGACAAGTTATCTTATTGGAAAGCTGCTTTATCCGGAAGGTCATCCATACAACTGGACTACTATTGGAGCGCTAGAGGATTTACAAAATGCTACACTTAAAGATGTTCATGATTTTTATACTAAATATTACGGACCAAATAATGCTACACTTGTGGTTGCGGGTGATTTCGATGTTGATCAAACAAAAGAATGGATTGAAAAATATTTTGGTGAAATAAAACCATCTGCTCCTGTAGCACCTTTAAAACCACAGCTTGTTAAGCTTGATAATTTTAAACGAGCTTCATACGAGGATAATTTTGCTCAATCGCCTGAACTTACAATGTTATTTCCAACTGTTGAGCAATTTACCAAAGATAGTTATGCTTTAGATATTTTAGCTGATTTGATTGGAAGAGGTAAAAAGTCTCCACTGTATAAAGTAATTGTTGAAGATAAAAAACTGGCTCCATCCGTTAGTACCTTTAACAATAGCAGTGAAGTTGCCGGCGATTTTAGAATTCGTATAAGAACTTTTCCTGATAAGAATTTAACAGAAGTAGAGAATGCCATTAAAGAGGCATTTGCAAAATTTGAAAAAGATGGTTTTACTGAAAAGGATCTTGCAAGAACTAAAGCAGGTATAGAAACAAATTTTTATAACGGAATCTCGAGCGTACTTGGTAAATCAAGACAGCTGGCAAGTTACAATATATTTGCAGGCTCACCTGATTTCTTAAATACAGATTTGAACAACAGTCTTGCGGTTACATCAGAAGATGTTTGGCGTGTTTACAACAATTATATAAAGGATCAGAAGTATGTATTGTTGAGCATTTTCCCTAAAGGTAAAGCAGAACTTGCTGCTCAAGACTCGCCTCTGTTTACAATTAAGGGCGATAATATAAAATCGTTTACAGAAGAAGAGAAACTTGCAATTAAAAATTTACCGGAAAACTTAGTAAAGGTAGAAAAGATTGAATCAAATTTTGACCGTAAAAAAATGCCTCTTAACGGTCCGGACCCTTTGCTAAAGGAGCAGGATATATGGGATGCTGAATTATCAAATGGAGTAAAAATTCTTGGCATTGAGCAGAATGAGTTGCCATTAGTTGATTTTCAAATTGCTGTAAAAGGCGGATTACTCATGGATGATATTAATAAAGTTGGCTCAGCTAATCTTGTAAGCAGAATGTTAATGCAGGGAACTAAAAACAAAACTCCGCTTGAGTTAGAACAGGCAATAGAAGATCTCGGCGCAAACATTAATGTTACAACAACTGATGAAGCAGTATTAATTAGTGCAAATTGTCTTTCAAATAAATTTGCTGAGACTTTTAAACTTGTTGAAGAAATATTGTTTGAACCCCGCTGGGACGCAAATGAATTTGATAGATTAAAAAATGAGATTACAGAATCAATCCAAAGAAACAAAACCTCTGCAAGTACTACAGCATCACTTGTTTTCTCAAAACTTATTTATGGCGATAAAAATATTTTATCTAGAAATACTGCCGGTACCGAGGAGTCAGTTTCTGCATTAGTTTTAGATGATCTTAAAAACTATTATGCAAAAAGTTTTTCTCCTCAAAATTCTATAATTACAATTGCCGGTAATATAAGTGAAGATGCTGCGATTGATGTATTCAAAGATTTAGAAACTAAATGGAACAAGCTTGAAGTTAAAATTCCACAACCAGAATTTGTAAATAATATTAAATCTTCAACCGTTTACTTTGTAGATTTTCCAGGTGCAAAGCAATCAGAAATAAGAATTGGAACACCCAGTTTAGCTTTTACTGATCCCGATTACTTTAAAGCTACAGTTATGAATTATAAACTTGGCGGAAGCTTTAATGGAGTTGTAAATCTTATCTTGCGTGAAGAAAAGGGATACACTTATGGCGCAAGAACTGGTTTTACAAGTTCAGAATTTCCAGGTTATTTTGTTGCATCCTCAGGTGTTCAATCAAATGCAACTTTAGAATCTGCACAGATATTTAGAGATGAAATGAGAAAATACAGAAATGGAATTTCTGAAGAAGATCTTAAGTTTACAAAAGATGCTTTAATTAAATCTAACGCTCTAAAATTTGAAACGATCGGCGCATTACGTGGAATGTTATCTCAAATTGCTTGGTACAACCTTCCTTATGATTACATTAAACAGCAGGAAAAACAAATTTCAGAAATGACTTTGGATGAACATAAATCGCTTGCGCAAAAATATATTCAACCGGATAAAATGATTTATCTTATTGTTGGCGATAAAGCAACTCAAATGGAAAATTTAAAAGAACTCGGATTTGGAGTACCGATTTTATTGGATAAAGATGGAAATAAAATTATTAATTGATTTGAAACTTATCATTATTGCAAACATCAGATTGTTATATGTTTTTAAACATTTGACGAATAAACAGGAATATATATGGTATTAAGCTATCTCAGAATAAGTTTTATGGCATTGGTATTAAGTCTCATTATTAATCTGATAAGTTTTCCTCAATCACAAGATGTAGCCAGTATATCAGTTATTGATAAATCTGTTAAGGTTGCTCAAGGAGAAAAATTTTCAATCAGTTTAGCTATAACTGTAAGCCCAACCTGGCATATTAATTCCAACAAACCGAATGATGATTTTTTAATTCCTAGCGAATTAACAGCCAGAGGGAACGGACTAAAATTAATTGCGGTAAACTATCCAAAGGCTCACGAGTTAAAGTTATCATTTTCTGAGGAGCTAGTATCAGTTTATGAGGCAACCTCAAACGCAAAACTAACATTCAGTATCAGTCAGGATGCACCTTTAGGTAAACAAAAAGTTCTTATCAAATTGGATTATCAAGCCTGCAACGATGTATCCTGCTTACCGCCAAATGAAACGAATACTGAATTTGAAGTTGAAGTTGTAAAAAAACAGATTGATGATATTGCAGAACCAGAAGTTAGGACTGAATCGGATTCAAACATAAGTAAATTTGATTCTGTTCAGTCGACAGATAACTCAACTAAAGTTGAAGAAGTAAAAGTAGCAACAACTAAGGATACAAAAAGTGACGAGGGTTCAATCGCATCAACCCTAGAGAACAGCGGATTATTCCTCAGCTTAATATTTGTATTCCTTGCAGGACTAGCATTAAATCTCACACCCTGTGTTTATCCTTTAATTCCAATTACTATCGGCTACTTTGGAGGACAATCAGAAGGGAAAACGAGCCGATTGGTGATGCTTGGATTACTCTATATGCTTGGAATGGCTTTAACTTATTCTGTGGTTGGAGTTGTAACCTCACTTAGCGGCGCTGTGTTTGGAAGTCTTCTTCAAAATCCAATTCTAATAATTATAATTGCTCTTCTGTTTGTTGCTTTGGCTCTAAGTCAGTTTGGTGTTTATGAATTTAAATTCCCGGATTCCTGGGTAATGAAAGCCGGCGGGGCAAAGGGTGGTGCGTTCGGTGCATTTTTTATGGGTTTAACGATGGGCATTGTTGCTGCTCCTTGCATCGGACCATTTGTACTTGGACTTGTAACTTACGTTGCAGCCAAAGCCGATCCGCTCTATGGATTTTTAATGTTCTTTGTGCTCGCACTTGGGTTAGGATTTCCATATTTATTACTTGCAATATTTTCAGGTAAAATTAAAAGTTTACCTCGGGCAGGTTTATGGATGGAAGGTGTTAAACACATTTTCGGGTTCTTATTAGTTGGAATGGCGTTTTACTTTTTAGATCCGATATTACCAAAAGCTATTCAGGGTTATTCGCTTCCAGTCTTTGGAATAATTGCAGCTATCATTTTACTTTTTGTGGATAAAACTGCAAATGATGCTAAAGGATTTAGAATATTCAAAACTGTTTTTTCAGTTATTGTGATCGCAATTTCAATTTATGCTTTAGTGCCAAGTCAAAATCTTGAACCGGAATGGAAAAAATTTAGTATCGAAAATTATGAAGCTTCTTTGAATAACAAGGAGAGGATGGTAATAGATTTTTATGCTGACTGGTGTATCCCTTGCAAAGAATTGGATGCACTTACTTTTTCTGATAAACGTGTGTTAAACGAATTTGAACGATTTACAGTATATAAAGTTGATATGACAAAGAACAATGATATAAATGAAGAACTTAGAAAACGTTTTAATGTTGTTGGTATGCCAACAGTCCTGATTATTGATTCAAAAGGAAATGAAATTAAACGATTAACCGGCTTTGTAAATGCTGATGAGTTCTTATCGTTAGTTAGACAGGTAAATTAAATAAGAAAAGATCTATAATAGTTAGGGTTTTAAGGGAGCTTTGCCTCCCTTATTTTTTACATTTTCCAATCTAAATTTGTCTAATTGTCAAATAAAATCTATTTACAGCTATGCACACTGCTATCAAAAAATATATTATTTTTGAGTAGATTTGATTTCAACAATTCAATCAGATAAAACAGTCAGTGAATAGAAACACAATTATTAAAATATCAATTGCTTTACTAACTATAGCCATTCTATTTACGTTTCAAGTAATTCCAAATACATTTGATTCATTTATCGCTTCTTCATTTAGCAAAATCTCTGGTGAGCGAGAACCAGATTCCTCAATTGTTATTATTCACATAACCTCACAGGATATAGAACAATTAGGTCCATGGCCGATAAAGCGAAGCTATTATGCTTTGTTATTAAATAATCTCTCATCATATCAAGTAAAGAAAATAGGGCTTGAAGTTTTTTTAAGCGCAAAATTTGTATCACAAGCTATTTATGATAATGTGCTTCAGAAAGAAATTGGCAGAGCAAAAAATGTGGTGCTCAGCTCACTTGCCGGCAGTTTAGAAGAAAGTGATAAACTCTACATAACAGATTCGCTAAGCTTCCCAAGCCCAAAACTTATTAATGATCAGATTCCTACCGGTCATATAAATTTTATCCGCAATCATGGAATTGAAATTCCGCTTCAAATAACAAATCGATTATTAAAAGAAAAAGCATTTAGCTTAAGTTTGATAGATGCAGAGAATGGATACCCAAAAAAGATTAAATTAAATTTTGTTTCTCACTGGAATAAGTTTAAGAATTATTCTCTAGTGGAATTTTTTCAACTTGTTCAAGAAAAAGATCCTGAACTTCTAAAACTTAGAAACAAAATAGTTATTGTCGGTATTAGTGATCCTCAACTTTCCTCCGTATTTGAAACTACCTTTGATGATCAATTACCAGGTGTTGCTTTGCATGCTTTTGCAACGGATAACCTTTTAAATGAAAGATATATTAACGATAAATATTATCAATGGTCTATATATGCTTTTATAGCATTAATAATTTTACTTTTAATATTTCTCAAAGACGAAACCCGATTATTTAATTTTTATACGATCATATTTTCATCTTCACTTTTAATATTTTATATACTTTACAGATTTTTGTTCATCGAATTAGGTATTTCGTTTATTATTCTTCCTTTGGCATTTACCTTTATCGCCGATATTTATTTCACGCTTATTGAAAAAAGAAATCAGTTGACCGGTTACTACAATGAATCCGAATTATTTAAAAAGCTTTTAGCTGAAAAAGAAAAAGAGCTTTTAAGTTTGCAAAGTGATCTAAAAAAATCTTCCCACCAAAACACAGAAAAGTTATTAGAAAAAATTGAAGGACTAACTGAGGACATTGTAAAACTTAAAGAGAATGAAAATGACCAAATAGCAGCCAAAGTTGTTAAGGTAATGGATGAGCAGAATTTCTCTGGATTAATTTTTAGATCTGCTGAGATGAAGAATGTTGTAGATTTGATAATGAAAGCGGCACCAACTGATGCTTCAATATTGATTACAGGTGAAAGCGGAACCGGAAAAGAATTAGTCGCAAAGGCAGTTCATTCATTAAGCAAAAGAAAAGATAAAAAGTTTGTTGCCGTAAATTGTGCTGCACTTACTGAATCTCTTCTAGAAAGTGAATTATTCGGACACGTAAAAGGTGCTTTTACCGGAGCTATTACCGATAAAGTCGGAAAATTTGAAGCAGCAGATAAAGGAACAATATTTTTAGATGAAATAGGTGAGACAACAGAAAATTTTCAGGTTAAACTTTTACGAGTACTTCAGTCTGGTGAGTTCGATAAAGTTGGTTCCGTAAATACAGCCACTACTGATGTGCGAGTTATTTCTGCTACAAATAAAGATCTTAAACTACTTATCAAAGAAAGGAAGTTTAGAGAAGACCTTTTTTACAGATTAAATGTAATTAATATTAATATTCCACCTCTTCGGGAAAGAAAAGAAGATATTGAATCGATAGCAAGATATTTTTGTGATAGTGATGAAAAAAAATATCAACTCTCACTAGCAGCATTAAAATCACTTAATGATTATGATTGGCCAGGTAATGTAAGAGAACTGGAATCTGTTATACGAAGAGCAAAAGTATTTTGTGAATCGGGTAATAGAAGTTTAATCCAACTAAATGATTTACCTGCTGAAATTGTAAAAAGAGTTAAACTTAATTTTGAAGATATTGTAATTGAATCTCTGCGAAATAAAAAGTTTTCTCATTCTTCAATAAACGAAACTGCAAAAGAACTTGGCAATGTTAGCAGAACTCTTGTTGCAGAAAACTTTAGAGGGCTGTCGTTAAAGATATTAGTTGATAATAATTTTGAGTTGACTAATACGATACTTGCTATAACAAAAAATGATAATCAAGAAATTTTATCAAGGGTAAAATCTAAATTGGATACCTGGTTAT
Organism: Ignavibacteriaceae bacterium; assembly: GCA_044227615.1. GTDB lineage: Bacteria > Bacteroidota > Ignavibacteria > Ignavibacteriales > Ignavibacteriaceae > IGN3. The sequence goes on from JBGAWM010000003.1 coordinate 55,851, forward strand.
TAAACATTAAAAAAGATGTTGATCAATACAGGGAATTATCATTTGATGAGATCAAAACAAAACTAAATTCTAAGTATAAAAACCTGCCGCAAAAATATCACACTTATCTTGATCAAGTTATAATGAACCTGATTAGCAAATCTTAATTTTGTTTGTTAATCAATTTCTTATTGATCTGTTCAAGCATTCCATCAACATAGTTTTTCTGTTCGCTGTTAAGTGTAAGCATTCTAATTTCTGTGTAATCGTCATAAGCTTCTTCATAAAGTCCGCTATCAAATAAAAGATCTGCAAAATATATTCTGGATGCGGCATCTTTTTTTGTATCAGGATATTTACGATACACTTCCTTAGATGCAATTATGGCAGATTCCTTCAAATTATTTTCAGCAAGTTGTTTAGCGCCGTTTAATCGCTTTACTCCAAAATCATTTGACTTTAATGTTGTCAGTGTTTCTTCGGTAACTTTATTTCCATAAACTCCAGTGTTGTCAGATTTTTCATTTCCATTTTTTCTTGGTGCATTCATTACATTTTCCATCGCTAATGCTAATACTAATTCATCCAGAGTCATTTTTTTAATATTTGAAACCGTGATAGCAGATGATTCTTTAAGCGTGAACGATATTTCTTCAGTCTTGATGACTACTGTGGAATTTTTATCGGTACTTATAACATCATTTTCATTTAAGATCATTTTAGGTTTTAGCTGCTGCCATGTACTGCTGTTACCAGCTAAAAATTTAACATTGCCGTTAAGCTTTTCTACTTGAAAAGTTTGCGAATATGTTAGTGTGGCTGCAATAATTAATATAAATAAATGATTTTTCATTTGCTTACCTGTATAGTTTAATAAACATCTACTATTTCTACTTCACCTTTGATTAGACCGAGGTTATTAATTGCTTCGGATTGAAATTTTTCAGAGGCGATAGTCCATGCACTTTCAAAATCGGATAGGGAAGTGGTTTCAATAGGAATCCAAACTTCATCTTCACCCGAATCATTTTTTCTAATAAAATACTTTGTATCATTTTCTGATATCAATGATGCTTGCTGAGGTGATAGCCCGGTATTAAACATTACATTAACGTGGCGTAGTTCTGCGTTTGTTTTATAATCCACTAAAGCAGTTTCAATTCCAATACTTTCAAGCAATGAGCTGTAACATACACTAAGATCATCACAATCTCCGCCTTTTAATTCAAGTGTTTGATTTGGATATTGCACATACTCTGCGGAAGCTCTTGGATCAGAGGTATATGTTAAATTTTCTATAAATGAATTAAAAATAATTTTGGCTTTATGAAAGTTGGAAATGACAGTGGCTATTGTATCAATTTCTGATTTATGCTTTGCCAAAATTGATTTTGAGTATTTAACAGAAAAATTCATATCACGTTGAATGAAGTATCTTAAATTCTTAACATTTCCGTCCCATGCATTAATGCCATTAACAAGCAGCGCTTTCTGATATTCATCGTCAAAGTCATCATTTACTGTCATCAAGTAAAAACTTGCATATGTGATCTCAGGATTTACTTCGGCATAGTTTTCTGAAATAACAGCAAAGTAGTTTACTTCGGTAGTATCGTATGGCTGAATAGAAACTATTGGTGATTGAAGTTTTTCTTCACTGATTCCATTAATGATCATAATTGGTTTAACATCTATTCTTTCGTTAGTAAGATTAATAACTCTTGCTGTTGCAATAGGATCATTAATGTACTTATCGTTTAATGCCGGATAAATGTTCTGTTTTATTTCTACCCCAAGAAATTTTACACGCTGTTCGACTAATGTATTTAATTTAAAGTTTGTTGTAAGAAGAAGTTTATCATAACTGTATCTGTTATTTATGATATTTGAAATACCATCTGATTTAAATTCTGAGTAACTGCCGGTTGAAGTTCTATCACTAAAATATTTTACATATGTTAATGAAAGATCAAAATATTTTGATGTGAAAATGACTGCAGGTATTGCACCGGCTATAAACGGCACTTGATCAACATCATGAAAAGCTGAGATTGCAAACCCAAGTTTATTTTTATTTAAATCAAACAAATAAGACATTCCGCCTAAAAAAGAATTATTACTTTCTAAATTAAGATTTAGATTCCAATCTTTATCAGGGGTATAATTTATTCCAGCAAAAACAGATTTATGAGTTCTGATCTCAAAATCAGAATTTTCTTCATTAGCAGCTTCACTATTAAAAGTTAAAAGATTTATTGTACCCAAATTGATAGCTAACTTATTAGATGCCTTCCAGACAACACCAATATCGGTTTTCCATAGCTCTGAATTATCTGCTTCAGTCTCTCTAACAAAGTAAATTGTATCTGAAAATATGGCAGTAACATTTTCATTCGTAAAATCCTGTTTAAAATATCGAACATTAAATCCAACACTTAAATCATCGTTTATCCTATATGAATATCCTGCTCCAAAAAGTTCCTTATAAAGAAATCTGGATTCGAGTGTAATAGATTCAGTATTGTTGTATGGAATAGCCTGACCAGAATTAAATATAAATTCTTTCTGATAGCCGGGTGTATATCTTAGAGAAATAAAATGTGAACCAAATTTTTTAGCTGCTGTTACCTGATACAAATTACTTGTAACTGATGCAGCAAACTCACCGCCGTAAGTAAAAGAAAAACCCCAATCTTTAATAACAGAATAATTTGAGATATTATACTCAAATGAATTCAAAGATGTAAACGATTCACTAGAAATTCCATACAACCCATTAAGCCCAAAAGATGTTTGCCCTAAAGCGGATACAAATGAGAACATAATAAAACCTATGATAAAAACTATTCTCAAGGAATCTCTACAATAATTGTATGAATGCTTTGTGAACTAACATAAAGTTCGGAATTCTGAAGCTGTGTAAGCTTATCGTGCTTTCGAATAAAAGTAAGAGAAATTTTATTAAATCTATCACGAGGAATATTTTTTAATATAGTACTTGGTATAACAAGGCTTCCATCATCTTTTGTTTTAATTCTAAAGAAAGGGAATACCTGTTGATTTGAATTCCTGACACCGCCGAGAATAATTGAAAAGTTATTTACATTTTCACCTTGCCATGTTAGTTCTGCTCGATAATTATTCTGACCGGGCAAACTTACAATTTTAACATTACCTGTGATCTCTTTAGGTGTAATTATATCAAAACTTGAGGACGGTCCAATAAACGGATTCCATAATACAGTTACTGTAGAATTGTATGGAAAAATAAATGGATCGTTTAGTGATCTTCCATTTATATTGAACAGTTCATATTTTTTCCCTAAAACTGTGTCGATTAATACTCCTGCTTCTCTATAACGGACACGATAATTAGTAAGCCTTGCCGTAACATCGTTAAACTTAATTATACCGGGTGTAATAGTATTGTAGCCTATAATGATTCCATGTGGCGAGCGAAAAGGTTTTGTTCTGTCAAACAAATAAGTCTGAGCAGCAGAAATATTATCGGTTATTCCATTATGCGTAAGTTTAATTCCGCTTACAGATATTATGCTAGAATAGTCTTGAATATTCTCAACAACTCCAGAAGTATCAAAGCCATTTGAATAAAACTCGTTGTCAAGATCTTTTCCGATTATTTCTACTTGCAGGTTATCTGATTCGTTCGGATCATCAACAAGTTCTGTCGGTCCGGGTTTGTCACATCCTGAATAGAAAAAAGCCAGAACAATTAATATGTATAAAAAATGTTTTTTCATCTCTTTGAACTTACAATTACTTAATAGTTATTTCAATCTAATAAACGATTAACAAACCCAATTTCTAAAAGAAATTGGGTTTGTAATAATCAGAACTGTTAAATTATGGTCTCACAAAGTAAGGAATGCCCCAGGATTCCATTTCAACAAGAGTGGCATCATCAAATACTACCTGCTTTGGCATTGCATTTATTATTGCGTGGAAAAATCCCGGAAACTGATGAGTAACAAAAGTTTGTTCATATACTTTTTCATAAACATTTCCATTAGGATTAGAAGAAATTAATTCAAATTTCTTTTTGGATCTATGCATACCAAATCTATCTGCGCCAAAAGTAAGTGTTACAAAGTCAGTATCTGCATAGGCACTATTTAACTCGACTCGCAAAAGAACTTCACCGCCGCGAGGAATAACAGGAACGTTATGCCATCTCCACCAATTGTTCCAGCTTCTGATCAAATAATAATCATTTGGTGAATTAATTACGAGCGTATCTCCATTTGGCAAGAATGCTGTAAACCTGGTTATATTAATATTTGGGCTCTGTGTTCCACCTTCTGGTAATGATATTGCGGCAATTTTCCAGTTTCTTCTCGGAAATTCGGTATTTGCAATTTTAATAAATACTACATTTCTTGTTACTACAGATGTAAATGGTTTAGTTATTAATGTATCTGGTTGAATTGCATCTGGATCATATGATCCTTTGATATACAAAACACCCTCAAAAGTTTTTGTCACTAATCCATATGCAGTATCACCGTCAAAAGTTACAGATACCGTTCTATTAACCAATCTCATTTTATGGCCAACTCTAAACGGATAAATCTCGGTATTAGTTTTTTGAAGAATATCCATTTCTCCATCTTCATTGTAATTGGGTTCAAATGAAGTTAGAACTGAATCTTCGTCAACGAGCTTTTCAAGAGCCTGCTGATTAGTAGTAATGTCTTCAGTAGTTTGTACAGTCATCTCGTCTTGACATCCGACAAAAAAGGACATTATTATTAAAAGCAGCATTGGAAGAAAGTTTTTCTTCACGAATTCTGATGTTTTTTCTGACAATTGGGTTTTCATTTCATTCAACATTTTTGGACTCCTTTTATTTTGTGAAATTTGTTATTGAACTTTTGAGAACTTATTACACAGAATTGTGCCATAGGAAATTCACCCAATATCTTTAGATTTTGGACATTATTTGAAGTTTTCATCCGAGAACAAATGCATGGAAATCAAGCTAAATTGCATGGAAAATCTATTTCAGGCAGATAGGTAAAACTAAGCGGTAAAAATGTAAAGCAATTGTTCAGTATCAGAGTTTTTCAAAGTCAAATAGGTCATGAAAAACTGTTTTTCAAACTCTCCAATTCTTCCCAACGAATGTAAAGTTTTTTAACATCGTCCTTTGCCTTTTCAAGTTTAAGATTTAATTCGTTTGTTTGGGCAGCATATTTTTCAAAAAAATCCGGCAGACTGAATATCTTTTCAATTTCTTCCACTTCAGATTCAGCTTTCATTATTTTCTCTTCAATCTGTGAAAGTTCTATTGCATCCTTATAGCTAAGTTTTTTCTGTTTGTTTTTAATCCTCGTATCATCACTTACTGATCTTACTTTTAATTCTTTAAAATCTTGTTCTCTTTTCTTTTTCTTATCGATATAAAAATCATAACCGCCTTCGCTGTAATATATTTCTTCGTTTCCTTCCAACGCTAAAATTCCATCACAGATTCGATTTAGGAAATATCTATCGTGACTTACAACAATTACACATCCATCAAAAGCTAAAAGTGCTTCTTCAAGAATTCTTAGCGTCGGCAAATCAAGATCGTTTGTTGGTTCATCCAGCATAAGAAAATTACCTCCGTTACACAATATTTTGGCAAGAGTTAATCTGCTTTTCTCGCCGCCGGATAATCTTCCAACAAGAGTATTAATTCTATCATCAGTAAAAAGAAATCTTCTTAAATAAGTCCAGATACTAAGCTGCAGTTTTCCAAATCTAACTGTTTCACTTCCATCTCCAATCGCTTTAATTACAGTGTCATCATCATTTAATAATAATCTTGATTGATCCACATAATTAAACTGTGTTGTTTCCCCAATTTCAATTTTGCCCATCGTTGGGGGAACTGAACCCAGAACCATTTTAAGCAAAGTAGTTTTACCAACACCGTTCTGTCCAACAACTCCAATTTTTCTTCCAGGCTCAAAAATAAAATTAAAATTTTGGAATAATAATCTATCGCCAAGTTTTACTCCAACATCCTTAAACTCTAAAACTTTTTTACCAAGTCGATCTGCCGGCGGAATAATTAAGTCGACATCGAGCTCAACTTCATAATCATTTTGTGAAGCAACTTCATGAAAAGTATCAAGCCGACTTTTAGCTTTAGTTCTTCTTGCTTTTGGTCCACGCCTTACCCATTCAAGTTCGCGACGCAGAAACATTTGACGTTTTCGCTCTTCAACCTCTTTAATTGCGTGTCTTTCGGCTTTATTAATTAGGTATTCCGTATAGTTGCCTTGATGTGAATAAAATGTTCCTGATGAAAGTTCTACAATCCTGTTTGCAATTCTATCGAGGAAGTATCGATCGTGAGTTACGAAAATGCAGGTTCCGTTATACTGTGCTAAAAAAGTTTCAAGCCATTCAATTGATTTTGTATCAAGATGGTTTGTAGGTTCATCTAGAATTAGTAAATCCGGTTTTGATATTAGAGCTCTGCAAAGTGCCACTCGTCTTTTTTCTCCACCGGAAAGAGTTTTTATATCTCTATTTGCTTCAGGTGCATCTAAAGAATCAATAAGTATATTAATTCTTTTTTCAAGATTCCAGGAATCAAGTCGTAATATTTTTTCTTCAAGATGATGTTTATTTGCAGCATCAAATGGAGTGTTTTCATACTCTTTGATAAGGTCTGTTTCTAATGAAGCACCATCCAGAATATTTTCATAAACATTTTTATAATCATCTAAAGTAAATTCCTGTGAAAGGAATCCAATATTCAAATCTCTTTTTTTAGCAACTTCGCCTGAATCTGGAGGCATCAATCCGGAAATAATCTTTAAGAAAGTCGATTTGCCTGCACCGTTTCTTCCCACCAATCCAATTCGGTCACCTTCGTGAACACTTAATGAAGCTTTATCTAAAATTACTTGTTCACCAAAATGAACTTCGAGTTCAAGTGCTGATAATATTACAGGCGTTGTGTTGGCTGCCATTTATTTTGTACGATTTAAATTAGTTACTTAAGGCCGGAGAATTTTTTACCCGGGATGTTCGTTCTTATTTTATAAAGAGAATTAGTTTCCACTTCAGTTAAGTATAGAGTTTTTAGATCTGCTCCGCCAAATTCAAGATTTGTAGGTTTTGAACCGGGTGTTTCAAATTTCTGTAATAGTTTACCCTCGGGTGAAAATATATAAACTGCTTTTCCGCCAAAATGTGCAGCGTATAAATTTCCATTTACATCAAACTCAATTCCATCAGGATCACCGCCGGGAATGTCAACAAAATCTTTTTTATCATTTACTGTGAAGTCTGAGTTAATTATGAAAGAAATAATTTTTTGTTTAGCTGATTCACAAACATATAACCTTCCATCGGCGGGGGAGATGTTAATACCATTTGGGAATGCTAAACTATCCCAGAGTAATTTGACTTCTTTTGTTCTTGAATCAATAATAAATATTCTGCCATCCAATAAATTTTTATCATAGCTCTTGGGATCTGTAAAAAACAAATTGCCATTTTTGTCAAATGTTAAATCATTTGGACGATTAAACTTTTTTCCTTCGTAACTATCAGCATAAACTTCTATCTGGACATCTTTACTAATTCTTAAAATTTTACCCTTACCATATTCGCACGCATATAAATATCCATCTTCACCATAAGCCAAACCGTTAGTTTTTTCTATCAGTAAAGTATCGTTTATTTTTGAAATGAATGTATCGACAACACCAGCAGAATATTTTGTAATCCAACCACCGTAACAATTAGACAGAAATATTGATGAATAGCCATCGTAAGCCGGACCTTCCGGAAAGTTTAGTCCATCTGCAACTTTTATCCATTTTTCATTTAAGTCTATAACCTGTGAATAATTCGTTTCAATATTAATGACAAGCAGAATTATTAATAAAATTGGGTAAAGATTAAGTTTCATTTTAATTCCTAATACTTTGGAATATTTCTTCATTATACTTATTTAAATTTATAAATTTTAAGTGAGAATGTTTAAATATATTAAATTAAGATTATGACTATGAAAAAATACTCAATCAGTCTGATATTAACTGTCGTTCTGTTAAGTCCAGTTATAATCGCGCAATCAGAGCAGCAGTTTGCAAACATAGGAACTTTAGAATTAATCTCAGGTAATACAATTACAAACTGCACTATTGGTTATCGCACATTTGGAAAATTAAATTCAGATTCTTCTAATGTAATTATTTACCCAACCTGGTTTGAAGGAACAACTGAAAACATTTCAAGATTAATACAAAAGTACAGCTTTATAGATACATCCAAATATTATATAATTGCAATTGACGCACTTGGTAACGGAGTTTCAACATCGCCCTCAAATTACAATGTTTATAAAATTAAATCATTCCCTGAAATTTCGATCAGGGATATGGTAAACTCTCAGTACAAACTACTTACTGAAATATTCAAATTAAAAAATATTTTTGCAGCTGTGGGTGGTTCATTAGGTGCAATGCAGGTAATGGAATGGTCAGTAGCTTTTCCTGATTATATTTCAAAAATTGTAGCATATGTCGGCACCCCCAATATGAGCACTTATGATCTGCTCTGGATAAATACACAATTAAATATTATTGAAACAGGAAAACGTTATGAAGTGCCGGAATATGAAATCAGAAAATCACTCGAAATGCTTATGGCCGCAATGGGAAGGACTCCGGAATTTATAATTAATAAAATAAAACCTCAGGATTTCCAGAATTATCTAAAAGATTTTGATAAGGAGTACTCAACTACATTCACGCTTAATGATTATGAATTGCAGCTGAAAGCAATTTTAGATCATGATATATCAAAAACTTTTGGCGGATCAATGGAAGAAACAGCAAATAGTATAAAGGCAAAATTCTTTCTGATTATTTCGGAAACTGATTTGCTAGTTAATCCTATCGAGACAAAGAAATTTGCGAAGCTTACAAATGCAAAAACACTTTTTCTGAATAATAACTGTGGTCATCTCGCAGTTAGTTGTGAGATAGATCGTTGCAGGGATGAAATTGCAAATTTCTTAACTAATTAAAAATTCGTTTTAATTAATGAGGATATTTCCCGACAATTTTATTAATCCATCTATGAAAACTATGAATTGATTTTACAGGTTCAACAAACATCATAATACACTCATTGTGAACAATATTAATTCCCTTATCATTGCAAAAACTAATTGAATTATTAGATTCTGAACCTTGCTGCATCCATATATTTTTTATCCCTAGTTCATTTGCTTCCTGAACAACAATTTCAGTTTCACCGGGCGGCACAACAGTAACGATACCATCAATCTTATGCTCAATAGTAGAAAGTGAGTTATATAATTTTATGCTGTTGGAAAATCCGCCATTCTTATTTACTCCAAATACTGTGTAACCATTATCTTTTAAATGATTATAAACAGCAATACCAAATCCCTTAGACTTTGACGATACTCCGACAACTGCAATGTTTTTTAATTCAAGAAATGATTTTATTGATTCACTTTTCATTAAATATTCTCCTCTGTAATTAACATTGTAAAACTACAATTTATTAGCAATAATAGTTATTGAACGGCATCACATTTTTTTTAAGATCGAATTCAAGTTTATTTCATAAAATATCACCATTTACTTAACTTTGTCTGCAAATTATTTACAACTAAATCTCAAGAAATAATGAATTACGAAGAAGATAAACCGAATTCTTACTGCGGCATTTTTGGAATTTATGGTTCCGATACAGCATCAGCACAAGCATATTATGGATTGCACGCTTTACAGCATCGCGGACAAGAAGCCAGCGGAATTGTAACACGATCATTTAATGGAGATAATCGTGCTCACTTTAATATTGTAAAGGGTGAAGGATTAGTATCGGAGGTTTTTGCTGATCATAATCTTCTTACAGATCAACTTTATGGAAATGCTGCAATTGGACATAATAGATATTCAACAACCGGCGCTGCAAAATCAAGAAAAAATATTCAGCCGTTTATGGTTAATTACAGGATGGGAAATCTTGCTATTGGGCATAACGGAAATCTTACAAATGCTAAAGAACTTAGAGAAGAACTTGTTAATGAAGGGGCGATATTTCAGACGACAAGCGACACAGAAGTAATTCTCCATCTTATAGCACGCAGTAAACTTGATAACCAAATTGATCAGATAATGGAAGCATTAAAAAGAATTGAAGGAGCGTATTGCTTAGTTATTCTTACGGATGATAAATTAATAGCTGCAAGAGACCCGCTTGGTTTCAGACCATTATCATTAGGTAAATTAAATAACTCATTTCTGGTTGCTTCAGAAACGTGTGCTTTTGATATTCAGCGTGCAGAATTTTTGCGTGAAGTTGAAGCGGGCGAGATGATTGTAATTGATGATGAAACACTAAGTACAAATAAAATTAAATCTTATCGTATCAATGCAATACCTGAGCCTCAAAAGCACTGCGTGTTTGAGTATATATACTTCTCACGTCCCGATAGTTTTATTTTTGGACACAACGTAGATAAGATGCGACGCAGATTAGGTAAAGAACTTGCACGTTCACATCCTGTTACAGATCCTGACGGTGAAAGAGTTTATGTTATAAGCGTACCTGATAGTTCAAACACTACAGCACTTGGTTATGCAAGAGAATTGGAGAAGCAGGGAATTGATGCGCGTTTGGAAATTGGTTTAATAAGAAGTCACTATATAGGTAGAACTTTTATCCAGCCTGGACAAACAAATCGAGAAACCGGCGTTAGAATAAAATTTAATATCGTAAAAGGTGTGCTTGAAGGAAGAACAATTGTTGTTGTAGATGATTCAATTGTTCGCGGTACAACATCAAAACAGTTAGTTCATTTGTTGAAAGAAGGAAATCCAAAATCAATTCACTTAAGAATTTCATCACCACCAATTATGCATCCTTGTTTTTATGGAATGGATTTTCCAAGCAGTCAGGAATTAATAGCATTTAAGAAAAACGGAAACATAGAAGAGATAAAAAAGTATCTTGAAGTAGACAGCTTAGAATACTTAACTATCGATGAGATGTTGGAAGCAGTTTCTGAAGCAGGCAAAGAAAATTTCTGTACTGCTTGTTTTTCAGGTAAGTATCCAACAAATGTTGATATCAACTTCAAGAAGGAAATGTATGAAGTTTAATTGGTTGTTAATTCTTGCTTCTTTTATATTTATAACCATCCCAACACTTGCACAAACAACATACTTTATTAAGTATAAAAGTAATGTGTCCATTGATGTTGTCGAATCCAATATTTCTGAACAAAAAATTTCAAGTACAATTGCATTCAGACCTTTATTGCTTCCTGAATTTAATATCAATCATCTTGCAAAAGGATTGGGAAGGGGCGATGAAGTGCTCGGAAGAATTGTTAAAGTCCAATTTTCGGAAAATGTTGATGAAGCAAATTTTAGTTCAATGCTCTCTTCTGATATTGATATTGAATACGTACAAAAATCCACAAACTACCAATTAGACTTAGTACCAAATGATAGTTTAATATCCGAACAATGGGCTTTACAAAAAATAAAAGCATTTGATGCCTGGGACATCACACAAGGTGTCGATACAGTTTTACTTTCAATAATCGATACCGGAATTGACTATGATCATCCCGACTTAACAAACAAGATTTTTATTAATACTGGTGAAACTGGTATTGATCAGTTTGGGAATGATAAAAGAAGTAATGGAGTTGATGATGATGGAAATGGTTTCATAGATGATTTTCGCGGCTGGGATTTTACCGATAGAGTCGGATTTCCATTTGATTCAACAGGCGGAGATTATTTAGGCTGGGATAATAATCCGTTTGATGATCAGGGACATGGAACATATATTTCTGGAATTGCAGCTGCTGAATCAAATAATCTTTATGGTATTGCAGGTGCAGCTCCAAATATTAAAATATTAAATCTAAGAGCTTTTGATCCGGGTGGATACGGCGAAGAAGATGATGTTGCTGCTGCAATATTGTATGCTGTTGTAATGGGTGCAAAAGTAATAAATATGAGTTTTGGTGATAATGCTTTTTCTTATGTGCTTAGAGATGTAATTCGATACGCTTACTCTCAGAATGTTGTTTTGATTGCAAGTGCAGGGAACTCAGGTTCCAGTGACCCGCATTATCCATCCGGTTATTCCGAAGTAATTTGTGTAGGAAATTCAACTCAAGAAGATTACGTGGCTGGAAGCTCTAATTACGGGTCAACAATTGATCTGGTTGCGCCAGGTTCGCTTATAATGACTACAGCTAAAAATTCCGGTTATTCAATAATTAGTGGGACTTCTGCTTCGGCGCCCTTTGTTTCAGCAGCAGCCAGTTTAATTTTATCCAAACAGAGTTTTACTAATGAAGAAATTAAACAAATATTAAAATCTACTTCTGATGATATCGGCGAAGCCGGATGGGATTTAAAGAGCGGCGCCGGCAGATTGAATATGTTTAAATCTCTTTCGGTTACAGCACCATCAATTATTCAGTTTCACACACCCACACAGGATTTTGCAACATCCGGAAATAATCTTTCAATCACTGCCTCTGTACTTTCACCATACTTTGTAAGTTTTAGTTTAGAGGTTGGGACAGGTTTTAATCCAACAACCTGGCAGACTTTGATTACTAATAGTCTAAATCAAATTTCGAATCAGGAAATTTTTAATCTAAATGTTTCGGGTTATTCGGATTCTGTTTATACTTTAAGATTAATTGTAAATCAAACTACGGGCAGGACTCTTGAAGAACGCATTAATTTTCATATCGATAGAACTGCACCGAACAGTGAATTAATTTCTGTTATTCCTGCATTTTACGGGGATAAAGCGACTGTACTTGCAGCTATGTATACCGACGATCCTTCTATTGTAAAAATGTATTACCGAATCTTTGGAGAAACTCAGTTTAATTTTGTAACCCTGGATGGATTCACAATTAATAATCAGTTCGTAAAATCTCTTCATTACGGATTTATTCCAAAGGATCTTGTAACACAAAACACGTTGTATGAAATTTATTTTGAAGCTGAAAATCTTGTTGGACTAAAAACACAAGTTAAAGATGGTAGCAATTATTTTATTGTTCCAACAACTTTTAATGCAGATATCTCATCAGAATATAAAATGCCATTTACATTGCCGCCTGGAAGTATTTTTGAGCGAACTATATCTCTAACTTCAAGTAATTCTAATGATATTTTTCTAAGAACTAATATTTCACCAAAGGTCACATCAATTTACAATTTTCAAAACGATAGCTTTATTTTAATTGATTCTTTAAATGAAAAAATTGTTAAAGATGCCGGAGATTTTAATAATAATGGTTTAACAGATCTGTTAAATTATTTTGTACGTGATGGATATATTGATGAACAGACATCACAAAACTCTTCAACATTCACTCAAAAATATTCAAATACCGGCGGTAAATTTTGGCCTATACTCGCAGAAGATGTAGATTCCGATGGAGTGGTTGAGGTTTTCTCTGTTCAAAATGATACTACAGTTGAAGTCTGGGAAGTTCAATCAAATCTTAATCTTACCAAAGTTGCTTCTTTAAGAAATTTTTCTCCAAGAAGTTTTGGTGGAAATATTATTAACTCACCTAATGCAGTTGTTGATGATATTGATGGTGATGGTGTAGATGAATTCTGGATGATTGATCAGGATGGTGATATATACAGTTATAATATCACAGGTAATAATCAGTTTGTACAGCAATATGTAATTCCAACTCAATTTCTCGGTTCTTCGGCTTATTTGACCAGCGGAGATTTTGATGGAGACGGTAAAAGTGAACTTGCGGTTTTACTTCATTCAATTGAGGAATTAGACGTAGCTCCATTCTATAGATTAGTTGTTTTTAATCTTTCAGGCAGCAATGCAAATTTTCTTATGGATCAAGCTTTGATAGATGCATCAACTGAATTTAATAATTCTTTCAGAAAATCTGAGAATAGTATCAGGTTAAGCGATCTTGATAATGATGGTGATGACGATTTAGTATTATTTGTTTTCCCTTATGCTTATATCTTTCAAAGAGATTTTAACGACAACAAGATTATTGCTTACAAAGAAAATATTAATTCAAACTCCATATTCGTTGGCGATCTTAATGGTAATGGGATTAACGAAGTTGCTTTTCCAAATAATAATGAAATCGAATTTTTCGAATTTACTTTTTCAAATCAAACTTCAATTCCATATAACATAGAAGGATTTAGCCTGGATTCAATATCAATAAAGTTAAAGTGGAATGGTCTTGCAGAGAGATATTACATTTACAAAGGACTCGATGCCAATAATTTGGGATTAGTTGATTCTCTGGTTTTCGAGCCGTCTTATCTTGATCTAAATGTTCAAAAGAACACAAACTATTACTATGCAATAAGAGCTTTTGATCCCTTTAAACCTGAACCTCTGTCTGGTTCAAGTAAAGTAATTGAAGTTTATTCTCATACTCCAGCACAGCCAGTTAGTGCGTTTAGCAACAGTAACCGGAGTGTTATAGTTACATTTTCTGATAAAATGAAAAACACAATCGAGAATCTTCAATCATTTGAAATATTAAATGCTGGATATCCAAATTCAATTACTCCTAATAATCAATATTCGTACCTGCTTTCGTTTGATGAAAATCTTCCTGAGGGAGAATTGAAAGTGATAGTAAATAACATTAAAGATTTTTATAACTCGCCAATTATAACAGACACTTTAACCTTTTTGGTATCGCCTATACCTGAAATGCAATCATTTTATATTACATCGTTTGAAGTTGTAAGTGCTTATAAGATTAAAGTAAGTTTTAATTTTAGTGTTGATGAAACATCTGCACTAAATACAAACAATTATTCTTTTTCTCCTGAGAATAAAGTTACAGCTGTCTCGGTTGATCCAAACGATTCCAAAACTATTTATTTGGATTTAACAAATCAAAAACCGATTGGATCGATAGGGAAGGAGTACGTTTTAAGAATCAACAATCTTTTATCTGATGGATTAAGCGGCAATATCCCGATAAACAGTGGTGCCGGCAGTTATGTTGTCTTATCATCATTCGCTAAAGATCTTTCAGATGTTTATGTCTATCCTAATCCTACTAAAGAAGGGACAGAAAAAATTACATTTGCTAATCTTCCCATAAGAGCAAAGATAAGTATCTGGAATATTGATGGAATACTGATTAATGAGATTGAAGAAACAGATGGTAATGGTGGTGTTGATTATAACCTTAATGATGTAAATGGGAGTAAAATATCAAGTGGTATATACTTTTACCGTATCGTTCAACTTGATGAAATGCGAAATGAAGGAGAAGAAAAACTGGGTAAGTTTGCAGTTGTAAGATGAAATACAGCAATAAAGAAATATTTACAATATCAAATGGAATCAGTTTTCTTAGGTTTTTACTTGTAATCCCTTTGTGGTTTTTGCTGGATAATTATGATTCACAAAGTGTGAGATATATAACCTTTGCATTATGTGTTTTTGCCGCTGCAACAGATATGCTGGATGGATATCTTGCAAGAAAATTAAAACAGGTTACAGAAGTTGGAAAGATAATTGATCCACTTGCAGATAAAGCAGCAATGGCTGTAGTAGTAATTAAATTATTTCTGATTGGTGAAATTTCGGCTTTTTTCTTTTTAACAATAATCCTAAGAGATTTAACAATTTTTATTGGCGGTTTATTTGTAGCCAAAATATTAGGCAGAGTGCTTCCTTCAAATAAACTTGGAAAGATTACGGTTTTATTTATTGGCTCAGTTGTACTTATGATTTTGTTAGGGATTGAGCGCGAAAGTTTATTATTTAAGTTTATTTATATTTCAAGCATAGTGTTAATGTTTACATCTTTGTTTGCGTACATTTATAGAGCTATGGAATTTATCAAGAAAAAGAAAAATGAGTCTATTTAAGAACTTTAACTTTAATAAATTAAAGGATGGTCTAAGTAAAACGAGGGATAAGATTGTTAATTCAATTACAGAAACTGTTACCGGCAAAGCTGTAATTGATGAGATAACATTAGATCAAATTGAGGAAATATTACTGAGTTCAGATATTGGATTTGATACTACTGAAAAAATTATTGATTCGGTAAAGAAAAATCTTAAATCAGAAAAAGATCGTTCTAGTGAAAATATTATTGAAATTGTAAAACAGGAATTAACTGACGTTTTATCTGTCTCTAATTCTAATAAAAATGAAACAAAAAATATTAAGCCCTACATTATTTTAATTATTGGGGTGAATGGAGTAGGGAAGACAACAACAATCGGGAAATTAGCAAACAACTATAAAAAAATTGGTAAAAAAGTAATTGTAGCTGCCGCGGATACTTTTCGTGCCGCAGCTAATGAACAATTAGAAATTTGGGCAAAACGTGCTGATGTTGATATTGTTCAGAGTGAAAAAGGAACCGACCCGTCATCTGTGGTATTTGAGACTGTTAAAAGATCCATCGATAAAAACTATGATATTGTTCTAATTGACACCGCCGGCAGACTGCACAACAAAACTAATTTAATGAATGAGTTAGATAAAATTAGACGTGTTATTAAAAAGCTGCTTCCTGATGCTCCGCATGAAACACTTTTAATCGTTGATGGAAATACCGGACAGAATGCGATATTACAAGCAGATGAATTTTCTAAAGTCACAGACATATCAGGATTGGTTATTACTAAATTAGATGGGACAGCAAAAGGCGGCGTAGTTTTTCAAATAGTTGCAAAACAAAATATTCCGGTTAGATTTATTGGTGTTGGTGAATTAATAGATGATCTTCAGGAATTTAATTCTAAAGCATTTGTTGAAGCAATATTTAATTAGGAATTTATCTTATGTTAATGAATAAGCCAAGACATCGTATTTTTGAATACCCACCAAGATTTTATAAACCCGAAGAAGATCCTCAAGAAAAAAGACGAAAAAGATTAGGTTTCCAGAGTTACAGGAAGTTCAAAAATAAAAAGAGGAGTCCTATTATCTGGATTGTCTTCATAATCGCGGTAATATTTATAATTATCAAACTTAGCGGTAAATAATAAAAGGAAGTTACTTAGTTTACATAATATACATTATCGGACAATATCTTGATTTACCAATTATTAGTTACTGCAATTTTATCATCGGTTCCAAATAAGACTAAAATATCATTCTCCTCAATTACATACTCCGGCGCCGGCATAACTAATTTATTCTCTGATTCATCTTCACTAAAAAGCTCTTTAGTTTTTTTTATCATTAATATTTCAAGACCATATTTATTTCTAAATCTTAATTCACTCAAATTCTTTCCGACAAATTCTTTCAACGGTCTTTTCTCAGCGATTGAATAACCATTCGCAATTCTTGCAACATTATTTTCGTCTAATGTATTTAATTCTTTGGATAATCCCTCTGCAAGGTCGTGTTTAATGCTTTCACGATTATATGCAGACAATATGTCATTACGTGATATCGTTCCAATTACTTTTCTATCATCATCTGGACTTACAACCGGAATCTCCTCAATATCTTGCTTAGTTAATAATTTTAATGCGAAATCGAGATCTTTATCAGATTTTATTTTACCGATTTTAGTTCTAGAGATGTCCTCAGCGATTAAAGTATGTTTAAGTGATTCATACTCGGTGATTAATGGTCTAATTTCAGCTTCTGATATTGCTCCGAGTAAATTATTTTCGTCATCCACCGTATAAATTCGATGATTCGGAGACTCCATTAATTTTACCACAACAAAATTCAATGGAGTTTTTGCGTTCAAAGTGATTGCATCATTATGCATGATTTCATCTACATAGATTGATTTTAATACATTCGTTTCTCTGCCGCTAGAAAGTTTAAAACCTTGTTTCTCAAGTAATTTTTGATGAACAGATCCCTTATTAACGATTTGGACTATAGTTGCGCTTACAATAACTCCTAGCATCAATGGGAGCATAATTTCATATTCTCTTGACATTTCAAAAATCATAAGTATAGCTGTAATTGGTATGGAGTTTATTCCTGCTAAAGAAGCACCCATACCAACCAATACAAAAGTTGTTGAATTAGTTGGAATACCAGTAATCAAAGTAGTAAAATAAGAAAATAGAAAACCAAGACAGGCACCCATAAAGAGTGCCGGAGCAAAAGTACCTCCGAAACCACCACTATTTAAAATAAGCGGCACTAAAGTAAATTTTAAGACTAAAAGCACAACTACCACTTGCCAGGTTGATGAATTACTTAGGACATGATTAATTCCTAAATAACCAATACCAAATATATCTGAGTAAAAGTAACCAGCTACACCCATAATTAATCCAACAATAACCATTGATAGCCATCTTGGAAATACTTTTGCTAATTTATTTTTGAATAAATTACTTGTAAACTCATTATATTTAAGGAATAAAACGGATATAGTTCCAGTCAATAATCCTAAAAGAATAAACAAATAAAAGTAACTGTAATTACCAATTTCGGGAGTTGAAAAAATAAAAACCGATTCATTACCAAGGAAAATCCTTGATATTGCGCTTGCAGTAACTGATGAAAGTATTAGTGCTGAAAAAGTGGGAGTATGAAAATCATTTAACAAAATAATTTCCAAAGCGAAAAACACCCCTCCTAAAGGAGTATTAAATATGGCGGCAATTGCTGCTCCCGCACCTGCAGCAGTAAATATTCTTCGCCTCTGATCCGAAAAATTAAGTAGGGTGGTTATCTTACTGGCAACTCCCCCGCCCAATTGTGCTGCCGGTCCTTCTGGTCCAACGGTGCCGCCTGAACCAATACATATTACCGGTGCAAAAAAATGAAATACCGTGGTTCTAAAATTTATCACCCCTCCTCTTAGGGCAACGGATTTAATAATCTCAAGCACTCCCCTTTTCTTGGAAATTTCAGGTGCAGCTTTTATCATCAAACTTTGAACGTACATGCCGATTGCAGGTAGTAAAATGACTGCTGCTGTGCCTAAAAAATATAAACCTTCTTTTGTGCGTTCAAAAAATATTTTGTTAAAAAATTCAATCGATAGATGAAATAGAACAGCAGCTAAACCGGCTGCAGCTCCTATGATAATCGCATAAAAACTAAATACGGTATACTCAGGAAAAGCTGTCTTTTCAAAATAAAGTTTTGATTTATCGAGGAGTATAGTAATATTTTTTTTAAAATTTGATTTCTGCATTACCTTAATACTTATAAAAACCTTCCCCGGATTTTCGTCCAAGTTTATTTGCAGCAACCATTTTCTTTAATAATGGGCAAGGTCGATATTTAGGATCGTTAAATCCTTCGTAAAGAACATTCATAATAGCAAGGCAGACATCAAGTCCAATAAAATCAGCAAGTGTTAATGGTCCCATTGGATGAGCCATTCCAAGTTTCATCACGGAATCTATTGCCTCTTTGGATGCCACACCTTCCATAAGTGAAAAGATTGCTTCATTAATCATTGGCATTAAAATTCGATTCGATATAAATCCTGGATAATCAAAAACTTCGACAGGTTCTTTATCTAATTTCAAAGTAAGATTTTTTATCGAATTATATGTTTCATCTGAAGTTGAATATCCCCGGATAATCTCAACTAACTTCATTACAGGCACAGGATTCATAAAGTGCATCCCGATAAATCTATCTGCTCTGCAAACTGCAGATAACTCTGTTATTGATATTGAGGATGTATTTGAGGCAAAAATACATTCCGGATTAAGTTTATTCTCTAACTGCTTAAATATATTAAGTTTAGCTTGCTTATTCTCAAAGATAGCTTCGATAACTAGATTCAAATCTACTGGAATATTTTCTACTCCTATTACCTTATGGATTTTAGACAGAGTTTTAACTTTTTCTTCCTCAGATATAATCTGTTTCTTAACTTGTCGATCAAGATTACCTGATATGGTTTTGAGTGCTCGACTAAAAAGATCTTCATTCATTTCCGTAAGAAATACATCAAATTCTTTCATCGCAAAGACATGGGCAATACCATTTCCCATTGTACCGCCGCCAATAACTGCAATTTTTTTTATCTCCATCTTAACTCCTAATTATAATTTTTAATAATTAAAGCTGAAGCTTCACCGCCGCCGATACACAAAGACGCTAAACCAAATTCAGTATTTCGTTTCTTCATTTCGTGTATTAGGGTAACTAAAATTCTCGCTCCACTTGCACCTATTGGATGACCCAGGGCTACTGCTCCACCATTTACATTTACATTTTCAGGGCTAAGTCCCAATAACTTATTAACCGCTAACGAAACGACTGCGAATGCCTCGTTAATCTCATAAAGACCAATATCGGTGGTTTTTAACCCTGCTTTTTTCAATACCTTGTTAATAGCGTCCGCTGGAGCTGTTGTAAATTCAATAGGAGTTTTAGCTGCAGAACTTTGTGCAACAATTTCAACTAATGGTTTCAAACCCAATTGCTTGGCTTTTTCCTCACTCATTATGAGTAGTGCTGCCCCGCCATCATTGATGCTTGAAGAGTTTGCAGCAGTAACGATACCATTTTTATCAAATACAGGTTTAAGATTAGGAATTTTATCAAACTTAACTTTTTCTGGTTCTTCATCTTTATTTACTATTGTTTCACCTGTTCTGGAGGAAACTTTAACAGGATAAATCTCATCTCTAAATCTTCCCGAATTGTTTGCTTCAATAGCGCGTTTATAAGATTGAATAGCAAAATTATCCAATTCCTCACGAGTAAATGAAAAATCCTTAGCGCAAGCCTCAGCACAATTTCCCATATGAATATTATTATAGACATCCCAAAGCCCATCTAATACTATTGAGTCCTTAATTTCGCCATGCCCTAATCTATATCCATTTCTTGCGTTTGGTAAAATGTAAGGTGCATTGCTCATACTTTCCTGTCCACCTGCAACTATTATTTCAGCATCATCAAGCAGAATCGCTTGTTGGGCAAGCATTACCGATTTTAATCCGCTGCCGCACATTTTATTAATTGTCAAACATTCGGTTTTATTTGGTAGTCCAGCATAAATTGCTGCTTGTCTTGCAGGCGCCTGACCCTGACCACCCATTAAAACATTTCCCATAATTACTTCATCAATTAGATTGGGATCTATTTTTGCATCCTCTAGAACTGCCTTAATTGCAAAACTTCCAAGCTGACCGGATGTGAACGAAGATAAAACACCGTTGAAAGAACCAATAGCAGTTCTTTTAGCTGATACTATTACTACTTTTTTCATAACGCCCTCTGATGAATTTGATTTTATTTTTAACCAAAAATAAAGAAATAAAATTAAAGAAGCAGAAGAAGATTCGTTTATTATGCAGCAGTTAGCTTGGAGAGTTGAAAAATGATATTGCTGACAGCAATATTAAGGTTGATATTATTTCTAAAAGAAGAAGAAATTCGATCTAGGCTATTTGTAACATCTGCAACATTAACGTTCGGAAACTTAGCTTTAAATTTTTCAAGTGTTTCAAGTTGTTTTGAAAAAAAATAGTTGCTGTTTTCATTTAAACGATATTTTTGATAATCATTTAACCAAATGATTATCATTGTTATGATTAGTCTAATTCTCGTAACATCAGATTCACTTAACATCTCTTCAAATTCTATCAATGCGGAATGATATTTTTTACCGAATGAGTATCTTAAAATTTTTATTGTTTTGTCAAGAAGCTCTTCAAAATTATTTTCAATCAGTGACATTGCAGTTTGTGTAGAGCCGCCAGAAAAAGGTACTACATCTTTAACAATAGATGGAGCTATTTCAAAGTTCTGTGTTAAAATTTTGGATAAAACTATTTCCTCAAGCGGCTGAAAGTGTACTTTCCAACATCGTGATCTTATTGTTTCTCTTAGTTTTTCCGGAGACGAAGTACAAAGTATAAAAACAACTCCATCTGGTGGCTCTTCCAGACTTTTAAGGAGTGCGTTTTGAGCTTCCTCATTCATTAGATGAGCTTGTGAAATTAGAATTACTCTGAACTTTACATCATCATAATTAAATGATAAGTATTTTTTAATATCTCTAATACTACTGATTTTTATAAAATTTGCTCTGGGGATCTGAATTTTATAGTAATGGTTTTGAGATTTCTTTTTAAACTCTGAATTTATTTGATCGACTTCGTCATCAGATAATTTTTCAAGTGGTTCGCTCTGGTCAGTTTCATTTTTACCTCTGGGAAGAGGTAATATATATTTAATATATGGTTCGGTTAGATTATCGATTAACGCAGAAATTGTATTTAATTTTTCTGGATTTTCTAGATTGTGATTTAATGCTTTAGCAAAACTTATTGCTGCATTTTCTTTTCCAACACCATCTGCACCAGTAAATAAAAAAGCATGCGGTATGTTGCCGCTTTGTAAAATATTTGATAAAATAGTTTTTACTTTATCGTTGCCGCTTATTTCATCAATAAAATTAATCATAAAAAAAGGCGCTCATGGCGCCTAAACTTATTCATCCTCATCATTATAGAAGAAGTCCTCATCAGAGGGATAATCAGGCCAAATATCTTCAATAGATTCGTATGGTTCATCCGAATCTTCAAGTTCTTTTAGATTTTCCATAACTTCATAAGGTGCGCCGATACGTTCGCAATATTCTATTAATTCATCTTTAGTAGCTGGCCAAGGAGCATCATCTAAATAAGCCGCAAGTTCCAATGTCCAAATCATTTATAAAAATTCCTCCAAAAGCTTAATTGCCATGATTAGATTCAAAATAACTATATTCATCAAAGAAAAAATCTGCAGGATTTAAATTTTGACCATTATGCAAAACTTCATAATGTAAATGCGGACCTGAAGATAAGCCTGAGTTACCAGTTTTTGCTATCAACTGGTTTCTGCTGACTGATTGTCCTTCTTTAACACTTGCAGAAGATAAATGTGCATAAATAGTCTGATATCCAAATCCATGATCTATTTCTACCATAAGACCATATCCGCCTCTAACTCCAACGAATACTACTTTCCCTTTTCCAGCCGCCTTAACAGATGTACCAACATCAGTAAGTATATCAATTCCGCTGTGCATCTTATTGATATGTAATATTGGATGCAATCTCATCCCATAACTTTGACTGCTGTACTTTCCATCAGATGGAACTATCGCAGGAATTGATTCAAAAAGATTTTTATTCGTCTTTAGTTTTGATGATATCTCTTCATACTGAAGTTTTTCAAACTCAAATTTTCTTGTAACTTTATCAGCAACATCAATTGCATCCGAAATATCTGATCCTAATTCCGAGTAAAGCTTTGAAATTGAACTACTTCCACCAATACCTAATTTTCTCTCTTCCGGACTAATGGGTGTTAAATTGACAGCCAAGCGCAAATCATCACTGATTTTAGTTATTGATTCTAATTCCGAACCCAGCTTAACATATTGTTCAGATAATGCAGAAAACTTTTCTTTCAATAAATCATTTTCTTTTTCTAAAGACTGGAGATAATTATCTTGATTTGAAAGATTTGATATAAAATAGAAAGCACCAAATAAAATAGAGCTAAACAGCAGTACAGAAATGATAAAAACTGCTGCAGCTTTCTCCTTGAAGTGCTTTATTTCAAGGAAGTTAAGGCTCTTTTCTGAGAAATAGTAAAACTTCTTCATAAATGGTGGGGCAACTTAAAGATTTTGCACTGTTTTGTCAACATCAAAAATATATTAAAATCACTCAAAATCGTGCTCAAAATAGTCGACTCCTCTACTTTCAAGGTTACCCTTACTTCTTATTTTTTCGTTCAGTCTTTCCTGGAATATTTTAGCAGCATCGTGACCATAATGTTTAAGAAGATAATTTAGACTTATCACCTCAGAAATAACAGTAATGTTTTTACCGGGGATAATTGGCAGCTTTATATAAGGAATATCAACATCCATAATACTCACTGACTTACTATCCAAGCCTGTTCTCGTATATTCTGTATTATCATCCCACGATTCAAGTTCAACCACAATTTCAAGTCTCTTTTGATATCTTATTGCTCTTACACCAAACATACTCTGAATATCAATAATTCCAAGACCTCTGATTTCCATAAACTTTTGTCCAAGTTCTGAACCCGAGCCCATCAATATACCCTCACCTTTTTTGGTAAGGATAATCACATCATCAGCTACTAAACGATGTCCGCGTTCAATTAAATCCAAAGCAACTTCGCTTTTTCCAATACCGGATTTTCCACCAAACAAAATTCCAACGCCGTAAACATCTACAAAAGAACCGTGCAAAGTAATCCTCGGCGCAAATTGATCATCAAGGAAATCACTTAAGAGATAAACCAATTTGGTAGTAGAAAAACTCGTATTAAATAATGGAACTTTATGCTGATTTGCTTTTTCGAGAAGAAGTGGAAATGGTTTATTATCATCAGTTAGTACTATACAGGGAATATTAAATTCAAATATCCTATCCAATGATTCTTTTTTCTTTTCATCGTTTAACTGCTCAAGATATCGCATTTCGGTATTTCCAAAAACCTGAACACGCGTGTAGGAAAACAAATCAACAAAACCAGCCAGAGCTAATCCTGGCCGGTGAAGATTTTGATCTACAATTTTCTTTTCGAAATCATTGTTCTCTGTAAGAAGGTGTAATTTGCATATATTTTTTGCGTTTTTGAATAAGAATCCAACATTGATATTCTCTTTACGAGCAATCGTATTATTATCAATCTTAATCATCTTGTTTTTGAAACTCTTTTGGATTTAATGGTTTCTAATTGTCTTCTTAATTTTTCTGTAACTGAAACTGTAGCTGTTTTATAATCTTCCGTTTGATCGGCGGCATTAAGTGTTTGCCCCGGAATATTTAACACTACTTCAACTTTCTTTATGCTGTTTGTATTATTCTGATAACTAAGTATTACATCTGCACTAATTATATCATCGTTAAATTTTTCTAATGAGGATACTTCATCTTTAATAAATTCTTTAAGAGTATCATGAGCTTTAAATTTACGTGCAGTTATTTGGATATTCATATTATCCTCCGTTGTTTAAGATTTTGGATGTGATTTTTTATAAGTGGATTTAAGCCTCTCTATACTAACATGAGTATAGATTTGTGTTGTTGATAAGTTTTCGTGCCCCAGTATCTCCTTTACTGCTCTCAAATCTGCACCATTATCCAGCATATGGGTTGCTGCACTATGGCGAAGAATATGAGGACTTTTCTTTTTTATATCCGAAACTTTAGTCAAGTATTTATTTATCATTCTATGAACTAATCTCGGGTAAAGTTTATCATTTTTTTTTGTCCTAATCAAGTAGTCATCATAAGATTTAACGGGATTTTTTAAGAGATAATCATTTAAAACTATAAGAGATTTATCGCCGATTGGAACAATCCGCATTTTATTACCTTTTCCCAAAACCCTAACCTGAGCTTTTTTAATATCTACACTGGAAAATCTTAAATCACACAACTCACTTACTCTAAGCGCGCATCCGTAAAGCATCTCAAACACAATCTTCACTAATTCCGGATTATCATCAGATTCTTCCGCAAGTTTGTATATCTCGAGTATCAAATTTGTTGACACAACCTCAGGAAGTTTTCTGTTTGATTTAGGATTAGAAATAAATGATAACGGATTTTCAATTATCAGATCATTTTGATAAGCATATTTAAAGGTACTCCTGATTGCAGCTAACTTTCTGGCAATAGATTTTTTATCTAGGTCTTTTTCACTTAAAATCATTAAATATGATTTTATAAATCTCTCTGATATTTCAGCTAAATTAGTTTTTTGTTTTTCTGAACAATACACCGCAAACTCTTCCAGGTCAGTTCGATAAGATTTTACAGTATAATCTGAGTATCGTCTGATATTTTTAATCTCAGATAAATATTTCTCAATTAAATTATCGATTTTCATATCAATAGATGTTCAGCCTAAATCGTATAAATGCGTATTTACAAAAATGTGTATTGAAAACTGATCCGCTGATTTATTTGTTTTGTTCGGGATCAAAGGAGATTATTTCTTAAAATGTTTTTTTCTGTCTACAATAAAATAAAATTATTATTAGAAAGCAATTTATTTTCTACTTTTTTCATTACTTTCTTATCTGCTAATGTCTGATCATCATATCCCAACAGGTGAAGTACCCCGTGAATAACCAATCTAACTAACTCATCAGATAAAGAAACTTTAAATTTTTTAGAATTGGTGAATGCATCATCAATCGAGATAAAAATTTCACCATCAAGTTCGTTAAATAAATCGGAATAGTTAAAAGTAATAATATCAGTAGTAAAATTATGTTTTAAATAAGTCTTATTTATTTCAAGTATATCATTTTGGGTAACAATATTTATCTCAAGGTTAGATACAACAAATTTTAACTCGGATGACAATGATTTAACCAAATCATGAATTTTATTTTTTTTGATTTTTTTATCAATTGAATATATCCGAATATTTTTCAATGTAAACTCTTATTTATAATTCATTTTATTTAAGGAGTCAATCGTAATCTCGGTGTATTTTTTATATCGCAAAGCTGATTTTTCGAAATCTTTTATTTCGTCGTCTGTTAAATCTCTTACAACTCTGGCTGGTACGCCGGCAACTAATTTTCCAGATGGTACTATAAAATTTGGTTTAACTACTGCACCAGCAGCAACCATTGAGTTAGTTTCTACAACTGCCCCATCTAAAACAATCGAACCAATTCCAATTAGACACAAATCCTGTAAAGTGCAGCCATGTAATTTAACAGAATGCCCTATAGTTACTTTATTTCCAATATTTAATGGATACCTTCCATTCGTAACATGAAGCATTGAGCAGTCTTGAATATTAGTCATTTCACCAATCTTAACGTAGTGAACATCGCCGCGAACAACACTGTTATACCAAACGCTTGAGTTTGCCCCGATCTTAACATCGCCAACAATTTTTACACCTGATGCCAAAAACACAGATGGATGCAAATCAGGAAATAATTCCATGTAAGGAAAAAGTTTTGTCTCATCTTGCTGATATTTTAGTCTTGATATTGCGGAGGCATCCATCCCTTTTTCTTCCATTCTCTTAATTCTAAAGTTATGCTGCCAATTAGTACCTGCATTTTAGCTACGATAGGAACAGCGTGCTGATCATTGGAAAACCAGCCTTCAAAATATCCCGTTAAGCCAAATATCCCTCTAAATTCTGTTTCTCCATCTAACCTAACACAAGATATATCGTAGTCAACAGCATCAACATCCATATCCTCAACCTCTTTATAAAAATTGATATATGTTTCTTCATGTTTTTCATTTATTAAAACCGGCACAGTTTCCTTTTTGTGCTGTCCGGTTCTCATTCTTGCAAAATAAAAAAGTGAAAGACC
Organism: Ignavibacteriaceae bacterium; assembly: GCA_044227615.1. Lineage (GTDB taxonomy): Bacteria > Bacteroidota > Ignavibacteria > Ignavibacteriales > Ignavibacteriaceae > IGN3. The sequence continues at coordinate 83,200 of JBGAWM010000003.1, forward strand.
ATCCTGACAATAGCCACTATATGTAACAGTAGTATCAGTCCAGATTTCATTTGTTCTTTCACGTCCTTTGATTATATGAATGCTGTTTTTCTTAGTATTAAAATGATAAATTGTGTAAGTCGTATCATCACCAAGTATTGAACCTTTGAAGTAATGAGAATTTTGTTTTGTATCAAATTTAGTTTCATAAATCTGGTGAAGATTTACAAATGGAATTCCCTCATAAGAGTTGATATATGCAATTGCACTGTAAAGTGTATCGTTTCCTTCAACTTGTGCTTTGCTTACTTTAAGTTTTATTTCTCCAATTTCAAAAGCCAGATATTTAACCACATAAGTTATCTCTTCACCGACTTCAATTTTTTTTGGATATTGTTTGACAGTAGTTTGTGAATAGGATTTATAAAATCCAGATGCAAAAAATAATACCGCTATTAAAAGTAAAGCCGCTAAAATCCTTTTCATTTTAGTTTAGCTAAATCTTTTGCTTCATTAAATAATGTTAATGCTTTATTTAATTGATCATCAGTTGAGAGCAAAACAGAGTACCATCCTTCATTCTTCCAATAATTTCTCGCAATCTGAGCTTTTATTCTTGAAGCAATGTAATCTTTATCTTTTTGATAATCTTCTTCGCTAAAAACCACTTCTTTAGATGAAGCATAATCAATAAAATTCTTCATCATATCATCAGTGATTTTATAATCATTTTTAAATTTTGATAAATTATCATCAAACTTTTGCTTGATTGATGCACCGTTTTTATCGAGGTAAGATAGAGTAAAAGTGTAAAAAATATTTTTTCGTAAAAGGTTTTGCGTATAGGTTGTTACTAAACCAGACTTAACAATGTAATCAGGTGTTATACCACCGCCGCCGTAAACAACTCTTCCCTTTTCTGTTTTGTACTCAGGTTTAACTGAATCTTGTTCCGCAGTATGATTTATATTGTCGCCTTCCTCTTCATCTTCATTCCCCATTTCTGAGTAATAATCTTCCTTATTTTTTTTGCTTTTATAATCTCGTTGAATAAGTCTGCCGCTTGGTGTAAAGTATTGTGAAATAGTTAATCTTAAAGCTGAATTATCAGGCAAATCAAATTGTCTTTGAACAAGTCCTTTACCGAATGAAGTTTCACCAACAATTAATCCACGATCCCAATCCTGTACTGCACCTGAAACTATCTCACTTGCTGATGCACTTCCACGGTTAATAAGTATAATCAAAGGTATATCTTCAAACTTAGAGGAGGCTGAAGCATAATAAACCTCATCAAATTCTTTTCTTCTGCCTTCAGTATATACGATTTTCTTTTTACCACTTATAAAAAGGTCACTTATTTTAACTGCCTGATTTAGATACCCGCCAGGGTTACTGCGAAGGTCTACAACGAGTTGGTTCATTCCATTATTATTCAGGTCATTTAGTGCTTCAACTAGTTCATCGTAAGTTGTTTCAGAAAATCTTGATACGCTTACATAACCTGTGTTGGCATCAATCATAAAATGTGTATCAACAGAATATAAGGGAATTTTATCCCGAACAATTGTGTATTCAATTGCTTTAGAAACTCCTGTTCTGCTGATAGTCACTTTTACTTCAGAACCGGCTTTACCTCTTAATTTTTTTCGAACTTCATCATTCGTAATTCCAATAACCAGAACATCATCAATTTTAACAATTCTGTCACCCGATATTATTCCTAGCGCCTCACTTGGTCCCCCGGAAATAGCTGATACAACTGTTAAAGTATCATTCACAATTTGAAATTCTATCCCGATCCCTTCAAAATCACCACGAAAAGATTCCTCAACTTGAGTAAACTGTTCAGCTGATATATAAACAGAGTGTGGATCTAATTCATTTAACATTCCATTAATAGCTGATTCAACTAATTTCTGCGTATCGACTTCTTCTACATAATATTTTTCTGTAAAAGTTAAAACATCATTAAATTTTCTGATACTATCGCGCAGGTTATCTTCAGAAAATACTTTATCTAAAAAGACACCAAGTACAATTCCTATTACAGCAGTAAATAATAAATATGAAAATTTTACAGATTTGAATGGCATTCGTTTACTCCAATAACTTAATAATATTTATACGTAAATAATGAATTATATTGACTAACATAAGTCAATAAAAACTCCAATCTAACTATCTATCCTTTCACTTCCGGTTTCATCTGGGGGAAAAATACAACATCACGGATGGAGGGTTGATTTGTCAATAGCATTACAATTCTATCCATTCCAACACCCAGACCAGCAGTTGGAGGCATTCCAAATTCCAGAGCCCGAATAAAGTCTTCATCAATCTGATGAGCTTCTTCATCACCTTCTTCTCTCATTTTAACCTGCTCTTCAAATCTATTTCTTTGATCAATTGGATCATTTAATTCTGAGAAGGCGTTACAAATTTCTCTTCCAAAAACATACCCTTCAAATCTTTCAACCACTCCTTCTTTTGTACGATGCTTTTTTGCAAGCGGTGATAATTCAAGCGGATAATCAATGATAAAAGTTGGTTGTATTAGTTCCGGTTCTACAGTAGCACTGAATAATTCATCGATAAACTTTGCACGCGATTGAATAGCTCCGATATCTATTCCAACTTTTTTAGATGCTGATTTAAGATCATCCATAGAACAGTTTAGTACATTTAGTCCGGTTTTGGATTCTATTGCCTCAATCATTGAAACTCTTTTCCAAGGTGATTTAAAGTTGATTTCAGTTCCATCAACGTTAAATAACAGAGTGCCAAAAACAGTATTGCATACGTGCTCAAACATTTTTTCGACATATTCCATCATCCAATTGTAATCTTTAAAGGGGACGTATAATTCCATCATTGTAAATTCGGGATTGTGTGAACGATCCATCCCTTCATTTCTAAAATCTTTGGAAATTTCATATACACCATTAAATCCGCCAACAATTAATCTTTTAAGATAAAGTTCGTCGGCAATCCTTAAATACAATTCTGTATCCAATGCGTTGTGGTGAGTAATAAATGGACGCGCTGCGGCACCACCATAAAGAGGCTGTAAAATTGGTGTTTCAACTTCAAGGTATCCGCTTGAATCTAGAAAATTTCTGATCGCAGAAATAATTTTACTTCTTTTTATAAACACATCCTTTATGTCGGGATTAACAATCAAATCAACATATCTTCTTCTGTATCGTAATTCTTTATCAGCAAATTGATCATAAATTACTTTATTGCCCTGCTCATCTGTAACTTCCTTTGCGATCGGAAGAGGCTGCAATGATTTGCTAAGTAATTTCAACTCACGTGTATGAACAGATATTTCACCGGTCTTTGTAATGAAAACAAAACCCTCAATTCCAATTATGTCTCCAATGTCCATCAATTTAAAAGCATCGTATGCTTCGCCAATTTCATCTTTTTTAAGATAAACTTGTATCCTTCCAGTATGATCTTGAATGTGTGCGAATGATGCTTTTCCCATTCTTCTAATTGCCATAATTCTTCCGGCAACTCTAACATTTAATTCAGTACCTTCTTTAAATTCGTTTTTAATTTTACGCGAATCTGAATTTACATCAAATGAGTATGCAAAAGTTTCTACACCTTTATTTTTTAATTCTTCAAGCTCTTCGTAACGTCTTTTTATTAATTCATTAACCGTAGGTTGAGCACTATTTTCCAAAATTATTTTCTCCTAAAATTTGTTAAACGTAAACACACAAGATCCTGTAAATTTTCTGCAAGTTTTACTGGAACATTAAAATTATTTGCGATCATAGAAAATGCAAGAGGTTCATTGTCACCAGTAACAACGTAACCAGATAGACTGCGAACATGACCAATATAACCTGTTTTTGCCCTAACAACACCTTCTGCTATTGTATTTTTCATTCTCTTACCCAAAGTACCATCAATACCGGCAATAGGTAAAGAATTATAAAAATCCGAATAAACTTTTTTATTAGAGTACATGTATTTTAATAAGTCTACCACCTGTTTTGGGGTTACCATATTTAGATAAGATAATCCGCTGCCATCAGCCATTACTATATTTTCGGGATTCAATCCAATCTCTGCAAAAACTTCTTTTACAGCAGTCACGCCATTAGCTACCGAGCCAAAACCAAGCTTTTCTAATCCAATTGCTTTTAATAACTGTTCAGCAAAAAAATTCTGACTGCCTTTATTAATTACTTTAATAATTTCATTAAGCTTTTCTGAATAACTAACGAACAATAAATCAAGTTCATCATAGTTAATAGCTTTTTCATAATCGTCTATATCAATCGCATAACCGTTTACCCTAATTCCCCTGCTTTCCAAACGATGCTTAAAAACAAGCATCGCAAATTGTGTTGGATTTTGAACCGTTGCGTATGTTGTTAAACTATCAGCATCTTTTCTAAATTTACCTGAGACAGTAATAACATTAGTTCCTCTTTCACGAATTACATCAATACTTGTTTTATCGGTTCCTATGGCTGGTTTAACATTGTTTAGTATTACTATACTCCTTAAGCTGGGTTTAGATGATACAATAACAGAATCCAGTTTTGCATTGTAATAAATTAAAATATCAACACAATTATCGTTAAAAGAAATAGCACTCGATTGTGCAGCATACCAATCGGTCTCATAGTTCCAAGCCCATCCGTTGCCCAATCCTATGTCATCAAATAAATTATCATCACCCACAATGTTACCGTTAATGTTTGTAACACCCATATCTAATAACGAATCTATCCACGTATCAAAAACAAAATTAATATCATTGTTATAAAATCTTCCCGAGATTGTTGGATCACCTCTGCCTTGTACAACTAAATCACCGTAGAATGTGGATCCGGATTGATAACCGTTTAGAAAAATATTTGTTGAAAATCTATAATCACTTCCAAGTAACAATAATCCTGCAGCACTTGTAAATAATTTTAAATTTGAAGCAGGAATAAAAAACTTATCTTCATTTCTTTTGTAGAAATATTCGCCATTATCTAGTGACTGAATGACAACACCCCAGTTAGCATTTCTAAAACTATTATCATTAAAAATATCATCAAGCTGCTGATTAAGTTCTGGAATTGTAGCATATGATATTAATTGTAGAGAATCTTTGTTTGATTTAATTGTCTTTTGAGCAAAGCCTTGAAATGACGACAATAAAATGAATGTAATTATTGTAAGTATGCTATTTTGATAATTTATTAATTTCATCTTGCGTTAACTTTCTATAAGCACCAATTGGTATATCCAGTGTTATTCCGGCAAAACTGCTTCTGTGAAGTTTCTCAACAGTATAATTAATTGTTGTGAACATTTTTTTTACAAAGTGGTTTCTTCCTTCAGTACAATGAACGATAATATTTTTTCTATCTTTCTTTTTACCGAACTTGATTGCAATAAATTTGCCTCTTGTTCCATCAATAAAAACACCTTTTAAAAGCGCATTTTCATGTTCAACCTCAAGTTCCTTATCAAGCTTAACCTCATATTCACGGATAATATTATTTCGCGGATGGATTAATTTTTGCGCAAAGTCGCCATCATTAGTTAAGATTAATACACCGGTTGTGTTATAATCCAATCTGCCAATAGGAAATATTTTTTGTTTTGATTTGATGAGATCAGTTACCTTCATTCTTTTTTTATCATCATCGGTAGTTGTAACAACACCTTTGGGTTTATTTAGAAGATAGTAAACGTGTTCGGCAGGTTTAATTTTTTCACCATCAACTGTAACTTCATCATTTTCAACATCAACATTAAAGGCAAGCTGCGAAATAATTTTATTATTAACAGTAACTCTGCCTTGTAAAATTAATTCTTCAGCTTTTCTTCTGGAAGTTATACCGCTATCTGCAATAAATTTATTCAGTCTGGTCATTATTTTCTTCTGAGCTTTCCAATTCGTTTTCAAGAGTCTCTTCAATCAAGTTCATCATTATTTTATTTTTTTGCTCAATAAAATCTTCATCTTTCATAATCTCTTCAATCTCACGCGGTTTTGGCAGATCACTTAGATTGTACAACCCAAAATATTTTAGGAATTCTGTCGTTGTACCATATAATAATGGTCTTCCGATTGTTTCTGCTCTGCCTGTAATTGTAATAAGATTTTTTTCTAAAAGTGTATTAAGTATATAATCAGAATTTACACCGCGTATTTGCTCTAATTCTGGTTTTGTTATCGGCTGTTTGTAAGCAATTATAGCAAGAGTTTCTAATGCTGCCTGACTTAATCTTCTCTTAGATTTTTCTGAAGACAAAAATCCAACATACTTTGCATTTATCTCTGTAGTTGCAAATAGAAATCCATTAGCAATTTTTTTTATCCTAAATGAATTTCCCTTTTCCTCATAGTCTTTATTTAATCCTTCGACGGCTAAATGAATATCATCGGGAATTATTTCAATCTCTTCACCGTCAATTCCTTTTATCGCTTTAATAATTTCGTTCTCAGAGATTGGTTCATCTGAAGAAAATATTAATGCTTCAATTATTGATTTATATGTTTTATCCATTTGATATACCGAATATTACAAAATCATTAAACTCTGCTGATTCTTTTATTCCAATTTTTCCGATCTTAGTTAACTCAAGTAATGCAACAAAAGTTATAACTAATCTTATTTTTTCTCTCATGCCGTGAATCAAACTTAAAAAATGTATTTCGCCTTTTTCAGCGATACGACCTAAAATGTATTGGACTTGCTCTTCAATTGAAATATTTATTTTTTTTACTTCGTGTACAACTTGAGGTTTTATCCCTTCGATTGCTTTCTTAAATGCTTTTGCAAGATCATAGACAGAAATATTCTTTAAAAGGATTTCAAACTCCGGAGGTGATTCCATAGCATCTTCAGAGAAATCTCCTCTAAAACTTATTTTACGTTGGCTCGATTCAAAGAATGTTAAATCTTCCGCAACTTCTTTATACTTCTTATACTCTAATAATGCTTTTATAAGATCGGCGCGTGGATCAATCTCCTCGCCTCGCTCATCAACTTCGCGGGGTAAAAGCATTCTAACTTTAATATGCATTAGTGTTGATGCCATCAAAATAAAATCACCGGCAACTTCAAGATCCATAAGTTTGATGAGATTTACGTATTCCAAAAACTCACCGGTAATTCTGGATATTGGTATGTCATAAATATTTAATTCATCTCTCTTTATAAAAAAGAGAAGCAAATCTAATGGTCCTTCAAATTGATCTAATTTTATTTTATACATTAACCTAACTTCATTTTAGCATGAACTTCATTCATAGTTTCTTCAGCAACTTTTTTTCCTTGTTGTTCCCCTTTGTTCAGAATATCTTTTACTTCATCAATTCTGCTTTCATAATAATTTCTTTTTTCAATAATCGGCTCAAGAAATTTAGAAATTTTGGATGCACAATTCATCTTACAATCAAAACAGCCCAAAGCACCACTGCGGCATCCAGCTTCTATTTCAGGAACTTCTGCGGTATTAAATTTTTTATGATATGAAAATACTACGCATATTTCCGGATTTCCTGGATCACCTTTTCTTTGTTTGTTCGGATCAATCGCAGCTTTTTTTAATCTGGTTTTAACGGTCTCCGGATCGTCAGAAAGTAGAATTGTGTTGTTTAAAGATTTGCTCATCTTTGCATTTCCATCCAAACCGGAAAGTCTTGAAAATTTGGTTAATAATGCTTCAGGTTCAGGAAACACTTCTCCATATTGATTATTAAATCTTCTTGCAATCTCTCTCGAAATTTCAATATGCGGAACTTGATCATCACCAACTGGAACAGCATCACCTTTATATAATAAAATATCTGCGGTCTGTAAAACAGGATAACCCAAATGACCATAGATAACATGCTCAATATTCAAATCTCTAATTTGGTCTTTTAAAGTTGGATTACGTTCAAGTCTGTTAACTGTAATCAGCATACTAAAAATCAAATTCAATTCTGCATGCTGTTTTATTTGTGATTGTCTAAACATCGGACTTTTTGCAGGATCCAATCCACAAGCCAACCAATCGATGAGCATATCTATAGAATTCTGATAAATATCATTTGTATCCAGACTTGTTGTTAAAACATGATAATCCGCTATAAGATGAAAACTTTCGTATTCATCCTGAAGCTTGACCCAATTTTCTAATGCACCAACATAATGACCGATGTGTAATTTTCCGGTCGGTCGCATTCCGCTAAGTATTCTTTTTTTAGGCATTTAGTACAAATATTGTTAAAAAATTCAAGTGAAAGATAATGATAAAGAGCGTAATTTTCAGGATAGATAAAGATAAGGTTTCCAACGCTCATCAAGCCTGCCGACTACATTTTTAATGAATAAAATGTGGCTGGGTTTAAAGGGTCTGAAAATCATCTTCATATTTGCTTCTTCAGGAGTTCGATCACCTTTTCGATTATTACAGACAGTGCATGCTGTAATAAGATTTTCCCATGTATCATCACCTCCGCGTCCTCTGGGAAAGACATGATCAACTGTTAGCGCAATATCTGACCTGCCGCAATATGCACATTTATAAGAATCTCTCCTAAGAATATTTTTTCTGGTTAGCACAACTTTTTTATATGGAAGATTTACAAACTTGCTGATTCGGATAACGCTAGGCCAGGGATAACTTCTATCAATTGAATGCAACGCTTTTCTTTCATCATTCAAAATACTTTCTGCTTTTCCAAGGTATAGTAAAATAACAGCCTTGCGGATATTGCAAACTGAAAGTGGTTCGTAGCTTTGATTTAAAACCAGAACTTTAGAATTGAGTTTTCCATTTGTGGGTATAGAACGTTCGAAGACTTACACCTCTAACTCTGCTTTTTAGATTGTTTCATAAAATAAAATCGCGCAATAATTCTAGTGATAAAAGTTATAACCATAACAACTAACAAAGGGATATACCAGGTTACTGGAACAGCGTCCATTACCAACAGAACAACTAAAATTATAGCAAATATCAGCGATCCGTAATTAAAATATTTATACCAGTTATTTTCCATTATTCTTTTTTATTTATAATAAAATTACTGAATAGAATTATGTTTTTCAATTTAGTTTTTACAACACCTTATGCTTTAATATTTTTTATATATAATGGCGACGCAAGTTACATAGTTATCTGAGTGACTAATTGAAATTTTTATATCTTTATCGTCAGATAAAAACTCTTTTAACTTGCCAAAAAATGTAACGACAGGTAATCCATTTGGTTCATTTGTAATTTCCATACTCTTCCAGGTAGCATCTTTCTCCCAACCAGTTGCAACTGCTTTATAAATAGCTTCTTTGGCGGCAAATCTTGCAGCAAGATGTTGGTACTTATTATGCTTTGCAAGACAGTAATCCAATTCGTTCTGCGTATAGATTTTATTTAAGAAAGAATTACCAAATCTTTCGATACTATTTTTAATTCGCTCAATCTCAATTATGTCTATTCCAATTCCAATAACCATCTTTAAATCCTCTTAATAGCCGATTGCAGCGCCATAACCACGTGGATCGGTAGCACCTAACAATATTTCATTTTCAAAATCAACAACAATTCCTTCACATCTTCCTAAAATTCTTGTAGTACCGAAGATATGTCCTTTACTTTGTAAAGATTGAATCACATCCAAACTCAATCCAAATTTTTCATAATTTATTTCATCTGGCAGCCATTGATGATGAATGCGAGGCATATCTATTGCCTGTTGAATGTCCATTCCAAAATCTAAAACATTAAGAATAACCTGAAGTACAACAGTGGAAATAGTTGAACCTCCGGGTGTTCCAATAACCATAAATGGTTTTTCATCCTGCAATATTATTGTTGGCGACATAGAACTTTGCATTCTTTTTCCCGGCTCAATTTTATTTGCTTCACTTCCAATCAACCCGAATTGATTTGGTTCACCGGGCTTGGAACTAAAATCATCCATCTCGTTATTTAGTAGAAATCCCGCACCCTCCACAACTACTTTTGATCCGAAGGAAGAATTTATGGTAGTGGTTGTACTTACTGCATTTCCGTATTTATCAACAATTGAATAGTGAGTGGTTTCTTCACTTTCTGAAAAGTTAACAGGTTCTGCCGGCAGAATTTCGGAGGATGGAGTTGCCTCATCCTTAATTTTATTAGATATTTCTTGTGCATACTCTTTGGATAAAAGCCATTTTACGGGTACATCATAAAAATCAGGGTCACCAACGTGTTTTGATCTGTCAGCAAAAGAATATTTCATTGCTTCAATCAGATGATGATAATAACCACTGCTTCCCCATTCATCTTTCTTGAAGGAATAATTTTCTAAAATATTAAGCATTTGGAGAAGCGATACTCCTCCGCCGCTAGGAGGACCCATGGTGATTACTTTATAACCTCTATAATCTGTGATGATAGCCGGGCGTTCAATTGGCTTATAGTTTATCAAATCTTCTAAAGTTATATACCCGCCCTGTTGATTAATCTGATTTACAATTAACTTAGCAGTTTTGCCTGTGTAAAATCCATCTGTACCATCATTTTTAATTCGTTCAAGTGTAGTTGCCAGATCAGTTTGGATAAATAAATCACCTTCACTATAAGCAATTCCATCTTTAGTAAATATTTTTTTTGTTGATTCAAACTTATTAAAAGTCTCAGTTTCAAATTCAAAAGATTTTGCAAGTCTATATTCCAGCACAAATCCATTTCTTGCTAAATCAATTGCAGGCTGAATAACATCGGATAATGAGAGAGTGCCATATTTTTCAAGCGCGAATATTAATCCTGCTACACTGCCCGGAACTCCGGATGAGGTAATTCCAATCTGGCTTTTCTCAGGAAGAAAATTTCCCAATGAATCCTGATAAAAAAATTCCGTTGCTGATAGTGGTGCCTTCTCTCTGTAATCAATTGTTGTATTTGTTCCATCATTAAGATGTATAACCATAAATCCGCCGCCGCCAATATTTCCTGCAGCAGGATAGGTAACTGCAAGTGCAAATCCAACAGCAACGGCGGCATCGATTGCATTGCCGCCCCTTTTTAATATTTCTATGCCAACTTTAGATGCTAATTCACTAGCTGAAACAACCATCCCATTTTTTCCGCGTACTGGATCTTTCGATTCTGGGAATAAACTGGAAGTTAAAAAAATAGATATGAATAAGATGAAAATTATTTTAGAATACGTTCGCATCTACATTTACACCATCATTTTTAAGTTGATCAATAAGTATGGAAGTTAATTCATTAACTTGCTTAAGAGTCTGCTTAAGATCCTTAATTAGATTCTCATCATACAATAGTTTACCAACGTTGTTTTGCTGATTCATTGTTTCAGTTGTAAGACTATTCAATGATGTAAGTAGTGTATCACTTTTTTGAAATACACTTTTCAAATCAATAAAAAGTTGATCAATATTATCTTTATTAGTTAATAAAATTTTGTTACTTGTTTCAGTAAGCTCAACTGCATTTTGTGTCAATGATCGGACATCATTTCTATTCTCTGAAATCATCGCATTTAATTTTTCTGTAAGCAAACTGAGATTTGATAGAGATTTTTTAACATCTGCATTTAATTTATCATCAGTCAGATAATTATTCATTGAGTGAAGTGATATTTTGACATCTCTTAATACAGTAACTAAATCATCCTGAACTGATCCGAACAAAGACATCACTGATGGAATATCAGCATAAAATTTACCTTCACTAATTTTACTATTATCATAAACTCTTGATGATGTTCCGGGAAATACTTCAACCTTTTTTCCACCCATTAAGTCAAGCATAGAGATAGCAAAGGATGCGTCTTCTTTTAATTGTACATCATTTTCAATCGATAATTCAACAAGCACATTATTAGGTTCAACTATCATTTCTTTAACATAACCTTTACGCATTCCATTTACCGTCACCTGGTCGCCAATTTCAAGTCCGGATACATTGGCGAATCTTACTTTAATTAAATGCTCATTAGATCTTATCGAAAAATTTTTCGCCCATCCAAGTATCCAGATAAAAACCAAAATCCCAACAAGGACAGTTAGTCCGACTCTTATTTCAGTTTTTCTTTCATTTCTCATAAAAATCTCTCAGAACTTTTAACAAAATATTTCAGAATTACTCTATTAAAATACAAATTATATTATGCACTGTTTAATTTTTCGATTATAACTTTTTTTATTCTTTTATTTTGAACTTCCTTAACAATAAACCTGATATTATTTGAGACGAAGGAATAATTATCTTTTGGTATGCTTCCCGCATTGTTAAGAATAAACCCGCCAAGTGTATCATAGTCATCATCATCCGTAGAAATATCAACGTTAAAAGTTTCATTAATTTCTGAAAGCTTAGTCTTGCCAAGTGCAACGTACTGATTTTCACTAATCTTAATTAGATGATTTTCTTCTTTATCAAATTCATCCCAAATATCACCAACAACCTCCTCAATAATATCCTCTAAGGAAATTAATCCCGCAGTACCGCCGTACTCATCTACAACTATTGCGAGATGAACTTTCTTTTCCTGAAACTCTTTTAATAATTCGTTAATCAATTTGGTCTCTGGAATAAATAATGTTTTTTTTAATAATGATTCAAGTGAGAATTTCTTTACTAAATCAGGATTTTTAACAAATGCGAGTAAATCTTTAGCGAAAAGTATCCCAACAATTTCATCAATGCTGTCTCGATAAACAGGTATTCGGCTGTGTCCGGAGGTTGTTATAACATTAATAATCTTTTCATAATCATCATCTATCGATACAGCCTTTATATCAACTCTTGGGGTCATTACTTCATTTACACTTAATCCGGCAAATGATACTAAACTGCTTATAAGAGAATGCTCATCTTCCTCAATAGTACCTTTCTCTTTCCCAATATTTGCAAGATCAATTAATTCTTCCTTTGTTAAAGCGGATTTACTTTTATCAAAACTAAGTTTTGATGAGGATAGTTTTATAATTTCAGTAATTGTTTCTGCTACAGGGTAAATAATAATATTACAGTAGTATAAAGGTATGGCTATAATTTTTGCAAACTTAACTGGATTTTTAGAAGCAATGACTTTGGGAAATAATTCACCAAATAATAAAATCAAAATTGTAATTACGATGATTTGTATTATTAAAGTTATATCTAAGGAAATATTAAAATAAGCTGATATATCAAGGGCTAAAGAAACTCCAACTATAGATACAGCAACGTTTACAAGTGTGTTGCCAATCAGTATGGTTACTAATAATCTTCTTGGAAAATTAATAAGGTTTGTTAAGTAACGATAAACCACACCGGATTTATCCAAAGCGGATTCCAGATTTTTGCGGTCTAATGAAAATAAGGCTACCTCTGAGCCAGAAAAAAAAGCTGAACTCAGAAGCAGTATAAAAATGAATGCTAGTTTAATCGACCAATCGAAATCCAAATATTAATTAATCCTTTTTCTTAAAACTGTTAAAACGGAAGATCATCATTTGATTCAACTGGAGGGATATCAGTAACAACCGATGAGTCTGTACTTGTATTCTCTGAGTTAGTGCTACCTTCACCAGATCCTTCTAATGGAATTATTCTTTCTGAAATAACATCTGTTGAATATCTTTTGATTCCCTCTTTGTCAGTATACTCTCTTTTAGTTAATCGACCTTCTACATAAACTTTACGACCTTTTTTCAAGTTCTCCTTCATAAAATCAGACATATTAAAAACAGTTATATTGTGCCAGGTAGTTTCATTGACCCAGTTTCCGTCTTTGCCTTTGTAACTGTTAGTTGTAGCCATGGAAAAACTTGAAATTGATACATTACCCGTTGTAAAACGAGTTTCAACATCGCGCCCAAGATTTCCGATTAACATAATTTTGTTTAGTGAAAACGCCATAACAGCCTCCAAACTTTTTGAATTGAATGATAATTAATTTTTAGAAAGTGTTGATCTTTCATAAATGTAAATTAGGGTTTGTTTCTTACAAATTCCATAGGTTAAAAAGTTTATAAAGTTTTATATGTAAAGAAGTTATGTAATAATTACTGCCGTTTAAGGTGTCAATGATGTCATTTTTATTCGTTTAACTTGAATTTAGAAAAATTATAAATATCGCTCATAATCAAGTCTTTGAATACAGCATTTTTCTCATTATCGGACATTGTAAAAATCTTTCCAGATAAAATAAGACAAGAATTTCTAATAATTTTTGGCTTAATACTTGAAACTCTTTCCCTGATTATTAAAAAATTGGTGTAAGTAAATGAATACTGGTCAGACAATGTTAGCTATGGGTGCAATGATGCTCTTATCGTTTCTTGTATTACGATTTAATAGCATACATTTAACATCAGCACAAGCGTCATATAATTCAAAATTTGGAATTGTTGCAACCTCCTTAGCAAACTCACTAATTGAAGAAGCTAAGGATAAAGCATATGACGAGGTTGCATTAGATACAACAAAAACTATAACAAGTAAGACTGACTTTTCAACAACTCTTGGTAAAGACGGCGGAGAAGTTTACCCAGATTTTGATGATTTCGATGACTACAATAATCTAGTACATATCGATAGTTTGTCATTAAGAAATCCACAGACGGGGGCAGCAACTAATTTTGAAATTCGTGCAAAAGTTGAGTACGTATCTGATGCTAATCCAGATGTTAAATCTGGGTCAAAAGAATATCACAAGAAAATGACAGTATCAGTTTATAGCTCAGCTATGATGGATACAGTTAAATTAGCCACTGTATTTAGTTTTTGGACCTTGTTAGAATAAAGAAGCAAAAAGGAATTATATATGGGATATACAACAATTTTAGATATAGTAGGCGCGACAATAATTGGCGGTATTCTACTCCTAAATCTATTGAAGTTAAATGAAAATGTTTACGCAGTAGATAATGCAACCGGACACGATGTTAATCTTCAAGTTGAGGTCGTAAACGTTGCAAACATTGTAGATGGTGATTTCAACAAGATTGGTTATTGCGCAAATCCGATGAATATGAATGATGACCCGAAAGTTACATTAGCAGATACATCATCCATAAAAATTGTATTTGATGTTGATAAAAATGGTTTTTATGATACTGTTTATTATTATATCAGTGATTTAAATGCATTAAACGGCACACCAAATCCAAGAGATAGAATATTGTACAGGAAAGTTAATAGCGATTTCCCATTTATAGTTAGTAATAATATAACTGAGTTTAAGTTTCAATATCTTGATGCTTTGTATGATACATTATCAACTCCTCTGGCATCACCAGGATTGGCAACTTATATAAAAATTTCCTTCAGGGTAGAAGATCCATTTGCTTTCGATCAAAAATACACTGAAGCATTCTGGCGTAGATTAACAGTTACATCAAAAAATTTAAAAAGAAACTAGAGGTATATTATGGGAGGTAAAGTCTCAATAATATTGGTACTTTCTTTCAGTACTTTGTTTGCATTGTTCGGAAGAAATATTCTGAATAGCAGCGTAACTATAACAGAAAATTTTTCTGATTATTATAGCATTACAAGAGCGCAGAGTATTGCTATTAGCGGTGCTAATATGGCAATCAATAAACTATATTTAAACAAAAGCTGGATGGCAGGTTTCTCAAATCTAGCCTTTGCCGATGGTGAAATAAATGTTGATATTGATACTGTCGGTTGGGATAGTCGAAGAATAACTTCTTTTGGCGAATATAACGGAGTTACAAAAAAAGTTGAAATTCTACTAGAACCAGAAAATTTTTCAATGTTTGGAAACTTCTATAACGTTTTTGGTAGTGTTTGGGCAGCAACTGGTGATACTTTCCAAGGAAGATTTCATGCAAACGATTGGATAAATTGTTATGGTGATCCAGTTTTTATGGGTCCTGCTACAACTTCTAAGGGTGTTAAACTTTATGATAAATATTCTCATCCCGAATTCTTTGGCGGTACTAAAGTAACTGATCCAATTCCATTAGAGTTTGATACATCTGTTATCAGAATTGCAGCATATCAGAATGGAAAGATTTTTCGAGATACCACAAATTCAGGCAAGGTTACAACTGTTAATTTAACATTCCTGGCAGATGGAAATGTTAAATATAAACTAAAAATTGGCTCAGGAAGTTATACAACTGAAAAAACTGTTCCACTTAACACACTTGCACCTAATGGAGTTATATATGTAGAAAAAGGAAATCTGCGAGTTGAAGGAACATTAAATGGCAGAGCAACTATAGTTGCTTCACAAAAAGGCGATGCAACAGCCGGGCAGGTATTCATCACTAACAGTCTTCAATATGAAAAAAATCCATTGACAAATTCTGCGTGTGATGATATGCTTGGAATGGTAGCTGAAAATAAAGTCACAGTAACATATGATAATACTCGTGGAGATATAAACATACACGGTTCAATTTTCTCCCAAAAGGACGGTTTAGTTATAGAAAGATACAATGATTATACAACGGCACATAATATGAATCTTGTTGGCGGTGTTATTGGTCAAAAAGTACAACCTACTGCAACTTACAAATTGATTAGCGGTAAGTATGTCCCCATTAGAGGCTACAGTTATGTTCATAAATATGATACTAGATTTTTAAAGGTAAGACCTCCATTTTTCCCAAGTACTAAATTTTATAGAGTGGTTAGCTGGTACGAAGAATAAATTATATTGTTGATTAAATAGAAAAGGCTGCCAAAGAAAGGCAGCCTTTTTTATTTCTATTTATTTACTGTAACTATCCAGGCATCAACAAACTCTGGTAATTTCCATAAATTATTTCTTACTTCCTCAGCTTCAGTACGTGATTTGAAGAATGGAATTATTTGAACCAAATGTAATTTTAAACTCTCGCTATAAACAACGCTGCATTTATAATTTGTTTTAGTTCTACTAATCTCAGCAAATTCATTTGCTTTCTCTTCGTTAGAGTAAGCACCTATTTGAACCACATAATATGCTTCTGTAAGACTTGGATACTCCCCTGTCGTTGGGGCTTCAATCGTTTTTTCTTCAGGTACTTCATCAAAAATATAAACTTGCTTTTCATCATCAGAACTTTGCTGAGATGTTGAACATCCTGAAATAAAATAAAACGCTGAAATTATAAGTAAGGAATGGATAAAATAATTTTTCATTAATACACCTCAATTTTGTTTTTTAAAAACTATAAAAAAAAGGGATGGTAAACCATCCCTTAAGTGAACACTAATATCTGATCAAAACAGAAGGTGCTTAAAAGCCTCTGCAGGTATGATTGGATATCCATCTTTATAACTTATCTTTCCTGAAAAGTATAGGCTTCCAGGAATTGTTGATACATCTATCAATGGAATGCTGGCACCAAATTTTGTATTGATCACATTAATAAATTCATTAGCTATAATTCCATGTGCCTGGCTTGAAGGATGAACTCCGTCTAAACTAAATAGCCCGCCGCTAACGTATGTGGTTTTAAAAGTTAATCCATTTATCACAGTTCCACCAGTAAAATCAGCTGCTCTGAGTTGATTAAATTTTGTATTTATATCAACTAAACCATATCCATTAGCGTTAGCTAAAGCTGCAATGGTTGAGTTGTAAGCAGAAACTGCATTGTTTGCGGTTGCAATTTCATCCGAATCTAAAACGAATGCATCAGGAAAAGGATTCTGGGGATGAAATCCAAATTGTTTAGTTGTATCTACACCGAGCGGCACAGGAATATTATTATCTCTGTAAAATTTGCCCGTTGGCTGTCCTAATAGTGGTGCGTAAGATTGACCTTTTAAGGTTATCAGTTTCGTACCATGAAGTAATGCGGAGGAATCAGCAAATCCAATTTTATAAGGAAGCTGTCCTAAATTTGTTCCGCCTTCGTGACTTCCATAAATAAGCCCAGTAGCAGGTAAGCCGCTAGCGGTTTGGGATAAAGCAATCAGCCACCATTTAAGTGAAGGATTGGTTGCCAGAACAGGACCAACAGTTGTAAAATATGGAATGGCATAGACACTCGGAATATTGGCAACAGCTACTTTGGCTCCGCTGACATCTGTGTACTGTTTTAAGCCCTGCATAATTCCGCCGAACAATTGGTTAAACTGAGCAGAAGAAGTAGGAGCAGAAGGTGATGTTCCACCACTCGTTGCATAACCAAGTACATCATTATTACCAATCCATAAAGTAACAAATGTAGGAGCTAAAGATAATGCTTGTTGTAATTGAGTGCCTTTATTTAAAACACTATTTCTTAATATTACATCAAAATATGGATTAGGAGTATTTGCAAATAAAGCTGATGCGCAATTTGTGGAGTTTGTTGCAAATAATACATCGTAAGTAAGAGCACCGGGCACCCCAAGATTATTATAAGGTGCAGGATAACTTGCATTTAATAAAGATCCGCTTGATGTATTATATTTAATCGTAAATGGAGATAAGCTTTGTACTTCCATTCTACCGCCTAAACCTGGATCAGATACATACGGCACTTGAAAGTCTACGCCAACTTGTTTTGCAATCAAATTACCGTAAGAGTACATTTGTCCGCTTTCATAAATAGTTCCACTTTGATAACCTGCTGTAATACTATTTCCAATTGTAACAAATCGGGAAAAGTTAGCGCTGCCGCTAACACCATTTTGAACTGGCGGATCAATTTCTGTAAAGTCATCACAACTTATTACAAAAAGTGAACTCATTAAAATTATACTTATTAAACTTATTTTTATTTTCATTTTATGTATTCCTCCTTACAAGCTAAAAACTAAACCGAGTGAAAAAATATTAGCGTAAGTGTTGTATGTTCCATTAAATGGACTTCCGCCTTGTGTGTAAGATTCCTCAGAATCTGTAACTGTTAACTCTTGACCTCTTATAAATAAGTATGATCCTTCAAAAGCAAGTTTTTCATATATCTGAGCTCTAATTCCAAAACTCAATCCTAATCTATCAGTATCAGGTAAAGATGGATTTACGTATGCTGTAGAAACAGGGCTATTATCAAAATAAGCGCCGCCCATAAATGTAACTTGTTCGTTAAGAATATAACTTGCCCCTAATCTAATAAAGTATGAATCTTCGTAATTTCTTGGACTGGAACTAACAATATCCGGTTCAGGGTCAGTAAAAACAACTTCAAGTTTATCATAGCTCGACCACCCGACGAATTGATAGTCTGCAGATAATTGGATTTTATCGGTTACATTAACAGCAATACCGACTGCAATATTCTGGGGCGTTGTTAGTTCTGCAGTAATAGGACCTTGTGGTAAACTTGAAGCGACTTGTTCCGGTCCCACTGTTGTAGCAGTACCTTCAAACCCATAATTAACTTCACTATGGTATGAAGCACCTATCGAAAATATTTTAGACGGTTTAAACATTATGCCGGCTGTAAATCCGAATGCAGCCATATCATCACCTTCAAGGTGAACGAAAGCATCTGAGGCTAATATTGGTTGTAATGGATTTTTTCTTGTTATAAGAACATCGGCAAAACTGTAAATAAATCCTGCACTGATAGATAAATTTTCTACGGGAGTGTATGTAACGATAGGATTAGCCGTAAACGTTTTCAACTCTGTTTCAACTGCAAGATATTTACCAACCCAATCTTCATCCCATTCTGTGCCAAGTCCAAAAGGAGTTGTAAAACCGAATCCAAGACTAAACTTCTCATTCAATTTATGTGTTATAAAAAAATGAGTTGGAAAGAAAATCAAATTCTTTCCTCTAAATTCGGTAACAGCCGGACTAACACCACGGAATGAACTGCTGGGCGCAATCAGAGAAGTACCAATCATAAAGTTAGTTCCAGATAATTGTGAAATTCCAGCACCATTCCAATAAACTGCTGAAGGGTCGTTTGCTATGCCAGTAAAGGCACCGCCCAATGCCATCGCTCTGGCACCGTGTTCATTTAATTGAAATCCGCCAGCAAACAAATTGGCAGAAATCACAAATGATAACACTGATAGAAGTAATAATCGAGATCTCAAGTCACTCCTCCTGATGAAAGTTATTGATAAATAGTTTAGCGAAAATTAGCAATTTTTAGTAAATAACAAATTATTTAAGGCTAAATAGAGAAATATATTTTTCAACTGGTTTACCCTCTGATACAAGAATTTCAGTAATAGTACCATCATAAGTTGATTTAATCTCGTTCTCCATCTTCATTGCTTCTAAAATCATAACCGTATCGCCTTTAGTAACATTGTCTCCGACACTCTTTAATATTTTTAGCACTAACCCGGGCATTGGTGATTTTATTATTGTTACTTTTTCCTCTTTACTTTGAGATGCTGTTAAAAGCTGATATGCTTTTTCTTGAAGCGCAGTTCTAATGTTTATATCAAAAGAGGAATTATTTATTTGTATAGAATCTTCATCCCTTGAGTTTTTCCAAAATGATGTTTCATAAAACTTATCATTAATCTTTAGAAGATATTTTGAGTTATTTAATTCCGTTATCGCATAACTAAATCCAATATCATCAACCTCAACAAAATTATCATCTATAATCTTTATCTGTTTTAAATTGCCATTTACTCTAACAATAAATTCATTCATAATTCTGCTCCCACCACCCATTATTTACTTCAAAAGCACTTTTCTTTTTAACTGGATTCTTTTTTGTTTTGATAAGAGCAGCAAGGACGCACGCAGCAATTTCATACTCGTTATTATTATTTTCTTGACTGTTCGTTAATGAAGAATTATAGTTTAGATTGTCTATAAAATTAATATCATATTTCCCTTTTGAAAACTCAGTGGTGTTAATAATATAATCAAGAAACTTAATATTGGTGGTTATTCCAGAAATTTGAAACTCGCTCAAAGCCCTCTTCATTCTGTTAATAGATTTATTTCTATCTCTATCCCAGCAAATAAGTTTAGCTATCATCGGGTCATAATGAATTGATATCTCAGAATCTGCAGCAAAACCAGAATCAACTCTCACGCCTATTCCGTTTGGCTCTTTGTATTGTAATATTTTACCGGTAGATGGAAGAAAATTATTATCGGCATCTTCAGCATAAATTCTGCACTCCATTGCGTAACCATTAATTTTAATATCACTTTGTTCAAAAGAAACTTTGTTACCAGCCGCAATTGAAATCTGTTCTTTAACTAGATCAATCCCAGAAATTAATTCCGTAACGGGATGCTCAACCTGTATTCTTGTATTCATTTCAAGAAAATAAAATTCTTTATTAGAGTCCATTAGAAATTCTATCGTCCCCGCATTACAATAATTACAAGATTTAGCTGCCTGAATAGCTGCGGAAGTAATATTAATTCTTGTCATTTCATCTACGAATGAGGATGGAGCTTCCTCAATTATTTTTTGATGCCTTCTTTGAATAGAACATTCTCTTTCAAAAAGATGTCGGTAATTTCCCAACTTATCAGCAATTATCTGAACCTCAATATGTTTAGGATTTTCAATAAACTTTTCAATGTATACTTCATCGTTTGCAAAGGATTTTAATGCTTCTCGCTTTGTTGATTCAAATGCTGATTTGAATTCTTCTTTTGAATTAACCTTTCTCATTCCCTTACCGCCGCCGCCAGCAGAAGCTTTTAATAAAACCGGAAACCCGATTTTCTCTGAGAACTCAATTCCATCTTCAAAATTCATAATTCGTTCAAGCGTTCCGGGAACAACAGGTACATTATTTTTGCTCATCAATGTTCTCGCAGCAGTCTTACTCCCCATCATCTTTACAGATTGAGATGACGGACCAATAAATGTTATTCCACTTTTCTCTACTTCTTCAATAAACGAAGAATTTTCAGAAAAGAATCCATAGCCCGGATGAATTGCATCTGCTCCGATTGACTTTGCTAACTCAATAATTTTATTTTTATTTAGGTAAGATTCAGAAGCAGCAGAGGTGCCGATGTAAAAAGATTCATCCGCCATTCTTGTATGAAGAGAAGTTAGATCTGCATCAGAATAAATTGCTGTAGATTTAATACCAAGTTCTTTACAAGATTTTATAATTCTAACGGCAATTTCGCCTCGATTGGCAATAAGAATTTTCTTGAACAAATAAACTCCTATTTTAGTTCTGCAATAGTAATACCTTCACCGCCAAATTCAATAGCAGCAAAGTAAAAGTTTTTAACTTTTTCATGTTGTTTTAAAATATCCCAAACGGTTTTTTTAAGTACGCCGGTTCCTTTGCCATGAAGAATTTCAACCTGCTGTAAAGAACCCTGATAAGCATCATCTAAAAACTTTATAATTTGAAATTCAGCTGCTTCTGGTTTTTCACCACGAATATCCAATCTGTAATTTACATCTGAAACATTATACGATGAAAAATTATTATCAACTATTATTTTCTTTTCCTTAGTTTCAAATAGATCGGTCAACTTAATTTGCATTTTTATTGAGCCGGATAAAATTGTTGCTTTACCCTTGCTTTTGTTAATCTCAATTATTTTACCCGTTGTAGACGAATTATTTATTCCAACAAAATCTCCCACAATAAAATCTTTTTTCTCGCTAATCTTTTCAACTGTTTCGGGAAAAATATTCTTGTTATCAATTTTAATTTCATCAATTATTTTTTTTGATTCCTTTATAACATCTTTGCTTGCACCGGATTCACGCAAGTCCTTAATCACCTTTTCAATTTTTTTATTTACGTTTTCTAAATAAAGATCCCCATCCGTTTTAACTTTTCTTAGAATTTCTTTCTTTTCTTTTTCAATTTTTTCATAACTCTTTTTGTAAAGAGAAGATAAACCTTCCAGTCTTGAGTTTTCAATTTCAAGTTCATTTAACTTTTTATTAAGCTTATTAGATTTTTCTTCAAGCTCAGATAGGAATTTTTCTAAATTATGCTTGTCAGAATCAATATTTTGTTTCGCTCTCTCTAAAACATCATCATCTAATCCTGTGCGCTTTGCAATTTCAAACGCATAACTTGAGCCGGGTACACCAAGATTAAATTTATATGTAGGTGAGAGATTTGTATGATCAAATTCCATCGCCGCATTCTGCATCCCGTCAATATTATAAGCAAAAACTTTTAAGCTGCCATGATGAGTTGAAGCAAAAACGGTAGAACCTTTTTCTAATAGAGTTGATAGTATCGCAGCAGCAAGAGCAGATCCTTCCGCGGGATCAGTTCCGGTCCCAATTTCATCAAGAAGGATTAGCGAATTTTTTCCGGCATCATCAATTATGCTTTTAAGATTTTTTAGATGCGAACTAAATGTAGATAGATCATCTTCAATTGATTGCTGATCACCAATATCTATTAAAATATTTTCAAAAATATGAAAATTGGAATTTGAATTTGCAGGCACATGAATACCTGATTGAAGCATCAAACTTAATATGCCTATTGTTTTTAGAACAACCGTTTTACCGCCTGCATTAGGACCAGTAATTATAACAACTCTATCATTACTAAGTTCAAAGCTTAGCGGCACAGTATTTTTTCTGCCTAATTTCTTTACTAATAAAGGATGCCGTGCTTCGGATATAAATATTGGCTTAGTGTTATCTACTTGGGGAAAAGAACCAAGTATTTCAATAGAATGTTGTGCCCGAGCAAAAATAGAATCCATGTATGCAACAGTATCAAGCGAAGTTTTTAGCATTTCACTTGACTGCCCGATCATTTTTGTGAGCTCTCTTAAAATTCTTTCAATTTCTCTGCGTTCCGCAAAAGAAAGAGATATTATATCATTGTTTAGATCAAGTGTTTCTTCAGGTTCGATATAAACCGTTTGCCCAGTCGCAGATTCTGAATGAATAAAACCTCGTATGTGCCTCTTATACTCAGACTTTATTGGAATAACCATTCGCCCATCGCGCAAAGTTAAGTAATCCTCTCGCACAACATCATCATCTTTTAGAGTTTTAATAATCCGATTAATTGATTTTACAAGTTCATTTCTTCTCGAGTTAATATCTTTTCTGATCTGCAAAAGGACACTGCTTGCATTTTCTTTAACTTCGCCTTGCTCATCAATAACTTTCTCAATGTGATGTTCGAAAAGTTTGTCAGAAAATAAGTGAGGCAGTTTATCTCTTAAACTTGAGTCATCTTTTAACTCGGATTTTAAAAATTGGATAAGCAATCTGGATGTTTTAGCAAGCTTTAATATTTCTAATACCCTGTTACTCGATAATATTGATCCTTCAATTCTGCTTTCAGAGAGAGTGGTGTGTAAATCAGGAATATAATCAATCGGAGGATGCCCGGCTTTATTTAGAATTTCTTTTGCTTCCTCAATTAATATTCCTTCAGTTTTAATAAATGAGATATCTGATGAAGGATATAGTTTTAAGATGAGATTTTTACTTATTTCAGTGGAAGAATATTTTGAAACCTGATTTAAAATTTTTTCAAATTCTAATTTTTCTAAAACAAGCTTATCTATCATTGGATAGAATCTTTTTGATTAATATAATCTTTAATTACATCCTCTGTACTTGGTGTATAATCTTTTAGAAAATTTAATGAGGTTGGGATAGCTCCGTATGCATATTTATAAAACATAGATGATTTTTGCGTGTTCTTGTCGGGTATATCAAAAATATTTAAGAGTAAAAATATTGCACTCATAAATAAAAGTAACTGAATTATTCCAATAAATCCGCCGACTAATTGGTTAATAAGATTGTTCACCTTATCGAATGGATGAATAACCCTCTTAAGTATTGTGGTAACAATCATTAAAGCAACAAATAGCAATACACCAGCCATTATTTCTGCCAAATAAAATTCAACTCCAAAAGCTGATTCAATTAATCTTCCAACAAAAGATGAGAATAAGAGAGCGATGGTAACTGCAGCTATAAAGCCGATTATTCCAACTAGCTTTCTTACAAATCCATCTTTAAATCCAAGAAGGAAACCAATAATTATTGCAATAACTATTATTATATCTATAAAATTCAAAATTATTCCAAATAAGTTTCAACTAATGATTTAACAATTTTTCCATCTGCTTTACCTTTTAACTCTTTCATAACAAGAGGCATAAGCTTTGGAAAATCAGCTTTGCTCTTTGCACCTATTTCATTTGCCAGACGGATAATCTCATTCTTAATTTCTGTTTCATCCATTTGTTTAGGAAGATAATCCATAAGAATTTTTAGTTCTGCTTCTTCAGTATCTGCAAGTTCCGTTCTGCCTGCATTGCGGAATTGTTCTATTGAATCTTTTCTTTTTTTTGAAGCTGTAGTAAGCATTTTTAATTCATCATCAGGAGTAAGTTCTTTTGCTGCTCCGCTCTTTTCAAATTCAAGAATTAATGCACGAATTGATCTTACTACACTTAGTCTGATTTTATCACCAGACTTCATTGCATCTTTTAAATCCTGATTTATCCTATCTTTTAAATTCATAATAACCTCGTTAAATTGAAAAAGGCAGGCGAATAAAATTCAAACCTGCCTTAAAATAAATAAATACAATTTTATTTTTAAACTTTAACCATAGCCGAGTAATTTATTCTTAAGCAGGAAGCTTTTCTTAGTTCCTGTTGAATATCGGTTACAAATCCCATGTCAGTGGATTGATCAACTCTAAGTGAAACGATTACGTTAGGCAGTTCGACACGTTTATTATACATTATATTTTGTATTTCATCAACTTTAACCAATGAATCGTTTATTTGAACTCTTTTATCCTTGCCAACCCAGATATAAGAAACTAATCTTTTGTTTTCAATTTTTTCAATTGCTTTAGCTTCAGGAAGTTTGAAGCTTACTAAAACTTCGACTTCCCTCATTGTAGTTGTAACCATAAAAAACAACAGAAGCATAAAAATTATATCCGGCATTGAAGAAGTCGGAATTTCCGTCTTTGAATTTGCTCTTCTCTTTTCGAACTTCATCTTTAAAATCCTTTGCTATTTTTTAACTTGTTCAGGTTCAGCTATAGAAATAATAATTGGAACAACTTCCTTCACATCAGCTTGCTGCTCCTCATTTAAGTCCCCATATTTTCTGCCATACTTGCCGTTTGAATATTCATCTCTAACTTCAAAATATGCTTGTTTTATTTGATCTAAGGCTGCTATGTAAACATTATAGATTGTTTTTCTATCAGTTTTAAGGGATACAATCATCTTTTTATTCTTGGGTAAATCATTCTTACTTGCAATTCTTGCTTTTAACAGATCTTTAATCTGAAAAACAGGGACAACATTACCGTCAATAAGAACATCACCGTTCTCATTAACTAGCACGGCTGCCATTCTATTTGGATCAACTTTAACCTCTTCCTGATTTTCAACTATTTCGGGTAAGGTTAAACCTAAACCTGTATCAACATCAATAACAGTTGCCACAAGGAAAAATAGAAGCAAGAGAAATGCAATGTCTGCCATTGATGCTGTCGGAATGGTAGCTTCAGGTATTTTTTTCTTTTTAATCATTTTAATTCTCAGTATTTAAAAAATTAACTGAACTTTATTTTTTAACTTTTATCTCATATAAAGCATCAATCAATTCAATCGAACTTTGTTCCATATCACCAACTAATCTGTCAATTCTAGAAATAAAGTAATTATAGAAAACCTGCAGAATCATAGCCACAACTAGTCCAAATAATGTAGTTAAAAGAGCAACTGAGATACCTTCAGCAACAACTGCTGGAGAAATCTGTGCAGCCTCTTTAATAGCATCAAAAGCCTCAATCATACCTTGTACTGTTCCTGTAAATCCAAGCATCGGTGCTATTGTAATAAATGTGGAAATCCAGATAAGTCCTCTTTCAAGGAATCCCATTTCAATACCGCCGTAAGCAACAATTGCTTTTTCCGCTGCATCTAAACCTTCATCGTATCTCAATAGTCCGGCATAAAATACTGAAGCTACAGGACCTCTTGTATTTTCGCAAATTTTCTTAGCTGCTTCAACTCCGCCGGATGTTAAAGCTCTTTTAACATCAACGATGAATTTTTTGGTGTTTGTTCTAGCTTTTGTTAATGTGTACAATCTTTCGAACGAAAATGCTAGACCTATAATCAAAGATGCAAGAATAGGGTGCATAAAAATACCACCTGCTGTGTATTTTTCGGTAAGGTAATTCAAAACTCCGCCGTCATTGGTAGCTTGAGCTAAGATATTAAATATCGATGCGATTGTTGTTGTGAAGTCCATATACGATAACCTCCTGGTAAATTAGATTTTAGTTCAAAATTAGTAAATGATCAAATAATTTTCTTAAAAACGTGTAACTACAATAAGTATTTCAAAAAACAAAGTCAACAAAATAGTTTAGTCTTAATGCTGGGAGTTTAGAACTTTTTTATGCATTAAATCTCTTATTCAGTTCGATAATATTACCGGATAAAAAATTGTAGTGAAGAAAAAGTGAATGTATTAGTTCACCTATTTCTTCTGGTTTCATCCAGAATGAGTAATTTGCATTCTTCATCCATTCACGATTTGCCGGTGTATCAATAATAAAAGGTGCTAGTGCATTTATGGATAAATTGATACTATTTCCTTCCAAAGACAATGTTTTTACAAGATAATTGATTGCCGATTTAGCAGCTCCGTATGCAAATTTTAGTTCTTCTGGATGATTACCTGTAAATGCAGAAGTAAAACATATTGATCCGCCGTAACTTTTCTTAACCAAAGAAGAAAAATGCTTGGCAAGGAAAAAGTTAGTTTTCAAATTCATATTGAACATTCTATCAAAATCAATTTCGTCGGTTTCCCAGACTGAGGTGCCTCCATAAAATCCGCCAATGGTTGAAAACAAAAATAATTTTGTCTTTTCGTTGGTCTTAACTTCAAACATCGAAGCAATCACATTTTTTTCAACACTTAAATCTTTAACAACAAATTGTTTTATCCTGGGATCTAAATATGAATCATTAGATTTAAAATCGTACAAGTATATTTCATCATAATCTTTTGTGAGAAGTGTTTTTGTAACTCCACTGCCTAATGCCCCATTGGCGCCAAATATTATAAGTTTCTTATCCATTTTTATTTTTGATTAATTAAAAATTTTGCTGTTACAGGGTAATGATCGCTATAGCCGCCAAGATATCTTGTACCGCCGTATGTAGGAAACGGCGCACCTTCAAATTTACCAGTTCTTGTTACCATTAAATATGGTTTGTAAACCTCAAATGAGTTACAAACATATTTTAGTTTTTCACCAAACAAAAGATCTTTAGAAATTATAATCTGGTCAAGCATATTAAAATCATCTTTGTACTTATAACTTCCCAAACCATCAAACCAGGCTTTATACGATAGGTTAAATAAATCCGTTCCAGAATCTACCGGCAAATTTTCATGGTCTAAAGAATCGCAGAAGAAAGGCTGAGCTTTAAGATGTTCAGTTATGGATAGATTTGTTGGTTCATCATTAAAATCTCCGACAATGATAATGTTGCTATTAACATTTTTTGTATAGATTAAATCGATTTGAGTCCTTAAAGTTTTTGCTGCACTTATTCTTTTTGGCTCAGACTCATCCTCACCGCCTCTTCTGGAAGGCCAATGATTTACAAAAAAGTATATGGTATCTTTTTTATCAAACAAAAATGTTCCTTCCAATACAAATCGTGTTTCATAAGCATCACCTAAATCAACTCTATGACCTTTAACATCTAATAAAGAAAATATTTCAGAATTGTAAATAATTCCGTTATCAATACCTCTTCCATCGAGTGATTCAAGATAAGCTGTTTTGTATGATTTATCAGAAAGATACTTAGTGATCATTGTATCCAGCAAAGATTGATGTTCAACTTCACAAACACCAAGCAAGTCCGGTCCATTGTCATTATTCATAGAACGAATAACTCTTGACAGATTATACATCTTTTTATCAAGTCGTTCATCTGACCATTCTTTTGTGCTAGAGGGCAAAAATTCTTCATCCTCGGTTTTAGGATCATCAATTGTGTCAAAAAGATTTTCAAAATTCCAGTGAGCAACAAATAGTGTGTCTTTATTTAATTGAGCGCAGGCAGTATTAGATATTGTAATTGCAATTAACAACAGATAAACATTTTTCATAAAAATTATTTGGTAGTATTAGTGATTATCAAATTTCAATTCTAGTAACAACACCGTGAAGTTTATTATATGGAAAATCAAAATAGCTTACCCAGTTGGGAGCAATTTTCTTTAACAGAATAAAAAACTTAAAGAAGAACTTATTTGTTTTGATTTCTTCTGCACCGTAAAATATGGCTTTCTCATTAAACTTCCATTCCTTAAATAATGCCGGAAGATTGGGTACTTCCATATATCCATAAGTGATTCTTGCGACAAATAATCCTGGACTAACTTCTTCATATCGATCAAGTTTAATACCGAAAGGCACATCAGTATTCTCTACTGACACTAAAACATTTTTTTCGTACATAATTCCTGTTCTAAACATACAGTGTAATATGTATGGAGATACAACCTTGACATCCTTCGTAAAAAATAATGCTTCACCTTTTACATAATTGCCGGTTTCATAAATTTGCTTAAAACTTTCAACAAAAACATCTAATGTTACAGAGCGTAAAAACTTTCTTAATCTGTTCATCCCAAAGATCCACAATCCCATAATCATTAACACAAATGCTGCAATAATAATTGACCAATATCCGCCGTACGGTATTTTATGTGTTACTGCTATAAGATAAATAGCTGTAACAAGCAAAACAAAAAGTGCAAATGACATTCTAAAGAAATCTTTTCGATTCCATAAAATTGAAACTATAAATATTGAACTGATAAACATTGTTGCAGTTACTGCTAAACCATATGCAGCGGCCAGATTGGCGGATTCTTTAAATACCATAATCATTAACAGCACAGCCAATAAAAGTATCCAATTAACAGACGGTATATAAATCTGTGATCTCATTTGAGTAGATGTGTACTTGATTTTCATCAAAGGAAAGATGCCGATATTTATTCCCTGAAAGATCAAAGACATTACAGCACTTATCATCGCCTGTGATGCAATAATTGTTGCAAACAAAGTTAGAATCAAAAATGGGATATAGAATACTTCTGAAAAAGTACTAACAAGTTTAAACAACACCTGATTTGTATCGTGATGCTCAAGTATGTATGCTCCTTGCCCAAAATAATTTATTATCAATGCGAAAAATACAAATGCCCATGCTTGCCTTATTGGTTTACCGCCAAGATGACCCATGTCTGCATAGAGTGCTTCCCCGCCAGTTGCGCAAAGTATAACCTCACTTAGTACAAAAAAACCGGGCAAACCATTATGTATAAAAAACTCAATTGCGTACAAAGGATTAAATGCTAAAAATATTCCTGGCATATGAATTAAATAAAAGAAACCTGACAGAAATAAACTTATGAACCATAGTAGCATAATGGGACCAAACGACAAGGCTACTTTTGAAGTGCCTTTAAACTGAATGGCAAATAGTAGAATAGTTATTGCTGATGTTATTATGATAATAGTTCTAAGACCGGTTGATTCCATCCCGGGAATTAGTTTTAATCCTTCTACGGCCGATAAAATACTTATTGCGGGAGTAATTACGCCATCGCCAAGGAGCAGTGAGACACCAATGTAACCAAGAAAAGAAACGAAGCCGACTTTTCTTCCCTTCTTTAAAGTTGTAATCAGAATTTCTTTTAAAACAATTATGCCACCCTCACCTTTTGTGCTCATACTCATCGCAAGCCAGGCGTATTGAATTGTAACAAGAGTTATAAGTGTCCAGAAGATTAAAGATAGAATTCCGTAAATATTTTCTTTTGATGGAATTGTTAATGTAAAAATAATCGAGAGCGTGTAGATAGGGCTTGTTCCGATATCTCCAAAAACAATACCCATTGCTTTAACTATATCCTTAGCAGGACTTGATTTTGTGTTTTTCATTTATAAAACTTTATGTGCATTCACTTAAACTGCAAAAAGTCGTTTACACCTTCTAATTTTTGTTTGTGTAAAAATATGCTACTTCCTAATTCAATCACAATATTTATATAATATTAAAATAATTTTCTTTGTTGCATTTGCTTCAATATTGAATAACTAATCTTTATTTTCTGGCAACATTTTTAATCTCATTAAATCTTCAATATGAAAAACAAAAAATTTGTAATAATCGATGCAATGGCACTTGCTTATCGTGCGTACTTCGCTTTTATAAACAGACCACTGACTAACAGCAAAGGTGAGGCAACTTCTGCAGTTTATGGTTTCTTAAATCAACTCATAAAAGTTTTTGAAGATCATAAGCCAGATTATCTTGCCGTTGCGTTTGATTCAAAAGAAAAAACTTTTAGACACGAAAAGTACGATGCATACAAATCATCACGCGATGCTATGCCAAATGATATGATTCCCCAGTTGCAACGAATAAAAGATATCGTACTTGCATTAAATATTCCGCTTTACATTTTGCCAAGGTATGAAGCTGATGATATCGTTGGAACCGCTGTAAGAAAAGCTGAAAAGTTAGGTCTGCTATCTTATGCGATTACACCTGACAAAGATTACTTTCAACTAATTACTGATAAAACAAATGTTGTACGTCCCGGTAAAATGTCTGATGAAGCTATTCTTTATGATAAACAAAAAGTAATTGATGAGCTTGGTTTCGAACCAAAATATATGGTTGATTATCTTGCCCTGATTGGTGATAGCAGTGATGACATTCCCGGTGTTGCCGGAATTGGTCCAAAAGGTGCAGTTCCATTAATTCAAAGATATGGAACTATTGAAAATATTTACAAGCACATTGATGAAATTGATAAAGCCGGTATCAAAAAGAAATTAGAAACCAGCAAGGAAAATGCTTTTCTTTCAAAAGATCTTGCTACAATTTATTGTGAGGTTCCGATAGATTTTGATTTTGAACACGCAAAATTTACTCCCCCAAACTTTGAAAAAGTTAAAGAAATCTTATTTGAACTTGAGTTCAAGGCAATTTATGCAAAGCTTATTAAGTTTTATCAATCAAATACTTCTGAGGAAATAAAAGAAGTAAAGCAATCGGAAGGGATTACTGAAGAAGCAGATATTTCTTTTTCAAATGATGCGATAAAATCTTTTGATAATTCAAAGGTAAAGTATCAGTTAATTTTAAAAGAAAATGAAGCAAGAAAACTTGCAGCACGATTACTTGAATCAAATTTGTTTGTTTTTGATACTGAAACTGATGGACTAAATACTTTCGAAGTTAAACTTGCTGGTGCCTCGTTTTGTATAAAGCCTGATGAGGCATATTTCATCGCATTAAATCCTTTTGATGATGAACCGGGATTATTTGAGAATAAATTATCTGATAGGCTGCCAGTTTCAACTTTTATCAAAATCTTTAAAAAAGTATTTGAGAATGATGAAATAAAAAAAGTTTGTCAGAATGGTAAGTATGATATTGCTGTCCTCAGAAGTATCGGTATTGAAGTTAAGAATTTTTATTTTGATACTATGCTCGCTAGTTATGTGCTGGATGCTGATCAGAAGCACGGAATGGATGATCTGGCTGAAAAATATTTAAACTACTCCCCTATTCCAATTTCATCTTTAATAGGAGAGAAAAAAGATCCCAAAAAAATATTTGAAGTTGAGGTGAATGCACTTTCAAATTATGCCGCTGAGGATGCGGATATAACTTATAAACTTTATGAAAGACTTGATAAAGATTTAAAGAAAGCAGGAATTGAAAAAGTAGCCTATGATATTGAATTTCCTCTAGTGCCCGTTTTGGAGGATATGGAGAATGAAGGAATTAAGATTGATATTCCGGCTTTAAATCAATTCAGTAAAGATCTTCAGATCTTGTTGGATAATTATACTGGGGAAATTTTTAAAGTTGCTGGAACTGAATTCAACATCAATTCTCCAAAACAGCTTCAGGAAATTTTATTTACCAAACTTAATCTTGCAACAGGAAGAAAAACTAAAACAGGTTTTTCAACCGATGCCCGCTCACTCGAAAATTTGCGCGGTGAACATGAAATTGTAGATTTGATTTTGAATTACCGCCAGGCATCAAAACTAAAATCTACATATGCTGATGCACTTCCAAACATCATAAATAAAAAAACAGGACGTGTTCATACAAGTTTCAATCAAACTGTTGCTTCTACGGGAAGACTTTCGAGTGTTGATCCGAATCTGCAAAATATCCCTATTAGAACTGAAATGGGAAAAGAGATTCGCAAAGCATTTGTACCTCGCAATAATAGTTATAAAATATTAAGTGCAGATTACAGCCAGATTGAATTGAGAATTATGGCATCCATTTGCGGTGATGAAGCACTTATAAAAGCATTTAGTGAAGGTGAAGATATACACAGAAGCACAGCAGCTTTAGTGTTTAAAGTTAATCCTAAAGATGTTACTCCTGATATGAGAAGAAAAGCAAAAGAAGTTAACTTTGGAATTCTCTACGGCATCGGTCCCTTTGGATTGAAAACAAGGTTAGGTGTAACTCAAACTCACGCAAAAGAAATTATCGATACATACTTTAACACATTTAAACGTGTTAGAGAGTTTATGGATAGTTCTGTGAGATTTGCTCAGGAGAACGGTTATGCTGAAACTCTATCCGGCAGAAGAAGATATCTAAAAAATATTAACAGCAATAACAGAGTAGTAAGACAGTTTGAAGAACGCGTTGCCATCAATATGCCTATACAAGGAACCGCTGCTGATATGATTAAGTTAGCGATGATTAATATTTTTAAAGAGCTGACAAAAAGAAAATCAAAGACCAAAATGATATTACAAGTACACGATGAATTAGTTTTTGATGTACACAAAGATGAAATTGATGATATTGTTCCAGTTGTTAAAAAGTTAATGGAAGATGCATTGCCGTTAAAAGTTCCTGTTGTTGTAGAAACTGGAGTTGGAGATAATTGGTTAGATGCACATTAGAATTAGAATTCACTATCAATTTTGATTTGAAAGCAAAATAACTTTAAATGAAAATAAACCCATCGGAAATAAAAAAAATACTCTGTATTAAACCGCGCGGTATTGGTGATATTGTCTTATCCACGATTATCCTTGATAATTTGATTGCACATTATCCTAATGTAAAGATTGATTATTTGACTGAGCACTTTGCGAAACATTCTGTTACTAATAATCCTCTTATTCATAAAGTTTTAACGATGCACAAAACAGAATTTGTTTTAAAAGTTGCATGGAGAATCCGAAAAGAAAAATATGATATGGTTATTGACCTATGGTCAAATCCCAGAAGTGCACAGATAACATTTTTTTCAGGAACAAAATTTAAAGTTGGTTATGCTTATCGAGGTAGAAAATATGCATATAATATTTTAGGAACTTCAAGTAAAGGTGATCATCACTCTGCTGAGCATAATTTAGAGTTATTAAAACCATTGGGTGTGGAAATAATTTCTAAAAAGATTCATTACTCCATAGGCTCTTTAGAAAAGTTTTTTGCTGATGATTTTTTTAGCGAGAATAAATTGGATGATGAAAAAGTGTTCGGTATCATTCCATCCGGCGGCTGGGATTCAAAAAGATGCGATAAAGAAAAATGGGTAGAGATTTGTAATGAATTAGTAAAAAAATTTAGTTGTAAAATTTTAGTCCTATGGGGTCCCGGTGATGAAAGAGATGCAGATTATATAAAATCTAATCTTGGAGAAAAATGTTTGCTTTCACCAAAATCTACTTTACCGCAAATGGCTGCAATGATTTCAAAATGTGACCTTGTAATTGCAAACGATTCTGGACCGATGCATATTTCTGCTGCGCTCGGGATTCCTACACTTGGAATATTTGGACCAACTAATCCAAAAGCTCACGGACCATATTCAGTAAATTCAGATTATGTGATAAAAGAAGATCTACATTGCATTATATGTAACAAATTAATTTGTCCCTTTGAGCATGAATGTATGCGAGAACTGCGTGTTGAGAAGGTTCTGGAGAAAGTTGAAAAGATTATAAAAAATAGTCTAGGGCAAGATTGAAACAGATTGAATTATTAGAATAATTAATTTTTAGACTTATAAATATCACATCCCTATTTGTTTACAAATAATAGAAATTCTTCAAGTCTATCCGCATAATTATTAATTAGAAATTTATTCATTACTTCAGCTTTCAAATTCTCAGAAATACTTTTCATTAATATTTCATCTGCCGATAATTTAATGATTGCCTCTTTAAGCTCTTTAGGTTTTTCTATCTCAAAAAGTAATCCGGTTTTTCCATCTACAATAATTTCATCGTTACCAGGTATGTTAGAAGCAATCACAGGTAAGCCGGCAGCACCCGCTTCAAGCAATGAAAGTGAAAATCCTTCGGATCGTGAAGGCAGAAGAAATATATCCATCGCTTTGTAGTATTCCCAGATATTTTCAACATATCCCGGCATAAATATTTTATTTTTATCTATTCCAAATTCAGCAGCATAATTCAAAACATCAATTTGCATTTCGCCCGGTATTCCAATTATAAATAGGATGAATCTATCATCAAGTTCTGAAAATGCTTTGAACAAAATATCAAAGCCTTTTCTTTCTTTATGAAACCAGGTTGATAATCCCAGAACTATCTTTTGTGAAAATGGATTTATTCTCCTTACATTTTCTCCGCTTATCTCTTCCAGATTTTCAGGAACTTCTATACAATTATTTATTACTTTTACTTTCTTTTCTTTTATCCCAGAATCAATCAGGCTTTTTCCAACCCCGCGGCCGCAAGCAATCTGATAATCAAAATATCTGTTGTAAATTAAAGCTCCTATTACAGGAGTACTTTTAGTTATATTCTGGCGTGAGGCAATATTTATAAAATCACTTTTTACCTTACGCTTTAAGTAAATACCTGCTTTTCTATCAAGAGAATGGTAGGCTATAAAATAATCTGAAGGATTTTTTTGAAAAACATCAATGATATCACTAAATAATATTTTTCTTGGTTTTGAAGTATCAAAGGAAACACAATTAATTCCCCTTTCAAGTGCTCGTTTCTCCGTAAGTGAACTTTTGGAAACCAACATGATAAGATCATGCCCCTTCTTCATCAATTGTTCTGAGCTTAGAATAGCCATTTTGGCACTTCCAGCATAACCATCACCAAAACTGCACTGAACTATATTCATTTTCCTCAATTTCAAAGGTATAAATTAATTCTTAGTTGAAAATTTTTTAATGTAAAAAAGGAAGAGACTCCAAATAATTAATAATTTTGTAGTGACAAAAAAACAAAAACAATTAAAAGGAGTCTCTGAGATGAAAAATAAAGAAAATGCTGAACAAAATCTTGAATGGTATCAGAATCAATCACTGGAAACACAAATAAGTTTATTCAGTAATTTTTTAGAGGTAGCTAAGTTGTTGGCAAATCAAATGCTGGAAGATGAAGTAAAAGAAAAAGCAGGTTTAAGATATGAAAGAGAAAAGCCATCATCAGGCAGATACAGTCGTTGGGGCAGCAATCCAGGCAGCATAAGAGTAGGAGAAGAAAAAGTAAAAATAAAAGTTCCAAGAATACACGATAATCAAAACTTGATTACCGAAAGCCCGGAGAGTTATCAAAAACTAAGGACAATAGATTTGCCGTCAGAAAGTTTGATGAAAAGAATAATACTGGGATTAAGTCAGCACGATTATCAGGAAGTAGTAAAGATGGGGGTTGATAGCTTTGGATTAAGCCAGTCGACAGTAAGCAAAGCATTTATAGAAGAAAGCACAAAGGCATTA
>JBGAWM010000040.1:0-26335 GCA_044227615.1 Ignavibacteriaceae bacterium
GTAATTTCCCTGCTGGAGCTACTGTAGTTGTACGTGGTGATTTCCAGGCAGCTTTTGGTGATCCAGGTGGAGACTGGCAAGGTAATTTCTTCCAATTGTCAGATGCTGATGGAGATACCATTTATACTGGTACATTTAACGCTCCTGCAGCTCTTGCAGGAAATGGTTATAACCATAAATTTGTTATAGTTAATCCTCCTGCAGGCGATAATTGGGAATCAACTCCTAATAGACCATTTACTGTTACAGCTCCTTCTACAACTTTACCAGTTGTATGGTTTAATGATGATAATGTATATACAGTTGTTAACGAAGTTACTAACACAATTAATTTTACTGCAGATATAAGTGGTATTCTTGGTGTTGGTGTTGGCGGTGCTTTTGATCCTAATCAAGATTCCTTATTAGTTATGGGATTAGATTGGGATAACTTTGGTAAGAACGTTGTTGGAAACAGAAGAATGTTCAATAACGATCCATTTAATCCCGGAATATATGATGCTAGCTTAACAGTTACATCCGGTTCTGCTGCTCCTAATGGCGTAGGTGATTCTACAAAATGGAAATTTAAAGCTTATCCTGATGGAAGATTTTCAAATACTGGTTGGGAATCTGGTTCCGATAGATGGCATTATTATGTAGCTAATGGTTCAGTAATTGATCTACCTGTAATCGTTCCAAGAATAAATCCTCTTTTTGGTGCTTTACCTAATGATGTTCCAGTTACATTTACAGTTGACATGACTGGTGCAGTAAACAGATACAATGGATTACCAATACCACTTAGTGAACTCGGTTTTGTCGGTATGAGAGGCGGCGCAGACTTCCTTGGTAACTGGAGCAGTGGTGGAAACTGGCTTGCTACAGATACTACTACAGGTTTGATGAAAGTTCTGACAAATATTGGTGGTAATATTTGGAGAAGAACTACTGTCGTACCTGCTGGAACAAATGCTGGATTTTTTGAACTTAAATTTGCAGCAATGTATCCAGGTGCTGATACTGTTAACGGCGGTTCATCTCCACTCGATAACGAAGGTGGATTTGGAGTTAACCATAGCATGATTCTCTCAGATCAACCAAGTGGAATTAATTTATGGTATGAATTCGGTAACTTTGATCCAAGTGCAAATGATGTAAAAGAAATTGGTGATTTAGTTCCTATGGTTTATGACTTAGGACAGAACTATCCTAATCCATTTAACCCAACAACAACAATCAAATTCAGTATTCCTGAAGCAGGATTGGTTACTCTAAGAGTATTTAACTTGCTGGGTCAGGAAGTAGCAACACTATTAAATAGTGAAAAAACTGCTGGTGTTTACGAAGCTTCATTTGATGCTTCAACACTTTCAAGCGGTATCTACTTCTATACATTAGAAGCAAAGAACTTTACATCTACCAAGAAAATGGTATTGTTGAAGTAATTATGGTTCTTTAATTGAAAAGCGGGTGGTTTTCTGTAATAACCTTACAGTCCACCCGCTTTTTTTATTCAATGATTAAATCGATGAGATGAAAAAATCTAATCTCAAAAATAATTTAGTGGAGAACAGATGAAAAATTCTATTACTAAGTTTCTGTTTATATTTATTTTATTCGTCTTTGTCTCAGCAGTAAATGCACAATCCGGAGTTGGAAAACTTACTGGAAAAGTAGTTGATGCTGGTACAAAAGAACCGCTCATAGGAGCAAATATAGTTGTCCTTGAAACTTCAGCAGGTGCTGCTACAGATGTTGATGGAAATTACTTTATATTAAATATTAACCCGGGTACATACTCGGTAAAAGTAAGTTACGTTGGCTATGCACCTAAAACATTAGAAAATGTTCGAATTGTTTCAGGTATTACTTATGAATTAAATGTCGAACTATCAACAGATTTTACACTGGATGAAATTGTTGTAATCGACAGGAAATTTTTTGAATCAAAATCTACCAATACTGTAAAAGTAATTGACTCTGATCAGATTTCAAGACTGCCGGTAAAAGGTGTTACTAATATCGTATCGCTTCAGTCTGGTGTTGTTGTTCAGGATGGCAGCGGCGGTGTTGAAGGTAACGCAACTATAAACGTTAGAGGCGGTAGAGGAACAGAAGTTTTATATATTGTTGATGGAGTACCCCAGAATAACGTCTACACAGGTGCAAATAGAAGCCAGGTTAGTGATAATTCTATTGAACAGGTTTCATTTCAGGTTGGTGGTTATGAAGCTAAATACGGACAAGCTCAATCGGGTATAGTTAATATTACCACAAAATCAGGTTCCCCGGTTTATAACCTTTTTGCTGATGTAGTAACATCTCAGTATCTGGATGATTATGGTTATAATCTTTACACTTTTAATTTAAGCGGACCAATAATTCCTGGTGATCAAAATAATACTATATTTTTATCAGCAGAAAGAGGCTGGTTCCTTGATGCTGATCCTACGGCAATTGATCGAACTTTTACGTATAACCTTGATCCACTTGAGACAAAAACCGTTACAACAAAAGAACAAAATGATGCATCTAATTGGAGATTTAGCGGAAAGACATCACATTCTTTTGGTGACTTCAGATTAAACTTAGGTGCAAATTATAATATTAGAAATTATAGATCCTATGTTCATACTTATGCAAAAAACAATGCTGAATTTAATCCTGGTAATGAGCAGAGCAATTTATCATTCAGTTCAAGATTAAGCCAGACGATTAGTAATAATTCGTTCTGGAATCTTAATCTTGGATATAGAAGAGACGGATTTGAATCTTATGATCCTCACTTCAAAGATGATTTATATGCTTATGGTGATAGCGCAATTTTCGCTAACACTTTTGGTGTTACATTATCTAGAGATGGTCAGAGAATTCAGAAAGATGGTAACAACGTATTTTGGGCTTATGGTAGGATAAATAATGGTTATCAGAAACAGGAAAATGATGTCTTTAATATAGATGCAGATTTTACCTCGCAAATATCCAATCATCTTTTTGAGGTTGGCGGCGGATTTAACTATAACGTAGTAAGAAATTATGCTGTTGCTCCTGTACAGTTGGCAGCACTTTCAGATACATTAACAGAGTTTGAAAAATTCGAAATTTTACAGCCAACTGTTTTTGGATACGATATAACTGGAAGAAACAGAACTGGTTCAGGTGATGGTGACTTTGCACCCAAAGAACCAATTTTTGCTTATGCATATTTGCAAGACAGGTTTGAACTTGAAGATCTTGTATTAAACGTTGGTCTAAGAATGGATTACATTGATACCAGAACAGACATCTTAAAAGATCCAAGTTTACCGTTTGCAGGCGGCTCTAATCCAAATGATTTTGATGATGGTGATTTTGTGGAGAAAGAATCTGAATTAGAATTTTCCCCCCGTATTGGTTTGGGTTTCCCTGTTACCGAAACAACAGTTTTCCATGCTCAATATGGTAGATTTATTCAGATACCCGCATTAACTGATTTATACACAGGACCATACGATCTTGATCAATTCATTTCATTTGATCCTCAGTATGTTCAGGATGGAAGTATAAAATCAGAAGAAACAATTCAGTACGAAGTTGGATTTAGACAACTGCTTGGTGACAATGCAGCTATGAATATCACATTGTTTTATAAAAACATTAAAGGACTTGTAAACAGACAAACTAACTTTTTCCAGAGAGTTGAAGGCGGCGAACTTAGGACATATATTGCACCTGTAAACTCAGATTTTGGAACTACAAAAGGTCTAGCATTTTCACTTGATGTAACTAGGTTAAACTATTTTGGCTTGTCCTTACAATATACTTTTTCTATTGCAGAAGGTACTGGATCCTCAACTTCTTCAAGCCAGACCGCTGTATTTAGAAGCTTGGATAATCAAGCTCCAAAGGTAATTGCGCCTTTAGATTTTGATCAGACACACACTGGCAATATTTCAATAGATTTTTATGTGCCAAAGGGTGAACTCGGATGGTTAGAAATGACAGGCGCTAATATGTTAGTGTCATTTGCTAGCGGAAGACCATATACTCCACTTGATTATTTTGATATACTTTCTGGAAATAACGGTGGTCCTAGCACAACAGGTTATGTTAATTCAAGAAATGGACCGGGTACTTTTAGAGTAGATTTAAAAATTGAAAAATCTTTTGCGTTTGGAAATTTACTTGTAACTCCATATTTGTGGGTTCAAAATCTACTTGATGGAAATAACATTACCAATGTTTGGAGATCTACCGGAGACCCTTATACAACCGGATTTCTAAACACACAAAATGGTAGAAATGCCTCAATAACAAATGGAGAAGGTTACGTAAAGGATTATGAAGCTTTAGAAAGAGATCCAGGTAATTTTGGTACACCAAGACAAATTCGCTTAGGGCTAAAAATGAATTTTGGTAATCTTACTTTCTAATTAGTTCAAAGAGATTTTTAGAAAATAATCAGGATTGTAAAAATGAGAAATAAAAAAATACTTTTTCCGAAACTTATCTTATTGCTTTTAGCTATCGGATTAGTATCCTTTGGCTTTATTGAAGGAGATAAGAACGGAACTGCTCAAAACAAAACTTATAACCTTGCAAAGACCACTCAGTCTGGCAAGCAGGGTGACGCTTATAGAATGAATATAAATAATTTAAATATTCCAATTAACCGAATTGGAACAATTGCAGCTGTAAATATTCCACCAGACGGAACACTCGGAAGATTTGGTGTTGGAACATTTTTGTTTTCCGGCGGCTTTTTCATGAGTGGTTATACCAATGGAAGTTTATGGGCATTTGGTCAGGCGACAGCTTCCTTAGTGGAGAATATGACTCCCGGAACAGTAGCTTCAGGTCCCAACGATCCGGATGCTGTTATGTATGTATTAGATAGAGAAGATCCTCCATTCAGTCAAAGCTGGATAGATTGGAAAACCGCTGTTGACAAATTTGGTGCAGATTTTTACGACGGTGATGGTGATGGTCAATATAATCCTGCCGATAAAAATGGCAACAGAGAATGGGATCCTAATGAAGATCACCCAGATTTATTAGGCGATAAAACTGCCTGGTGTGTTTATACAGATGGACAGCCGGGTGCTCAACGTACAAGATTTGCCGGTGTTAATCCACAGGGAATCGAAATTCGCCAAACAGTATTTGCATTTGCATCTAAAGGTGCTCTTGGCAATATAATGTTTATAAGATACCGATTGAAGAATACAGGTTTAGTTGCAGAAAGATTAGACAGTGTTATATTCGGTGTCTGGTCTGATCCCGATGTTGGAACCGATTTTCAAAATGATTTGGTAGGAATTGACAGACCAAGAAATGCTGGTTTTACTTATAATGAAGATGGAGTTGATGGTGCCTATGGTGCAGCCCAGCCTTGTTTTATGATTGACTTCTTTTCAGGACCTCTATCCTACATCGCTGGTGAAACATATATAGACAATAATGGAAATAATTTATATGATGATGGTGATACACCATTAGATACTGCATACAGTTTTAGAGGAAAATTTTTAGGTATTAAGGAATTTCCCGGAGCAAGAAATCTTGATGTCTCTTCATTCGTACATTATGTTCAGTCAGATCCGCTCAGAGGTGATCCTAATGACGAATTTGAAGCAAGAAATTATATGAACGGGAGATTGAAACTTGGAGAAGTTTTTGATCCCTGCGCTACCACACCACCAGATCCCTGGGGTGGGGTTTTCGGAGTAGATTGTTCAACCCTTGATCCTCGATTTTGGTATTCTGGGGATCCAGTTACCGGTATAGGCTGGCTATCAACCACAGGAACAGATCAAAGACAAATGACTAACGTCGGTCCGATCACATTGAATAAAGATCAGGAAATTGAAATCATCGTTGCATATTTAGTTGGTCAGGGAACAGATGCGATTAACTCAGTAGTTAAAGCACGAGAAATAGATGACGGTGCACAGTTCATTTTTGATGGTAATTTTAGGGCTCCAACGCCACCTCCTGCAATAAACCCTATAGTTGAATCTGGAGAAGAATTTATTGATTTTGTATTTCCAATTAATAATCAAATAACTTTTGTGGATTCGACCTCTGCCTGGAATGATAAATATCATAGCACGAATGTCTTTGCTTATCGAGTTAATTCAACGCAAGACGTTGTTTCAGGTACTCAGAATAGTAAACTATTAACAAGTTATCAAAAAGACTATTTCATTAAAAATATTTACAAAGAAAATGGTGAAACTGGTGGAATTGAGTTGCTTTATCCTGAGGCAGCAAATAAGCTAGATTACGAAGTTTTTTCGGACTCTGCAACCGGTAAAATTAGATTGCGAATTACCCAGGATCCATTTTCTGGTGGTCCGTTAATAAAAGGTAAGCCATATTATTTCTCGTTTACTTCTACTGCAATTAATTATGAATCTTTAGTTAATAAAAATGGTGATGCATTCGGGACAGTAGGTGACTACTATCTTTCTACTGCAGGCTTTGTTGCAGAAGTTGAAAATGTTCCTAAAATTATTACTGTTGTATTAGGAGAAAATATGTATTCTCCTCCGTTAACAATTCAACAGGCAAATAAAATAGCTGGTCCGTCCTTTGGTAATGTTGGTTATGATATTATTGATCAATCTAAATTAACTAATAATAAATACCAGGTTACGTTCTTTAAAGATTCATCATCCACTAGTTATTCTATGTTTTGGAGATTAAAGAATTTAACAACTGGTCAAACATTAGTTGATTCTTCACTTGATTACTTATATTCAAATCCTGATTATATAGCAGTTAAAACAACTGATGGTTTTATTACTAAGGTTGAAACTCAAACTGCAACTTTGGGAAATCCAACATATACACCATCTTCAAATGTTTGGTATGATAATTTTAACTCTGACGCAGCTACAGGTGTATTTTATGTTGGAACTGACATTCCACAAGGAACATCTGTATTTAATTTCAGAAACCGTCAGTCAGATTATATTAAGGCTAATCGTCTGAGAAAAGTTGAGTTAAGATTCGGAACGCAGGGTAAAGCCTATCGGTATATGAATAATTATATTGGATCTTCAAACTTATCCAGGTTGAATGCTTATACTTTTGCCGGTGCGATTACTGCTGCTGATACTGTTGGAAAAGGAATAGTTGGCAATTGGAATACATCAACAGACCGTGCCAACGGATTTGTAGATGTTCCCTTCACGGCGTGGGTAGTTGATGACAGATATCCAAATGATACAAGGCAATTGGCAGTCGGATTTGTCGAAAGAAGAAAATCAACCAATTTCCCAGGTGGAAAACCGGATGGAGTTTGGGACCCGGGTGACTCACTTAACACCTCAGGCGAGGTAATAATTATATTTGATGCCAATTATGATGCAAACGGACAGCAGATCGAATACACAGGTGGTGAATTTAATA
The DNA here is from genome assembly GCA_044227615.1 of Ignavibacteriaceae bacterium. Classification (GTDB taxonomy): domain Bacteria; phylum Bacteroidota; class Ignavibacteria; order Ignavibacteriales; family Ignavibacteriaceae; genus IGN3. The sequence continues at coordinate 7,378 of JBGAWM010000040.1, forward strand.
CGTCCGGTGGACCGGTAACTGTTTGGTCGGATTTGTTAAGAGCTACAACGGGATTGCAAACACCGCCCACAGATGCCATTGGATTTACTCCTGAACAGAGGAAGATTTACTTATCTCCTTGGTTTAACGCAATGTATGTTGTAGGATTGCAGAGGAAAGATGCCTCTATGTTCTTTAACAATGGAGATGTTTTAAAAACAAATATTACTGTTTATCCATACACTGAGGATGATATATATGAATTTACTACCTCTTCCACAACTCTAAATGAAGATCAGCAAAAAGCTTTGTTTGAAAAGGTAAATGTTTATCCTAATCCACTTTACGGTTTTAATGTTGCTACAAGCTACACTAATAGCCCGGCGGATGAACCATTTGTAACTTTTTCAAATCTTCCTGAAGAGGTTTCAATTAAAGTTTATTCTTTGTCCGGTCAATTATTAAGAACTTTAGGAGTCGAAGATAAATCTTCACCGACATCTCCATTCTTAAGATGGAACCTGCAGAATGAATCTGGATTAAGAGTATCTTCAGGTATGTACTTTGCAATTGTGAGCTCACCAAAGTATGGTGAAAAAGTTCTGAAGTTTGCAATTGTTATGCCTCAAAAACAGATTCAAAAATACTAAGATTATTGGGCGGTTTATCCCGCCCAATAAATTTTGAAAAAATTTAGGAGTATTAGAAAATGAAAAAAATTGTCACTATAATTCTTTTAGCAATGTTTTCTGCTTCCGTATATGCAGGTGATGTTGCCAGGAAGGGTACAACAGGAGCTGAACAGTTACTAATTCCCGTTGGTGCAAGAGGTATTGCCACAGGAGGGGCTTTTGTCTCCAATCTGACAGGATTAGAGTCTATCTATTATAATCCTGCAGGATTAGATCGCTCGCAAGGTGCCGAAGCAATATTTAGCTATATGAATTATGTAGCGGATGTTAATATATCTTATTTTGGTGCTGGTACCAGCTTAGGAGAACTTGGATCAGTCGGCGTAACTTTTAAATCAATCGATTTTGGAGATATTGCCAAAACAACATCAGAATTTCCTGATGGTGATGGAACAACTTATTCTCCAAGCTTTATTACGTTCGGTCTTACTTATTCAAAACTTATTACAGATAGAATTTCAGTTGGAACGAACTTTAAGTTTATCAACGAAACTATCGAAAACACCAGTGCTTCTGGATTTGCCATAGATTTTGGTGTACAGTATCGATTTGATGAAAGTATATCGATTGGTGCAACACTAAAAAATATTGGCGGGAATATGAGGTATTCCGGCGCCGATTTACAACAGGCAACAGGAATTCCAGGAACTAATCCTGGCTCTCCAAATGGTACATATGAAATCGTTGCTGAGGAATTTCAAATACCCAGTTTCTTTGAGCTTAGCGCATCTTACAATTACAAGATGGATGAACAAAACAACCTTTTAGTTGGTGGTACTTTTGTTGCAAACAACTCTTTAGAAGATGCTCTAAATCTAGGTTTGGAATATGGTTTTATGAAAATGTTCTTTTTACGAGGCGGATATAGTCTTGCACTAGGCGGTAATGATGATTCAATCTATGGTTTAACCGCAGGTGCTGGTGTTGATTATCAGGTTGGATCGGGGATCGGAATAACATTTGACTATGCATACAGAGATGTTAAAGATTTCCCAACTGCTAACCATATATTTACAGTTAAATTAGCTTTCCAATAGCGAAAGCATAGTTCTTGATTAAGCGTCTATTATTACTGATAGACGCTTTTTTTATTTATTGATAAAGAAATACTAAGATGAAAATAATAGCTTTTGTACTTATAGTTTTTTGCTATCCAATTTTTTCTCAATCGGATTTTGATTTTGAATTTGATTATGCTCAATTTGGATACGATACCACCTCTAATTACGTTGAATTATATTACTCTTTTAATCAATCGTCTTTAAAGCTAGAAACAGAAGATTCAAAAGTCATTATCGAAGGTCTGCTAAAAATATTTATTAAGAATGATATGACTGGAGATACGATTGTATCTAATCAATGGAGATTGAAACATGATGTTTTAGATACCGCTTCATTGAATGAGCAGATTTTGGTTGGGACCTTAGGATTTGTAATTCCGGAAGGAAATTTTACTTGTGAAATAACAGGGACTGATCTTCATAATCCGGAAAAATTTAGAATGATAAAAGAAGTTATCAAGGTAGTTCCGTACTTACACAATACTCTAAGTCTTAGTGATATACAGTTAGCATCCAAGATGATACAGGGAAGTGAGAACACAAGTTCTATTTTTTATAAAAACACTTATGAAGTTATTCCTGTTCCTAATTTGGTTTTTGGAAAATCTCAGCCCGCATTGTTTTTTTATACTGAGATATATAATCTTAAATCTGATTTGATCAAAAGCGATCAGATTAAGATGAGCCAGATGCTCTATAACAGTAAGGGAAATCTTGTTAAAGAAAAATCAAAGTATATTTCCAGAAATTCTGATACTCGAGTTGAAGTAGGCTCGGCCATTTTATCAAAATTTCCAACTGATTCTTACACACTTGTTATTGCGTTAATTGATAGTGTCGCAAATACCGGAGTATCTTCTGCCAAAAAGTTTTTTGTATATAACCCGGATATATTTGTGTCAGATACATTTGAAGTATCCACTACTGCAGTTTTAAGTTCTTCATTTGGGTCAATGTCTGAAGATGAGTTGGATGATCTTTTTGAAAAATCTAAATACCTGGCTACAAAAACACAGATCGACAAATATTCAAAGTTGTCTAACGTTGATGGTAAAAGAGAGTTTACGTTTGAATTTTGGAAAGCACAGGATGAGGCTGCAAACTTAAATAAAAACGAGTTTTACAGAAATTACATGCAGCGAGTAGAAATATGTAACCAGAGATATACAACTATGGGTAAACCTGGATGGAAAACCGATAGAGGAAGAGTTTTTCTTCTTTACAACGAACCTACTGAAATTGAAAGGTATCCAAACCAATTAGAAACCAGACCCTACGAAATTTGGCAGTACACAGAAATTGAAGGTGGTGTTTATTTTATATTTGCAGATTTAACGGGATTCTCTGACTATACATTGGTTCATTCAACAAAGCGTGGTGAGTTGAGAGATGATAACTGGCAGCGGCGTATAGTTGTTAGGTAATAAATTAAAAATATTTTTTAGCCCCTAAATCAGGGGCTTTTTATTGATAATTATTTGATTAATAAATCCTTTCGTTTCACTATTTTTACACATCAATTTAAGATATGATGTGAAAAATATACCTGAATACATACTTTTTTTATTCTTAAGTTTTGTTTGTCAAATACTTGGGCTGCAGCTATCCAGAAAGTTTGCATCTCTCATCGCTCTATTTTTCTTTTATATAGTCCCTATTCGTAAAGCGGTAGTGCTGGATAATCTTAAACACGCATTTCCTGATTTACCACCAGGTGAGATTAATAAAATTGCTTATGGCAGTTACAAAAACTTTGCAATTACCTTGGTAGAGATTTTATATTTACCCCGAATTACAGAAGAGCAAATAAAAAAAGAATTTGAAATTACTAACCTAGATTTGATCAGAAAAAAGGATATTGGAGAAAGTGGAATAATACTTCTAACCGCACATTTTGGAAATTGGGAGTATCTTGCAATTACAACAGGAATAAATCTAAATAAAAAATTATCTGTCATAGTAAAATCTCAACGCAATCCTTATGTTAATGATTGGATGAATAGACTACGTACACATTGGACTAACGAGGTTGTCCCTTTGGGTATCTCGATACGAAATGTTTACTCCGTTCTTTTAAATAAAGGGATGATTGGGATTGTTGCCGATCAAAGAGGTCCGGAAGAGAGTATTAAATTAGATTTCTTTGGACGCAAAACTTCAGTTTACACAGGTCCAGCAATTCTGTCTCTAAAAACTAATTCGCCAATATTTTATGCTGTTGCCGTTAGACAATCCGATTACTCATATAAAGTTGACTTTGTGGAATTAAGTAAAGAAAATTTACCAAATGAGTTTGATGATAAAGTAAAAATAATTTCTGAAAGAATGTTAAAGCATCTGGAAGATAGTATTCGTGAGCACCCTGATCAGTGGCTCTGGATGCATAAAAGATGGAAACATTAAATTGAATATGGAAAAAATTCTATTTATCCAGACGGCGTTTCCAGGTGATGCGATTCTTACATTACCGGCATTAAAAAAACTTAAAGATATTTATCCCGGGAGTAAGATTGATGTATTGTGCATTCCGGTAACCAAAGAAATATTTTCAGCTTCTCCTTATGTTGATAATGCAATTGTGATTGATAAAAAAGGGAAGCATAAATCACTACTAAGCACATATAAATTTATAAAGCAATTAAAGAAAAACAATTACACGAGAATCTATTCGTCTCACCGATCATTAAGAACTTCGTTAATCGTTCTATTGCTTGAAGTGAGAGAATCATTTGGTTTTGATAATTCGGTGTTATTCCATGTTTACAAAAATCTTATTTTATATAATTTAAAAAAGCACGAAGTACAAAGAAATTTAGATTTAATTGGTTTTCAGTATGATGAACACAACTGGAAAATAATTCCTGAACTTATTTTGAGTCAACAATCACTAGAAAAAGTAAATGAGTTTATTCACCAGCATGAATTACAAGATGGATTTATTGCTATAGCTCCCGGAAGTGTTTGGAATACAAAAAAATATCCATCAGATTATTTTGAAGTTATTATTCAGCACTTCGCAGCTCGGGAAATTAAAGTTGTTTTAATTGGTGGTGAAAATGATAGAATAATCACTGAAGAAATCGCCACCAAATTTAACAGCAGCGTGGTAAATGCAGCAGGTAATTTTTCGATTGTAGAGAGTATTGAACTCCTAAAAACAGCAAAGTTATTGATTTCGAATGATAGTGCCCCGACTCATATGGGCATGTGTGCGGATATAAAAGTTTTAACAATTTATTGTTCAACGATACCAGAATTTGGGTTTTACCCATACAATGATAAAAGTTCATCAATAAGTTTTGATGATATAAAGTGTAAACCATGTGGAATTCATGGGTATGATAAATGTCCTATTAAAACATTTGATTGTGCAATCAAACTAGGACCAAACCAGGTGATTTTAAAAACAGAGGGAATGTTAAGTGACTGAGGAAAAAAAATCTTTGTTAATAAATATTGATGAAAGATTTGATGAAAGCGTTAATTTAGCAAGCGAACTTTTTCTTAAAGGTTCAATATTTATTTACCCGACAGACACTATTTATGGATTTGGCGGAAATCCGTTTAATGATACTGCAATTAAGAAAATTGGTAAGGTTAAAGGGAAAGACAATTGGAGACGATACATATTTTTAATATCTGATCTTGAAATGTTGAAAAGTTATGCTTACATAAATTCAGAAAAATATTTAGACTTTCTTTTATCTATATGGCCAAACCCTGTATCAGCGATTCTAAAACTAAATGAAAAATATCAGGAGTTACTCCATTCTGAAACTGGGGCATTCAGAATTCCTAATCATAGATTTTGCAAAAGTCTAATCAATGAAATAAAAATGCCGTTAGTATCTACGAGTGTAAATAGAACTGGCAAAGAACCATTAAATCATCCTTCTCAAATCATTCAGGAATTTGCGAATGAAGTTGATGCAATCTTTTATTCTGAAAAAAAATCTTTTTTCGAGGCTTCTACTCTTATCGATTTAACTAAAAATGAGCCAGTACTTGTCAGAGAGGGTAGAATTAAGTTTGTGGAATTAATGAAAAAGCTAGATTAGCTTAGTAAACAAAATCTAAAAAAATGTTAAAACTAATAAAATTAAAAAAATTCTCTATTGTAGTCGTTCCGGAGGAAACTTCAAATACTCCGCGATCTATAAAAATCTCATTCGTTAAGTTGATTACGTACATCGGCATTTATAGCTTAATTATTTTTATGCTGGGATTCTATGTCATCAGCTTTACTCCGCTTAGTGAAGTTCTATTTCCTTATTCGTTAAGGCTTACTGAATCCGATAAAAAGAAAGTTGAGATATTAAATAACAAAGTGATTTTTCTTGCTAATGAAATTGAATCATTAAAGTCTGTGAATGAGCGGTTAAAATTTGCTATAATGTTAGGTGATTCAACTTTACTTGATAAACAAGTTGATACAAAGGATACATCTAAAAGTAAATTACCTCTTGATGGAAATATTCTTAATGTTTTTTCAGCATTACTTAATAAATTATTTTACAGTCAGAAAGAAGATATTACCTTTATCAGACCCGTTGAAGGATTTATTAGCAGATCTTTCAATCCTGAGCGCGGGCACAATGGTAATGACTATTCTATGAAGGAAAATAATCCTATCTTTGCATCGGCTGGAGGCTATGTGGTTTTTGCTGATTATACAACCAACTATGGTTATACAATTATTATTAATCATCCGGAGAATTATATTACAAAATATCTTCACTGTTCATCATTATTAAAAAAAGAAGGTGATTTTGTTAGGCAGGGAGAATTGATTGCTCTTAGTGGAAGTTCAGGTACTGAATCAACAGGTCCACATCTGCATTTTGAAATTTGGAAGGATGGAAAACCAATTGATCCATCAACAGTTTTAATTAAATTTTAGGAGTTTTATTTTGAAAACTAAATCAAACGGGAGTTCTATGGAAGAAGTAACAATTATTAGCAGCGGTGTAGTTATCGAAGGTAAAGTATCCAGCAATGGTAATGTTCGTGTTGATGGAACTGTTAAGGGAGATATTACAGCTCAAGGTAATCTTACCGTTGGAGAACACGGAAGCATTCAGGGACAGCTTACAGGCGAAACGGTTTCAATTGGCGGTAAGGTTGAAGGAACTGTAAATGCAAAAGAAAAACTTGTCCTTGAATCCAAAGCAGTTTTAAAAGGTGATCTGCTTACAAAAATACTTGTTGTAGAAGCCGGTGCAATGTTTGAAGGAAAAAGCTCTATGAGTAATCAGCCTTCTTTTAAGCCTGTTAGCAAAGGAGAATAAAAATGGCTTTAAAACCGGAAGATGATTCCGGTGTTGCCAAATCTTTGCGGGATGTTGGTCCGTATCTTGGATTGGGTCTTCAGCTTGCAGTAACAATAGTTGCGTTTGTTCTTTTAGGCAGCTGGCTTGATAAGAAGTTCTCTCAGAATTATATCTTTACACTTATAGCCGGAGTGTTTGGAATTGGGATTGGACTTTATAATCTAATAAGAACAGTTACGTTTTTAGAAAAGAGAAACAAGTCAAAGAATGAAAAGAAATAGAAATATTTACTTTTTGGGATTATTTCCACTTCTTTTTTTAACGGCACTTCTAATCTTTTATTATACCGAAAATCTTAATCCCATCCAGTTTTACAGCCTTTTTTACGGCTTCACTTTTTCAACAATCAATTTTGTATTGGGTGTTTTAGCTATCCGCTTTGGATTTGAAAAAAGTGATAAAATCTTTCTAATTATTGTCTTTGGGGGATTAGTGGTTCGCTTATTTCTTATGCTGATATTGATTGTGATAGCCTTAAAATTCTTGTTTGTTAGGCTCAATTCTTTTATCTTTACAACCTTTATTTTCTATTTCTACTATCTTATAGCAGAGATTTTTATACTAACTCGTAAAAGAAATTTATAATCAAGATTAAGTAATGATTGATTCAACTTCAACACAAGTTATTGTTGATAGCATTAAAAATACAAAATCTGCATCCAGTAGTGATTGGATCCTTCATCACGTAATGGATGGCGATTATCTTGATTTTTCACCATTTTTTAAGATTTTTCTACCTCATTTTGAATTATTCGGGATAGATTTATCAATAACCAGGCACGTACTTTTTATGTGGCTTGGTGCTCTGTTACTTTTTATTGTGATGACAAGAGTTGCAAAGGCTTATAAATCTTCGATGGTTCCAAAGGGCTTTACAAATTTCTGGGAATTATTTATTGTATTTGTTAGAGATGAGATCGCGAAACCAACAATCGGAAAAGGGTTTGAGAAGTTTTTGCCGTACCTATTAACAGCATTTTTCTTTATCCTTTTTGGAAATTTTCTTGGACTAGTACCTTTCTCTGCAACATTTACAAGTAACATTGCTGTAACTGCAACGATGGCAATTTTTACATTTCTTGTTATTCAATTTGGCGGAATGAGAAACAATGGTGTGTTTGGTTACTTTAAGGGATTGATTCCACACGGTGTTCCGGTTTTTCTATTGCCAATTATGGCTGTTGTAGAACTTTTAGGATTACTTGCAAAACCATTTGCATTGGCTATACGTCTTTTTGCAAATATGACAGCAGGGCATATTGTTATTTATGCTTTGATAAGTTTAATATTTGTTATGCAGAGTGTCGGCTGGGCAGGTTTAGCTATTCCAATGGCTTTATTTATTTATGGACTTGAAGTTTTAGTTGCTTTATTACAGGCATATATTTTTACAATGCTGTCTTCCTTATTTATTGGAATGGCAGTTCATCAGGATCATTAAGATAATTTATAACATTTAATTTAATTAAAGGAGAACGTTAATGGATTACGCATATTTAGCTGCCGGTTTAGGTGCTGGATTAACAATCTTTGGTGGTGCTTTAGGAATTGGTAAATTAGCTGCTGCTGCAATGGAAGCTAGCGGAAGACAGCCGGAAGCTGCTGGTGCTATCAGAACCTCTATGATCATCGCTGCTGCATTGATTGAAGGTATTTCTTTATTTGCATTGGTTATCTGCTTTATCTTAGCCGGTAAGTAATTAGTTAAATGGAGTGTAGATTGCACTCCAGCAATTTTAAAATAAACTTAACAGTAAGATTATGATTGCAAATACTACATTTGCTTTTATTGCTTTAATTGTGTCTGAATCAGAAGGCGGCAGTGCAGGATTGCTTTCCGTTAATGGCGGTTTAGCATTTTGGACTACTCTAACTTTTATACTGCTGTTAATTCTTCTGACAAAATTTGCCTGGAAGCCGATTCTTTCTGCTTTAAAGCAAAGAGAAGATGCTATTAAAGATTCTTTAGAGCAAGCAGAAAAAGCAAAAGACGAAGCAAAACAAATTCTTGCAGAAAATCAGAATAGTTTAGCAAAAGCCGAAGATGAATCTAAAAAGATTATCGAACAGAGCAGAATTTTTGCTGAAAATCTTAAAGAACAGATGATTAAGGACAGCAAAGCTCAGGCAAAAAAACTACTCGAAGAAGCTTCAGCGGAAATTGATCGTAAGAAAAATGCAGCATTTGATGAACTGAAAAATCAAATAGCTGAAATTTCTGTTCAAGCTGCTGAAAAGATTTTGAAAGAAAATCTTGATGCAGAAAAAAATAAAAAACTTGTTGATAAATACATAAGCGATATCTCCAAAAATTAATTATGGCTTCATCAAAAGTTGCAAATAGATATGCTAAATCTTTTCTTGATACTTCCATCGAGAAAAATATTCTTGAAAAAGTTGTTCAGGATTTTGAGTTAGTTCAACAAACTCTTCTTACGAATGCTGAATTATTAAGAGCTGTTAAAAGTCCGGTAATTAAAGTTGAAACCAAGCAATCAATAGTTGCTGAAATTTTTGGAAAATTAATCAGCAAAGACAGTCTGGATTTTTTGAATTTTATCATTACAAAAAACAGAGAAGAACTTTTTACAGAAATATTAGAGAAGTTTGAAAACTTAAAAGATGAGCATCTTGGATTTGTAAAAATTGATGTTACAACTGCATTTAATTTTAGTGATGAACAGAAAAACCAATTACAGCAAAAGTTTGAATCATATCTGAAAAAGAAAGCTCGTTTAACTTTTAAGGTTGATCAGAATATTATTGGTGGATTCGTAGCAAAGGTTGGAGATACATTGTACAATGCTTCAGTTCTTCATCAACTCGGTTTATTAAAGAAACATTTTTTACATAGTGGTATCTCATTAAATTAATTCAGAGGAATTTAATAAAGGAAATTACAAATGGCAGAAGTTAGACCTGATGAAATATCTGCGATATTAAGAAAACAACTTTCCGGATTTGAAAGTGAAGTTGATATTTATGATGTAGGGACGGTGCTGCAGGTTGGTGATGGTATAGCCCGTGTTTATGGACTTTCACATGTTATGGCAAGTGAGTTAGTTGAATTTCCAAATGATGTTTTTGGAATGGTACTTAACCTTGAAGAAGATAGTGTAGGCTGCGTTTTATTCGGCGATACAACATTAGTTAAAGAAGGCGATACTGTTAAACGTACAAAACGTGTAACTTCTATGCCTGTTGGTGAGGCAATGCTCGGTCGTGTAATAACCCCGCTTGGATTTCCGATTGACGGTAAAGGACCAATTAATACAACTCAGTTTTTACCAATTGAAAGAAAAGCACTCGGTGTAGTTCAGAGACAACCTGTAAAAGAACCGTTACAAACAGGTATCGTTGCAGTTGATTCTATGATTCCAATTGGCAGAGGACAAAGAGAATTAATTATTGGTGATAGACAGACAGGTAAAACCGCAGTTGCAGTAGATGCAATAATAAGTCAAAAGTTTACTCACACTGAAGAAGCTAAAGCATTAGGTATTAATCCTGTATATTGTGTTTACGTAGCAATTGGTCAGAAAGAATCAACAGTCGCTCAGGTGGTTGCAAAACTTCAGGAAAACGGTGCGATGGATTATACAACTGTTATTTGTGCGGGCGCATCCGATCCAGCACCTCTTCAGTTTATTGCGCCTTATGCTGGGGCAACATTGGGTGAGTTTTTTAGGGATAACGGTAAACACGCTCTTTGTATTTATGATGATCTTTCAAAACAAGCACAGGCTTATAGAGAATTATCTTTATTGTTAAGAAGACCTCCAGGACGTGAAGCTTATCCCGGTGACGTTTTTTATCTTCACTCAAGATTGCTTGAGAGAGCTTCAAAACTTAGTGATGCTGAAGGCGGCGGCAGTTTAACTGCTCTTCCAATCATTGAAACCCAGCAGGGTGACGTTTCAGCTTACATTCCGACTAACGTAATATCTATTACTGACGGACAGATTTATCTTGAATCAAACTTGTTTAATGCCGGTGTTAGACCTGCTATAAACGTTGGTATATCAGTTTCCCGCGTTGGCGGTAATGCTCAGATAAAGGCAATGAAAAAAGTTGCTGGAAGCTTGAAACTTGATCTTGCTCAGTATAGAGAATTAGAAGCATTTGCAAAATTCGGGTCTGATCTTGATAAATCTACACAAAGAACTTTAGCCAAAGGTGCGAGACTTGTAGAATTACTTAAACAAGGACAATACGCTCCTGTACCGGTTGAAAAACAAGTTGTAAGTATCTATTATGGCACAAAAGGTTTTATGGATGAGATAGCTGTTAAAGATATTAAGCGATTTGAAAAAGAAGTTCTTGAATTTATAGAAGTAAAGTACAAACAAATTTTTGATTCGATTAAAAAAGAGAAAGACGTTAGTAAAGAGACTGAAGAATTGCTGAAGAAAGCCGGACAAGAATTTTTATCAACATTTAAATAGAACTGGTTTTTTACTTATAGAATAATGGCAACATTAAGAGATATAAAACTTAGAATAAAAGGAGTTAAAAGCACTCAGCAGATTACCAAAGCCATGAAAATGGTTGCCGCTGCAAAGCTGCGTCGTGCAACGGAATCTATATTGAATGCACGCCCATATGCTAAAAGAATATCTGTGCTTCTTTCGCATCTTGTAAATGAAGATGATAAATTATCCAATCCGTTATTTGCGGACAGGGAAGTAAAAAATGTTGCAGTTGTTGTTGTTACTGCTGATCGCGGACTTTGCGGAGCCTTTAATACAAATATTATAAGAGAAACTTCAAGTTATATCGAAGAAGAAATCAGGCAAAAGGGTTTAGATTATCAGCTTTATTGTTTAGGTAAAAAAGGATCAGATTATTTTAGAAGAAGAGATTACAAAATTGCTGCTGCATATCCGGGTATATTTTCTCATATTGATTACACTACTGCACAAAAATTAGTGGATGAAATCATTCCCAAATATCTTGATGGCAGTATAGATAAAGTAATAATTATCTTTAATGAATTTAAGTCGATCATACAGCAAAAAATTGTGGTTGAGCAGTTTTTACCAATTGTATCCAGTGATGAAAAAGAAAATGATAAGCATGATTTCACAAATTACATTTATGAGCCGGATCAAAAAGCCATATTTAATTATTTGATTCCAAAACATCTAAAAGGACAAATGTGGAGAGTTTTATTGGAATCTAATGCATCTGAATTTGCTGCACGGATGACCGCGATGGATAACGCAACTACAAATGCAAAAGAATTAATTAGAACTCTTAGTCTTACTTATAATAGCAAGCGACAAGCCGCAATTACCACAGAGATACTTGAAATTGTATCCGGTGCAAATGCTTTGAATGAAAATTAGTTGGTTTTAGTAAAGTTGAATTGTTGAAATTATGTTTGAAGAATTATCTCTAAAGTTAGAAACTGCACTTAAAAAAGTTACAGGTCAGGGTAAGCTTACCGAAGCTAACATTTCCGATACTTTGCGGGAGATTAGAAGAATTCTTCTTGATGCAGATGTTAATTATAAAGTTGCAAAAGATTTTATTGAAAATGTAAAAGTTAAGGCTCTTGGTAAAGAAGTAATTGCATCAATATCGCCGGGACAGTTAATAACAAAAATTATTTATGATGAATTAACTGAATTGCTCGGCGGGGGTCATCAGGAATTACAGATTAATCCATCCGGCATTACCACAATATTGGTTGTTGGTTTGCAGGGTTCAGGTAAAACAACTTTTTGCGGTAAGCTTGCAAAAAAATTAACTGAGCAGAAAAGAAAAGTTTTATTGGTAGCGGCGGATATTTACAGACCTGCTGCTATCGAACAATTAAAATTACTGGGGAAACAAATTGAAGTTGAAGTTTTTTCGATTGAAGAAAAAGATGCACGAAAAGTTGCAACTGAGTCTTTAATCTATGCAAAAGAAAAAAATTACAATACCGTAATTTTTGATACTGCTGGAAGACTTCACGTTGATGAACAGATGATGCTTGAAGTTTCAGACATTAAAGACATTCTCAATCCAAATGAAAGTTTGTTTGTTGTTGATTCGATGACAGGGCAGGATGCAGTTAATTCTGCAAAAGCATTTAATGAAACAGTGAATTTTGACGGTATAGTTCTTACTAAATTGGACGGTGATTCAAGAGGCGGTGCTGCACTTTCAATCAGGTCTGTTGTCGGTAAACCCATCAAGTTTATCAGTAATGGTGAGAAATTAGAAAATTTAGAGATATTTTATCCTGATCGCTTAGCCTCTCGTATTCTGGGTAAGGGTGATGTTATATCCCTTGTAGAGAAGGCTCAAGCATCATTTGAAGACTTTGAAACTGAAGAATTAGAAGAAAAGCTAAGAAAAAATAAATTTGATTTTGATGATTTTCTTAAGCAAATTAAAGTCATCAAGAAAATGGGTTCTTTATCTTCGTTACTTGGAATGATTCCGGGACTTGGTGCTAAAATTAAAAATGCTCCAATTGATGATAATGCTTTGGTAAAAGTTGAAGCAATTATCAACTCTATGACCAAAGAAGAGAGAAGTAAACCTAAAGTTCTAAATGGTAACCGTCGTAAAAGAATAGCAAGAGGAAGCGGAACATCAATACAGGATGTTAACCGCCTGGTTAAACAGTTTAGTGAAATGCAAAGAATGATGAGTAATTTCTCCAAAAAAGGATTGCCGAATTCGATGCGTAATTTTAAATTTAATTGATAAAAAAAGATAATATCCGGAGGATAATAATTTGGCTGTAAAGTTAAGATTGAGAAGAATGGGAAAAAAGAAACAACCCATTTACAAAGTTGTTGCTGCAGATGCACGCTCACCAAGAGATGGTAAATTTCTTGAAGCAGTTGGTATCTATAATCCGCTTACAAATCCGCACACAATAGATTTGAAAGAAGATAGAATAAATTATTGGTTAAACAATGGTGCGCAGCCGACAAATACTGTAAACAGTTTGTTAAAGCAAACAGGCATTAACCTTAAGCGAGATATTGCAAAACGCAAACTGCCTGAGGAAAAAGCGGAAGCTCTTTTAAAGAATTGGCAGGCAACAAAAGAAGCATCTGCTCAGAAAAAAACTGTTAAGAAAAAGAAAAAAGCTGATACACAGGAAGCTAAAGCAGAATAGTAGTCTGCTCAATTACTTTTTCGTTTTTGATTATGGAATGGAGGTACAGCAGAAGCCAAGGGTCTCGCTTCTGTGTTCATTGATAATAAATATTAATATTTATTATGTCTGTACATAACAAATTATAGACCCGAGTTCATTTTAGGAGGCTTCTATTATGAAAGAGTTCGTTGAGTACATTGCAAAGCAGCTTGTTGATAATCCTGATGGTGTTTTGGTTCAAGAAAAATTAGCCGAAGAAAAAAAGATAGTTTTATCTTTAAAAGTCGAGGCTAATGATATTGGCAAAGTGATAGGAAAGCAGGGTAAAACTGCCCAGGCTTTACGTACTCTGTTAACCGCTGTTTCGGCTAAGGAAGGCAAGAGAGCTGTACTTGAAATTGAAGATTAATCTTTCAGTATTTTAATTGAATGAATTTTATCTCATAGCAAAAATTCTCTCTGCTGGTAAAGACGGTTTTGTTAAAGTTCAATTAATCCCGGGATTTAGTTTAGATCCTGATTCAATAAAATTTTTGTATCTGGATTTTTGGGATCAAAAGAAGAAGATAGAACTTGAAGATATATTGAATATTAAAAATACATTTTTTTTAAAGTTCAAGAATTTTGATGATGAAAGAGATATTTCAATATTTATTGGAAGAAATGTTTTTATTAAGGGGTCTGATTTAGAAAAAGTTGCAAATGATGTTTTTAATAACCAAAGTTTAATTGGTTGTAAAGTTTATAAGGGTCAGGTTTATATTGGATTAGTTAGTGATTATTTCGAGACTCCAGCAAATCCGGTTATCGAAATAAGCAGGGAAGATGGAAATAATTTTCTAATTCCATATGTTCATTCAATTTTTGAAAAGATCGATACTGAGAATAAAATATTGATTTTGAATTCTGATTTTGGAATTGATGATGATGAAAATTGATATTATTTCTGCTGTACCAGAGCTTCTTGCAAGTCCCTTGAATACGAGCATTCTAAAGCGAGCTCAGGATAAGAAAAAAGTAAGGATAGAAATTCATAATCTTCGTGATTATGCATTTAATAAGCACAAACAAATAGATGATAAGCCTTTTGGCGGCGGTGCAGGTATGATACTTAAACCGGAACCGTTCTTTGAATGCATTGAAAAACTAAAAAGTGAAACAAAGTTTGATCATATAATTTTTACAACACCAAAAGGAAAATTATTTGATCAGAAATATGCTAACAAACTATCTCTTGCAAAAAATATTTTGATTATTGCAGGGCATTACAAAGAGATAGATGACAGAGTAAGAGAACATTTTGCAACTGATGAAATTTCAATTGGAAATTATGTTTTAACCGGAGGCGAGCTTCCAGCACTTATTATTGCTGATGCAATTGTAAGATTGATTCCGGGTGTTCTGAATGATAGTGAGGCAGCTCTTGATGATTCTTTTCAGGATGGTGAAGTTGTAGAAGCACCTTATTACACCAGACCTGCAGAGTATAAGGGAATGAAAGTACCTGAGGTATTGCTTTCGGGTAATGAAAAAGAAATTAAAAAATGGAAACAAGAACAATCTAAAATCTTAACTGAAAAGTGGAGAAATTATAATAATTAGCGGAGTATGAAATGATAGATCTAAATAAATTAGCACCTGAGCAGATTAAAACTGATATGCCAGATTTTAATCCCGGTGATCACATTCGCGTTCAGGTTAGAGTTATTGAAGGCGATAAAGAAAGATTGCAATCTTTTGAAGGCGATGTACTAAGCATCCGTGGTTCAGGAATGAACAAAACATTTATGGTCAGAAAAATGTCCAGCGGTGTTGGTGTTGAAAGAATTTTTCCTTTCAACTCGCCTAAAATTGCAAAAGTTGAAGTGCTTAAACAAGGTGATGTTAGAAGGGCTAAGCTTTTTTATCTTAGAAATCTTTCTGGTAAAGCAGCAAGAATTAAAAGTAAAAAGTCTTAACACTAAATATTATGGAAGCCGCTAAATTCAGCGGCTTTTTTATTTTATGAATACAAAAATATTACTTCCTAAAAATGTTTTTTCAAAGATACTTCTCTCAGAGATAAACCTTGATGATAGTACAACCATTGAATTTCATCCGGCATCTTTAATTGCTAAAAAATTATTGCAGGAAGAAGATTCAATCGGGTTAATACCTACATTGGATTTACTTACTTCCAAAGACCTTTTTGTTTCCTCAAAGATTGGTCTATCTTTTAATGCACTTCTTTCAAATTCGTACATTCACTTTAAAGAAGGACAGGAAACTTTAGAACAGATATTTCTAAAAGGTGATGTAACATCGAACGAAATAATTCTGAGTAAGATATTTTTCAAGGAATTTTATGACATCGACGTTACTCCGACTTTAGTAAAGGATGCAGATGCAAACATTGATGATAATATTATAATTGTCGGGGATGAAAATTATGAGAAGGAATTATTCTTAACCGGATTAAGTTTTGCTGAAGAGATAATTGAATTATTGGATGCTCCTTACGTTAATTTTATTCTCGCCGGCTCTTCAGAGTCTCCATTAAAAGATTTTAGTGAAAAGTACAGAGATAATTTGCTTAACGGACACACTGAAGATTATGCTAATTTGCTTTCAGGATTTACTCAAACTTCTCTGGATTTTATTTCAGTAAATATTCAACATATAGTTTTTGATCTGGAAGATCAGGATCTTGAAGGAATAAAATCACTAATGCAGCTTCCGTACTTTCATGGGATTTTGAAGGATATGATTGATATTAAATTTGTGTGAGTCTGATATTTAATAACCTAAGATTCGTTTAATTTCCGTATTCATCGTGGGCAATTTATTTGTAATTACATCCCACATTATTTCATAATCTATCCTAAAATATTCGTGAATCAGTTTGTCTCGCATTCCAGCAATTTTCTTCCACTCAATTTCGCTGTGCGAATCCTTAAAATCCGAGGATAAACTTTTTACAGCTTCACCTATGATTTCTAAACTTCTAGAAAAAGCACGAGTATAAATTTCACTTTCCAAAAATGAATTATAGTCAAGTTTATCAGTTTCGTTAAGAATAAAACTAATCTCATCATAAATATGCTTTAGATAAACATTATCTTGTTTCATACCATCTGATATCGTTTTTAATCAAATGAAGGATGTAGGGACTAATTCCATTTTCGGTTAAAAGATCTACCTTTCTACCAAATAAATCTTCTAGATCGAAAGCCAGCTCAATGAAATTATCAAAAGTTTTTTCCTCAAAATCCACCAAAAGATCAATATCACTTTCGTTGTTGGTTTGATTTCTGGACTGCGAACCAAACAACCCAATACGTTTAACCTTATATTTTGTAAGCAACGATTTGTGATTTCTTAATATCTCTAATATTTCGTTTGCCGTGTATTCTTTCATAAAGACTTAATTCTTTTTAGGTAAAATACCAAAGTAAATTGTTAGAATAAACAATAATAATTCAATTGCTAATAATGGATAACTTACTTGTCATTAAATAATCTCTGAATTGTTTTCTTTTTGATATTACTTCATTATGAGTTAGCTCAGTATGAATAAATATCAACCGATTATTTTTTAGAGCATCAATCTTAATTTGCGATTCTTCGGTTTTGAAATATGAAATTCCCCAGGCATCTAAATTATCCATCAAGCTTTCAGATTCATATTTTGTTCCACCATTATCTGTATAAATATTGATGAATCTTCCATCAAAATTTTCTATCCAGTGAACATATTTCTCGGTTTGTCCGTACAAAGCATCAAACAAAATTACATCTGAAATGTTTGGTGTTAGACCTCCTCGCATTAAACAAAATGAAATAACCCGATACGCGCCGCTGTGTCCCGCTAAAATTATGTTACCAACTTTTGTTGATTCAATCTTCTGTTGCTTCATTAAAAAATCTAAGACATCATCAATCAGGTTTTTCAATCCATCTTTTTCTTCTAACCTTCCGCCAAATGAATCAGGAGCATTTTTTGGACCTTCGGGAAAAATAAATATTGCATTTTTATTACTTTCACAAAACTGCTCGATAAGATTAAATTGAGCACATGCACTATCTATATTATTATTCCATCCGTGGAAGTAAACCACAAAATCTATTTTTCCAGTTGACTTAAATCCTTTGGGAATAAATATCGCAACACTGCTGTCGCTATAATGTTCTTGAGCAAAATATGTTTTACCATCATAATTGTGTCCATTAGTTCTTTCAGTATGTGGAAATGGTGCGTATGAGAATTGCGGAACAAACATCTCTCCAAACTGTTTATATCTTTCTGTAAGTGGTTGTGACAGTGATACACCTGCTATGAATACAAACAAATAAATGTTTAGAGCAAAATTAATTTTCAATTTTCCTTCTTCTATTCTTGGCTGCCATCAACCATTTGATGGCAGTGCGTTTTGTATTAATGCACAGTCACGAAATGGTTCCCCGACGACTCGGGGCAAGCTGTGACTGCCTAATAATTACTTCATCAGAATCATCTTCTTCGTGTCAATAAATCCGCCTGCGGCGGATATAGCTTGCAACTTGTAAAAATAAACTCCGCTTGGAAGATTGGTTGCAGTCCAGTTTACTTCATAAGTTCCAACAGCCTTTTCTTCATTAACAAGCGTGGTTATTTCATTTCCTAATACATCATATATTTTAAGTGTCACAAAACTTAATTCAGGAATAGAATATTTAATTTTTGTAGAAGGATTAAAAGAATTTGGATAGTTCTGATATAAAACAAATTCTGATGGTGGAGAAGACATATTATCAATCCCTGTAATTACATCC
>JBGAWM010000041.1:0-25974 GCA_044227615.1 Ignavibacteriaceae bacterium
AGTTATTGAAATTGAGAAAACAATTCTAGTTGTAACGAAGACTTTAAATAACTTGTCTTCAGAAGACTTTGAAAAAGATTTTCCTGTCCAAAAACATGGAGAGATTGTTAAAACAGATTTTATGCTTTTACATCTGCTAACGCATTTTAATTATCATCTCGGACAAATTAATTATCATAGAAGATTGATATAGAGATTTTTTCAATAACCATTAAAAACCTTCTTGTCATTCCCTTGTAAATAGGAATCCATTTCACTTTCATCGGTTTAGATTCCGGTTTTCACTTGAATAACAAACTGAATCTATCTTATTCCCCAACCATAGGTATCACTTCAATGCCTGTTTAAGATCTTCGATTAAATCTTCAACATCTTCTATCCCAACAGAAAAACGAACGAGACTTTCAGTTAATCCCATCTTGTCTCTCTCCTCTTTAGGAACTGATGCATGAGTCATAGAAGCGGGATGTGATATTAAACTTTCTACTCCTCCAAGACTTTCTGCAAGAGTAAATATTTTTACATTATTTAAAACTTTCTTTGCATTTTCAAGCGTTCCAAAATCCGCAGAAACCATTCCGCCAAAACCACGCATTTGTTTTTTTGCAAGTTCATGCTGCGGATGATCTTTTAGTCCCGGATAAATTACTTTTTGTGCAAAGCCGGAATCACTTAAAAACTTTGCAAATAAATTTGCGTTTATCTCGTGCTGTTTCATTCTTACGGCAAGTGTCTTTGTGGAGCGTAAAACTAGCCAGCAATCAAATGGTGATGGAACTCCGCCAGCAGCATTCTGTATGTAACGAATTCTCTCGTGAATTTTTTCATCACTTGTTACCAGAATTCCGCCAATTATATCACTGTGTCCATTTAAATATTTGGTAGTTGAATGAAGCACGATATCAATACCAAATGTTAAAGGATTTTGAAAATATGGACTCATAAAAGTGTTATCACAAACTGAAATCAAATTGTATTTCTTTGCAATCTTTGCTATACCTTGCAGATCAGTAATATTAAGCATCGGATTTGTAGGTGTTTCAACGTAAATCATTTTTGTGTTTTCACGAATTGCAGCTTCAACATTTTTTAAATCAGTGGAATCAACCCATGAATAATCCAATCCATAATTCTTCATATTCAGTTCATACAGTCGGTAAGTGCCTCCGTAAACATTGTTGGAAATTACAATGTGATCGCCCGCTTTAACAAGACTCATCAAAGCGTGAGTAGCAGCTAAACCGGATGCAAAAGCAATTCCATACTTCCCTTTTTCAAGAGCTGCAATATTTTTTTCCAAAGCTTGCCGTGTAAGGTTATGAGTTCTTGCATACTCGTAGCCGGTACTTTTGCCAAGTTCGTATTGAGCATAGGTTGATGTTTGATAAATAGGAGTGATTACTGCTCCGGTAGTTGGATCAGGTATTTGTCCTGCGTGAATCGCGTCTGTTGAAAAGCCCATATTATTTTATTCTTTTGTTAATTATTAAATATTCATTTAGAATTATGAACACTGAACAAGGAATTATGAGTATTGAAGTTAAGAAAAAATATTAAATGATTTTTATTTATTTCTTTCATTATTCTTTTTTGCTGTCTCAATACTTTTTACAAAAATTGAAATTAATTCATTACACTCAATAGTTCCTTTATCAAGTAACTCAATCTTCTTTGTAAGAGAACCTCGTTTAATTATCTTCAAAGCAACTAAAGTCTCTCTAAGTTCTTTCAAAAGGACTTTTAACTTATGAATAAAATCATTTCTGGATTCTGCACTTTGTGCTTCTCCATAATTCAATGCTGGAGAAGTACCAGAACGAATTATTTGACCAGAAACATGATTTCCTGCTCTTGTATTATTAAGGTTTTCAGATATGTCAATTATCAAAACTGCAAAATCAATTAATCGATCTTCAAGATCAAACTTTTTACTTTTATTTTCATTCATTATTTATAATTCCTTGTTCGATATTCGATATTCAAGTGATTGCTTCACCCCTTCGGGGATTCGCAATGACAATGTTATTTATTTTCTAAATTTATCAAATCATATCTCGTAATGATATCCGTTATCAAACCAAAATCACTTACAAGAATTGCTGAATTTGTCTTTAAATATTTTTTCACTTCCTCAATTTCGGTTTTTGCTTCCAGAATTGGAAGTGATTCTTCCATAACTTCATTTATAGTTGAATTGTAAAGTAAAGGATTCTCAACCAACTTAGTTAGTAATCGATTTTCTCTAATGCAGCCGATTGATTGTCTTCCTTCCATAACAGGAATTTGTGAATAGCCTGTTTTCGTTATCAAAGCTAGTACATCTTTTACAAAATCAGTTTCTTTAACAGATATAATTTCTTCAACTCCTTTTTGTTTTTTTAAATCAGATAGATCACGCAGAGTACGCATTTCAGGATCAAGCATTCTGTTTTGTTTCAACCATTCGATGTTATGCATTTTGGACAAGTATCTTTCACCCGTATCGCAAACTACAAAAACAACAACATCTTCCTCATTTAAATCTTTAGAAATGTTTAATGCTGTTTGAACAATGGTTCCTGTGCTGCCGCCGCAAAATATTCCTTCCTCTTTAGTTAATCTTCTTGCAGCAGCAAATGATTCTTTATCACTTATGTTTACAATTTTATCTATGTACTGAAAATGAACATTAGCAGGTAAGCAATCCTGTCCAATTCCTTCCACTAAATACGGAGTCCCTTTTATAAGCTCTCCTGTTGCTTTGTAATGTTTAAATATCGATCCAAGTGGGTCGGCGCTAATGACTTTTATGTTGGGATTTTTCTCTTTAAGAAATCTTCCCGTCCCGCTTATTGTGCCGCCTGTACCGATGCTTGAGACAAAGTGAGTAATTTTTCCGTCAGTTTGTTTCCAAATTTCTGGTCCCGTTGTTTTGTAATGGATATCCGGATTTGATGGATTTGAATACTGATACGCAAAAAATGAATTCGGAATTTCTTTGTGCAGTCGCTTTGCAACATTAACGTAGTATTCAGGACTATCAGGATCAGCTAGATTTGATACAACAATAACTTCTGCACCAAGTGCTTTTAGATAATTTATTTTTTCTTCACTTACTTTTGATGTAACAACAAAAATACACTTATAACCTTTTACTGCTGCAGTTAAAGCAATTCCAATTCCTGTGTTACCACTTGTAGCTTCAATTATAGTTCCCCCAGGTTTTAGTTCGCCGCTTTTTTCTGCATCAACAATCATTGCATAACCAATTCTATCTTTAACACTTCCGCCGGGATTAGAAGATTCCAGCTTTGCAAAGATTTGAGGTTTCAAACCTTTATTGAGCCTGTTAAGTTTGATTAAAGGAGTATTTCCTATCTGTTCAAGTATGTTATTTTTATATTCCAATTTGTGCTCATTGTTAGGATTAGTAGTGACAATTTTAAAGAATTGTTTTGTATGAAAAAAGGCAATCAAAAAATGATAATCATTTTTCTACCGGTGCTATTTAAAAACTTATTCTTCAGCTTACATTATTTATTATGGGAATCTTTAATAATTTAATCATAAATTAAACTTGTAGAATTTAATATGATACCTAAAAATTAAATGGAAATATAGAATGAAGACATTTAAAAGTGATATTTCGAAAAATGAATTTCCTTTATCAGAAAAAGTATCTGGTAAAACAATAAGGCATTCAATCCTGGCTTTTATTCAAAAGGATAATCCTGAATTTACAACCGACAATTATTTATCCATCAGTGAGTTAAATTCCTACAGAGAAAAATATATTTCAAATTACCTGATTGATGAAATTGGGGAACTCACAGATCTTGAGAAGACAGTTTTAACCTCGTTAACTGATAAATCCACATTGACTGATAAAATAGCCGGCGAGGATGCAGAAGGATTAACTGCCGGTCAAAAAATTGCTGATAAAGTTGCATCCTTTGGAGGCAGTTGGACATTTATAATTTCGTTTGGTGTATTTATTGCATTTTGGATTTCTTTAAACATTTTCTGGTTTGCCAATCAAAGTTTTGATCCTTACCCATTTATTCTTTTAAATTTAATTTTATCATGTCTTGCAGCCTTGCAGGCTCCCGTAATTATGATGAGTCAGAACCGGCAGGAAGAAAAAGACAGAGAAAGAGCTAAGAAGGATTACATGATTAACCTTAAATCAGAATTAGAAATTAGAATGCTGCACGAAAAAATTGACCATCTAATAATGCATCAACAGCAGGAATTACTTGAGATACAAAAAGTACAGATAGAGATGATGAATGATATTCTTAAACAGGTAGAAAAAAAGTAAAGGCTGATAAACAAATTTATAGAGTTTGGATCCTCTTAAAAATTCTTCCACATTCAATCGCCTCTTACCTTCCTGCTGGTTTTCAAGAATTTACCATGCAATTTTTCATTTCGAAAAATTAATTCTGTTTTGCATTAATGAAATTTGAGCAAATTAAACATAGCATATTAGAATCATACCTATTATCAAAATACTCTACGATCTAAATCGATTTGTATTTCAAAACCTGTGTTCGATAATTCCAAACTCACAATTAAGATTTTTATTATAGGATTTATTAGCAATTTCTCTTAAAATTGTATGTGAATTAAGCTAACAGTTATTTTATAAATACTTTCAGATGATTTTATGGAAACTAAACAGGAATTAAAACTTGCAGTTCTAATTGATGCGGACAATGTACCTTACGCAAATGTAAAAGAGATGTTTGAAGAAATTGCAAAATATGGTACACCTACTTTTAAAAGAATATATGCTGACTGGACAAAACCAACAGTTTCCGGTTGGAAAAATGTCCTTTTAGAAAATGCAATTACGCCAATCCAGCAATACAGTTACTCAACAGGAAAAAATGCAAGTGATAGTGCTTTAATTATAGATGCGATGGATATTTTATACACTGGTAAGGTCGATGGCTTTTGTATAGTTTCAAGTGACAGTGATTTTACGAGACTTGCTACAAGGCTTCGAGAAGCGGGTATGAAAGTTATTGGTATTGGTGAAAAGAAAACTTTAAATCCGTTTATAACAGCCTGCGACAAGTTTATTTATTTAGAAATATTGAAACCGGAAGTAGAAAATCAAGAAGAATATGGAAGTAAAAAAATATCAAAGAATGCGTCTGCCAACGTAAATAAACCTTTAAATAAAATTGACCCCGAATTAATAAAACTTTTCAATGACAGTATTACAGATCTTGCAGATGAAAATGGCTGGGCTTTTTTAGGCGAATTAGGAAACTTATTGCTTAAGAAGAAACCTGACTTTGACCCGAGAAATTATGGGTTTTCAAAAATGTTACCTTTAATACGAAGTATGAACAAATTTGAAATCGATGAACGGGATACAGGCAAGTACAATATTAAACTAATTTACATCAGGAAAAAGAAGTATCGATATTGAAAGCAGCAAGCGATAAGTACATTTAAGTTTTAGTGAATATTCTTTTAAAAGAAAGAATTGCAAATAGATAATATTAAAATCTAAATCCTCTCAAAAACTCTTCAATACTCATTCGCCTTTTCCCTTCCTGCTGGATTTCAAGGATTCTTAAAGCACCTTTTCCACAGCCAATCAAAAGTTCAGTTTTGGTTTGATAGAACTCAGAAGATTTAAGTTTCACATCCTTAACAATTTCCGTTCTATAAATCTTAATAACTTTGTTGTTGTGCAAAAAATAAGCAACAGGATGAGGAGATAATCCTCGAATCAGATTATGAATTTCTACAGCTGATTTATTCCAATCGATCAAACAAATTTCTTTTGTAATTTTTGGCGCGGGTGAAGCAAGTGAGTCATCCTGCTTCTTCAACTCATAGTTTCCACTTTCAATAAGATTAACAGTATCAAGCACAAGTTTTGCCCCAAGTTCACTCATTCTGTCGTGCAAGGTTTCAAAATTATCATCATAATTTATTTCTACTTTTTCCTGTAGAAAGATATTTCCTGTATCAACTTTTTCAGCAAGTTTAAAAGTTGTTAAACCAGTTTCAGTATCACCATTTATTAATGCCCATTGTATTGGTGCTGCGCCGCGATACTTTGGCAAGTAAGAACCGTGCAAATTAAATGAACCGTGCTTCGGAATTTCAAAAATTTCTTTTGGCAAAATTCTAAAAGCGACTACCACAAATAGGTCAGGTTCAAGTGATTTCATCTGTTCGACAAATTCTATATTACCTTTTAGTTTTTCAGGCTGATAAACAGGAATTTTATTCTCAACTGCAAATTGCTTAACAGTAGTAAAAGAGACTTTTTGTCCTCTTCCCCGCTCTTTATCAGGTTGGGTTACAACTGCAATCACTTTGTGATTACTTTCAAGAAGAATTTTTAAAGAAGGAATTGCAAAATCCGGAGTGCCCATAAAAACTATGTTCATCACTTAACCTTTGAGATTTTACAAAATCTGGTAATCTGAAGAAGAACTAATTGGATACCCTACCTCAACTTTACGGTTCTTAATTTTATTAAGAGGTTTCTTTAAACGTTTTTTAGTTTCCTCATCAACCAAATCAGTAAATAATATTCCCTGCAGGTGATCATACTCATGCTGTATTACCCGAGCAAGTAATTCATCAGCTTCAATTATCTGCTTATTTAAATCCAGATCTTGAAACTCGATACTTATTTTTTTAGGACGAGTCACATCAGCACGTTGATCGGGAATACTTAAACAGCCTTCTTCATAGACTGAAGTTTCTTCGGACTTATTAATTATTTTTGGATTAATAAATGTAATGGGTTTACTGTTTTCATACCCCTCAACCATCGAAATATCAACCACAAAAATTTGCTTGTTAGCTCCAACCTGATTTGCTGCCAGACCTATTCCATTTGCATTGTGCATAGTTTCAAACATATCTGCAATCAATTTGATAATTTTATTATCAACCTTAGAAACTTTTGCAACTTTCTTTCTTAATATTTTATCACCACAGACCGTGATAGGTAATATTGGCATTTATTTTTTGACCATTAATAAATTTTTGATTCTTTTAAAAATAAAAAAAGCTATTCCGAATAGAAAGGAACTTATTAAATACTTAAGACTTCTGAAAAATAGATTTCTAACTGTCTGTCATTCTCGCGAAAGCGGGAATCTGCTTAATATTTATTAAATTTTTGTTTGCACAGGAATGACACATTGAATTTTTCAGAAGTCTTTACTTAACAATCAATATTCAATTTTCAATGATAGAAATCATCCATTACTATTTTATTTGAACATTTAGAATTTACCACTGACCATTAGACAAATAGTTTTCCATCCTTCATTAGGATTTTTCCATCCATCCAAACGGTTGGTTTTTTAACAACACCATCCAAATGAATTGGAACATTTACACTACCGCCCATAGATACATTATTTCCCAGTGCGATGTGAATCGTTCCCATAACCTTTTCATCTTCAAGCAGAATACCGCTAAGTTTTGCGGAGTCATTTGTGCCGATTCCAAACTCGGCAATGTTTCGAGCATCTTTACCCACTTTATCCAGCATTACTTTTAATTTTTTAGCTAGAATTCCACCTGAGATTTTTGTAGCGTAACCATTTTCAACTTCTATCTTAATATTCGCGTTTTTAATTAAACCTAAACCAGCCATTGATCCATCAACTACAAAAACTCCGTTCGATGATCCTTCAACAGGTGCTAAAAACGCTTCACCTGTTGGTAGATTACCACTTTCACCTTTTGCGTGGAATAATCCTTTACTTGCATAAGATTTTCTTCCGCTAATTGAGAATGTGATATCTGTTCCTGCGGGAGCTGCTACTCGAATTTCCTTCCCCGTTTCTAAAATCTTTTGAAGCTTAACAGTTAATGCAGATATTTTTTTGTAATCCGCATTCATTCCACGAATCATAACTTCTTTTGTAATCCCGGGAAAAGTTGCAATGCGAACACCTTTAGCTGATGCTACTCTTCTAGCGTTAGTGTGAGTTAATGATTTTGCTGTGGGACAAAAAACCACATCAAACTTTTGCATTAATTCAGCAACAACCGGAGAAGGTTCCTCGCCATTTATTTTTCCGGATTTCATTTCGACCAACAGAGATTCATAGCCTAATCTAACTGTATTTTCATAAAGTGAAATTCCTATTTCTCTTTTTATTTCATCTGTAATTACAAGAATTTTTTCATCCTTCTTTGCACCCATACAATCTCGGATGGCAATGGCAGAAGCTGAATCTAGTTTGGTTAATTTTTTCATTTTACTCCTCAACATTAAAGTGGAAAACCAATATTTAGCTGCAAGACAGCGCTAAAGCCGCCGCCATTAATAAAATCATCTTCTTCTATTGCTCGGCTATCTTCAGGTCTAAGCATAAATACCATACCATCTTCGGAGGACATCTGATTTATCTTAAAATATTTATATCCTGCCGTACCTTCGATACTTAAAAAATTTTCTATAACCGATAGAATAAATCCCGTAGAAATACTATAACCAATTTCCGGTGCGTCGTTTTTATATTTAATTTCTTTTGTGTTGTCATCCAGATTTGGTTTGTGAGTTAATTTTGCTGAATTAAAATGAACGATGCCATCAATAATTTTCCAGCTTAAATAATTAGTGATTGGTATTCCGAAGTCCACACCTAAATTCCAACTCTTAAGATTAAGTTCTAATTCACTGCTAATTTGAGATTGAACCCCAGAATATGTGTAGCCATGAACTTCGCTTAAATCCTCGTAATACCCTTTAAAAGAATAAAATGTTTTGTTGTACTTAGCTCTGAAAAAATTTATACCTAAACGATATCCTTGTGCCGTTCCAAATTCCGGGATGATTTGCGAAGAACCATCTGATAAATTATTATTAAACAGATTTATTTGCTCATTCAATGAACCCGGTTGAAATTTCTGATAACTATAACCAGCATACCCGCCCACAAATCCAAGGCATCCAAAACCAAATGATTGAGGAAGACCTTGATAAGTGAAAATAAGAACCATTAAAAGTATTTTTTGAAATTGTTTAAACATAAACCTGTTTATTGAAAAATAGGTATTGCAATATTTAGTTGAGCAAAAGCAAAAAATCCACCGTTGTCAATAAAATTTTCCATCTGTTCATTACTGTTTTCATTTTGCACAAGATATTGACCGCTGTCAAATTGCATTTGGTCTATTGTGAAGTATGAGTAACCAACATTAGCTTCTAATGAAACGTAAGGTGGAAAAGGGTAATAAACTATACCGGTACTAATTTGCCCTCCAATACTAGCTTCAGGCGATTTAAGTGTTTGTTCTGTTGTGGGGTTTGTTCCTTCGGAATATTTATTAACCAATTTTGCCTTGTTCCAGTTCATTTTAACATCAGCAATTTTAAAGTCAAAACTATTATTCATAACGTAAGCAAAAGAAATCCCAAATCCATAAGAAGTAAGAGTTAGTGCATATTCTCTTTTTGCAGGAATATCATTAGTTAATGTAGCAGTAGCTTCATGCTTTTCTTGAGTTTGCTGATAAAAAATATTTAAGCCATATAACATATCATCATCTTGAAATTGCAAAACATTTGCTCCAGCGCGCCATCCATGTGAAAATCCAAAGTCATCCATTTTTTTAGTTAATGCAGGTCGGTTATCATTATAAACTTTTATATAATCATTAAATCCTTTTGCAGAAAACTGTTGTATACCATAGCCACCATAAACACCAGATTCTAAAAGAAAGCCGGCCATATAATCTAATCCACAGCATGCTGATCCTTGAGCCATTAAATTAGATGAACCTAAAAATATAACAGATACAAAAAGAACAATGAATAATTTTTTCATTAGTACTCCAAATTGATGAATAAATTTTCATCCCCTGCCTTAGTTAATTAAAAATTATTTTGTCATCCCCTTTTCAAGTCCGTGTGCTGTTGGTCCTGTTTCTGATTTTCTTAGTAAAAAGGCAAACAGCAATCCTAAAAATCCGAGTGTAGAAAAAATCCACATACCAACATTGTAACCGGCTGGATTTTGTGCACTTGCACCAGCGGCATCGTTAGCAAAACCAATTAATAAATTAAATCCAAACAAACCGATGTTCTGAATCATTGTCATCAAACCATAAGCTGTACCAAGCTTTGATGAATCAACAATTATAGCAACAGAGGGCCACATAACTGCGGGTACAAGTGAGAAAGCAATTCCCATCATTGCCATCGGTAAGATTAGATAGATTGGAATTGCAGCATCAATATCGAAAAACTTAATCGTCAAATTAAGAAAATCACTATCTGTCATAACCTCGGGCTTTCCAAATTGGTAAGCCATCATTAAGTAAACAGGAATTATAAGCAATGACCCGAACATCATTAACAAAGATCTCTTTCCAATCTTATCTGCAAGTAATCCAAATAAAGGTGTAAAGACCATTGCCGCAAGAGTTAATATGCTGGAAAGATTTCCGCCAACTTCTCTGGTTGTACCGTGAGCTTCCTGAAAAAATTTAATAGCAAAAGTCTGGAATGGAAACATTGCAGAATAAAATGTTACACATAGTGCTGTTATATACCAGAAAGATGTTGAAAATGATTTTGCTTTGAGAAAGAGAAAAAGCATCGCAACTATTAATGCAATTAGGAAAATTGCCCAGTTATCAGGATAAACCGCAGTTAAAATTATTATTACTGATGCGATTCCAGCAAAGATAAGCCATCTGGTTCTTTCCTGAATTCTTAAAATGTCAGAAAGCAGAATTGCATCTTGTTCACCTTCTTTTGGAAGATCATAATTTTTTGTTGCGTAAACATCAAGAAAGAAATAAACACCAACACAAATAAATGCAAACACCCCGCCTGCAACGGTTATCCAAAGCGGTGATTGCCAATATTCATATAAACTTTTTCCCCAACTTGGTGAGTTGAGTGCAAGGAATGATCCTAATCTTGCAACAGTTAAATTTAAACCGAAAGCAAATGACAATTCTTTTCCCTTGAACCATCGTGCAATAATTGTTGTAATCGCAACTATCATTGATTCAGCACCCAAACCAAATATCAATCTTCCTGCAGACATCAACCAGATATTACCTGTTACAGCAGTTACGATTGACCCAGCCATTATTAAAGCAGTAAATATTAGTACTGATGTTTTAGTCCCGATTCTATCAATCAACAATCCGCCAATAAGAACCATGATAATATTAGGAAAGGAATAGATAGCATTCAGTAGTCCAATGTTCGAGTCTGAAAATCCGAGTTGAGTTTTTAAAAGATCTGCAAGCGGACTAATGCTGTCATAAATATAATAGTTGCCCATCATTGCTAAACTAATTAGCAATAATGCTGTCCATCTTAATAATGTTGAAGGTTGGGGTTTCAGAGTTAAGTTATCTTCCATTATGTCTCATTCAATACTGTGTCACGCTGAGCCTGTCGAAGCGTGAAAATAATTTATTATCATATCATACTTTGACAAGCTCAGTATGATATTAATATTAGGACAGAACTAACAATAGCATAATAATAAAAAGCAGATACTTTAATAATAGTATCTGCCTTAAATTTTAAACGCACTAGTAATTTATTTAATTGGAATATTTTTTAATACAGTTTTAAGTTGATTATAAAATTCCGGTACTGTTGATATCTGTAATTTTTCAGCAGGTGAATGTACATCTCGCATGGTTGGACCAAAAGAGATCATATCCATATCAGGATATTTTTCTTTTATTATTCCGCATTCAAGTCCTGCGTGAATTGCAGTTACTTCCGGCTCTTTACCATACATTTTGGTAAAAGTAGATTTAAATACTTTCAAAATGTCTGAATGAATATCAGGTGCCCAGCCAGGATATCCATCACCATAACTAATTTCTGCACCAGCAAGTTTTAATACTGAAGAAACCATATTAGTTATATCAACATTTTCAGAGTAAACAGGGCTGCGCTGACTTGTAACAATATTAACATTCTTTCCTTTAGTTTCTACTACAGCAAGATTTGTGGATGTTTCAACTAATCCAGGAATATCGTTAGACATCTTAATTACTCCGTGAGGAATGGCGTATAGAGCATTCAGCAAATGTTTCTGAGTTTTTTCGTCAATCACTTTTTCAGGTGCTGAATGTTTTTCCATCGATACAACTAAATCAGGTTCAACAGAAACGTACTCTGCTTTTACCGTTTCATTATACTTTGCAATAAACTTTTTTAATTTCTTTTCATCATTCTTTGGAACAAGTACAACAGCAAATGCTTCACGAGGAATCGCATTATGTTTATTACCGCCATTGATTTCTGCAAGTCTGATTTTATTTTCTTGCGAGTAACTCCAGATTGCTCTATTAAGAATTTTAACTGCATTTCCTCTTCCAACGTGGATTTCAAGTCCTGAGTGTCCACCTTTTAATCCGGCAACTTTTAGTTCATAAGCCGAATAATTTCTTGGAGCTTTTTCTAACTTAGCTTTAAATGTGGCTGCAGTATTTTTTCCTCCTGAGCAGCCGATGAAAAGAGTACCGAGATCTTCGGAATCCATATTGATAAGGATATCCGCCTTCAGCCAATTTTTCTTCAAGCTAGATGCACCTGTCAATCCGGTTTCTTCATCAAGGGTAAATAAACATTCCAGCGGACCGTGTTCAATATCTTTTGATTCAAGCACAGCAAGTGCGCAGGCAACACCAATTCCATTATCTGCACCGAGTGTTGTACCTTTAGCCTTTACCCAATCTCCATCGATATAAGGATAAATTGGATCTTTATCAAAATCATGCTCAACATCTCTGTTCTTCTCACAAACCATATCAATGTGTCCCTGTAATACAACCGTTTTAAGATTTTCTTTTCCCGGAGTAGCAGGTTTTCTGATAACTATGTTTCCAAACTTATCTTTTTCTGTTTGAAGACCTAAACGTTTTCCAACAGACACAACATACTCAGCAATCTTTTCTTCTTTTTTTGATGGACGGGGATATTTACAAATCTCCTCAAAATGATACCAAACCAATTCTGGTTTTAAATGACCTAATACTGATCCCATAATAGACTCCTTTTAGTTTATTTCTTTAAATGAAATGAATCCTTGTTCGTATAGCTGAAATATAAATTTTGTAGTTCTCTCATGTTCTTCTTGAATTTCATCGCCAAATTTTTTCTTCAGATCTTTTATTATCTGCTCAACTTTTGTTTTACCGTTTATCTTTAACCAAACAGCTGAACCGAATTTATCCAGCTTAATTTTAAAGTGATCACTCTTAAGTTTTGGCGAAATTAATTTTACAACAATCTTGTTTTTAAATTTTGGGACAATAACCGTTACCAAATCATCCTTGTTCTCTTCTTCAGAATAAAGTTTTATTGGAGTAAGATCAAGTGTATTAACACTTTTTAATATTTTTTTTCGTTCTTTAAATGATAATGACATATTGAGCAATAAAACTTATAACAAAATTTAATTAAAATGTCATTCCCGCGAAGGCGGGAATCTAAATATTATGAAAAAAATAGATTCCCACTTTCGTGGGAATGACAAAAAAGAATTATAATACTTACAAAACCTACTTTAAGGTTTATCACATAGAAACCTGCGGTGGTGCCGGATCATCCGGTTTACCAGCGTTGTTAACTGGTATTTTAACTAACAACCAACCAATAAATACAAACACAACCAAACTGATTAAGAAAGATGGCTCGGCGAAGAATTCAAACAATTTGATTTCTCCAAACGCAAGCCCCGCAAATAAGAGCCCAATGAGCGCCTCACCTGCAATCAATCCTGCTGCAAGAAGAATTCCATTATTTTCAACTCTGGATTTCTGTGCATCATTAAAACCTTTCTTAGCATTAACTCTCTCAACAATTCCTTTAATCATACCACCAACAAAAATTGCGAACGTAGTACCAAGTGGTAAATACATTCCAACACTTACCAGCATAGGGCTTTTAACATTCATTAAAATAAAACCAATACCCATTAACATTCCAACAAAAATTAAAATCCATTCCATATCGCCGGCAACAATACCTTTAGAAAGGATTGCCATTAAACTTGCCTGAGGAGCCGGTAATTTATCTCCGCCAAATCCTGTTCCACCCATTTTAATATCACCTTCGTGTAATATTAAAAGTGGAATGAACATAACAGAAGCAGAAACAACAACACCAATTATATCGCCAACCTGCATTTTCCAGGGAGTACCACCAAGAAAATGTCCAGCTTTTAAATCCTGTAACATTTCACCAGCAACGGCAGCAGCAACGCAAACTACAGCAGCAACTCCAAGAACAGCGGCAACGCCTTGCATTCCTTTCATTCCTAAGGCAACCATTAATATAGCGGCTACAACTAAGGTGGATAATGTTAACCCGCTGATTGGATTATTACTTGAACCTATAATTCCAACTAAATATCCTGAAACGGCGGCAAAGAAAAATCCTGCAACAATCATTACAACAGTTGCAACAAATGCAGCTAAAATATTTTGTGCGAAATAATTATAGATGAAAAATGTAGCAACAGCTGTTCCTAATATTCCAATCATAATCCATTTAAAGTTTATGTCTTTTTCGGTTCTTATTTCCGTATGCTCACCGGAAGCAGCTTTTTTGACATCTCCAACAGAACGTGCAATACCAGTTGCAAGACTTTTTCTCATTTTCCATAATGTAAAACCTGCACCGACTAACATTCCGCCGATAGCAATTGGTCTAACGTAACTTTTCCACACGGTTACCATTGTAGAAGCCCAATCAAAATCAGCAGGAAGTTCCTGACCATAATATTTGAAGTATGCAATCATCGGAGTAAGTAATCCCCAGGCTAGTACACCACCGCTAAAGTTTAATGCAGCAAGCCTTGGTCCGATAATGTACCCAACACCCATATAAGCAGGACTAACATCCGGAGATTTGAAAAGTAAATTTCCTTTACCAA
Source organism: Ignavibacteriaceae bacterium (assembly GCA_044227615.1). GTDB lineage: Bacteria > Bacteroidota > Ignavibacteria > Ignavibacteriales > Ignavibacteriaceae > IGN3. The sequence continues at coordinate 14,898 of JBGAWM010000041.1, forward strand.
GGGAAATAAGTTTATCCCATGAAGTTGCAAATAATTTGAATTGTCCTAAAGATTGGATAAGAGCACCAACACCCATAGCACTGAATAAAAACTTAGAACCACCGCCGCCGTGTCTTCCAGCTTTATGTATTTCAGCTGCTGCGACTGATTCCGGAAAAGGTAATTCAACATCTTCAACCATTACTCTTCTGAGCAATGCAACAAACATAATTCCAAGAATACCGCCTGCAACCATAATTGCGGCAGAAATCATATAATTACCAGGTGTAAAAAAAGGATTCCAAATACCTGCAATAAAAAATGCTGGTAATGTGAAGATAGCTCCAGCAGCAATTGATTCACCAATCGAACCAACAGTTCTGGTAAAGTTTTCTTCTAAGACAGTACCTTTCATTAATTTGATTAATGCCATTCCTATAACTGCTGCGGGGTAAGTTGCAGCGATAGTCATTCCGGCTTTTAATCCTAAGTATGCATTTGCGGCACCAAGAACAACAGCAAGTACTAATCCGATCACGAGAGCGCGAATAGTAAATTCCGCCATGTTAGTTTCAGGTGAGACAAAAGGAACAAATGGTTTTTGCTCTGCCATTTTTTTTCTCCTATTACTGAGCAATTTAATTTGTGGTTAGAGCCACATTTCTCTAAAAATAGTGGCATAAAGTTAAGCAGGAAAGCTTATCATTCTCAACACTTTTTTATCTTTTTAGAAAGATAATTTCTGAAAATATTTTAATCTAATTCGCTAATTCTTAGGAAGTACAATCTCAATTATAGTTCCTTTGCCGTGTTCACTTTGGATATTTAATTTTCCACCAAGTATTTCAACATATTTTTTTGTGATAGTTAGTCCAATACCCATGCCTTCAAATTTTCTGTTAAGACCTTCACTGCCCTGCCTGAATGGTTCGAATATCTGATTAAGATTTTCCTGTGGAATACCAATACCTGTATCAGTTACTTTTATAATGGCACTATCTGAGGTCTCACTTAAGCTGATATTAATTTCACCTTCATTAGTGTATTTAACTGAGTTATCTAATACACTATATAAGATTTTATGTACAATGTTTTGATCCGACTTAATAAAAAGTTTTTCCTGATCGAGCGATATATTAAACTTTAAACCTTTTTTAGCAATGTTTTCTGAAAAAGCATATTTGCTTTCCTGAATAAGCGTTACCAGATCAATACTGCTTAGGTTCAAATTAAATTTTTGTGATTCAATCTTCGAAAGATCAAGAATTGAATTGAGAGTTTCGTTCAATCTTTTACCACTTTTATAAATAATCTTTGCCATTTCCCGATGGTTCTTATTATCCATTTCAGACAGCAATAATTCTGAAAATCCGATAATGCCGCTCATTGGTGTGTTAAGCTCATGACTCATATTAGACAGAAAAGTTGTTTTAAGTCGATCCATTTCTTCAGCTTTATCTTTAGCAAGAATCAGATCAAGTTCAAGTTTTTTTCTCTCTGTGTTGTCACGAATTATTGCCAAAAGAATTTCTTCATCTCCCTGCTTAATTAGCTTAGCACTAATTTCAACTGGAATAATTGTGCCGTTTTTCCTTTTATGATTTGTTTCAAAGAGTATTCCATCAGGATTATTAATAGATGAGAAAATAACTTCAATATCTTTTTTTCTATCATAACTTAGATCAAGCAATTCCATTTTAAGCAGTTCAGCTTTAGAATATCCATAAATATCAAAAGCTTTTTGATTTGCTTCAAGAATATTTCCATTTTTATCGATACTAAGAATCACATCATTTGCATACTTTGTTAGAGATGTATAACGCTCAGTTAATGCATCCTTTTCCTTTCTAAGTATGAATGTCCGGGTTAAGAAATGTAATCGGCTTCGTTTCCAGATAGCATACGTAATACTTGCAGATAGAATGATAAGGAGTATAGAAATAAAAGAGACAAGTATAGCAGCATTCTTAGTAGATACCGAAACTTTTTCCTGATCAATCTTAGCTAATAATATCCAATCTGTTCCGGGGATATCATTTACTGATGCAAATATTTTTGATCCTTTGAATTTAGCGTCTTTAAAAAAATCTTTACCTTTAATAAATGATTCAAGTTCTGCTTTATCTTTTTTGCTTACTGGGATAGTGCGGATTGTAAACTCACCATTTTCCTGGACGTCCTTCAATATAAAGCCCAGATCACTCTGCTTTTTAAGAAGTATGTACTCAACATCGTCGGTTTCCTGTTTAGTATAAGAAATAATCGGATGGAGATACTCGAAGAAAGAAACTTCAGTCCACAAAAATCCAATTATTTCTTTACCGTTTTTAATGGGAGTGATGATTGCCTGTAAAAGTTTTTTATTATCTCCTAAGTAAAGATTCGAAAGCGCTGAAGAATCCTTTTGAAGCAGAACGACTAATTCGTGCTTTAAATAATTATCGTAAATGCTCTTTGAACTATCAGTGGAAAAAAGAATATCTGCATTTTTATTAAAAATATTAATGCTTACAAATTGAAAATCATTTTTTAATTCTTTTGTCCATCTACTAATATTATTTAATAGAGTAGTGGTCTGTCTTTTTGCGAATAAGTTTTTGAGATCATTTTTTACTTCTGGCAGCAAGAGCAATGAAGCAATCGTTTTCTTTCTTTGAAGTTGTTCTTTTTGAATCTGCGCAAGCTTAATTTCCTTTATAGTCGCAACGTGTCTGTACAGCTCATCTTCAATGGTGTTTTTTCTGTCTAAGTAAAATAAATATCCCACAACAGAGATAATTATTGAAGCCACTAAGAAATACAACAAGTACTTAAACGGAAAATGATCTTCTGAAATATTTTTCATTTATGAACCTTCAAACTTTCTTTGGTAATAACTTAAAACTTTAATTTTCTTATTCCAATATGACAAATAGCAAAATCATATTTTATAGGATCGATATGATCAAACTTTTTTAGTTTACTCGTTATCTCTTCAGCCATTTTCCAATCAGCGTATTTTCTTTTTGTAAGATTTAATTCTTTACAAATTCTTGCAATGTGAGTATCAACGGGTATAATAAGTTTACTCGTAGGAATTTCATTCCACAACCCAAAATCAAGTTCATCTTTTCGAACCATCCAACGCAGGAATAAATTCATACGTTTACACGCACTTCCTTTTTCAGGCAAAGGAAACATAAATTTGATGCCAGCGGAAACTTCACTAAATGTTTCAATAAATGAGTTTATAAAGTGTTTTGAAAAATTTGATATTCCGTTTTTTACATTATCATCGGAAGAATTGTATCCTTGTAAAAATATTTGCTTAATTGATTCATGCTTTTTGATTTCCTTACTTAATATAGAAATCAAATTTATTACATCATCTTCAGTATAAAATCTATGCTTGATATCGGTTAGTTTTCTGCCATCATTTACAATGGAAAAATTCTTTATGAATAAATATGGTTTTCCTTCAAACACAACAATAATCTTCTTCAAAGTGTTTTCAATCTGCTTAACATTGCCGTATGCAAAGATTGAAGCAAGTAAACCAATTATATCTATATCTCTTTCATCTTTAAATAGATGAAGAAACTGAAGCGGATCAGGTTCTAGTTTACTTCTATCGAATAATCTGTAATGATATTCTAATTTTTGTTTAAGATTCACGTTGAAAATTAAGTTAAGGATAGATATAAAAAAAGACGGGCATTTGCCCGTCTTATGAGTCTGTTGTATTGTATATTAAAATTTATTAGTGCTTATTTCAAAAGCATCATCTTTCTTGTTTGTTCAAAGTTTCCGGTTGATATTTTATAAATGTACAAACCGCTTGTCAATCCTGATGCATCAAAATTTATTTTATGAACGCCGGCAGGTTTTTGTTCATTTACAAGAGTTGCAATTTCTACTCCAAGAATATTGTAAACTTTTAGCGTAACAAATGATTCAGTAGGAAGTTGAAACTCAATTGAGGTACTTGGGTTAAATGGATTCGGATAATTCTGATTTAGTGAAAAATTATTCGGTGCATTAACTAATACTTCTATCTCACTTGTGTATTCATACATTCCATTAAAATCTATTTGTTTTAATCTATACAAATATTTTCCGGCAGCAACGTTTTCATCATTAAAAGAATATGATTGCGGTTCCGTAGTAGTGCCGAATCCTTTTACAAATGATAAAGTATTCCATTCTGGGCTTTCAGTACTTTTTCTTTCAACATTAAATCCCGAGTTATTCGTTTCAGTTGCGGTCTTCCAGAATAAATTGACTTTGTTTGAAACGACATTAGCTGTAAAGCTAGTTAACTCAACAGGAACCGAAACCTGTGCAACAGCACTGTATCCTGATGCACCAGTAATATTAAATGCTTTCATTCTATAGTTATACGTTTGATAGGTGACATCCAGATCCTGATAAATTGAACTATTAGCAGGAACAGTATCTATTACAACAAAAACTTCTGTAAGAGTTTCCTTTTCAATTATAAATCCATCTTCATTTGTGGAATTATCTGTCCAAACAAGTTCAACTGACAATGGACTTTGATTAATGTTTGCAACAAGATTTATCGGAATATTAGGTATATCTGGAAACGTATTATTGCAGGATTCATTTGAGTAAACTGAATTGCCAGCACTGTTATAAGATCTGACACGATAACAATATTCAGTTCCACCAGATAGACCGGTACTGTTATAATTTGTAATATTAGGTCCAACCTGTGCAATTTCAGAATAAGTTCCGCTGGCTGTGGTTTTTCTTTCTATTTTAAAACCACCCTCGTTATTTGAGTTATCAGTCCAACTTAAATCAATTTGTGTATTGTTGACCGGAGTTGAATTTAATAAACTAGGTGCAACTGGTGCAGCAACTATATCTACAGTAGTCGTTCCCCAATTACGACTTGGGCTTTTAAAACCACCATTAACAGTATAACTGCCTGCAGATGGAGCAGTAAGCGTGAATGGATTACTGCTAGTTGAATTGATTACGGCGACTACTACTCCACTTGAATTTACCAGTTCGCCCGCAACCTTTCCTGTTGTTCCTGTTAATGTTATCTGCACCTGATTACCGGTCAAAACTGTTGCAGTTACGATTCCGGTTTGAGAAGTATGGCAACCTGAACCGCCACAACCTGGTGTAGTGCCATTATAATCTGGTCTGGATAAAACCATCGAAACCATAATTAAAACGAACATAATTGTTTTCAGTGTTATACTTATTTTCATTTTTACTCCTTTTTGATAATTATTAACTGTTCGTAATTGGCAAATACCATACCGAGTGTAGAATTGTCAATTTTCAATAGTTGTTCAATCTTTATTATCATATATGAGAGAAGTGAATAATTCTATTTCCATTTTTAATAAAAAACCGTCATTTCTGACGGCTTATTAAAATTGGAATAAAATATTTATCGAGAGGATATTTATTTCAAAAGCAGCATCTTCCTTGTTTGCTCAAAACTTCCAGCTCTAATTTTGTAGAGATACAAGCCACTTGTTAAATTTCTCGGTTCAAAGTTTACTTCGTGAATGCCGGCTGGCACTTCTTCGTTTACTAAAGTTACGACTTCTTTTCCAAGTGCATCATAAACTTTTATCGTTACAAATGATGATTGAGGAATTTGATATTCAATAGTTGTATTCGGGTTAAACGGATTCGGATAATTTTGCGATAACCTGAAATCATCAGCAACAATAAAATTAACATCTACTTCACTTGAGTATTCAAAACTGCCGTCAAAATTAATTTGTTTTAGTCTATAAGAAAATAATCCTGATTCAGTTGGCTCATCAATAAAATCATAATCCGATGTTTCAGTTGTTGTCCCTTTACCATCAACGAATCCGATTGTTGTCCAATTTTCCAAAGCCCCTTCCCTTAGGGAAGGGGTTGGGGTTAGGCTTCTTTGTATTTCAAATCCCTGATTGTTACTCTCACTTGATGTTTGCCAAGCAAGTTGAACTTTCTCCTCAATAACATTTGCAGTAAAACTACTTAACTCAACAGGGATTATCGCAGATGAATCGTTAATGATTGCGCTCCAAACTGTTAACGTTCCTGTGTCAAGCCGCATCCAAATCGGATAAACCATTTTATTCATTGCAGCAATGTTTGTGTAATCACCAAAAAAAATACTTGAAGATGGATTAAAAGATGATTCGCTTACTTTAAAATTATCAAATGTTTCACCGCCATCGGTCGAACGTGCAACGTAAACATCGGTTAAATTATTTGATGTGTTTCTTCTATCATAAAATACAAAATATAAAACGCCTGTTGTTTGATCAATAGTCATCCAAGTAAAGAATTGATGCCTTGTTGTGTTATCATCATTAACTTTTTTAACTGCACTCCATGTATTTCCCCCATCAGTTGATTTTGAAAGGAAAACATCTGTGTTACCGGTACCGTTACTTTGATCAGACCAATTGATATAAATATTTCCTCTAAATGGTGATTGACTTGTATCGCAAGCAGTAACCGGTAATCCGTTGCATCTGTAAATACCCGGCACAGCAAAATCCCACCCGCCAGGAATTGTTGAAACAAAAATATCAGTTCCCCAATTATTTCCGCCGTTGGTTGATTTATCAAACATTAAACCTAAAGGACCAGCCCAGCTTACATAAACTTCTCCATTTGGTCCAACACATGGCACAGCACCTTCTACTGTGTTATCCTCGTCAACACAATCGCCGCTTATATCACTTACAGTTATTGCGTCACTCCAACTTAAACCTCTATCAGTTGAACGGGAAAATCTAATTCTTGATGAATCATTTGGACTGCTGCTTCCGTAATTATCAAACTCAGTCCAGGTCATATAAATATTTCCTTTGTATAGCGGACTGTGCATATCAACACCAAGCCATTCTTTATCCTGATTTTTAGGACTTAAAAATCCGACACCAGCACCATCGTTCCAATTTATTCCGTTATTTGTGGATCGCTGCACAACAATTCTATCAATCCAATATCCGGGAAGAGGCGGGTTTGAAAGATGACCGAAGTACAAATTTCCAAGTTCATCATAAATAACTGAAGGATCGCCCCACACACCGAATGAAGAACTTAGAAAAGATGTCTGCCACGTTAATCCGCCATCACTTGATCTGAAAAAATGATTTATGTTTGCGGCAGCAGCAATGTTATTTGGGTTTATGGGATTTATTGCAATCGATACTTCTTCAGGTTGATTGCTATTAGCAGCATCAACACGAACATTTTGATATTGCGAAAAGGTATTGAATGTAAACAGATGCAACAAGAGAATTAGTTTATAGTATTTTTTCATATCTCAGCCAAGATGTTTTATTTATCAATTCAAAGTTAATATGTTTTTAATTGAATAAAACCCATCCGCTAAGTTTTTTACTTTTATAAATACACTTTACTTTTTGCAATTCGAATGCAATCACTAACTTTACATCGCAAAATAAAAAGACTGAGAATTGTATGATCGAAAAAGATAAAAAGCTAAAAGTAATACTTGAGTACATTGCCATCGCATTCGGAGCTGCAATTATGGCAATAGGTATTGGAATTTTTCTTGTTGATGCAAAAGTTGTTCCCGGCGGTGTAAGCGGTCTTTCAATGAGTGTGCATTACCTGACCGGATTACCAGTTGGTTTGATGATATGGGTTCTTAACATTCCTCTCTATGTATGGGGAGTTAAAGAACTTGGAAAAGAATTTGGAGTTAGAACTTTCTTTGGATTTACTTTAAATTCATTTTTCATTGATTTTTTTAGAGGTGATGTCCCGGGGTTTTCATACATTCGTCTGCAGGATACATCTACAATTAAAAATTTGCAGCAAAATGATTTTATGTTCCTCATTTTAATCGGTGCCGCATTACTCGGATTAGGGTTAGGAATAGTGTTCAAATTCAGAGGTACTACTGCAGGATCGGATATTGTTGCAGCAATTATGCAAAAACGCTTTGGGGTTAAACCCGGAATGGCAATTATGATTACAGATTTTTTTGTAATTCTTCTCGCTGGGTTTATAATTGATTTTAAAGATCTTGCCGGTGATCGATCTGCAGTTACGCTAACTTTTTATGCTTTGTTCTTGCTCTTTGTATCTGGAAGATTAGTTGATGTGATTATGGATGGATTTGATTACGCAAGATCTGTAAACATTATCTCTGATAAAAACGAAGAAATTGCTAAAGCAATTATGGATGATTTGAGTCGTGGTGCAACAGCAATTAAAGCACGTGGTCTGTATCGAAACATAGAGCGTGAAATGCTAACCACAGTTGTAACATTAAAAGAATTATCAAAGTTGCTAAGCATCATAAAGAAAGTTGATCCCAAAGCATTTGTTACTGTAAGCAACGTCCACGAAGTTATGGGTGAAGGATTTAGACGAAGGATATAGTTAATATTAGGAAAAATATTTTTGGGAACTTATTACAAAAACTCTCGTCCAAACTTATGTTAAATAATAAAAAGGAGTTTCCAATGAACAAAAGAATCATACTTGCATTGCTCTTAGCGCTCTTCCCTATTCTCACATTCGCCCAATCAGATGTTAATACGATTCTAAAAAATATTACCGGCAGTGTAGATGAGATCGTAATTAAATCCGAAGGAAAAGAATACAAATTCAGTGGCGATGAAGCGCAAAAATTATTTTCTTCAATGAAAAATAAGAAAGAGGTAAAATCATTTTCATTTACCTCAAAAGATGGAAAAGTTTTTGAGGGTGATAGTCTAAACAAGAAAATCATTATAAAAGAACTTGGAGATGAATCAAATGGCGACAGTAATGTGGTTATTGTCTTAATTGATGAAGATGATTTTGATACCGAGGATTCTGACATCAAGACTATTGAAAAGAAGGTTCTTGTATCGGAAGAAAATGGTAAAAAAGTTGTTAAAGTAACGACTAAAGAAGATGGGAAGGAAAATACAGAAATTTATGAAGGCAAAGCCGCTGATGACTACTTGGAAAAAATGAAATCAGAAAACGAAATTGAAGTAAACGTTAATGTACAAGAAGAAGAGGGTAAGAAGATTAAGAAGATCATAATCGAAAAAGAAGTTGAGAAAGAATAATAATCTTTTTTACAGAGACGCAGCACAAATGCGTCTCTGAAAATTTTCATTTCACCCTGGTAAATCCTATTACAATCTTTATATTTGCCCGCACAAATCTATCAATTGAGCAATATGTTTTTTAGAACCAATAAAACTTTAATAATAATTTTTGTATCAAGTTTCGTAATATATCTTTTAAGCTGCTTTGGTGTATTTAATGGACTTTCAGAAATTGTATCAAAAGCACTTTATAATGCCTTAGGTTATACAAATAAATGGTCGCATTCATACGGACCACCATGGTTTGTTGGAATGATTAACGATATCTCATCACTTGGCAGCCGTGAACTTGTTCTGATCATTTCCACATTTATGTATTTTTATTTGAGATTGTTAAAAGGGAAATCAGATGCAGGCAAATTTATTTTTACTGTTGGACTTGGAATCATTTTAATCCTTGTTACTAAAACTCTAACATCGAATCACGCAGAAATAAATTTTAATACGATTCTCACAGAAACATTATCAAACTTTCCAAGCGGGCATACTTTCATCGCAACGGTAATGTATCTTGCAATAGCACGTTGTTTAGGCTCACACAGAAAGTATGAACCGGTTAACAAATTTTTATATGTTTCTGCAATAATAATAATTGCTTTAGTAGGTGTCAGCAGATTTGTCGGAAGCGGACACACAGTTACAGAAGTTATTGCCGGTTGGTCATTAGGTTTGTGCTGGTACACTTTTGCACAAATGTTCTTAGCAATTGATCATAAAACTATTTTTAATAAGTAAAATGTTTTATCTGTTCTCCCTTTACTCCTAAATCAGTCATGGCTTCTATTCCAATCTCAAGGTGAAGATCAGCAAATTTTTCTGTTACTTCTTTATCTGATTTTTCAGTTTTCACTCCAGCAGGAATCATTGGGATATCTGAAACAAGCAGCAAAGCACCTCGAGGAATTTCATTCACTAATCCAACTATAAACAAGGTTGCTGTCTCCATATCAATAGCTATTGTAGAAAGTTTTTTCAGATATTGTTTAAACTCTTCATCCCATTCCCAAACACGGCGGTTTGTAGTATAAACAACACCGGTTCTATATTCCATTTTTCTTTGAACTATTTTATCCGAGACAAATTTATGCAATTTAAATGAGGGCAAAGCAGGAACTTCTTTTGGTTTGTAGTCATCACTTGTTCCCTCCCCTCTTATCGCAGCAGTTGGAAGAATAAAATATCCTATTTCGGTAGATCGTTTTAATCCGCCGCATTTACCAAGAAATAAAACTCCCTTTGGTGCACGAGCAACTAATAAGTCCATTATTGTTGCTGCATTAGCAGAACCCATACCAAAATTTATAATCGAAAGTCCTTGTGAGTTTGTGGCAGTTTGCATGGGTCTGCCGATACCTTTTACTTCACAATTAAATCTTTCTGCAAACTTATCCACATAATTCTGAAAGTTTGTAAGCAGAAGATAATCGCCAAAGTCATCTATGTTTGTTCCAGTATAACGAGGCAGCCAGTTTTTTGCAATATCAAGTTTTGTTTTCATAATACTAAAATTTTTTATTGTGTGATTTTAACTAAACGAAATTAAATAAAATCTGGCAAACACTTGTAATTGAATTGAGAATTTGTTTCTTTTGAAGTGACTATTTCATGGGAGAAAGAGCTATGAAAAAATTGACGTTACTTCTATTGGTAATTGTTCCTGTTTTTTTAACAAATGCCCAGCAGTTGTACTTTACCAGTACAGGCGGACAAATGCCCGGAAACATCCTTTCAATTGACGCTGACTCCTCAGACAATTTATTTACAACAACATCACAAGGTAAAATTTTCAGATCATCTGATAATGGAGTTAACTGGCAATCCTTATATCAAACAGATTTTTTTCTCATTCCAAAATTGAATGTTATTTCTAATCAGGAAATTTTTGCATTCGGCACAGTTAATCAAATTCTATACTCATTAGATGGCGGCAACAATTGGGAACTGAGAGGTACCGGAATCAAACCATTTGATGATGTATTAACTATTAC
>JBGAWM010000042.1:0-25319 GCA_044227615.1 Ignavibacteriaceae bacterium
AGCACCTGCCCAAATATAAATAGTTAATATTGGGGCAGAGGATAAATACTTACTTCCGTATAAAAGGTTAATTATATCTGAAGAAAAAAAGCTGACAGGAATAGAAATTCCAATTGCTATCCAGGCGAGAATATCATATAATTTTTGCAGACGGGATAGATAAAGTTCTTTACTTATATTTTTTGCATTCACAATTGCCGGGAAAAGCGCATTACTAATAGCAACAGGTATAAAGTACCAGGACTCGCTTAACCTAACCGCAGCGGCATAATATCCAACTTCTTTAACATCCAACATATTTTTGATTAAAACCTGGTCTACTTTCATATAAATTGAGACTACAACTCCCGATAAAATTAATGGCCAGCTATCTTTTAATAAGCTTATGGCAAGATTTTTATCAAATTTCCACCGAACAACTTTTAATTTCTGCAAATGATAAACAATAAAATATCCGATTGAATTAAAAACAAATTCAAAAGCAAAGGCAATTATAAAATAAATAAGTGGAGCTTCTAAAAGTATAAGTGTAAACTTAATTAACGAAACCAGCAAAACAGATGTGAATAATACATAAACCGAATATTTTGCCTTTACAGTGGAGCGGAAATAATAATCAATTACATTAAAAGTTTGAAAAAAGGACGATGCTGAAATAATAAGTATAAGAGTAGAAGTAAATAACTCTTCTGATGTGATTATAAGTGTCAAAGCAATTAATGATATCGCAATTACTGCTCCACCCAGTTGAGTATAAAAAACAGAACCAAGTATATCATCTCTTTTTTCTGGATGCTTTACTAACTCCCTGATTGAAATACTTTCAAGTCCAAGAGAAACAAACGCGACAAATAATCCATAAAAACTTATAGCATAACTATAAAGTCCAAATTCATTGGGACCTAAATATCTAATAACGTAAACCGTAACAAAAAAATTAAGAACAAGCCGTGCAACTTTTTCAAACAAAAGCCAGGATGTATTTGCAAAATATTTTTTAAATGAATCCGAGCCGAAATTTATTTTAGTGTCTATTTTTTTTTCTTGCTGCAAGGATGTTCTTTACTCGCTTACTTCTTTTTTCTTCCTAAAGTTCAATCCAACGGAAACGAATAAACCCAACACAACCAATGAGCTGAATACTAACGATACATTCCTGCTTATAACAAATGATTCAGGCAAATACTCAAAATGAATTTTATGGTTACCTTTAGGAACAACGATTCCTCTGAAGTTATGGTTTGCTCGATGAATTTTAGTTTCATTTCCATCTATATAGGCTTTCCATCCTTTGCCGACATAAGTATCACCAAGAAATAAAAAATTATTTCCACTAGCATTTACATTTAGATAAATATTTTCATCAGCATATTTTTCTATTTGTACTGATGCTGTGCTGTCCGGTTTATCAACTTTAATATCAGCATTTTCAACAAATGCAACTTCTTTGGGATCGAATTGATTGTTCTTTACTTTATTTAGAATTTCCATTGCAGATGCCTTTTGCGCTTCATCAACAAAGTAAGCGCGAGGTAGAGCATTTTGATTTTCATAAACAAATGTTTTATTGCCCGAAAAAACCGGGACTAATCCTGCAAGATTTACTGCATTATCAAGTACTATATATTTCACGTTTGCCATTCGCCATAAAGTTTGGTTTGCAGGACTGCCTAGTATATCCATATAATCCTGATAGGCTCTTGGTTTGATTCCGGAGTAACCGTATAAATCCTGCAATAAGAAGTATGCATTGTAATTTGAATTTTGCTGAACCGAACCAAGTGAACCATCTTGTTTAAGATTTATAATTCTAAAAGTTGATTTGTCATTTAAAGATTCAATCGCAGTAACATATTCTGGTTTTTGAAATAATTGTTCGATATCTACATTATCTTTTAATGTTTCTCCACGATGATTAATTCTAAAAATATCAACAAGGGATAAAACGATAATTCCAACGATCATTAAATCTCTGCTTAATGAAGATTTTAAGTAAGCAAACATAAACCCAAAAACAGCGGTGGAAAAGAAGAATGCTAACCTTGCATCGTTTAAAAACATCTCCGCCATATAATCGTGAATTTGCTGAAGTTGATTTCCCTTTTCTCCAGACTCAACTATCCGTCCGATAAACCAACTTTTAATTGGCGATGAAAGAACCAGAGTTAGAATAAAAATACCGCCTAGTCCAAAGAAAATATTCCTAACAAGATTATCAAATTTTTTATCATTCTCATTTTTTAATGATACTATTTTTGCGATACCAAGTCCTGCAAGTATTGGAAAACTTAATTGCACAAGCACCAAAATCATAGATGGTACTCTGAACTTATCAAAGAATGGGAAGTAGTGGAACATCAAATCATAAAAGAGTGGAAATGTTTTCCCGAAGGAAATAAGAGTGGCAATTAGAGCAAGAATTGTTAGATACCTTACAAATGGATCTTTCCAATTTATTATCATTGAAAAAATTGCAAGAAAGAAAATGATAACACCCATGTACATTGCAACATCAACAAAAGGCATTTGCCCAAAGTAAGTATTTACTTCTACATCACGATTTTGGGAAAGCGGACCATTGTACACTGATTTTCCAAATCCATAATAAGATGGAACTATCCATGTTAAAACTTCTCCAGGCGAGAATGACCAGCTTGTAGCGTAATCATAAAATGCCGTTTCTGTTTTTTGTGCTGAACCAGATTCTTTATCAAGAATACTTTCTGTTCCTCGAGTTGAGTAGGGAGAGTATTCCCATACTTGTGTAAAGTTATCCGATTGAATTCCTAATCCAACTAGAACAGCAAATAAAAATATCGCAGCAGATTTTAACAACTGTTTAAGTAAAAAATTATCTTTTATCTTAATAGCTCTGGCTAAATAGTAGATGAAATAAATCATTACTGCAAAAAAGATGTAAAAGATAATTTGCACATGCCAGCCTAAAAACATTACTGGCATAAAGAAAAAGAGCAGCATAACATCAAGAAATTTTATCTTCTTTTGAAAATTGAGTAGAAGCAAAAGTAAAACGGGAAAAACAAAAATTGCCGTAAGTTTTGTTACGTGCCCGATGTAAAGAAATACCACTATGCCGGTACTGAATGATGTGACAAGAGATGTAAAAAGACTAATCAATCTATTTTTAGTTCTGTTCATCATAAAGAAAAACATTGAATACGCGAGTGCGAGCAGATAGAATGTCCATTTTGCATAATCAATATTAAATGGAGCACTAAAAATATTTCTAACCGTATTTGTAACAACGTAGATTACGTTAAACCACTTGTAACCCGTAGCCATTGCATACGCAGGCATTCCACAAAATATATTTGGATTCCATAATGTGTAGCCACCTTCATGGTTTTCTATATATGTTTTTGCACTCTGACTCGTTAGGATATCACCGGATTGAAATGTTTTTCCACCAAAATAGAGTGGAGAATAAAATAATAGAAATATTAATAGTGTAACTATAAGTAGTGCTAAAGTCTGAAATTTGACTGGAATGAATTTGTCTAAAGAAAAACCTGAAAGAAATGTTTCTTTAGTTTTCTTCTCAGTTCTAATAACTTTCTTTTCTTTTGCTGCCATTAAGTCTCCTGCTGAGAAAATTTACATTCGTCACACTGAAGCAATTCGAAGTGTGAATTTCTTTTATGGGTAATGCTATAACAATTCCGATTTAGATTTTGCATATTATTTTTTAGCAATAAAGTTTATTCCAGAGCCAACTTTATTATTAGTTTTAAAGTCAATCCACATCATTACAAAAGTAAATGGAAATGTTGCTGTGTAATATAACGGTAGTAATAATAAAAGTAACTTTGAAAAGTTTACCATCATAATTGGATATTTTATTCCAAGTCGCCAGGCTAAATTACCCCAAAATCCATAAGTATATTTTGATTGCACAGTTTTAAATCCTAGCGGATGTAGTTTGGATTCAAAGTCTTCTTTTGAATATCCGTTACGCGCATGTTCACCAACAAAACTTTCATCATGTTCATCGTGCACCTCGCTGCCGCCATAAATTGAAGGGGTATTGATAATTAAATATCCGCCCTTCTTTAATGCGTGATTAAAGTTTTCAAAAACTTTTACATCCTCAACAATATGTTCTAATACATCCACACAAACTATAAGATCAAATCTGTCTTGATGATTTATTTCAGTTAAATCTTCAACACCAAAGTGGACTGACTGTATTTTTTGTGAAGAGAAAAATTCTTTATTGTCATTTATCCAATCTTCTTTTACATCAACCGAATAGATTTCGCAAGGCTGCAGATGCTTAGACATAAAATATGAATATTGTCCATAACCTGAACCAGCATCATATATGTTAATCTTTTTGTTACCAAACTTTTTTCTTAAGATTTTCAATTCCCTTCTAACATACCAGGAACGAAGAAACATTAAATCAAGAATCTTATAAAATAGAATTCTAAGGGAAGGAAATTTTTTAATTACTCCTGCAAAAATATTTTTAACCGGATCGTATTGCATCTTAATTTCTATTATTGATTAATTCAAACATACCTTTAACAAAATTTTGCCAGGAGTATTTTTCTTTTAATGATTTCATATTGTCTGTAAATTCTTTTTCTCTATCTTCATTATAAAAACGAAAAATAGCCTGTGCAAGTTTTTCTGGGTTTTCTTTTTCAACAATAAATCCTGTCTTTCCATCTTCAATAACTTCACCAATACCGCCAACATTGCTGGCAATAACCGGCATACAAAAGTTTACTGCCACCTGCACTATACCGCTTTGTGTTGCTGATTTATATGGAAGTACAACAGCATCTGACGCCGAAAAATAATATTTAACATCCGATGTTGGAATAAAATCTTTTTTAAGGATAACCGCTTCTTCAAGTTTGTGTTTTTGAATCAGCTTAATATATTTTTCTTCCGGCTCATAAAACTCCCCTGCAACAATCAGTTTAATATCAATACTTTTTCTTACGATCGAAAAGGCTTCAATCAGAATATCAAGTCCTTTATAATCTCTTATAAATCCAAAGAAGAACAGAATATTTTTATCTTTTAATTTAAGATTATTTTTCGCTTGTTCTTTATCAACCCTATCCCCAAACAAAGAAAAAACAGGCAGAGGTAAAAGTTTGTATATCGGATTTTTAACAAACAAAAATAAATCTCTTTTAACCTGATCGGATAAAGGAATAAAATAATCCATCTTCTTCAAAAAATATTTTGACAGAACCTTATCGCCAATTCTTTTTTCATGCGGAATAATATTGTGACACACTGCTATCAACTTTGCCGATGAGTTTTTCTTAATCTTTCCTGCTATCCAGCCATAACACGGACCAAAAAATGGAAGCCAGTGTTTAAAGATCACTAAATCAGGTTTAAAGTTTATTATCCGTTTGGCAGTAAGATTCCAATTAAATGGATTTATTGAATCAAGAATAATTTCTGATGGGATTCTGTCTGTCTCTTCAACAGATTCTGTTTGTGATTTACCAGGAAATAAAAAATTTGGATACTGTCTCTTAAAAGTTATAAGAAGAACCTCGTGTTCTTTTGTGAGTTCTTTATAAAGTAATCCTGCTGAATGAGCTATTCCGCCTCTAAGCGGATATGCAGGTGAGACAATTACTATTTTCATTAATCGATTTTAATGGTGGGATAGTTTAATTGGAAAAATCTAATTACGATCTTTAATAACATATTCTCTTTCACTCTGGTTTTGATGAACGAGCATTTCACCAAGCAATCCAACTGAGAAAAACTGCACACCAACGATTATCAATAACATACCAAGAAATAACATTGGTCTGTTGCTCAATGGTCTTCCGCTTATCCATTCAACTGTAAGATATCCATTAACAATAAGACCAACAAAGAATGATAAAGCTCCCAAAAATCCAAAGAAATGCATTGGGCGCTTTACGTATCTGCCAACAAATGTAACAGTTATTAAATCAATAAAACCTTTGAAGAATCTTGACATCCCAAATTTTGTTTTGCCGTATCTGCGGGGATGATGTTTTACAGGAATCTCCGTTACAGAAAATCCTTGCCACTTTGCTAAAACGGGTACGTAGCGATGAAGCTCTCCATAAACATTTAAGTTTTGCACTACTTCTCTTCTATAAGCTTTTAATCCGCAGTTAAAATCATGAATTTTTATTCCACTTATCATTCTTGTTACAAAATTGAAAAACCGTGATGAAAACTTTTTTATAAACGGATCAAATCTTTCTTTCTTCCAGCCAGAACAAAGATCATATCCTTCATCTAGTTTTTTTAAGAGATTAGGAATTTCGTGAGGATCATCCTGTAAATCAGCATCCATAGTTATGATTGCATCACCTGTTGCAGCTTTAAATCCAACCTGCAGTGCTGCGGATTTTCCATAGTTTTTTCTAAAGCTAATAAATTTTATTCTCGTATCAGTTTTCGCAGCATCTTTAATAATTTTTAAAGAACCGTCCGTGCTGCCGTCGTCAACAAAAATAATTTCATAAGGTTTGTTGAGTGGTTTTAATTCTTTTCTAATTTCATTTAGTAATGGCTGGATCGATTCCTCTTCATTAAAAAGCGGGATTATTAAGGAAATTTTTTGAAAACTAACTCGGGTTGGCTGGATTTGATTATCTGAACTCTGGGGCTTGTAATATCGTTTTTTAGGATAATAACGTCTTCCACCTTTGTGAAATTTATTTTGTGTTTGTCCTATGCTATTTTTTTCTGTTTGAACCGGCTTATTTTGATCTGTATCTGCCACAAGTACCTTTGTTAATTTACATTCAAAATTAACCGAATAATCACTTAAAAACAATTTGGGCACTGGGCTTGATTTTAATCCATTGTATTTTGGTCATAAAATATTCAATTTTTGCTAAGCTTTATAAAAAATAATCGTTATTATTAAATTATTCGTTATAGAACATAGTTGGATTTGAAACTTCGATTTCAGAAATGTATTTTAGCACTACAAATCCTGTTAATGTATTTTCAGGATATTTTTTATTAGGAGATAGCTTGACAAATCATATTCAAAAGTCAAAAGAATCAATAAAGCTTCAACTTGATGTATTGATCATCAAAGAAGAAGATTATATTGTTGCTTATTGCCCGGCATTGGAACTTTCGAGTTATGGTAAAAATAAATCAGAAGCTAAAGCAGCATTTGCAACCGAAATTAAAATTTTTATTGAGGAAACTTCAAAAAGTGGTAATCTTGAAAAGTACTTATTAAAACACGGATGGACATTACAACAAATTCCTGAACTTGCATATCAACCTCCCCGTTTTCCTTTATCTATAACAAATAAAGCTCAATCTGTAATTTCTCACAGCATTGCTTTTCCAATAAGTTAATTCTTCTTTTTTGATTTTGCCGCTTTTTTAGATTGCAATAATTTTATTTCCTCATCGAATTGTTTTTGAGAAATCCCCAGATTTAATAGACTTGTATGAATGCGTAATTTGGGAACCATTTCATGTTTTGGAACAACAGTACAAGGTCTTAGTAAAGGTTTATCCGGATTATTCCACACTTCGTGACTTGCTTCAGTTCGGATGTGTTTTAATCCTTTACTTTTTAGGAACTCTTTCCAAAGTTTTACAGATATTGGTTTCAAATTGCAGTTATTTTGTAATTAAAATATTTCTTATTTCAACAATAATAAAATCACGACTAAATATCATCCTAATTTTTATTAGGATTCCTTTACCTCAGAATCAACCTGTGCTAATTAATTTTAGTCAACACCAATTGAGCATTATCATTAAATCAATTAGTTTAAGATTATAATTATTTATTAAAGTCGTTATTCATACGGAGAAACCAAATGGCAAAAGTAGTAAATATCGAAAAATGCTTCGAGAAGTTTAATGATACTTTTTCACCGAAAATTGTTGGCGAATTAAACGGACAGTATGTTCTGGTTGTTCATTTAGAAGGTGATAAGGTTCCGTGGCATACACACGAAAATGAAGATGAAATGTTTTTTGTTGTGGATGGAGTACTCGATATATATGAAAAGGATAAAAACATTACTCTACAACCGGGTGAATTTTATATTGTTAAAAGAGGTATAGAGCACCGGGTTGTTCCTCGTGGACATGTTAAACTTATATTATTTGAACCTGAAGGCATTGCTCATACAGGAAAAGTGAAAGCAGAGATCACCAAAGAAAGTTTTGATAGGCTTGAATTGTAACATAATATAAACAAGTTTTTTTAAGACCGTCTTAATGGCGGTCTTTTTTATTGAGTAGAATGAAAGTGGTAACAACTCCTCAACCAAAATAGAAACGAAAAGAACGAATTGGATGTGGAAGATTTTAGGGTCTAAATTTTACCCAAAAAATTACGATAATAACTTGTACATTTTGTATGTTTGATTGTTGTTATCATCACATATTACTTGACAAAGTTAAGACATTAAAGTAATTTTTCTCACAGTTATTTAATTATCTATAAAGAAGGCTATATCAGATTATGGGCGATACATCTTTTTTATTTGCAACACCTTCATTCTTAGAAGGTTTAGCAAGAACTCTTGATCTCGGAGCCACTCTTGATGAATATAATTCAAGTATTACTCCTGAGCAAGCTGACTTTCTAGCATTAAAAAATGACTGGGAAGTTATTGGAAATGATTTTGCCATAGCAATTGAAAAAGAGAAATCAAATTTTAATGACCAAGGGAAACAAATCGAACTCGAATTTGACTAAACCTAACTCACAGAATGCAGTTAGGGTTCAAAGAACGGAACTATATGCTGGACCGCTTCCTCCTCCAGATATTTTAGCCAAGTTTGAGCAAATCTTACCAGGTGCCGCTGACCGAATTTTAAAACAAGCAGAAACTCAAACTCAACATCGAATTGAGATAGAGAAAATGGTTGTATCTTCTGATATTAAAAAATCATTTTGGGGTTTGATATTTGGATTTGTACTAGGTCTTTCTGGGATCGGTAGTGGAGTTTTTCTAGCAACGTTAGGTTTCAATGTATTTGGTCCATTGTTGAGTGGGGGTTCTTTAATAACATTAGTAGCAGTGTTTATTTATGGTACTCGTTCAAGAAAACAGGAACGAGAAAAAAGATTTGAAAAACTTTCTAAGTAGCCAACCATTAAAAATCATTTTTATTTAGTCTTTTAAGCTGATTCCCTCATCACATCATCCAAAAATCAATCTTGACTTATTAGTATAGATTGAATAACTTTGAATCGCAGGTTAAAAACAATTTGTTTTAACGGAGAATGAATGAGCACGACAGAAACTGAGAAAATAGAAGAATTAGCCAATAAAGAGTACAAATTTGGGTTTGTAACGGATATCGAATCGGATACTCTTCCTAAAGGATTGAACGAAGATATAATCCGCCAACTTTCTGCAAAGAAGCAGGAACCCGAATGGATGACCGAATGGAGATTGAAAGCTTACCGCCATTGGTTAACGATGGCAGAACCAAAATGGCCAAATGTTAAATATCCGCCTGTGGATTACCAGGAGATATCTTACTACTCCGCACCAAAATCAACTCCAAAATATAAAAGTCTTGATGAAGTTGATCCCGAACTTCTTGATACTTACAAGAAGCTTGGAATTTCATTAGATGAACAAAAGATTCTTGCAGGAGTTGCAGTTGATGCTGTTTTCGATTCTGTTTCTGTTGCAACAACTTTTAAAGGGAAACTAAATGAAATGGGAATCATTTTTTGTTCATTTTCAGAAGCGATTCGTGAGCATCCGGATTTAGTAAAAAAATATTTGGGTAGTGTGGTTCCTTACACAGATAATTATTATGCAACATTAAACTCCGCAGTTTTCAGCGATGGCTCATTCGTTTACATTCCAAAAGGTGTTCGCTGCCCGATGGAGCTTTCAACTTACTTTAGAATAAACGCTGCAAACACAGGACAGTTTGAAAGAACATTAATTATAGCTGATGATAATGCTTATGTAAGCTATCTTGAAGGCTGCACCGCACCGATGCGAGATGAAAATCAATTGCACGCAGCTGTAGTAGAGTTGGTTGCACTCGAGAATTCGCAAATAAAATATTCCACTGTTCAGAATTGGTATCCCGGCGATAAAGATGGCAAAGGCGGAATTTATAATTTCGTTACAAAGCGTGGTGCCTGTCGTGGGACTAATTCTAAAATCAGCTGGACACAAGTTGAAACTGGTTCTGCAATAACCTGGAAATATCCAAGTTGTATTTTGCAAGGTGATAATTCGATTGGAGAATTTTATTCAGTTGCAGTAACAAATAATTTGCAGCAGGCTGATACAGGAACAAAGATGATTCATCTTGGAAAAAACACACGCAGCACAATCGTATCAAAAGGTATTTCTGCAGGAAGAAGCAATAACAGTTATCGTGGGTTAGTTAAGATTGGAAAAAAAGCTGAAGGTGCACGCAACTTTTCACAATGCGATTCTCTTTTACTTGGAGATAAATGCGGTGCGCACACTTTTCCGTATTTAGAAATAAATAATCCAACTGCACAGGTTGAACACGAAGCAACAACATCTAAAATTGGTGAAGATCAGATTTTCTATCTTAATCAAAGAGGAATCTCGACTGAAGATGCTGTTAGCTTAATTGTAAACGGATATTGTAAAGAAGTTTTTAAAGAACTTCCAATGGAGTTTGCTGTTGAAGCACAAAAGCTACTTAGTATCAGTTTGGAAGGCAGTGTAGGGTAGTATAATCTTAGAGCCTTTGTGTCTTTGTGGATATTCTTTCTTTGCCACTAAGGCACCAAGACACAAAGTTAAAAATGAAAATTAATAAGGAAACAAAATGTTATTAGAAATAAAAAATCTTCACGCAAATGTTGAAGGAACAGAAATTTTAAAAGGTATAAACCTAAAAGTAAACGCTGGCGAAGTCCATGCGATTATGGGTCCTAATGGTTCTGGGAAATCTACACTTGCATCTGTACTTGCTGGTAAAGAAGAATATGAAGTTACTTCAGGTGAAGTTTTATACAACGGAAAAAATCTTTTGGAACTTTCACCCGAAGATCGCGCACGCGAAGGAGTTTTTCTAGCATTCCAATATCCAGTAGAAATTCCGGGCGTAAGCAATACAAATCTTTTAAAGACTGCAGTAAATGAAGTTAGAAAGTATCGCGGCGAAGAACAACTTGATGCAATGGAGTTTCTTTCATTGCTAAAAGAGAAAAGTAAACTTGTTGAACTTGACTCAAAGTTTTTAAGTCGTGCTGTTAATGAAGGATTTTCCGGCGGCGAAAAAAAACGAAATGAAATTTTTCAGATGGCAGTGCTAAATCCAAAGCTTGCTATTCTTGATGAGACAGATTCAGGACTGGATATTGATGCACTTCGCATTGTTGCAAACGGTGTTAACAAATTAAAAACAAAAGAAAACGCTACAATCGTTGTAACACACTACCAAAGATTATTGGATTACATTATTCCTGATTTTGTTCACGTACTTTATAAAGGTAAGATTGTTAAATCAGGTGGAAAGGAACTTGCACTTGAGCTTGAAGAAAAAGGATATGATTGGATTAAAAGCGATAAAGCTGAAGTTGTTGCGTAATTATGGAACTCATCCCCCTTCCCCTTCTCTTAAAAAGAGAAGGGGTGAAGAACATAATTTTTAAGTCCCTCTCTTTCTAAGAGAGGGATTTAGGGTGAGTTCAATTGAAGTATTAGTTATCGATATTTCACGAGGATACATTGCTAAAAAAAATTAACAAAGAAATTTATAATGGATATAACAAAAGACATAAAACAATACTTCATCAACCAATTTGATGAATTTGAGAAATCATTAAACGGAGAGAAAACTTCTGACTTTCACAAAGTTAGAAAAGATGCAATCAGTAAATTTGCAGAACTTACTTTCCCAACTCAAAAAGATGAAGAATGGAAGTACACAAATATTTCATCTTTACTAAAGTACAACTTCTCCCCTGTTTCTATTAAAGAAAATGTTTCATCGGAAACTATCAACAAGTTTTTATTTGATAAGATGGAACATAGCCTTTTGGTTTTTGTAAATGGAAATTTTTCTCCTGAGTTTTCAAAACTAATTGACATTCCTAAAGGTGTTGTTATCGGAAGTCTTGCAGCGGCATTAAAGACTAATAATCCAATCGCAAAAAAACATCTTGGCAAGTACGCTGAAAACGAAAATTATTTTTTCACAACTTTAAGTACAGCTTTTACTAAAGACGGTGCCTTTATTTATGTACCTGATGGCAAAATTGTTGAAGACCCAGTACATATAATATTTTTTACAAAATCTGGTAGTGAAAAAATATTAACACAACCAAGAAATCTGTTTGTCGCCGGGAAAAATTCTCAAGTCAGCATTATCGAACATTACATTTCTGATGAAGATGGTGTTTACTTAACAAATGCAGTAACTGAAATTGTCGCCGATGAAAATGCAATCGTTGATCACATAAAATTGCAAGAGGAAAGTAACAAAGCTTTTCACATAGCACGAATGGAAGTTGATCAGGAGCGATGCAGTAATTTTTCATCGCACTTAATTTCTCATGGAGCAGAAATTTCCCGCAATGATTTTAATGCAAGATTTAATAATGAAGGCGGTGAGTGTATGCTTAACGGATTGTTCATGATTTCTGATGAGCAGCTTTTTGATGCCCACACGATGATTGATCACGCAAAACCGCATTGCAACAGCCACGAACATTACAAAGGAATTCTGCAGGATAAATCACGCGGAGTGTTTAACGGAAAAGTTATGGTTCGCCGCGATGCACAAAAGACAAATGCATTTCAGGAGAACAATACAATTCTTCTTTCGGATAATGCAGTGATGAACACAAAACCCCAACTAGAAATATTTGCTGATGATGTTAAGTGCTCACACGGTGCAACGATTGGAAAATTAAATGATGAAGCAAAATTTTATTTAAAGTCACGCGGTATTGGTGAAGAATCTGCAACTGCAATTTTAATTCATGCTTTTGCAAGTGATGTTATAACATCAATAAAAATTCCTGCTTTAAGAGATTATCTTGAAGAAATTATCAGCAAGAGATTTAACGGATAGAAAGTATTTTCATGCATAATAAAAATACAACCCTCGTTGAAAGTTATTCGAAACTTTATGATGTAAGAAAAATCAGAGAAGATTTTCCGATACTAAAAATATTAGTGCACGAAAAACCGCTTGTTTATCTTGATAATGCTGCAACCACCCAAAAGCCGCAATACGTAATTGATAAAACAAACTATTACTATGAAAAGTACAACGCTAACATTCATCGCGGTGTTCACGCATTAAGCCAGGAAGCTACTGAAGCATTCGAGAGTTCACGTATCATTATAAAGAATTTTATAAATGCTCTTGGTAAGAATGAAATAATTTTTACACGCGGTACAACAGAATCAATAAATCTTGTCGCTTCATCTTACGGAAGAAAAAACATTAAAGAAGGTGATGAAATAATCATCTCAACAATGGAACATCACTCCAACATTGTTCCCTGGCAAATGCTTTGTGCAGAAAAAAATGCAAAGCTTCGTGTCATCCCCATTAATGATGAAGGTGAAATCATCTTTGAAGAATTTGAAAAGATGATAAATGAAAAAACAAAATTTATTTCAGTTGTTTATGCATCAAACTCACTCGGAACAGTTAACCCTGTAAAAAAAATTATTGATCTCGCTCATAGTTTTAACATCCCTGTTTTGATTGATGCAGCACAAGCTGTTAATCATTTAAAGATTGATGTACAGCAGCTTGATTGTGATTTTCTTGCTTTCTCGGGACACAAACTTTACGGTCCAACTGGAATTGGAATTCTTTACGGCAAAGTAAATCATCTCGAAGCAATGCCTCCCTACCAGGGCGGCGGTGATATGATTTCAAAAGTTACTTTTGAAGAAACAACATACAACGAACTTCCGCACAAGTTTGAAGCTGGCACTCCAGACATTGCAGGCGCAATTGGATTGGGTGCAGCGATTGAATACATCGAAAAAATTGGACTTGAAAATATTGCGTACCATGAAAATCTTTTGCTTGAATATGCAACCAAAGCTGTTTCTGATTTAAAAGGATTAAGAGTCATCGGAACTGCCAAAGAAAAAATTGGAGTTTTATCATTTCATTTCGAAAATGTTCACCCGCATGATGTTGGAACTTTTTTGGATTTTGAAGGAGTTGCAATTCGAACAGGTCATCACTGTACACAGCCTCTGATGCGGCGATTTGGTGTACCTGCAACTTCACGCGCTTCATTTGGGATGTACAACACAATTGAAGAAGTTGATGTTTTAGTTAACGGACTAAAGAAAATTTTAGAGGTATTCGGATAATGGATCAGGAATTAAGAGAACTTTATCAGCAGGTAATTTTAGATCACAATAAATCGCCAAGAAATTTTAGGTTGATTGAACATCCAACAAATCATGCGGAAGGTTACAATCCGCTTTGTGGTGATAATATCAATGTTTTTCTAAATGTTAATGACCAGGGAATTATAGAAGATATTTCATTTCAAGGTTCCGGATGTGCGATCTCAAAAGCATCTGCTTCGTTGATGACTTCATTACTAAAAGGTAAATCAGTTTCAGAAGCAGAAAAGATATTTAATAAGTTTCACGAGTTAGTAACTGATAAGCTTGGTGATAATCCAGATATCGATGAGCTTGGTAAACTTGCTGTGTTTGGCGGAGTAAGAGAATTCCCTGCACGTGTTAAATGTGCATCACTTGCCTGGCATACAATGATAAATGCATTGCATAATAAAAATGAGAAAGTAGTAACGGAATAAATATTTTTTCGTCATTGCGAATCCCCGATTCATCGGGGTGAAGCAATCTGCCAATTCTAATGATAGATTGCTTCGCTCTCCCGAAGGGATGCCTTTGGCAGAAGACTCACTCGCAATGACGTTCGAAAGAAAGAATATGGCACAAATAACAAAACAAGAACTAGAAGAAAAAATAATTCAAACACTTAAATCCTGTTACGATCCTGAGATTCCTGTGGATATTTTTGAGTTAGGTTTGATTTATGAAATTGCGATCGATGATGATTACAATGTTAAAATTAAAATGACACTCACTTCACCAATGTGCCCAGTCGCGGGTTCGCTTCCACCGGAAGTTGAAGGAAAAGTAAAAGCAATTCCGGAAGTAAAAGATGCAAAGATTGAATTGGTTTGGAGTCCACCGTGGGATAAAGATATGATGTCTGATGTTGCCAAAGTTGAATTAGGATTTTATTAATATTCTAACTGTCATTCCGTGCGAACGAAGTGAGACACGGAATCCAGATTACGTTTAGTAGATTCCCGCTTTCGCGGGAATGACAAATGGTTTTTATAAACAAAAAGGAGCTCAAATGTTCAATATACTTTCGCGTCCGCCAATGTATGATCAGGACGCAGTACAACCAATGCGCGATGAATTGCTTGCAGTTGGTTTCACAGAATTGCTTACACCCGAACAGGTTGATGAAGCAATAAATGTTAAAGATGATAAAACTGTTTTAGTTATGATTAACTCCGTTTGCGGCTGCGCCGCTGGAAGTGCACGACCAGGAGTTTCTCTTGCTTTACAGAATGATATTATTCCCGATAAACTTTATACTGGATTTGCCGGACAGGAAAGAGATGCTGTGGATAGAATCAGACAACATATAAAAGGTTTTCCACCTTCTTCTCCAAGTATTGCATTATTTAAGAATGGTGAGTTGATTTATTTTATGCGAAGGATGGATATCGAAGGCTACTCCGCAGAGCAAATTGCAAAAACACTTGTAGATGTTTTTAATGATAAATGTTCTGCAAAAGGTCCGTCAATTTCTCCTGAGCAATTTTCACAAGTTATGTATGCAAAATCATGTGGTTCAAAAATTCCGTTGTTTAAAGGAAATTAATAGTACGTCATGCTGAACTCGTTTCAGCATCTCTCTAAAATAAAAAAGACCCTGAAACAAGTTCAGGGTGACAGAAACAGGTGTCACTTTGAGCCTGTCGAAGAGTGACAGTCGATAAATAAAACAGATTGCTTCACCCGACTAGTTGCATAGGCGTTAACTTAGTAACTATGTTTCTCATTATGGATTGGGTCGATTGTTCTGATTTTAGAATAAATTAAAGAATTATATATCATCCCTAAAGGGATTTTATTGCTTGTTTTGTCCATTTTACTACCAATATTAAATCCCTATCGGGATTTCTTTTCTTCATCCCAGAGGGATGAAATATTGGTAGAAACAGGAAGAAAAAATGAAACAAAATGCCGTAGGCATGAAATAATCATAATGCTGAATTTAACCAGAGATAAAACAATCAGCATATATTTAATTAGAATATGATTCCGTTAAATTGACGCCTGTGCAACAAGTCGGGTTCGCAATGACTGTATGAAAAAAGAAAAATGAAATTCAGTACACAAGAAGAATATGGTTTAAGATTGTTACTTAGAATCGGAAAAAGTGATTCCGATAAAGGAATGACTATTCCCGAACTGAGTGAGCAGGAAAAACTTTCTGAAGCGAATGTTGGAAAGATTTTGCGTGCATTACGTCTTGCCGGATTTATCGAAAGCTCACGCGGACAATCTGGTGGTTACAAACTTGCCCGTTCCGCAAATGAAATTCTTGTTGGTGATGTTTTGGCTGCTCTTGGCGGTAAACTTTATGAATCAGGCTTCTGTGATTTACATGCTGGGGTTAATAACATCTGTACAAATTCAATCGATTGCTCAATCCGCTCTCTCTGGAAAACAGTTCAAACAATGCTTGATGGATTATTAAGCAAAATTACTTTACTGGATTTACTCGGTAACGAACAGCAAGTTGAATTGTTTGTTACAAATATTACTGAGGAGTTGGAGAAAAATTCATCTAAAATATAGTTTGCTTTGTCGAAGGCCCCTCACAATGACTAAAAGGAAACTTTCTTAACCGCAACCTTCTCAAGCATCTTCATATTTACTTCAACACCAATACCTGGTTTTGTTGGAACATCCAAATAAAAATTTCGTAGGGGAAGGGCTTGCCATTCCCGATTAATTGCTTCACAATTTTAAATTTTTCTATATATAAAACTAACATTTAATACGGACAGGGCAAGCCCTGTCCCTACATTTCAAGATTTTGCGGATTCTCTTTTTCTAACTCCCATCTTAATGGATTTTGTTCAATATACCGCCTTATGTGAAACAATTCTGGTTCATTACGAATGATTCTATCGTAAAAACTTCTTTGCCATTTAAAATCACTTAAACCCATTTTATGCAATTCTATAGTCGTTAAGGATTTGAATGCTCCAATTATATTTGAAATACTTTCTTTGCTTTTATCACTTTCATTCACCAGAATTAATATACAATGAAAATGATTTGGCATAATAACGTAATAATCTATTTCAACAGATTTAAATCTCTCGCTCAGATCAAATAAATATTTTTCTATTAATATTCCATAATCATTCAAAGACACAGAATTATTTTCAATTTTACCAAATACTTCACGTTTATCATTTACACAGATCGTTATAAAGTAATAAGCATTATTAGAATAGTCGTATTCTTTTAATCTCGTTCGTTTTCTAATTGGATATTTATTTTTCTCATTTCCCATCATTGTAGGGGAAGGGCTTGCCCTTCCCGAGATATTAGATTATAATTATTTTTTTTGCTTGTAATTTCTTAATAATATTTTCTTTCTGCGATCGAGGCAAGCCTCGAGCCTACATCATTATATCTTTATTCAACAAATTAAACGGACATGGTGAGCCCTGTCCCTACATTTTAAATTCAGCTTTCTTGACTGTAACCTTCTCCAGCATCTTCATATTCACTTCAACACCAATTCCTGGTTTGGTTGGAACATTCATTGTTCCATCAGGATTGACTACAAATTCCGGTTCAACAATATCTTCTTTGTAATAGCGTTTGCTTGCAGAAATATCACCAGGTAAAGTAAAGTTTGGCAATGATGCAAGAGCCACATTTCCTGCTCGTCCAATTCCGCTTTCTAACATTCCGCCGCACCAAACAGGAATATTTTTAGATGCACAGTAATCGTGAATAAGTTTTGATTCTGTAAATCCGCCAACCCGACCGGGTTTTATATTTATTACTCTGCAGCTATCCAATTCAATTGCTGCATGTGTATCATCAAGCGAGTGAATACTTTCATCAAGACAAATTGGTGTTTTAAGATCTTTCTGAAGTTTTGAGTGATCATAAATATCTTCATAGCCAAGCGGCTGTTCAATCAATAATAAATTGTAATCATCCATCTGCTTAAACAAATCTATATGTTTTAATTCATAAGCTGAGTTAGCATCCACCTGAAATAGAATTTGTGGAAATTCTTTTCTTACTGCTTTAACAAATTGAATATCATTTCCGGGAGCAATTTTAATTTTTATTCTTTTATAACCTTCAGCAAGATACCCTTCAATTTTTTTTATCAGATCAGGAACAGAAGATTGAATACCAATACTGACGCCAACATCAATTTTATTTCTCGTTCCACCCATCATTTTTGAAAGAGAAATATTTTTTGACTTAGCAAACAAATCCCACAACGCTGCTTCAAGTCCGGCTTTTGCCATCATATGCCCGCGTACTTTTTCATAAGATGCAATTGCGCTATCAATACCAGAAATATCTTTGCCAAGAATTGATGGAATTAAAAAATCCTGCAAGATATGCCAGGCAGTTGCAACTGTTTCATAAGAATAAAACGGAGTGCCTTCTGCAACACTTTCACCCCAACCGGTTAATCCTTCACCATCAACTCGCACAATGATATGTTCTTCATCGTATTCGGTTCCCATTGATGTTGTGAATGGAGAAACTAATTCCATTTTGATATGACGTAGTTCAATTTTTTCGATTTTCATTTTGATCCTATTAGAAATAATTGTCACATTGAGCTTGTCGAAATGTGAATTAAAAAAATGATTTAACTGTCATCCTTACACAAGCTCAGGATGAATTCTGTTTTTAATTTTATAAATCTCCAATAACTTTAATTAGTCTTTGCCAGAGTTCACTTCCATTTTCACCATTTGTCATTATTACAATTCCAGAACCATCCTTTGGACTGAATTGAGAATAACATCTGAATCCTGTTTGATTTGATCCACTATGATAAACTACATCACCAGTGATTGTTGAATCAATAGCCCAGCCTAATCCTCTGAATCCCTGCAATCCAAAATTTCTTCCCGGTCTGTAAATAACATCTCGGTTATCAACACGAACCTGATGAGTTAACATTTCTTTAATCATTGAATTAGAAAGTGAATAATCATTTTGATTTCCCGGATTCATAATTTCAATGATCAGTTTTGCATATTCATCAGACGTTGTGTAAAGAGTATAGGCTGCATTACCGTGAAGATATTTTTTTCGCTCATTACATTCTCCATCAGCATTGTGTCCGGTTGCAATTTGCAAATCAAATTTTGCATTCCATACAAAACTTGTAGATTCTAATCCGAGTTTATCAAACAATGTTCGTTTTGCAAAAGATTCTAATGATTCATTTGTGATATGTTCAACTACTCTTTGTAAATAATAAATTCCCTCACCAGAGTATTGAAACTTCGTTCCAGGTTTAAAATAAATTGGAAGCGGACTTTCATTCTCCTCACTTCCCTTTCGCCAATTTGGTAATCCACTTGTGTGGGATAGAATCATCCTTGCTGTAATTTGTTTTGAATAATCTTCCTCTTCGCAAATAAATTTTTCGGGTAGATAACCATAAAGAGATTTGTCTAAATCCAGCTTACCTTGTTCTACTAATTTTAAAACAAGATAAGCAAATACTGGTTTGCTCATTGAACAGGCTTCAAACATTGTTTTTTTATTAACTTGCACATTAGTATTTGCATCAGCAATACCAAAAGATTTTGAATAAGATATATTTTTATCAGTAATTATACTGATTGAAACTCCGGGGACTTTGAACTCATCCATTAATTGTGGAGTTAAAGTTTCTAAATTTTTTATTACGACTGCAAAATCTGAAATAAGGTTGAGAGAGTTTTTATCAA
The DNA here is from genome assembly GCA_044227615.1 of Ignavibacteriaceae bacterium. Classification (GTDB taxonomy): domain Bacteria; phylum Bacteroidota; class Ignavibacteria; order Ignavibacteriales; family Ignavibacteriaceae; genus IGN3. The sequence continues at coordinate 20,033 of JBGAWM010000042.1, forward strand.
TCTGACGTATTGAAATATATGCTGCCCATCGAACATCATAATCTTCATCATATAAAAGTTTTTGTAATTCAGGAATTGCCAAAGTCGCATCAGTTTGATATTTACCGAGCGCGAGTGCAGAACACCAGCGCACATTTGAGTTTTTATCCTCAAGTGCTTTATTTAAAAACGGAATTGATTGTTTTCCAATTGGAGAAATTTTTTCTAACGCAATCGCTGAGCACCATCTAACATTTTCATCTTCAACTTGTAATGAATTTGTTAAATACTCAACGGCTGGTTCCCCAATCTTTACTAATTCATTTATCGCCTCACCATTTACAAATTGATCTTTATGGCTGAATTTTTGTATAAGGGATTGAATAGTATCTTGAGGAAAGATGTTTAAGTTGAAAGCTAAAAAGAAAAGCAAAATCGTTAATATTCTATGCATCGTTCAGTTTATTCTTCGGGATAATCTTTGTACAGTTAATTTTACTACCAAGCTCTGATTCAAATGAAAATATAATTGGCATTCCACCCGTATGAATAAATACTACTGGAATATTTTTATCGATGATTCCTTTTCTGGTTAGATCAATCAATCCCGCCATAACTTTTCCTGTATAAATAGGATCAAGAAGAATTCCTTCAAGATTTGCACAATCCCTTATGGCTTGTTCTCCTGCTTTTGTAAGTATTCCATATTCTGTGTAGTAATCATCGTAACATTCAATGGAAATTTCATTTTCTATTTTATAATTAAGTAATACGGCAGTTTCATCTATCAACTCGGCTGTTCTTTTCTTAATTGCTTCCGCAGTTCTTGAAACACTAATTCCAATTATTCTAGCATTAGGAAGATAAATTTTTGCGCCTAAAGTAGTTCCTGCGAATGTACCGCAAGAACCAACTCCAACAATTATTTGTGCTTTATCATTTTCAAGTTGTACAGAAAGTTCTTCCATTGCTTTAACATAGCCAAGTGCACTTAGTCCTGTGCTTCCACCAATTGGAATAACAAATGGTTTTCTGCCTTTACTTAAAAGTTCTTTCGCCCATTTTTCCATTTCATTTTCAAGACTGGCATTTGCATCATCATCAACTAAATATCTAATCTCAGCATTGAACATAACATCAAGAAGTAAATTTCCTTTTGCGATTTCAAAATCATGTCCTCCAAGCACAAGTTTAATATCAAGACCAAGTTTGCGTGCTGCGGCTGCTGTCATTCTTGCATGATTCGATTGAATTCCGCCTGCAGAAATTACGATGTCATATCCGCCATTTAAAATTTCCGCAAAATCATATTCAAGTTTTCTAGCTTTGTTTCCACCGCCAGCAAGTCCTGTTAAATCATCTCGCTTAATAAATAATTTTGGTAGACCAATTTTTTTTGCTAATCGTTTTGCTTCATCCAAAGGAGTTGGAAGACTTGCTAATTTTATTTTGGGTATTTTATCAAGCGAGTGACTCAATTTCTTTAGCCTATATTTTCTATAACTTGATTATAGATAACTCCTTTTTCTTTTAGCTCATTCAAAACGAAATCCACACACTCAGATTTTTGCCCTATATACTCAGGCGGACAAATTCCTTTTTGGTCGAACATTCCTTTTGCTAACAGCCGAACCATTGTTGTAGCTGTATATCCTGTAGTTCTTGCCATTGAGTGAATATTTGTTTTCTTGTCATGCCGATCCAACAAATTATAAGTGTATCGAATTTTCTTCTTATCTTTTTCCCCTTCAACAACTATTTTCATCACAGTAAATTCTTCATCACCTTCCTTAAGTTCCCACATTGGAAACAATAACTTTGACGTGAAATCAACAGGTTTAATTTTAACTCCATTAATTTCAATTTCATCCTGACTGAAGAACCCAGACTCACGAAGCACACGCATTTTATCAATATGACCAGGATAACGAAGAGTTTTCTCCTTCATATTTGGAGCAGTTAGAGTATCAACGAGAGTTCTTAAGCCATCACTGTTAAAAGCTTCAAGAGTTCCAACTTCATCAAAGTTTAGAAATTCAGGATCAGATAGCGCAGGACGAATAACTAATTTTCCATTTTCAATATATCTTGCGGGACGCGTGTATTCTTCTATCACATCGATTGGTGAAAATCCGGCTTTGTATTCATAAGGATATTCACGTACAGCAGGCAGACCCCCGACATAAATTAGAATAGTTTCTGTTTTATCTAAAATTGAATTAACATAACCGGCAAGTAGATTACTCATTCCGGGAGCAACTCCGCAATCAACAACAGCAGTAACACTATTTTGTTTTGCAAGTTCATCAAGTTCAAATGGATTTTCAGGGAAAAAAGCAATATCAACTACGTTCTTTTTTGCTTTGATGATTTCTTTAAGAGTATTAAATCCCATAAAACCAGGAACTGCATTTACAACAATATCAGCTTTTTTGAATAAGGATTTTAACTGATCAGGATTTGAAAGATCCTTCTGCATTTTTTTGATTGGAAGAGCTGCAGGAATTCTTTTTAGATTTTTTAGATTGATGTCAGCAACTGTTACATTAAATGATTCATCATTCGCAAGATCCAAAGCCATTGGGCGACCGACAAGGCCGCAACCTAAAACAAGTACATTCATTTTATTCTCCATAAATTTTATTTTTCTTACAACAATTTCTGTTGTGTTATTTAAATAAATGAAGAACTCTTATAAACCGCTAAATCGATTCATAAAATTGACTGAATGATTACTAATATTTTGTTGTAATGAGTTCATATAATTTAAAGATTGCTTCGCTCGAAGACTCACTCGCAATGACTTTGTTATAAATTTATTTCACCAATCTAAGTATAGGAAATATTTCACCTTTCTTAAGCAGATGTTCAAACTGTTTATATGTAACTAAACCTAATTCCGATTTTGGTTCAAGTGCAATTACTATCATATTATTTCTTAGTTGATTTACAGGAATAAAAATATAATCAGCTTCAACCAAATCATTTTTGATCGGATCTACTTCAACAGTCGGATTAACAATTATATCTCGTTCAAAATCCATTGAATCAATCCCAACGATAGTGTATTGCTCAACCTTATCATCAACTTCCATTTTATATTCAGAATATTGAAGTCCCTGCCTATCAGCCCAGTCAATAACCTCAGTCAAAGTCTTTGGAATTAAATAACCCTTTGGTCTTTTAACATCATAAATTGATTTTACGATAGGTCGGAAATCATTAACTGTTACCATAGTATCTTTGTTTGAATAATAAGAGAACATCGGCATTTCAAGTTTACTTCCATCAGAAAAATGATCTAATTGAATAGCGACTTTATCTGAAACTTTATTTGCGATTAATTTTTCTCTTTCAGCAGAAACTAAATTCTTAATTTCATCTTTATGATCATATGCGAACTCAAGTAATCCAAGCATACCTGTCATTTGTCCTTTTGCACGATGTTCAAGATTATCAGTACTGTAGTTTTCACCATTCATACCCTCCTGAATAAATGAAAATGAATTCTGAATACCAAAACTTTGTCGTCCGTCGTTAATATCAAAAGTACTATATCGAAGATAGTCCATTCCAACTGGTCCGCCAGGTAAATAATGAAATACAGAAAATCCTTTATCAGAAATATATTCAAAAATAAATGGTAAATATTCTTTATAAGATAGCTCACGTAATTCATTTGAAATATTAATATTTGTCATCGCCCCTACTGTTTCATCAAAGTTTCTTCTGAAGCCAAGCTTTTTCCACTCTTCACCAAAAGGCCAGTACTCATGCACATCCATTGTAACTTCAAAAAGATATTGATCAAATAAATTATGAAGTCCAATTGTTTCCGGTTCAGTTAATATCAGGTGGTTACGATTCAAATCCATTCCGTTTCCATTTCGTCTCTGATTTTTTTCTGAGCCATCGGGATTCATTTGCGGAACGAGAACAAAATCAATTTTATCAAACAAGTATTGGTTCTCAGGTTTAAGTAATTCATTTATCAATAATAATGCACCTTCTTTTCCGGATTGCTCATTACCATGCTGCTGCGCAAAGATTAATACTTTAATTTTTGAATCATCTTTACCGAATACATCTTTTGAAAAATAAACTGCAAATAATTCTTTCCCTTCAACAGATTTAGCAATCACTTCACTTTTAATCAAATCAGATTTTTCATCAACATCTTTTATGAATTGAGATAGATCTGAGTGAGTTGTGATTTTTTTGTAATCAGATTTTTGCAATGGAGTAAGAAGATTTTGTGCGAAAGTATTCATTGCCAAAAGAATTAAAACAAAGAAAATTATTTTTATCATTTTAAAAGTACCATTGATTTTGTTTCTGAATAGTTTGGTGTTGATAATTTATAAAAGTAAATCCCGCTTGAAAGATTTGAACCATTAAACGCTACCTCATAATAACCGGGATCTATTTCTTCATTTAATAGTGTTGCAATTTTTCTTCCAAGTATGTCGTAAACGATAAGAGATGTTAATCTCTCCCTATTTCGCTCTCCTTGGTAAGGAGATCGATTAAAGGGTGAGGCCGGAATTGAAAACCCGATTGTTGTATATGGGTTAAAAGGATTCGGATAGTTTTGATGTAATTGAAAATATTGTGGAACTATACTAGACTCGCTCTCATTTTCAAGATTAGTAAGAAAATCAAATCTACCTGTTTCCATTAAATAATTAATTTGTGGATAATTTGTAATTGAAAACCTTAAATCATTCATCGCAGCAATTTGCCTAGGTCCAATGCTTCCGCTTGCACGATATGTTGATGAATCTACTTTTGTTGTTTCTCTTGCATCAACAATTATATATGGTATCGAAACATTTCCATTAATAGAATTTTCTAAAGATTTAATTTTTATTCTATCATTTCCATTAAGATAAATTCCTATTCTTTTTCTATTTCTCATCATCCCCCAAAGAACAGCGCTCATTCTGTTTTCATAATAATCTGCATTATCAAAAATCATTGGTTGAAAAATCATTTCGGGAAAGATGAATAGTCCATCATTAATAGTCATCTTACCTCTATATCCCGCATACAAATCGGTATCGGTATTTCCAACATATTTGTTTCCGGCAATTTTTCCACTGCTGCCAAAAAAGAAAACAGGAATATTCTGAGCTAATGAATTATAGAAAGCTGCATTAACTAATCCACCGGGTTGATTTAAGTAACTTAGTACGTTAAGTGAATCACCGGCAAAAATAAAACAGGTTGCTTGATTAATTTTTACGGCTTCAGTGGCATCATTTAGATTTGCTGTGGTAATGTTTAACACATCAAAGGTTATATTTTT
>JBGAWM010000043.1:0-25243 GCA_044227615.1 Ignavibacteriaceae bacterium
TTATATTTAATCAAATATTCAGGTGATGTTAAAAAAGCGATCGAGATTCAAAACGCAGTTGTGCAAGGATTATCATCTTCAATCTTTACTAACAATATGAGAGAAGCAGAAATATTTTTATCCGCTGAAGGATCCGATTGCGGTATAGCAAATGTCAACATCGGAACTTCCGGTGCGGAAATTGGCGGTGCCTTCGGTGGAGAAAAGGAAACCGGCGGGGGAAGAGAATCGGGTTCTGATGCTTGGAAAACTTATATGCGAAGACAAACAAATACCATAAACTATGGTACCGCACTTCCATTGGCACAGGGAATCAAGTTCGAGATTTAGTTTTATCCTATCTAATTGTGTAAAAAGAGGGAAGTAAGATTGTAAAATTTTACCTCCCTTTTTGTTTTTATCACATCTTTTCTATCAGAAATTATTACCTGCATTATTTTCCTGCTTTATTATTAGATCATTTTGAAAGAATCCGAGGAAAAAAACTCTGACAAAATTTGTAGGTAAAAAATTAGTACCTGATATTTTGATTTTCCGCTAGTGGCCTGACATTTGCTTTAATGAGGTAAATATTAATAAAGATGAACTTAGATATATCAAAAATAACTTCTTGCGGTTCCGATTGGGAAACCAATCGTTACACTTTCTTGAAATCAATTACAAGCTGGCAAAATGAAATTAGAAAAAACAAACTTTATCCAGCTTTAGATTTTTCATGGCAGCTTCAAAATAAATTTCAGGATATTCTAACCGAAAATATCGAATCTAAGTACTGGCTGGAAAGAGAAGTTAAAGGTGCTTTTATAGATGACAGATTGGTTCTCTTAGAAAAAGCACATCAAATTAGTTTTCAACTTGATCGGTTAATTGATTTTGTTAAATGGGGATTGAATGAAAATATTGATTTGCTAAATGAAGCCGAAATCATAAAACAATTTGTTTATGAAAATATTCAGGTAAATCCATGTTGCAATACCGATAAGTATAGAGGTAAAGGATATATTTTAATTCCGGATAATAAAATTAGTGTATATAAAATCTATCTCTACGAACTCTCAATTAACTGGTCAGTAGATGAGCCGGTTGAATATTTAGATTTAGATTTGCTTAGATCAATTCCGTTTAGTCTTGTTAAGGATTCAGCATACGATTTGATGAAAGAATTTATTGAACACTCTCAAAATCTTTATGATCCAATGGTTTATGTTTGTGAAACAGAATTAGATTTTCCGTTTAATGAAACAATATTACCTGTTGTTAAAACAAAATTATTGGATTCTGTAAACGGATTAACGCCTCACATCTAACCGATACTCATCAAAATATAATCTGAAATAATTTTAGCGGTTTCATTAAGGATATAATCATTCTTTTCAACTTTTATAACAGGTACTTCGTCATCTAACAATTCAGTTTCATTTTGCTCAGGAGTTTTTCCATCTCTCTCAAGTTTCCTTTGTTCATCTTTTTGCTTTTCCTGCTTTCGAATTTCTTCATTCAATGATATAGAGGTTTTTTTCTTGTTCTCTTTATAAATACCTATATCTTCAATCAAATTCTGAAAATCTTTATCAGTAGCAATTCTTTGCAAGTGTTTCTTTTCCAGTTCCGGCAGATACTTTGTGATATCAGAAAATTTATTATAATCAGCTGACTTAATTTCATCCCAGGGTAGTGCGTTAGGTTCAGAACTTTCACCAAAATCTTTAGGATCAATCATTGATGGAAAAGAAATATCCGGTACTACGCCAAGATTTTGTGTACTGCCGCCATTAACGCGATAGTATTTAGCTATAGTAAGTTTAACTTGTCCTAAATTTAAATTTCTTTGTGATGATAATCTGTTTAGATCAATAAGATTTTGAACAGTACCTTTACCAAATGTTTGTTCACCGATTATAAGTCCTCTGCCATAATCTTGAATTGCACCAGAAAAAATTTCTGACGCTGATGCACTGAATCTATTAACCAAAACTGCCAATGGACCCTCATAAACAATTGAAGGATCAGGATCTTTCGCGATATCAATATTCCCATTTGAGTTTTTTACCTGAACAACCGGACCATCTTTGATGAATAAGCCTGTAAGTTCTATTGCTTCCTGTAGAGAACCACCGCCATCTTCACGTAAATCGATTATAATTCCATCTACATTTTCAGTCTTTAAGGAATCTAAAATACGTCTAACATCTTTGGTTGTACTTTTAAATGAGCCATCTCCATTTCGCTGACCTTCAAAATCATTATAAAAATTAGGAATATCAATAACGCCAACTCTAAATGGTTTATCATTATTCATGATCTCCAAAACACTGCCTTTTGCAGCCTGGTCTTCCAACTTTACTTTTTCTCGAATTAGTGAAATCTCAATTGGCTTTGAGTTTAAATCGCTCCCAGCCTTTATTATTTGCAACCTAACCAAAGTACCTTTTGCGCCCCGAATTAATTTAACCGCATCAGTAATTCTCCATCCTATTATATCTTCAAACTCACCATCTTCGCCTTGTGCTACACCAACAATTTTATCATCAGCTTTAAGCAGTCCACTTTTAGCAGCGGGACCACCCGGTATAATTTCAGCAACTTTTGTGTAATCATCTTCTGTTTGCAATCGTGCGCCAATACCTTCTAAAGATAAACTCATATCAATTTTAAAATTATCAGAAGTAACAGGTGATAAATAATTTGTATGAGGATCGATCGCTTGTGTAAATGAATTCATTGCAAGTTGAAAAACATCTTCGGAGTTATATTGATTTAGAAAATGCGAAAAGTTTTTATACCTTTTTTTCAAAGTCTTTTGAATAAACTCCCAGTCTTTGCCGTTAAGTTTATAAGTTAGAGCATCGTTCTTTAATCTTTTACGCCATAGTTCATTCAGTTCAGCCTGATTTTGCGCCCAGCCGGATTTATCTCTGTCGTACTCATAATTTTCATCCATAGAATAATCAAATTCATTATTTAATAATTCATCAATAAACGACATTCGTTCGTTCATTCTTTTTAAGTAAACATTAAAAACATCATAGTAAAATTGAATATCACCCTTAAATAACTTGTCGTCTAATTGATATTTTTCAGAATTGAATGACTCAATATCAGATGCAAGAAAATAATTTTTGCCGTTATCAAGTGCGTCTAAATATCTGTTAAAAATGATACTTGAAAGGGAATCGTCTATTTCAAAATCTTTAAAGTGATACCTTGTTAAAATTGATGTAATTAGCTGGTTTTCTATTTGATAATGATTTGCCGGTTCTATAATCGTTAAAGTATCAGTTGGAAAGTTTACTGGTTTATCATTAAAAGTGCTGCCGGTAAAAAAACTTCCGAAAAAAAATAATGCTATTGTGATAAATAAAGCCTTGATTTTTCTTTTCTGTTTCTTAATCATTTTAATCTTTCTTGTTAAAATCTTTTTAATAAATCTAAATTTAATGTTTTACAGTCACTAAATATGGAATAAGTGATGTATTTTCAAGTTAATAAGACTATACTTTTTCTAAATGTGTTCCCTAACAATAATTGAGCAATTAAAATAGAAATGCATAATTATTTTTATAAATTTTGAGTGCAGAATAAATCAAATTGGTAAAAGATATGGCAAAAGTTAAAGAAATTTTAAGAAGAAAATCACAATACACTGATCCGCTAAGTGCTTCTGTTGAAGATATTTTTGCAGAAATAGAAAATGAAATTGATCATAAGGATGAAATTGAAGTTCTTGATCGTAACGGCAAAAAAGTTATTGTTTTCAATGACCCATTATATTCACGTGAACCTAGAAGTACTGTGAACTATTCTGTGTTTCGTGGTAAATGGGAATTTGAGCCGTTAGAGGATATTGATGAAAATGATTCTGATAAATGTGCTATTCAATTTAAACCACTTAATGATTCAGCCGAAGTTATAATTGCATTTAAATCAATTAAGGACCGAGTTGAATTTATGAATTCAATTTATGCCAGTGAAGAAATGAAACAGGTTGGCACTGGAATGAGTCTTGAAAAATTTGCAAACTCTAAAGTTCTAAAAACCACCGGCGGCTTGCTTGGGTTAACAGTTGCTGGATATGGACTGTATAAAATATTTGCTAAGAAGAATGAGGAAAAGTAAAATCATTTCTACTTTAGTTTAACTGCAATATTAAAAACATCATCCGCGTGTGTTTCAACATCAACATCTCTAATTATGTCAGCAATATTTCCTTGCTTATCTATGATAAATGTAATTCTGGAATCAAGTCCGATATTATTTAAAACTCCATAGGCTTTGCTAACCTCTTTTGATTCATCGGAAAGAAGAGGGAAGTTTAAATTATTTTCACTTATAAAATCTTTAATCGATTCTTTAGAATCCACACTAATTCCCAATACCTTAATATCATTTTCTTCAAACTTGGTGAATGAATCTCGAATTCCACATGCTTGTTTTGTGCATCCAGGCGTACCTGCTTTTGGATAAAAATAAATTATTACCGGATTTTTCCCCTTATAATTTGCTAATGAAAAATCATTTCCATCAGAATCTTGTAAAGTAAAATTTGGGGCAGCATTTCCAATACTTAAATTATCAGCATTGCCGCCGCAGCTTTGAAAGATTAAAAAGCTCAGTAATAAAATCGGCAGTGATAGTACAAAATAATTTTTCATATTAATCCTCACTTAAGACAGTCCTGTTAAAAATAAACTCTACATTCTTTAACATATTTTTATTTTCAAAAATTTCACTCAACTCTTCCACAGAAATGTATTTTTTTAGTTCATCAGATTTTGATAACTCATCCTTCAGATTAAGTTTTTCATTACTCCAAACTTTCATAGCAGAATCCTGAACTATACGATAAGCATCTTCTCTAGAAATACCTTTTGTTACCAGCTTTAATAAAATAGTTTGAGAAAAAACTAATCCTCTAGTAAGATTAAGGTTTCTGATCATATTTTCAGGATAAATGAGAAGTTTGGAAACAAGGTTAACCATAAGATATAACATATAGTCTAAAGCAATACAGCTATCAGGAACAATAATTCGTTCAACAGAAGAATGCGATATATCTCGTTCATGCCATAGTGCTACGTTTTCTAAGGCGGCCACAGAATTGCTGCGAAGAATTCTTGCTAAACCCGTTATACGTTCACTCACAATAGGATTCCGTTTATGCGGCATAGCCGAAGAGCCTTTTTGTCCCTTTGAAAAATATTCTTCAGCCTCAAGAACTTCTGTTCTTTGAAGATGTCGTATTTCAATGGATATCTTTTCTAAAGTTGCGCCGATAATTGCGAGAGTTGTTAAAAACTCTGCATGTCTATCTCTTTGAATAACCTGGGTTGAAACTGGTGCAGGCTTTAAACCCATTTTATTACAAACAAACTCCTCAACCTTTGGAGAGAGATGTTCGAATGTTCCAACTGCACCCGAGATTTGACCGACGCTGATAATTTCAATCGCTCTTTTTAATCTTTCAATGTTTCGCTTCGTTTCTTCAAACCACAAAGCAAATTTTAATCCCATCGATGTCGGTTCTGCATGTATGCCATGGGATCTTCCAACACAAACTGTGTTTTTATGTTCTACAGCTCTTTGCTTAAGAGCATTTTTTAAATCATACAACCTCTTCAAAAGCAAATCGCCCGAGCTTTTCATCTGATAAGATAAAGTAGTATCTAAAATATCTGATGAAGTCATTCCATAATGTATATGCCTTGATTCCGGTCCAACATATTCAGCTACATTTGTAAGAAAAGCAATAACATCATGTTTTGTTGTCTCTTCAATTTCCAGAATCCTTTTAACATCAAAGTTGGCTTTTAATTTTATAATTTCTACATCCAATTTTGGTATTTCACCCATTTCTGCACGAGCTTCGCAAGCAAGTATTTCAATCTTTAACCATGTATCAAACTTAAATTTATCTTCCCAAATTTTACCCATTTCAGGAAGGGTGTATCTTTCTATCATTTATTTCTTTCTAATTTCATTTTTTTTGTTAACTCAGAATTATCCCGAATTATTTTTAATTCAATTTCCTGACCAGCTCTAAATTCTTGAAATACTCCAAATATAGTTTGTTCATTACTGATCTTATAACCATCAATTTCGGTAATTATATCTCCACTCTTTAAACCTGCATTCTCCGCTGGTGTGTTTGGAATAATTTTAGTGATGATAACACCTTTGTTGCTTTTAAGATCATAATATCTCATAATACCGGCATCAATAGATTGAATGCTCATTCCAATTTGAAAATCTCTGTCAATTTTTCCATTAGTTTTTAATTCAGTAACAATTCTTTTCACTTTATCGATTGGAATTGCAAAACCAAGACCTATGTTGCCTTGCGTACCTCCAGCCGTATAAATAAGAGTGTTCATTCCAATAACTTGACCAATCGAATTGACGAGGGCACCACCGCTGTTACCGCCATTAATTGCTGCGTCAGTTTGTATCATGTTCAAATAGTAACGATCATTTATTGGTTCAAGATTCATCCCGGTTGCGCTAATAACTCCCACAGTAACTGTTGGTTTATCATTAAGTTCAAATAGTCCAAAAGGATTTCCTAAAGCGATTACCCATTCTCCAATAATTATATCACTGGAATTTCCTAACTCGACATAGGGAAGATTATCACCATCGATTTTAAGTAAGCAGATGTCTGATACTGGATCTGATCCAACAATTTTGGCTTCGTGGTGACTCCCATCAGTCATTGTTATAGTAATTTCAGATGCATTACCGGCAACGTGATCATTTGTAACAATATATCCATCTGGCGAAATTATGTATCCGGATCCTAATCCTTGAACTTTTTGACTTGAATTCCCTCTGTTTCCAAAAAATTGTCTAAAGAATGGATCATCAAAAAAAGAGCTAAATGGATCACGGTACTGTCTGATCTCTATAACATTTATTCCAACTATTGCAGGGCTAACTTTCTGCACGGTGCTAGTAATTATATTTTCTCGCGAGTTAGTAATCTCATCATTAAATTTTTTAGCTTGTTCTAAAGAGGTTAAAGAAAGATTATTTGAATTTGATGAAGTAAAAAAATCATTTTGAATCTTAGAATTTAAATAAACGAAAGATGCTGAGAATAAAATTACTAACACAGCGATGGTGATGATAAATGTTCTTTTGTTAATCATAGCTTTGTCTGTTTTTTATTTGAAATAATTTCTTTTAGTGGTTCAATATGTTTAATGAAAATTATCAATAATCCAGCGGAAGTAAAAAGTAATAATTCGTTCACTAAAACTGGTTGGGGATAAGCATACTGAATAATATAATCAGGAAATGCTAAAACCGAAATCAATGACAAAACCGTTGCAAATATATTTGAAATATGGATGTCTTTCTTAACTAGATAGACTAAAATATAAAAGACGATCCAGGCTGCTAATAGGAATGGGAAAATTAGGGCACTGCCTCCAGCGGCAGTTGCAAGTCCTCTTCCACCTTTAAATCCTAACCATGGATTGAAACAGTGGCTAAAGATTGCAAATAAAATGGATAGCGATGCAATAAAGAATGATGACTCAAAAAGAAATAAGACTGTTAGTGCAGGTATCATTCCTTTAAGAAAATCAACTATTAATACAATTATTCCAATAGATTTTGAATTAGTGACTTCATAAGAATTCATTGCTCCAACATTGCCGGTACCGGAGTTAGTTATATCAATTCCTTTAGTTTTTTTTAATAAAATATACGCTGTTGGAATTGAACCAAACAAATAGCCTATTAGTGAGCTTATTAGATATTCCATAAAAATTAGATTGTTTAACTATCTAAAAATAAGGAAAAATAATTAAGTGAGGTACTTAGAAGGGGAGTAATACTTATAAAACTAATAAAAGGCTATCTTATGATTATCACTTATAAGATTGCCTGATTTATCCTTAAGATTATTTATGATAACTTTATATGAAGAATGAGGTAAGTATTTTTCTGTATAAAGAACAACTGCAGTATCACCAGCAGCAACTCCAACTTTGTAAATTCTAACCGGTGTATCATCATCCCGGTAAATAGCATAATTAGCAATATCAAAAATTCCTTCGCGAGACATAGGCTCATTAAACTTAACAAGTACCTTGGATGTATCTGGCGTCTGTTGAGCAAATACATCAGGTGATGAAAAGTTAAAAAGTGCTAGTAAAAGAAATGTTAGAAATAGTTTAAGCATATCATCATTTTGAATAATTCAACTATTTTATTTATCCCAAACTAATGCCAAGAAAAGATTTATAAATATGCTAAAAAGTAAGTTATTATTTGATTTTAATCTCAAATAAGGAGATTTTTCATTTGATTGTTGCAAAAAAAGACAGAATAAATAAAGTTTATTGTAAATGGGGAGATAAAGAAGAGATTATTAAATTGAAATTTGAGGCGCCGGTCGGATTCGAACCGACGAATAAAGGTTTTGCAGACCTTCCCCTTAAGCCACTTGGGTACAGCGCCAAAAAAACAAAATCCACTTTAAGTGGATTTAGAGCGGGAAACGGGACTCGAACCCGCGACATCAACCTTGGCAAGGTTGCGCTCTACCAACTGAGCTATTCCCGCATGAAAAAAATACTTAAAACATTGTCTTAAAAAGACCTGCGAAATATAATATCGTGCTCTCATTTATGCAATATTCTTAAAACAAAAAGAGCCGCAAAAAGCGGCTCTATATAAAAGAAAGTTGATTGAGAATTACTTCATCAACATCATTTTTCTAACGCTTGAAAATTGAGCAGTTTCAACTTTGTATAAATACATACCACTTGGCAATGATGATGCATCAAAAGTAACATTAAATGAACCAGCATTCATATATTCATTTTTAAGAACTTCTACTTCTTCGCCCAATAAGTTATATATCGCTAACTTAACAAATGTAGGCTCAGCAAGCGAGAAGTTAATACTCGTTGTTGGGTTGAAAGGATTTGGAAAATTCTGATCAAGAGCAAATTCTAATGGGGCAGAAACATCAACAAATATTTCATCGCTGTATTCATAGGTTCCGCCAAAATCAATTTGCTTTAGTCTATAATAGTAATGCCCGGTTTCAACACCTGCATCTGTATAGGAATATTGTTTTCTTTCAGTCGTTGTTCCATTACCCTGAACACTTCCAATAGTAACAAATTGTCCTTCAGTAGTTCTTCTTTCAATTTCAAATCCCTGATTGTTTATCTCAGACTCTGTAGTCCAAGCTAATACAACATTACCATTTGAAGCACTTGCTGTAAATGACGAAAGTTCAACTGGTAGTATCGTTCCATTATATTTTAAGATTGCTGCATCTGCGGTTGCTTGTAAATCTGCGAGATTTGTCCCAACAACAATAGCAAAACTAACAAACAATGATGCACCTGCATCAAAATTATATGGGCCGCTTCCAGCGTATGATCTAAAATCGCCAAGACGTGTTACACTAGTACTATCATAGATAGAATTAATTAAATTGTAAATTTCAAATCTTATGGTTGCGTTATCCCCTGGGAAAAAATCAGTGCTTGTCCCACCAGATAATCCATTCAATGCTACGACACCATAATAGTTAAGATCGGCAGTTCCCACCAGATATTGATAAACAAGACTTCTTGACACATCTATTCCTCTTCTATTACTTAAATAAGCGGCAGCTCCAATGTCCCAATCAGCAAATATTCCAACTCTAAAATTTGGAATTTGTTGTGTTGAATTATTAGTTAATTCGTATGTAAGAAATACAAATTTATCTCCAGTATTTGAATAAGATTTTTGTTTAACTGAAATATTGTATGGTGTTGGTGATAATCCATCATTCATTACAGCTTCAGTAATTTGATCAAAATTTGGATCCGATGTAAATGGAGTTAATGGGGAAGTGTTTTGCATATCAGCAATAATTGGAGTTTGCGGTGTACCCTGGACAAAACTACCAACCATTCCATTTACCCCAAAGTTAAGATTACCAAAAAATAATCCGGCTGTAAACATAGCATCAGGGGCAGCACCAAATTTTACGCCGTTGCCAACTGTTGCATCAAAATTATGTCCGATGTAGCCATTACCAAATACACTGGCTTGCAGAACACCCGTGTTGTGTGTTAAAAAAGATTGCGAAAAACTAATATTGGATAACACCAATCCTGCGAAAACTAAAAAGTATAACTTTCTAAACATGGAACCCTCCTTAAGATGGTGAGTGGATAAATTATTTAGATCTTATTACTTACTACTTTATATTACAAAAAATCATAACTGAAAATCAAGAACGTAGACAATAAAAAATAATTTAATTCTGTGAGGTACCTAAGCAAGTGATCAAAAAAAAGAGCCGCAAAAAGCGGCTCTATATAAAAGAAAGTTGATTGAGAATTACTTCATCAACATCATTTTTCTAACGCTTGAAAATTGAGCAGTTTCAACTTTGTATAAATACATACCACTTGGCAGTGATGATGCATCAAAAGTAACATTGAATGAACCAGCATTCATAAATTCATTTTTAAGAACTTTAACTTCTTCACCTAATAAATTATAAATAGCCAATCTAACAAATGTTGGTTCAGCTAGTGAGAAATTAATTGTGGTTGCAGGGTTAAATGGATTTGGATAATTCTGTCCAAGTGCAAATTCTACTACACCAACAACTTCAACTTCGATCGCATTTGAATATTCAAATGTTCCATCAAAATCAATTTGTTTTAGTCTGTATGAGTATGTTCCAGCATTTACATTCTGGTCACTGAATGAATAATTCTTAGCTTCAGTTGTGGTTCCGTGTCCAGCAACAAATCCAACAACCTGATATTCACCACCGTTGCTTCTTTCTATCTGGAATCCGCTGTTGTTTAATTCTGTTGCAGTTGACCAGCTTAAGTTAACATTTCTGTTATCTGTGGTAGCAGCAAAAGAAGTTAATTCAACTGGTATTACAGTTGGCATTTCATCGCTATAAAAGTAATCATCAATATACATTTCGTTTGTTGGAGTAGCACCGAAGAAGTCATTAACGGCAAGACTGTTAGGTTTTGTTCCGCCTTGAGTCCAATTCCAAGTTGCAACCTGAGTTAAATTTAGAGGATTGGTACCAGTCCAAAACTCTGCGATTTGATTGTCCAAATCTACTACTACAATTGCTTGATTCCACTGAGCAACAGCCCATGTAAAGTTAACAGTGTTTGCTGGAACGCCACCACCACCGGTTGTATCGATTCGACCAGCACCACCTGCATCAAAATAAACATCCATTCCCCAGGTGAATGTAGATGGGAGTGTGAATACATTCATTGTATTAAAGTAACCAGATTTAGTTGCTGGTATATAATACATAAAGCTCATATACCACTTTCCAGTCGTTTTATTACCTAATGGTTTTACAAAGTCATCATTGGCAATAATTTTTGCTGAGTTAGCACCGCTATATGCGTAGGCACTTGAAACTTCTGCATCTTCGGCACCACAAGGAGCATTACTCCAGGTTGTCCAGTCAGTTGGGTTTTGACAAGCAACTAATAAACCAGCTGTGTAAGAATCAAAGGTATCGAAGAAAGTATTAGGATTGACGATTGTACCTGCTAATACTTCAAAATAATCAAACCCAATATAATCGGTTTCAGAACCTGATACACCGCCATTGTTTGAATAATATTTTATTCCAAAAGTAACTGATCCAGAGGTCGGGAAGTAGCCAACAAATTGCTGCCAGCCTGTAGTAGAACCAGTGAATGAACCAATTTGAACATCAAAATCAGCTGCTGTGGTTCCACCGGTTGTTGATACCCAAACCTCAAGAAAGTCAGGAAATGTACTACCATCAGGTGAACGCTGCCAGAATTTTAAAGTATCACCGGCAGAAACAGTTACAGCTGGTGAAATTAGCCATTGATTCATAATCAAACCATTAGCGCCGTTATAATTCATTCCAATATAACCATTGGTTGGTCCTTCATAAGCATTAAAAACTGTTGGATTACCTTGGAAAACATCCGTAGTACCTCCACCATCAACATTATCAAAAGACCAGCCTCTTGCTTGAATACCAACAAGTGTATTATCTCCATTCATATCATCTAAAAACAGAGCAGTAACTGCTCCCTCTATGGTAAGTGGAGAAGATGTATCAATCATTCGAGTTCGAGAATCATCTTGAGCAAAAAGAAATGAGCCAGCAAAAAGAAGGACGAAAAGAACAGTACTAAGCTTACGCATGATAACTCCTTGAGTTAGTTGAAAGTAATTTGAATTAAGTTTGAGAATTAGTTAGTTAAATTAAAAATATTGTAAATTCTTAATTGATATTAACAATTTTATGTATAAACATCAACCTTTATCTATAATTATTTCCTAGACCCATGGATAAACCCGCGATAAGGCAATGAGTGCTGAACTGTTATGAAAGCCTGAGAATCAATCGACTCAATTAGTTGAATTAATTTTTTCTGATATTTCCTTGGTACGATAACAACAATTATGGATACACTACCTGTAACCCCTTGAGCTGGTAAAACAGTAACACCATACTTTTCTTTCCGTAGAATTTCAATAATCTTTTCACTTGCATTTCTTGATATAATATTAAGCTGGGCAAAACCTAAACCAATTTTTTGTTCAATAGTAATTCCAAGAATATTGCCTAACCCAAATCCGATAGCATAGCCGAAAAGATTAATGACTTCATCAAGGTTTTGAAAAATATATCTGATTGCAAATACCCAGATGAGTACTTCAATCATACCTGCTAAACCGGCAAAATATTTTCTGCCCTGCACGACTAAAATTGTTCTCATGGTTCCAATTGAAACATCGCATATACGCATAAACATTATTAGCAACGCACCTAAAATTGGTTCATACATATTTAACTCAGACTTTCCTTATATTTTCTTATTAATACTTATGCAAAAAATTTTATCTTTGCTAAACAAAATAAAAATAAATAGTTAAATGTTTAGAATCCAAAGAGAAGAATTAGTTGATGAAATAACCAGAAAGGGAATAACAGACCTGGCAGTTATTAAAGCTATCGGAATTGTTCCAAGAGAAAAGTTCGTTGAAAAAACGATGCACCATATGGCGTATAAAGATGTAGCGCTGCCAATTGGTTATGATCAGACAATTTCACAGCCATATACTGTGGCTTTTATGACACAGTTACTAAATATTAAAAAGCCGGGGATGAAGATATTAGAGATTGGTACCGGATCGGGATATCAGGCAGCTGTATTGTTTGAGATGAAAGCTGAAGTATATAGTATAGAACGAAATGTTGATCTGCATCATCGGGCAGCAAAGCTTTTTGATAAACTTGGGATCAGAGTTCACGCAAAGTATGGTGATGGAACAATTGGATGGAAGGAATTTGCTCCTTTTGATGGAATAATAGTTACTGCTGGTTCACCCACAATTCCACAAAAATTAAAAGAACAACTTTCTGTCGGCGGCAGGATGGTAATTCCTGTGGGAGATCGTACTTCGCAGAAATTATATCTACTCAAAAAGATTTCTGAAACTGAATTCGATTCTGAAATAATTCCAGAGTTTTCATTTGTTCCATTGATAGGCAGAGAAGGTTGGAAGAAGTAATTGTAATTGTTGGTCCAACTTGCTCTGGTAAAACTTATTTGAGTTTGAGATTAGCAGAAATTTTAAAATCCGAGATAATCTCAGCTGATAGCAGACAGATTTATAAATATTTAAATATTGGAACAGCAAAACCCTCATCCGATCAAGTAAAAAAAATAAAACATCACTTTATTGATGAATTAAAGCCGGATGATGATTTTAATGCGAGTAAGTTTGCTGAAAGAACAAAAATTATTCTTGAAGAATTGATCAGACAAAACAAAATTCCCGTTGTAGTTGGTGGATCAGGATTATATATAAAAGCATTGATTGACGGAATAAGTGAATCTGCAGATACAGACAATGAATTAAGAGCGGAATTTTTAGAATTAAGAGCAAAGTTTGGTAATAAATATCTTTATGAAGAATTAAAAAAGGTTGATGATGTGAGTGCAGCAAAAATGCTTCCACAAAATTGGAAACGGGTTATTAGAGCATTGGAAGTATTAAAATTATCAGGCAAACCAATCTGGCAACACCATGATAATCAAACAATATCTAAAAAATTTAATTATCGGCAAATAGGTTTATTGTGGGATAGGAAAATTCTTTACCAAAATATAGAGGAAAGAGTTGAGCAAATGATAGGCTCGGGCTTAGTTGATGAAGTGGAATCGATACTAAAATCTAGTTATTCAAAGGATTTAAACTCTTTAAATACTGTTGGATATAAAGAAATAATTCAATATTTAGATGATGAAATTTCTTTAGATCGGGCAGTAGAACTGATAAAAAGAAATACAAGAAGATATGCCAAGAGGCAGATGACCTGGTTCAATGCTGATAAAAGAATTAATTGGTCGAAAATAAACTCTGTAAATGATTTAGATTTACTTGCAGAAAAAATTGCAAAGGAAATAAATGAAAGAAAAAATTAGAATTGCCTCGGGACAAGGCTTTTGGGGCGATTTAATTGATGCGCCTTATAATCAAGTAACTAAAGGAGATATAGACTATCTTGTGATGGACTATCTTGCAGAAGTTACGATGTCCATACTTCAAAAACAGAAGAATAAAAATCCTGATCTTGGGTATGCTAAAGACATCCCTGAACTAATGAAGCGAATACTTCCGATCATTACAGCCAAAAATATAAAAGTTATTACAAATGGCGGGGGAGTGAATCCAGTTGCATGTGCAAAAGCTGTAATGAATGTTGCAAAAGATCTTGGCATAAAAAATCTTAAAATTGGGATTGTACTTGGCGATGATATTAAAGATAAAATTGATGATCTGGTTATTCATGGTGCTTCATTAAATAATATGGAAACAGAAGAACCTATTTCTACGGTACAGGATAAAATATTAAGTGCAAATGTTTACTTCGGTGCTTTCCCAATAGTCGAAGCTCTGCAGAAAGGCGCTGATATAATCATCACTGGAAGAACTACAGACACAGGATTGACACTTGCTCCTATGATATATGAATTTGGATGGACCAATAAAGATTATGATTTGCTGTCAGCTGGTACAGTGGCAGGACATATTCTAGAGTGTGGCGCTCAATCAAGCGGCGGGAATTTTTTAGGTGATTGGCAATCAATTCCAGATATGGCAGAAATTGGTTTCCCAATCGCTGAAGCTCACCCCAACGGTGAAGTAATAATTACAAAGCATAAAAATACTGGGGGAAGAGTTTCTTTTGAAACTGTAGCGGAGCAGCTTCTTTATGAAATTGGTGATCCTAAATCATATATTACTCCTGATTGTATTGCGGATTTTACCTCTATAAAATTGGAAGATTTAGGAAATGATCGTGTGAAGATGTATGATGTGAAAGGATTTCAAGAAACAGAATTTTATAAAGTTTCTTGTTCCTATTCAGATGGTTTTAGTGCAATATCCTCTTTAACATATTCATGGCCTCAAGCTCTTACAAAAGCAAAGGTTGCAGATGAGATTCTACGAAAAAGATTAGCAAATCTCCACCTTCAATTTGATGAAATACGAACTGAGTTTGTTGGTTATAATTCTACTCACGGTCCTTTGGCAAAGTCAATAAATGAGGATGATATAAACGAAATAATGTTAAGGTTGGGAGTTCGTTCTCATGATTATAAATCTGTTGAAAGATTTGGTAAAGAGATTGCTCCGCTTATTCTTACCGGACCTCCTGCGGTAACAGGATTTGCTGGAGGAAGACCAAAACCTAGTGAAATTGTTGCTTATTGGCCAGCACTACTACCTAAAAATTTAGTTCAGCCTAAAGTAGAAATTATGGAGTTGTAAATGAAAATAAAACTATTAGATATAGCGCACGGAAGAAGCGGCGATAAAGGTGATGCTGCTAATGTAGGAATTATTGCTTATGATGATAAAGGTTATGAAATTATTAAAAAGCATCTTACTGTTAAAAATGTAAAAAAACACTTTGAAGGGATCTGCCTTGGCAAAGTAGAGCGATTTGAGTTGCCAAATCTTCGTGCATTAAATTTTTTATTGCATAATACGCTTGGCGGCGGCGGCACTGTTTCACTCAAGCACGATGCACAAGGCAAAACGCTTGCTGCGGCGTTATTAAGAATGGAAATAGAAATAGAATAATATTGGAGGTAATATGTTTGAAGAAGAAATTAAAACGCTAAACAACTATAAGATTCGAGTCAATAATTTACGGAGTTATCTTTGACGTCGATAAAAAAGAATTAAAGATAGAAGAATTACAAAAAAAAACTGAAGCACCTGATTTTTGGAATGATCAAATGGGTGCTCAGAAAATATTGCAGGAAATAAAAACATTACAAACCTGGGTGGATCTTTGGAAAGATGTATATAAAAAATCGGAAAGTGTTGATGAATTTATCCAGATTGCACAAATGGAAAATGATGAATCACTTTTTGATGATATAAATAAAGAACTTGATTCACTTAATATAGCTATTGATCAGGCTGAGTTTAAAAACATGCTCAGTGGAAAAGATGATAATAAAAATTGCATCTTGACTATTCATTCGGGAGCAGGGGGAACTGAAGCTCAGGATTGGGCTGATATGATTTTGAGAATGTATTTAAGATACGGTGAGCAAAATGGATTTAAAATGACTCTGCTTGATATGCTTGAGGGTGATGGTGCAGGAATTAAATCTGCAACTGTTCAAGTCGAAGGCGAATTCGCTTATGGATATTTAAAAGCGGAGAATGGCGTTCATCGTTTGGTAAGAATTTCTCCGTTTGATTCCAATAAAAGAAGACACACATCCTTTGCTTCTGTTTTTGTTATTCCAGAAATTGACGATACAATTGAAATAGAAGTTAATCCTGCAGACTTAAGAGTTGATACATATCGTTCGGGAGGTAAAGGAGGACAGAATGTGAACAAGGTAGAAACCGCCGTACGCTTTACACATCTTCCTACAGGAATAGTTGCCGCCTGCCAAAGTGAAAGGTCGCAAGCACAGAACCGTGTTAACGCGATGAAGTTATTAAAATCAAAACTATATCAACTTGAATTAGAAAAACAAACTGCTGCATTGGATGAAGTTGAAAAAAGTAAAATGAAAATAGAATGGGGAAGCCAGATTCGCTCGTATGTTTTTCATCCCTATAATATGGTCAAGGATCATCGAACCGATGAAGAAACCTCAGATACACAAGCTGTTATGAATGGAGATATAAATAGATTTATAAAAGCATTTTTGCTAAAGTTTAGCCAGAATTAAAATTTTAATATCTCTTTAGTTTGTACTGCTTTGCAAGATTGGTCAATCTTCTTGGATAATCTGTCTGCATTCCATTGATACCGCTTTTTATGAGACACTCCATTTCTTTTTTATTGTTGATAGTACAGCCAATAAGAAAATCAATTTTTTGGGAATCTGATTTTTTATTCAAATGTAATTTCCTTCTTACATCATACCATATTACTCTTCTAAATGTAATCCAGCTTGCGAAAGTAATTTGTCTGGGGCGCATAATTATTGCAACATTGTTCTTATGTGTTGTTGCAACTTTTACTGTGCTGTGAATTCTTGGCAGAAAAATAAATCCCGGGGGTATTTCAACATCCAGACTGTAATTTAAGTTTGGATATTTTTTCTTTGCAATTTCTAATACTTCTGTATAGAAAGTTTCAATTATAAATTTTGTAGTTGGCTTAAATTCTTTAATTAAAGCATCAAGCTGATCAAGAATAACTAGAATCAATTCCTTCTCATCTCTTGGCACTTTTATATCCAGGAAAACATATTTGATTTGAGGTTTATCTTTTATCCACTCTATAAATTCTCTGAAAGTCGGAATATGTGCATTGACAGGCTCAGACTCACCCTTTCGTGTATAATTAAAATGTTTTCTGAACTCTTCAAAGGTCAACTCGCTTGTTTTATTTCTTAATCCGCTAAATGGAGCGGGGAAGTCTGGTTTATAAGCAACTTCAGGTTCAATTCCTCTTTCGCGAATAAGAGCAACAAGTTCGTCCGGATTCCAATCGTGCCAAAGTATTACTTCATTATCTTCTGTTACACAAAGGTCAGTCTCAAGAGCGTTAACTCCTTCACGTAATGCTCTTTCAAAAGATGGAATTGTATTTTCAGGTTCATTAATAGGTGAGCCTCGATGACCGCAAACAAGAAATAAATTTTCTCTATCAACTTTAAGTTTGCTAATTGGACAGAAGCGAAATAATTCTCTTAGCCATACTCTATATTTTGAAAACCTTCTCTTTAAACTTGCCATAGTAATTTATTTTTATGATTTTATTATCAGAATAATTTTAATAATGATTTATTCACAATGAAACTTAATAAAAAGATAAAAGAAAAAAATAAAAAGTTTAGCAAAGCTAATTCAAATAAGCAGGATTTTTTTAAGAAGGTTTATATTGCTACTAAAAAAATTCCTTATGGTAAAGTATCAACGTACGGAGATATTGCTGAGGCCTGCGGTATTCGTTCTTCTGCAAGAACTGTTGGCTGGGCATTAAATGGTTGTGGTCCTGATATTCCTGCACACAGAGTTGTTAATAGATTTGGTGCGCTTACCGGTAAAATACACTTTGGTGATCCGAATTTAATGGAGGAACTATTACGCAGCGAAGGTGTTGAGTTTGATAAGAATGGATGTGTAAATCTTGCAAAACATTTGTGGAAACCGAAAAAGAAATTCTAACTTATCATAAATCCTTCCCTTTCTAAAGGGGAAGGATTTATGATAATACAAAATGGGGAAATTGAAGGAATCGTTTAATACTTTTTCACATCGATAGATGAAACGCCGCAATCAATATCTATGTAAATCTTTTTTGAATATTTGTCAAAATTCTCTGATCGATATAAATTTTTACTGATCTTTGTAAATCCTTCATAGTTTTTACTGGAAAGTGCAGCATCAGATTTTATTTCACATCCAATTGAATCAGGAATCAGTATATCAATATCAGAGGCACCAGCATCAATTTTAAATCTGGTTACATCTGCAAGATTGCCTAATTTAACATTTAGGGCTGCCGCACCCATATCAATATCTAATTTATTTACTTTGTATTGAGTTAAATCTAAATCCAATGAAGCAGCGCCTACATCAAAATTTAGATCCCATTCTGGATTAGAATTAAGTGAAAGTTCTACAGCATTTTTATAAGTATTGTTACCCAGTTTTATGCTGTGATTACTCTTCATTTGAAAGTTTATTTCAGCATGGGAATCCATATCATTTCGATCTAACTTAAAGTTTTCTGCAGCCCCTTCAGTTCTAAAATCAATTAGCTTATCAGTTGCTGTAATCATCTTAAATCCGCCGGCCCCACCACTAAAATTTAGCGTCGCAGTTTTAATCGAATCTGAATATTCCTGAGAAAAGTAAGTTGTATCAAATACAGCTTCTTCATCGCTGTCACCAAAATTTATCACGAAATCATCCTGTATAAGATTTGTTGTTGCGCTAATTAATGCATAAATAGTTAAAGCAAGAACTAAAGCAGCTAAACCTGCAACAATTCCTTTACCAATCTGATTTTTAACAAGTATTGATACGCCTATCAGTACAAGTACCATTGGCCAGAATTTCCAGGCGGCATTCCAGGTAAAATTTAAATCGGTTAAGTTACCCAGTAAAATCAAACCACCAATCGTAACAAAGAATACTCCCCAGAATATATTTGATGTTTTCATTGTCTTACCTCATTAACATTATTATTACGCGCATTAAGAATTATTGCAAATCCTAATCCAATTAGAATTAGGGGCCAAAAATCACCAAAGTGAAAATGCGGAACAAAATTATCTAAAAGAAAGATTCCACCCAAAAGTATTAAAAATGCTCCGGCATAAATTGAACGATTACTTTGACTCTTATTTACATTTGCAAAGCTCATATTTAAATCAGGGTTTTCACTTTTTTTTTCTTCTCCGGATTGCTGTGAATCACCACCTGATGCATTATTGTTAAACGGAGTAATTATATAAGGCTTTTGAGGGATGATAATCCATAAAATTATATATGCTAATATTCCACTGCCGCCAAAGATTACGGCTAACACAAAAATCAATCGGATGATGACCGGATCGATTGTAAAATATTCTGCTAAACCGCCGCAAACTCCAGCTAGCATTTTGTCTGTTACCGAACGATATAGTTTCTTGTACATTTCAGAACTCCTTTCTGTATCAAATTTCTAAAGCAAAACTAATACATAAATACATAGATGGCTCTTTTTATAGTATCAACGGTATTTGAAAGTTAATATTGGGAACATCAGTTTATCGTCGGGCGAATGGTATCGGTGAATGGCAGGAAAATTCTGTTAATTATTGTAATAACTCAAACTTATCTTATTTTTAGTTGCAACATTTTAATATTTATTGAAATAGAAAAAATCATTCAATGAAAATAGCCCTTTGCCAAATAGATCCAATCATTGGGAATCTTGAATATAATAAACAAAAAATTCTTAATGGCTACAAAAAAGCTATTGAGGCAAAAGCTGATTTGGCAATATTTCCTGAACTTTCACTTGTTGGTTATCCGCCATTAGATCTTGTTGAAAAACAAGAATTCCGCAACGCAGTAAACAATGCTGCAAAAGAAATAGCCTTACAAACCAAAGAAGTTGGATTAATATTCGGAGCGATAACAGAGGATAATGATAAGATTGGAACTGATATACATAACTCAGCTATTTTATGTTTTAATGGTAAGATTCAGTTTGTCCAGCACAAAACTTTAATTCCAAATTATGATGTTTTTGATGAGATGCGGTACTTTGATTCAGCTAACAGCGTTACGGTTTTTGAATTTAAAGGTGAGAAGTTAGGAATTTCAATCTGCGAAGATATCTGGAATGACGCTGACTACTGGTATAGAAGAAGATATCGTAAGGACCCGGTTGAAGATTTATTAAAACAGGGAATTACAGTTCTAGTAAATATTTCGGCAAGTCCCTATGCTTATGGAAAAAGATGTGACCGCCAGGAAATGTTATCTGTATTAACAAATAAAGATAAAATTCCACTTGCCTATGTCTGTTGTGTTGGTGTTCAAACAGATTTAATATTTGATGGTGCAAGTATGTGCTTTGATGATAAGGGAAATCTTGTAAAGCTCGGTGAAGCTTTTGAGGAAGATTTTATTTTGTTTGATACAAAAGAAAAATATGATCCGATTCATAAATGTGAAGGAAGTTTTGAACAAGAAGTTTATAACTCTCTTGTTTTTGGGCTAAGAGAATACTGCAGCAAGTTAGGATTTAAAAAGGTTTTGGTTGGATTAAGCGGGGGAATGGATTCAGCACTTGTAACATGCATCGCAGTTGAAGCATTGGGAGCAGAAAACGTGCACGTAATATTATTGCCTTCAAAATATTCGAGCGAAGGCAGTGTAAAAGATTCTGAAACACTAATCTCTAATCTCGGAATCCAATCTAACAATGTAAGTATCCAGCCGGTTGTAGATGAAACTTTAAATCAAATAAAATCAATATTAACAAATGAAGTTAAATCTTTAACCGAAGAAAATTTACAAGCGCGGGTTCGCGGGCTTTATCTGATGACTTATTCAAATAATAACGGTCATTTGCTTCTAACGACAGGCAATAAATCTGAAATGGCGGTAGGTTACTGCACACTTTACGGCGATATGTGCGGTGGACTTGCAGTTATTGCTGATGTTTATAAAACTGATGTTTATAGAATTGCAAATTATATTAATAGGGACAGGGAAATAATTCCAAATGCGATAATTAAAAAGGCTCCATCCGCAGAACTAAAGCTAAATCAAACGGATCAGGATACTTTGCCGCCTTATGAAGTTTTAGATAAAATTTTAAGGCTGTATCTTGAAGAAAATAAAGAGTATAATTACATAAGCAAAGTTATTGGTGATCACGAATTGGTAAAACGAGTGTTAAGAATGGTTGATATGAATGAGTTTAAACGAAATCAAGCCGCTCCCGCACTGCGTGTTTCTTCAAAAGCATTTGGTTATGGCAGAAGATTTCCAATCGTACAGGGATGGAGAAAATAATTTAAGGTACTTTTGTTTCACATCCACCAAAGTGATTTAAAAATCAATTGTAAATTCATAACAGTCTTATTAGTTTTGGAATAGCAAATGTTTAATATTATAAGTGAGAAAAATGGCTAAAGAAAAAGAAGTTCAACAGCTAAGTGAAGTTACCGTTCGTTTTGCAGGCGATTCTGGTGATGGAATGCAGTTGACAGGTTCGCAGTTTAGTGATACTACTGCTTTTATGGGGAATGACTTAAATACACTTCCAGATTATCCCGCAGAAATTCGCGCCCCTGCCGGAACAATTTACGGCGTAAGCGGATTTCAATTACATTTTAGCAGCGAAGATATTCACACACCAGGTGATCAGCCTGATGTTTTAGTTGCAATGAATCCTGCGGCGTTAAAGAAAAATCTTGCAGAGATAAAAAAGAATGGTATAATTATTCTTAACACTGATGCGTTTGATCTAAAAAATTTAAAGTTAGCACATTATGAAACAAATCCTTTAGAAGATGGAACACTTGAAGGTTATTCTGTAATCGGGGTTCGTATCAGCCACCTTACAGAAAATGCTCTTCAGGGAACACCTCTTTCACCAAAAGAAGTTGCAAGATGTAAAAACTTTTTTGCACTTGGCTTAATGTATTGGTTGTACAGCAGACCAATTCAGAATACAATCGATTGGATTCAGCAGAAATTCAAAAAAAATCCGGAATTTGTTGATGCTAATACAAAAGCACTTATTGCAGGATATAATTATGGTGATAATACTGAGGCATTTACCACAAGGTACGATGTTGAATCCGCAAGGCTGCCAAAGGGAACTTACCGAAATATTTCAGGCAACGAAGCAACAGCATTTGGATTTCTTGCTGCATCAGTTCAAAGCGGTTTACCATTGTACCTAGGGTCCTATCCAATTACACCTGCTACTGATATTCTTCAATATCTAAGCAACTTTAAAAATTTTGGAGTAAAAACTTTTCAGGCAGAAGATGAAATTGCCGGTGTAACCTCGGCAATTGGCGCCGCTTTTGCAGGCAATCTTGCAATTACTACAACAAGCGGACCTGGATTGGCGTTAAAGACTGAAGCAATCGGATTGGCTGTTATGACTGAGCTGCCGCTTGTAATAATCAATGTTCAAAGAGGCGGTCCAAGCACCGGACTTCCAACTAAAACCGAACAGGCAGATCTTTTACAATCTATTTATGGCAGAAATGGAGAAGCACCTGCAGTTGTTGTTGCTGCAAAAACTCCACGGGATTGTTTTTATATGGCTATTGAAGCTTCAAGAATTGCATTAAAATATATGACACCCGTAATTCTTTTGACAGACGGCTACATTGCAAATGGAACCGAACCATGGAGAATACCGCATGTTGATAAATTACCTAAGATTGATGTAAAATTTAGAACAGAGAAGGAAGGATTTTATCCTTATCTTAGAGATGAGTTTCTTGCCAGACCATGGGCTATTCCCGGCACACCAGATTTGGAACATAGAATCGGCGGATTGGAAAAAGCTAATATTTATGGCAACGTAAATTATGATCCTGATAATCATAACAAGATGATACATCTTCGAGCTGAAAAGATTAAGAATATTGAAAACGATATTCCACTTCTTGAAGTTGATGGCGATCAGGAAGGTGAAATCCTTGTATTAGGCTGGGGTGGAACCTACGGCGCAATCAAGGAAGCAGTAATCAAATCTAGAAATTTAGGATTAAATGTTTCTCAAGCTCATTTTCAATACTTAAATCCACTTCCAAAAAATACCGGAGATGTGTTGAAGAAATTTAAGAAAGTTATTATTCCTGAAATAAATCTGGGACAGTTAGCTAAACTTATAAAATCTGAATTTTTAGTTGATGTTATTCAATTCAATGTGGTTAGAGGATTACCTTTCAGAGTATCAGACATAATAGAAAAGATTAAAGAAGTACACGGAGGAAATAATGGAAAATAAAGTGGAAGTGAAAACAACTAAGTTAACTGCTAAAGATTTTGCGTCTGATCAGGATGTTAGATGGTGTCCGGGCTGTGGAGATTATTCAATACTCGCACAAGTTCAAAGAACATTTCCTGAAATAATTGAAGTTCCCAAAGAAGATGTTGTTTGGATTTCAGGTATCGGATGTTCAAGTCGTTTTCCTTATTACATGGATACTTATGGTTTTCATAGTATTCACGGTAGAGCCCCTGCAATTGCTACAGGAGTTAAACTAGCTAATCCAAAACTTTCTGTTTGGGTGGCTGCCGGTGATGGTGATTTATTAAGCATTGGAGGAAATCATTTTATACATGCTTGCAGAAGAAATGTTGATTTAAAAGTTTTATTATTTAATAATAGAATTTATGGATTAACAAAAGGACAGTATTCACCAACCTCGGAAAAAGGAAAAATAACAAAGACATCTCCTTTTGGCAGTGTTGATTATCCATTTAATCCAGCTATGCTTGCAACCGGCTCAGAAGCTACATTTGTTGCCCGATCTATTGATAGGCATACAAAGCATTTACAGGAAATGATAAAACGAGTTGGTAAGCATAAGGGCATAGCATTTCTGGAAATATATCAAAACTGCAATATCTTTAATGATGGAGCATTTTCTATTCTTACCGAAAAAGAAACTAAAGACGATAATGTTTTAGTTCTTGAACATGGTAAACCAATGGTATTTGGTAAAGATGGTAATAAAGGAATTAAGCTGGATGGATTTAATCCGATTGTAGTTGATTTAACAAATGGAAAATATTCTAAAGATGATCTTTGGATTCATGATGAATTTGAAGATAGCCCGGTTAGATCTTGCATATTATCAACTTTTACGGAGATCCCCGGATTGCCAACTCCAATCGGCGTTTTTAGACAAGTATTTAAACCGACTTACGATGAAGCCGTGTTTGAACAGATTGAAGATGTTAAGAAGAAAAAAGGTATCGGTGATTTAGAAAAAGTTCTGTTTGGCGGCAATACCTGGGAAGTTAATTGATTAAAAGATAGCATATAAAAATAAATGCGTCTGATAATTATTATAAAGGTTATTTCAAAAGTAATATCAATGTCACACTGAATATTATGACTTAGTCAAGCTGTTTTTAATAATTCTGGATTTATAGATTTATAGTTTTCAGTATAAGCAGTTCTAGAATTAATAACAGCACAAATTATTTTTAATAGTTTATTTTC
>JBGAWM010000044.1:0-24708 GCA_044227615.1 Ignavibacteriaceae bacterium
GAAAATCTTTTGATAATTTATTTGAGTTGAAAAAATATTTGCACTTTAAAAATTGGGACGAGGAAATCACTTTTAAGATACAAAGAGATAATGAATCCAAAGAGATTACATTTATAATTAAACCAGTTAAATCATACGATGATTAAAAATTCTTATACTCAGTTCATTTCAAGAATTAAACCTTTAAGAGAATTGAACGATAAAGAAAGGACAAAATTACATATCGGCCCCGAATAAACTTTATCTATTGAGTAATAACAGGAATTTAATATTTCACAACAAACCGTGTTCATTTATTCTAAACAAAAGTATCAGATCCCTGCCAATTTTCTTTGATAATAGAATACAAATCTTTTCAAAATGAATCTCTCTATGCCCCTCTCTAATAACTTAACTTCAATAAAGAGGCATTTCTGGTATGCACATAAGAATCAAATATCTCATTAATCTACCATGAATGGAATTTTTTGTAATTGGCATTCCAATTCAATTAACAAAAAATGGATTACAAGCGATGATTAAATCATTTTTACTGATTTTTTTTAATGTCAGTGAAGAAAGATAAAAGTCTGTGTTAAAATGGATTGTTAGAAAACGTAGTTGTTCAAGAATATAAAAAATGTCTGTGACGCCTTTAGGATAAAAACTCAGCGGAGAGTCAGGGACTGTTTACGCGGTTGAAAATCCTGCTAATTTAGCCTGAAATCGAAATATTTTTACAGCAGGGCTCCACTTTGGTACCAAAAGCAAATCTAACACTCTTCGTTACTAAAATTAAAAATAAAAATTTATGACAGGAAGTACTTTTATTGTAGTTTGACAATTGATCTAACCCACTTAATTGCAATCAATCTGATTCTGGGCAGAATCCATCTTTAGGCCTTCTTTATAAATTACACTATTTGAATTTTTTTAAAATATATCACTCTGTTGTTGACACTCAATTAATAATTATTTATGTTCATAGGTACAAATGTACCAAAATAATTATTGATGAGAATAAATGTACCAATATCAGTAAAACGAGCAGGTCGCTGTTTGAATATGTCTAATAATATTGTGAATGGAAAATTTAATTTTACGAAAGATTCATTGTGGTTATAGCCAATAATATATTGAAAACAAAAATAATTTCTGTATTTCTAGATTCATTAATTCTTAACATCTATTAGGAGGTCTTATGAAATTCAAATTACTTTTTCTGTTCACCATTGGATTATTTTTTACTACAATCACTTTTGCTCAAAGTGAATTACTAGTAACCGAAATTCAGTTTGATGTTCCTTCAGGTGCAAATGGTGATGCAAACGGAGACGGAACCAGAAGTTCCAGATGGGATGAGTTTGTTGAGTTGTACAACAATGGTAACGTTGATATTGATCTTTCAGCCTACCAACTTATTGAACGGGAGGGGGTTGCTTTTTTTACATTTCCTGTAAACACGAACCTGGCACCCGGACAATTCGCTGTTGTGTTTGGAGGTGGTATTGTAGACTCTTTTACAAATATTCCTAGTGGCACATTATTATTTTCCGTAGAATTAACTGATCCAAATTCCGGATTCAATAATGGTCTTGGTAAAAGTAATTTGTCAAATACTAGTGATAGGGTGATGTTGGTTAATCCTCTACTTGCAGACACTCTTTTTGAGGCTTACTGGGGAGGAGATACGACAGCCGGAGCTCAACCAATTGCACCATTTACTGAGGCGGCTATTTATATGGGGCCACCGAATACACTTTCAGGTGATACAATATCAGGAGCTATTCAGCAATCTATAACACGTGATATCAATGGAACACAATGGGATAAACATACTTTAGTTGTAAGTGATGCTACAAAACTATTCTCTCCAGGTGAAAATGCAGCAGAAGTTCAAATTAAAGCAAATATTATCTTAACAGAAATACAGTTCGATGTTCCTGCAGATCTTGCTGGCGATGCAAATGGAGATGGCGTAAGGGGGGCAAAGTCCGATGAGTTTGTAGAAATCTATAACGAAGGTCCCATTGATGGAGATCTTACAGGGTTTCAAATTTTAGATAGAGAGGGTGTAGTACTTTATACATTTCCTGATAGCACAATCCTATCTATTGGTCAGTTTGCAATAGTCTTTGGAGCTGTTGGCTCTGCGGGGTTCAATGGAATTAATCCTGAAGCCTTGGTTTTTGCAGTTCACGAGTCTGATACTGATATTGGATTTGATAATGGTATGGGGAAAACAAATTTTTCAAACGCAGGAGACGCTGTTCTTTTAGTAAACTCAGTTAATGCGGATACCTTAGCTGAAGTATATTGGGGAACTGCTTTACCACGCACTTCAAATGCATTGTATCTCGGTCCACCAAATACAATAACAGGTAATACAATTAGTGGAGCAATCAGACAATCAGTAACTCATAAACTAAATAGTGATTTGTGGGATATTCATACTGTAGTAAGTGGTGATACTGCCAGCTTGTATTCTCCGGGATTAGATGCTCCAAGATCTCCTTTTGTTAATCCAGGTGATCTTATAATTACCGAAATCACATTTGACCCTCCACCGGCTCCTTTTGGCGATACTAACGGTGATGGTACCAGAGATTCAAGAGGTGATGAATTTGTAGAACTCTACAATAGAGGAACTTCTGCAATTGATATTAGTGGTTACCAATTATTAGAAACAAATGGAATACCAATCTTTACGTTTCCCAGTGGAGCTTCAATAAACGCAGGTCAGTTTGCAGTAGTTTTTGGAAATATCCGTCCAGAGGGATTGGGATCCGGTTTACCTCCGGGTGCTGTTTATTTTTCAGTTTCGAATGATACTATTGATACAGGTTTTGATAATGGGATAGGTAAATCGAACTTATCGCAAACAGCAGATGCAGTAATTCTTGTTAATCCCACAGCAGCAGATACAATTGTTGAAATATACTGGGGTACTACTTCAGCTAAAACTACTAAATCTATTTATTTAGGATTCCCTAACACCTTGAGTGGTACAACTATATCAGGTTCAATCGACCAATCAGTTACAAGATTAATTAGTTCGAATAAATGGGACACCCATACATATGTAACTAATGATCCGACGAGTCTATTTTCTCCTGGTAAAGACGCACCTGTTCTTTCAGGAATCGAAAGAGAAGAAACTATACCTCAATCTTATCAATTGTTGCAGAATTTCCCAAATCCATTTAACCCTGAGACAATAATTTCATTCTCACTTCCGCAAGGTGAAATTGTTTCTTTAAAAGTTTATGACATTTTGGGTAAGGAAGTAGCTACTCTTGTAAATGCTGAGTTACCTTCTGGTAATTATAAATTTAATTGGAATGCTTCGTACTTAGCTTCAGGTGTGTACTTTTATAAGTTAAGCACTCCAAGCTATTCAAACGTTAAAAAGATGATGCTGCTAAAATAACCGGAGTAATGATCTTGTCTTTATAGCAAATGGAGAAAGCATGAGTTTATTTAAATGCTGCAAAGTTTTCATCTATATTCTATATTTCCTTATTGGTTCCAGTATTGTTTATGCTGGAACCACGGGGAAAATAGTTGGAAAAATTGTTGACAAAAAAACAGGAGCTCCCTTACCATCAGTAAATGTTTTTATTATTGGTGAAAATAAAGGCGCGGCAACCGATTTAAACGGCAATTTTTTTATTCTAAACATCAACCCTGGTCTTTATGAAATAAGAGTTTCAATGATTGGCTACAGGGAAAGTGTAATAAAGGAAGTAAAAGTTCAAGCAGACTTAACAACACAATTGGAGATTGAACTTGAAGAAGTTTCCATTGAAATGGATGAAATTGTAGTTACTGCTAAACAAAAAATGATTAATAAAGATGAAACTTCACGTACTCAAATCATATCTTCCGAAGTATTTGCTGATCTACCTGTCTCTTCATTTCAAGATGTCGTTTCACTACAAGCAGGATTTGTTGTTGGTTCAGATGGTGCTCTTCATGCCCGAGGAGGCCGGGGAGGTGAAATTATTTATTTGGTGGATGGTGCCCCGGTAAGGGATCCGCTTAATGGTGGTTTCAATGGTCAAGTTGATAAATATGCTATTCAAGAACTTCAGGTGTTGACAGGTGGATTTAATGCCGAGTATGGTCAAGCTCTTTCCGGAGTTGTAAATATTGTTACTAAAGAAGGGGGACCGGAATATCATGGAAGAGTTGAGTATACTTCTGATCAGATAAATGATTATCCGTATCATGATCAAAATGCTTTGGCGCAAGATCAATGGGGAATAGACGCAAATGGAAATCTAATTGAGAGAGTAGGAGCAGATAACAATCTGCTTAATGACCTTCCATCTGCTTATAAAAAACAAACGCTCTCAGGAACTCCTGAATTATGGCCTGAAATAAACTTTCTTGGACAACTGTCCACTGTTTTCAACGGACCTGTTCCTTTTCTTTCTGATGTTAAATTCTTTATGACTGGTAGACTATTAAACTCTTTAGATCAAATGCCTTGGGGTTATAATAAAGAAAGGGAAATTAATTTAAAACTGACTTATCCAATCGGTAATATAAAATTAAACTATAGTCTAAATAGATTTTATAGGATATATAAACCTTATGTTCATAGTTGGAAATATCGTCCTGAAGGTTATGAAGATAGAAAAGATTATAATTGGCGAGACAATATCAGAATAAACCATGTATTAAGCAACCGCACGTTTTATGAAGCATCAATATCTTATAATAGACAAAATTTTAACAGGTTCACTCCCGGTAAATATGCTGTATTTACTGATGACGGCGAATTATTATATTCCAACTACTTGCGAAGAAATAATAGTACCCCACCATTTTGGACTCAAGCAGATAATGGGATTTTCATCCAAAATTATGTTAATACACTAATATTGAAGTTGGATTTTAACTCTCAACTAGATAATCATAATTTTTTAAAAGCGGGATTTGAAATTCAACAACATTATTTAGATCGATTGCGTTACGAGGAACCTTACCCGGGAGGATTTCATAATTATGAAAACTATAATCTGGACCCGCTCGAATACTCAATTTATATTCAAGACAAAATTGAATTTCAAGCTTTTATAATAAACGCTGGTCTTAGGTACGATTTTGTTGATGTCAAGGACACACAATGGGAATCACCTAACCAGCCTGCTGGATATTTGGATGAGAATAATAATTGGATACCTGTAGGAGAAGTTGCTACTCCTCCAAAGAAACAGTTCAGTCCCAGATTAGGAATTTCTTTTCCAGTTACTGATAATACAATTTTTTATAGCTCCTACGGTCATTTTTTTCAGATTCCAAACTATGTTGATATGTACACTTCGCGTGACCCCAGCCAGGATCAGGCATTAATAGGTAACCCAGGAATACAACCTCAAAAAACAGTAGCATTTGAATTTGGAGTGAAGCAAATGCTAACCGATGATTTTTCTCTTGATATAAGTGCATACTTTAAAGATATAACTGATTTAGAAGGCAGCACTTATCTGACAGTGTTTCCATATGAATACACAATCTTCGATAATTCTAACTATGGTGGGGTTGGAGGATTCGAAATCACCTTAAGCAAAAGATTAAGTAGTTATTGGTTTGCCAATTTTAATTACACTTACTCATCTGCTAAAGGTAATGAATCTGACCCTCGAGAAGGTTACAATGATTATCGAAGAGGTTCTTCGTTATTAAGACCTAAAAGAGTATTCTTTCTCGATTTTGATCGAACACATGTTTTTTACAGCACTATCGGTCTTGATTTTCCAGAAAACTTTGGTCCAACAATATTAGGAGCCAACTTATTTGAAAATATTAATTTAAATCTAATTTTCAGATTCGAGAGTGGATTGCCATATACCCCAACTAAACCAGATGAAACAGATGAACTTAGAATTGAAAAAAATTCAGGAAGAATGCCTGATGTAAAAAGAGTTGATTTACGATTTTCAAAGTCTTTTGAAATTTCAGCATTACGATTAACATTTCTATTAACTATTAATAACCTGCTTGATGAACTTAATGCCAAGACTGTGTGGTCTACTACCGGCGATCCTTGGGAAGCAGGTCCATCATATACCAGAACTGATGACAGAATGAGAGATCCATCAGCAATGGATATAAGACGATTTGTTCAACTTGGAATACGTTTAGATTTCTAAAAATTACGGTAAAAGCTATGAAGCAAAAATTTATAATATTATTTCTTTTTACTTTTTTAATCGGTGAAATATGTGCACAAATCGACGATAAAGATGACCAATCAAGACAAAAGGATTTAGCCAAAACAAAAACTTCCGAAGATGATGCTTTTGGAATATTGGACAAGGGCGAATTAGTAAATACAGTTGGTAATCAAGGAATGATAACTGATTCCTATTACCAAAATTTAATCTATAATTTTAGATGGCCAAAGAGTAAAGGCGTTGCATTAATCACCAGTGACGTAAATGCAATTGATGATCTTTGTATTTTATTCGCACACAAAGGAAATGTTCTGGATGCTTATACTCGTTACAGAGCAGAGGATTGGATGGCCCCTCCAGGTGCAAGGGGGAAGTATCATGCAGATGATCAACCCGATAATCTCTTAGCCCCTGACGGAGCACCAAGATTGGCACACAGCGATATTCCAATCACCTGGCCTAAGGGATATTTTGATGAATTTGAAATCTGGCACGATGCCCCTACAGGAGACTTTACAACTCTTTCTGACGTAGATAAACAGATAGTTATTTCTAAAGGAGCTTATTATGATTCTGAAAAAGATGTGTGGAGATTTTGGCCTGGAAAATTTAGAATAGATATCGATCCTGAATCTCCGACTTTTGGGCAACAAGTTCCTGGAGAGTTTGCAGCGGACAGGGAAGTATATATAATCTCTGATGATCATAGTGCGCAACCCCCTTCCTATTCGATGGGAATGAAAATGGAAATGCAAGTCTATTCATATGGATTAAGATTTGCACAGGATCTACAGTTTTATGATATAAAAATTACGAATAACGGTACACAAATTCTTGATAGTTGTTACTTCGGCTATTACACAGATTTTCAATTTGGTGATGTCATAGAAGAAACTTATGGCTCTTACAATACGGGAATTAACGTTAACGGTTATGATAATGCTTTCTATCAATTTGATTATAATGGCTCAAGTCCTGGTAATATTGAAGTAGGAGTTATTGGGATGGCAATTCTTAAAACTCCGTTTGATTTAGGAGTAACTGATGCCCATTTTTTTAGAGATCTAACGGGAAACATAACACCATCGGATGATAGAAGTATTTGGCCGGTAATGATAAGCGACCCTAATAGCCCAAACTTAATGTCAGCGAAGGAAAATTATTTTCACGGACCAGATGTTCATTTTGATGATTTTTCTTTAACCCAAGAAGGAAAATTACCTGGGCCAAGCAACTGGACACTCTTTGCAGACAGTGGTCCGTTTACATTAAATCCAGGGGAACATATGGAAGCTACCCTTGTTGTAACTGCCGGTAATGATCTACAAGATCTTCAAAATAATATCGTCATTGCTCAGACACTTTTCCTTAGTAGTTTTCTGGGTCCATCCGCTCCACCTTCTCCAGAACTTTTCGGTGTCCCTGGAGATAAAAAAGTAACTCTTTATTGGAATGATATTTCTGAAAAAGCTGTTGATTTAGTTTCAAAAAAATCAGATTTCCAAGGTTATAAAATTTATCGCAGCCAGGACCAAGGTGCAACATGGGGAAAACAAATTACTGATTCTAAAGGTAATCTAGTTGGTTATGTTCCAATCGCTCAATTTGATAAAGAAGACTTAATACAGGGAGTTGATCCATATAATAATTTTAATTATTTGGGTGATAACACTGGCATAGTTCATTATTTCGTAGATTCAAATGTTTTAAACGGTGTTAATTATAGTTATACAATTACTGCTTACGACTCTGGATCACCTTCGGCAGAGCTCGAATCTTTGGAATCTTCTAAAGGCACCACAACTGCAGACGCAAATTTAATTGATGCGACCCCTAGTTCGAATGCGATTGGATTTGAGGAAGCTGGATATTCAGTAACTCAATTAGCTGATGTAGGAAATGGAGTTATTTCTGTTGAAATCATAGACCCCAACAATCTTACAGACGACAATTATTTAGTTACTTTTAATTCTAGTCCTGCTGACACTTTTATTCTTACCAATGAAAATACTGGATCACAGATTAATTCTGGTCCTTTAAATACTTCCAGTGCTTTAGTAGTTGATGGAATTACTCTTTCAGTAAGCGGTGATAAAACAACAGGAGTAATTAAGGATATCAAAAATCATATTGATGAAAGTGTGTTTGGAGAGAACAATAGATCCAGCAGTGGCGACTGGTATGTTAAATTGGTCAACACAAACAACTTAGCCAATCAATCCTCTAAAGGAAGTGACTATGAATTCAGATTCACTGCTTCTGGATCATTTGCAGCAGGCTTAACAGGAAATAATAAACCATTAATCAAAAAATATATGGTTCCGTTTGAAGTTTGGAATGTTGGAAATGAGAATAAAAAATTTCCAGTGAACTGCATATTATTAGATCAAAATTCAAATAATAAGCTTGATTTAGGTGAAGAGATTAGAATAATTAACTCACCGTATATTGAAAATGGTGATACAACAGGCGTATTTAGTTTATTTACTTGGTACTATAATATAGTGATTGATACAGTTGCCGGGATCGGCGGAAGATTGCCGCTTGATGGAGAGACTTTTAAAATCTACTCCGAAAGCCAGTTGACAGAAAATGACACATTTAGAGTTATTGTTTCTCCTCCAAAAATAAACGATGATATTGAGCTATTTAAAAGTGAACTCAAAAATATTACAGTTGTTCCTAATCCTTTTATTGTAAATGCTGCTTGGGAACAAATTGAAAATAATCGCCGCCTTCGATTTATGTTCCTTCCGCCTGAATGTACTATTTCAATTTTTACAGTTAGAGGGGAACTTGTCAATAAATTGTATCATAACAATGGAACGGGTGACGAAGATTGGAATTTAACCAACTCTTCGGGAATTGAAATTGCATTTGGCTTATATCTATATGTTGTAGAAACACCAAGCGGTGAAAATTGGACCGGAAAATTTGCCGTAATTAAATAACTTGAGGTTGGTAATGGTTTTAAAGAAAGTCATCATTAAAATTTTATTAATTACGATTTCATCAACATTGTTTGTGTATTCACAAAGTTTTACTAAAGTAGGTAGTAGTGCTGCACAATTCTTAAAAATTCCCGTTGGTGCAAAAGCTATATCTATGGGAAATACTTTTGCTTCAATCTCTGATGATGCAAGTTCAATGTACTGGAATTCTGCAGGATTGTCACAGGTTAATAAATTTTCATTAAGCTTTACTCATTCTGAATGGATAGCGGATATGAATCATAATTTTTTCGGCTTAGTTCTTCCACTCGATGAAGTTAGTTCAGTTGGATTTGGAGTGATTCAATTAGCGTCTGGTGATATTAAAAATACTACAATATCACAACCTGAAGGAACGGGGCTATACTTTGATGCAACTGACCTTGCTATATCTGTTTCGTATTCAAGAAGAGTGATTGAACAAATTAGTTTAGGACTTTCGGTAAAATACATTAATCAAAGAATTTGGAATACAACCGCTCAAACAATAGCAGCCGATTTTGGTGTACTATTAAATACAGGATTTTATGACATGAAAATGGGGTTCTCTTTCCAAAACTTTGGACCGGGACTAACCATGAGTGGAAGTGAATTAACGCAAGCCGTTGACCTTGATCCCAATAGTGTTACAAATCCTGCTGTTGAAGCAAATTTAACTACCCAACCATTCCCGTTGCCGACTAGTTATCGAGTTTCGATTTCGATGCCTGTTGTCGGTGAAAAAGCTCCATTCAATTTTGCAAACTCTTCTTTTGTTATTGCTGCTGATGCAATTCATCCTAACGATAATCCTGAACATTATAGCTTGGGTATGGAATATGGGTTTATGGACATTTTCTTTTTGCGAGCAGGTTACGTTTTTAATACTGATGAGGAAGGCTTGACTTTAGGTACCGGTGTGTATTTTGATTTTGGATCTTCGCAAATAGCATTTGATTACGCTTATGCAGCATTTGGTGTCTTTAACTCAGTCAATATTTTCTCAGTAAACTTCAGTCTGTAGGATAAAATGAGGAAAATATTTCAATTACTAATTTTGACTGTTCTGAATTATACTTTCATTTTTTCATCATACTGCCAAATAATAGAAAAAGTCCCACGTTTACAGGCCGCTGGTATATTAGAGCTTAAGGTCGAGAATGCTTTACCACAGGATACGGTTAATTGGATAGTTACTTCCTATTATATAGACGAGGAGTCGAATGAGTTTAGTCAGTCGCCAGATACAATTTTCGCGAAGGGAGATTCGCTAAGAGTATTACTTGTTAAAAAGGCCAATAAATATACATACTATAAAATAAATACTTATAACAGTACACAAAGTGATTCTATAATTTTACAGGTGCTAATTAAAGGGGTTCCTCAAAAGTATTTGTATCCGAATACTCAAATGCCCGGTAAACCCGTTCCGGTTTATATCGTTCTACCTTATGACTTATCTAATCCTCAATTTGTTATGGTGATGCATGGTGTGGATAGGAATGCATTAGATTACGTTGAAGCTTGGAAAATTTTTGCTCGAACAAATAACTACATTTGTGCTGCCCCATTGTTTTCCGATGATGATTGGCCAGATGCAAGAAGTTATAATCTCGGGAATATGTTTACTGGCGATAACGGCAATGGATCGTTAAATCCTATCCAAGAATGGTCTTTTACTGTGGTCAAAGATATTCATGATGATCTAGTAGATGCACT
This sequence comes from Ignavibacteriaceae bacterium, assembly GCA_044227615.1. Lineage (GTDB taxonomy): Bacteria > Bacteroidota > Ignavibacteria > Ignavibacteriales > Ignavibacteriaceae > IGN3. The sequence goes on from JBGAWM010000044.1 coordinate 10,853, forward strand.
CGGACTAACAAATGTTAGTTATGACATTTGGGGTCACTCAGCAGGATCTCAATTTGTTCATCGGTTAAACACATTCAACCCTGATTATAAAATAAGATATTCTATTGCTGCAAATGCTGGTTGGTATACATTACCCGATTATCAGACCGATTACCCTTATGGATTAAATCATCCACTATTAAATTATGAAGAAACTTTTCTTGAGGATCTTGTAATAAAAAATCTTATTATTATGAGAGGTACTGCCGATACAATTAGGGATTCAAATCTGAACACATCGCCCGAAGCCGATGCACAAGGAATGAATAGATTTGAAAGAGCTTTATATTATTATAATTATGGACCTGAGATTGATCCAAATACAAAATGGCGCATAATTGACGTTCCTGATGTTGGGCATGATTATGTCTCTATGGCTTTAGCTGCTCAACAATTTCTTCTAAGCCCAACCTTTATAAAAGAAGAAAACAATTATTTAATTGAAACTTTTTCTCTTGAACAGAATTATCCAAATCCATTTAATTCTTCAACAATTATTTATTATTCTATTCCGCCTAATCAAGACGGATCCCAAACCATGGTTGAATTGAAAGTATTTGATAATCTTGGGAGCGAGGTGGTTGAATTATTCTGTGGATACAAAAATGCCGGCTTATATTCAGAGTATTTCCGAGGTATTGATTCTCAAGGGAAAATATTACCAAGTGGAGTGTACTTTTATAATCTCGTTGTTGGTAATTCAATGATTTCAAAAAAAATGATACTTTTAAAATAATTTTAAAATTAACGAGTTCGAAAAACCGTTTTAAAAAAGAAGCTCAGTAAATTTTTATCTAATAGAATTAGTTATGGTAAACAGAGAACGAATAATAAAAAACTTTAAAGCCCTGACAGCGATTGATGGGATTCATGGTAATGAAATTAATATTGCTAATGAATTAATTAATCGATTAACTCAAATAGGGCTTAATGTTAAAATGGATGATGCAGGAAAATCATTTGGAGGTAATTCAGGAAATTTGATTGCAAGTTTGCCTGGGAATATTGATGCTATGCCAATTTTTCTTTGTGCTCATATGGATACAATACTTCCAACTGCAAATCTAAAGCATAATATCTGCGATGGTTTAATAAAGAGTGATGGAACAACAATCCTTGGGGCGGACAACCGTGCAGGCATTACAATCATCCTTGAAATATTAAATGTGATAACGGAAAACTCAATTCCTCACGGTAAAATAGAAATATTGTTTACAGTTTGTGAAGAGGCAGGGATGTATGGTGCAAAAAACATTTCACAAGTAAACTTAGAATCAAAGTTTGGTTACATTTTCGATTGTCAGGCATCACCGGGTAACTACATTGTTGAAGCCACGAGTGCTGTAAGATTTAATTTAATTGTTAATGGGCGCGAAGCTCATGCTGCTGTTTCACCCGAAAAGGGGATTCACGCTATTCAAATTGCTAGTAAAGGTGTTGCTAAATTGCAGATTGGTAGATGGGGTGATACCGGTATGCTTAACATCGGTACAATAAAAGGTGGGACAGCAATTAATGTAGTTCCCAAACTCGTAGAGATAACTGGCGAAATTCGGAGCGCCGATAAAAATGAATTAAAATTACAGAAACAACATATCACTGATGCTTTTAATTCAACGGCTAAAGAATTTGGAGGAACTGTAGATATTGAGTTTGTTGAAAAATATGGTGGCTATAAATTTTCGGAAATTGAACCAATGATTCAACTTGCCCAAAAAGCGATATTAGACACTGGCTTAAAATCAAAGGCAATTAAGTATCCAGGTGGAAGCGATGCGAACATTTTCAACAACAATGGAATTCCAGCTTTAAATCTTGGGATAGGGATGAAAAATGCACATTCAGTTAATGAAATGATAGCAATTGATGACTTAGTTAAATCAACTGAGATTGGAGTTAATATAATTCGCAACATTCCTCAATTTAATTAAGGATTAGAAAAACTAAATGAAATTAATTTTTACTTCATTTGTGTCTTTTTATTTGATGCTAAATATCTTGACAGACTTAGACTGTTTTGCCCAAAATTTGGAAACCCCTCTTGAAAAAAACAACTACAAAAGTGTAACAGGCTATTTAGAAATGAGATCCTATCTTGATGAAATACTAAAAGCTGATACTACTATCACAATGGATGTTATCGGAAAAAGTGTACAAAGTAGACCAATTATTGTGATGCATCGGAGATCTGTAGCAAGTGAAAAAAGTATCAAAGTTTTAATTTTTTGTCAGCAGCACGGAAATGAACCATCGGGTAAAGAAGCCGCTCTGGCACTTCTTAAAGATATTGTTAGCACAAAGGACAATCCTATCTTCTCAAATATCGATTTATACATAATACCATCTGTAAATCCTGATGGAAATGAATCAGCAAAAAGATTTAACGCTAATGGATCAGATTTAAATCGAAACCATCTGTTATTGTCAGAACCAGAAGTTGTTGCCTTACATAAAATTTATGATTCCATCAAACCTGAGGTTACACTCGATGTTCATGAGTATTCCGCCTATCGTCGTTCGTTTAGAGATGTTGGTTATGTGAGAAGAGTTGATGAACAATTGGGTGCTCCTACCAACTTAAATATTTCTAAAAGAATAATGGATTATAGTTTGAACAGTCTATTCCCGTTCCTTGAAACATATCTTACCGAGAAGGAAATTTCTTTTTCTAATTACTACAAAATGGATGGTCCTAAAGATACTGTTAGAGCAAGTACTACTGGTATTACAGATGGTCGTCAAAGTTTTGCAATATTAAATAATTTTTCTTTTCTCTTAGAGGGGAAAAACGGTTTAAATTTTAATGATGGATTAGAAAGGCGTACAAGAGGTCAATTGGAAGCGATCAAAGGATTTTTAGAGTTCATCGATGGTAATTCCTTATCAATAAAATCGTTGGTAAAGACTGAACAAGAAAAATTATTATCCCTTGCAGATTCAGTAATTGTTCAGATGGATTATTATTTTGATGGTTCTACAATTGATCTTCCTATAAGTGTATTAAAATCCAATATAGATACTGTTGTAACCATGCCATATTCTCCTCAAGTTATTAAACTTAAATCTGTTAGTCGTCCATCTGCTTATGTTATCCCTAAAAGACATAAAGATATAATTGATCTTCTCGATCGGCACAATATTGCATATACAAATGTTTCAAATTCTTATAACCAATCTGTTGAAATATATAATGTGAAAAATGTTGAAAAGAGATGGCTTGAGAATAAACCTTTTAAAATCGTTGATGTGTCAACCAGAGTTGAAGAGGTTAAGATTGAAACAGGAGACATAGTAATTTCAACCAACCAAATTGCGAATAATTTGATTTGTATCGCTCTCGAACCTGAGTCAATGTGGGGTATATCTCAGTATGATGAGTTCCAAGATTATTTAATAAAAGGAAATGATTATCCAATTTTCAGAGTTCCAATCCAATAGAGAAAATAGTAATGTTTAAAGATTCCCATAAGAAAATAGAAGTTAAGTCAAAAAGAAAGCCCACAATTAAGGAAGCTATGATTCCAGTAGTTTCTATGGTGGTTTTATTGGGCGGGGGCTATGGTATTTTTCAATTGCCGGTTGAAATATTACTAATTATGGCGTCGTTTGTCGCCGGAATTGTAGCACTCTACTTAGGTTATACATGGAAAGATATTGAAAGTGGGATTATAGATTCGATTGCGAAAGCAATGCCAGCACAAATGATAATTATAGTAGTGGGTGTAATGATAGCTTCCTGGATTGCCTCGGGATCAATACCGATGCTGATTGACTACGGATTAAGTATGGTTTCTCCAGCATTATTTTTAGTAACTGCATGTGTTGTTTGCGCAATAATATCATTACTTACAGGCACTGCTTACGGTACAGCAGGAACAATAGGGATTGCATTTATAGGAATAGCACAAGGGATGGGAATCCCTTTAGGCCCTGCAGCTGGTGCTATTGTAGCTGGTTCGTACTTCGGCGATAAAATTTCTCCTTTTGCAGCATCACTTAATCTTGCGACTGTTGCAGTAAGAGGTAATTTAATTGACACAATTCAACATCTGGCATTAACAACAATTCCGGCATATTTAGTAGGTCTTATTGTGTATTGGATTGTTGGGTCTCAGTTTGCAATACATAATGTTCAAATTGAAAAAATTACTCTTATACAGGAGGCACTCCGATCGAATTTTGTTTACCACTGGGCGTTATTACTTCCGCCGTTAATAGTTTTATTCCTAACATTCCTTCGCAAACCTATTATTCCGGGAATGATTATTTCATCCACAGTAGCACTTTTATTAGCATATTTTTTTCAGGGTAAATCTTTGGCTTTAGGAATGGAATATTGTGTTTCCGGTTACAAAGCATCCACAGGAATGCCAATAGTTGATCAGTTATTATCCCGTGGGGGATTACAAGAAATGATGAGAATTTCACTCATCGCTTTTTGCGCATTTGCTTTTGCGGGGATTGTTCAGAAAGCGGGAATGCTGGATTTATTGCTTGAAAAAATACTACAATATGCTAAAACAAATGCGCGACTAATTGCATCAGCAGTAACAGCGGCACTTACAACCGCTGTGGTTACTGGTAGTGCATATTTAAGTGTTCTCATTCCGGGTGAACTGTTTGCCCCGGCATTTAAATCAAAAAATCTTGCTGCAAAAAATCTTGCTCGTGCAACTCAAGAAGCACACTCAATTGTTCCTGTAATACCCTGGGCTATTGCAGGTGTATATATGACTGGAACCCTTGGAGTATCTACATGGGATTATGCGCCTTGGGCTGTATTTAATTATATAGGATTTTTATTCCCCATCATTTACGGATATCTTGGTATTAGTATTGCGCCGCTCAAAAGGGAAGATGAATCGCTACCTGGCAGCTGATAATTATATGTTTTTCTAATATTAAAAAGTATATGAATATTATGTATGAAAAAAATTCAAACCAACAAACGGTAAAAGAATCATTTGATAAATTAAAAATCTTTCCACCGATTTCTTATAAAACGAATCCGGGTATTTTAAAATTAAATGATGCTGAAATTTATTATGAAGTTTCCGGCAGTGGTCCGGCTCTAATATTTGCACATGGCCTTGGTGGAAATCATTTATCATGGTGGCAGCAAATTCCTTATTTCTCTGATCGTTATACTTGCATTAACTTTTCTCATCGTGGATTTGCAATATCAAAAAATTATTCAGGCAGAGTTGGTCACTCTGTTTTTGCTGAAGATCTTGCAGCTTTAATTGATCATTTAAATTTAGAGGAAGTAAGCCTCGTTGCTCAGTCTATGGGTGGATGGACGTGTATGACTTACGCATTGCAGGAAAGTAAAAAAGTTAGGGCTGTTGTTATGTCTTCCTCTTCAGGTCTGGTTGATTTTCGACAATCTGAACACCCTGAAATTAGGAGTATCAATAAATGGGATGAATGGGCTAAGAGAGAGAAGAATAGTTTAAAGGAAAATGGAATTTTAAATGCTATTGGTTTTGAAATGGCACAAGAACAACCAGACCTTGCAATACTTTACGAACAAATTTATAATTTAACTTCTTATTCCTATAAGGAAGGAATTCGTGATAATATAAAAAGGGCACGAAATCTTTCTCCAAATATTTTATCAAATCTTAATGTTCCGTTTTTATTTCTCACGGGTGAAAAAGATGTACTATTCCCTCCCTTTGCAGCAAAAGCAGTTTCTTCTATAATGCCTAATGCTGATTCTTATTCTTTCAAAAATTCGGGGCATTCTATTTATTTCGAAAGGGCAGCACTTTTTAATCAAACAGTCGACAAATTTCTATCTAAGGTTTATGGAATTCCAGTTAAATAAAAACTGTGTACCAAATAATTTATTAAGTAAATTTAATTTATATGAAGAATTATTACGATTATCTTAAGGATTTAATCAGTAAAAATAACTATAACTATACTCCTACCGAGAAAAAAATAGCTGATTTTATCTTACAGCAATACAATGAAATACCCTTTATATCTATTCACGATCTTGCTGAGAGGATTAGTGTTGGTCGTGCTTCCATTATGAGGTTCACAAAAAAGATTGGCTTTGAGGGATTCCTTTCCTTAAAAAAAGAAATTAATAGCAGAATGATAGATTCTCTAGCTCCTATGGAAAAATTTCGTCTTTATCTAAATAATGACGTGCTCGAGAATACATTACTTAATGAGGTTTGCCAAAATGAAGTAGATAATATTAACACTACTCTTAATGGTTATGATAACAAAAACTATAAAAATGCAGTTAATGAAATTTCGAAAGCTAAAATTATCTATTCTATAGGTTTTAATTTGAGCAGTTTTCTTGCTGAGATTACATCTTATCTATTACAAAGAATAGGAGTTAAAGCTATATCTGCAAATATGGGTGGACGATCATTGTCGGATCAGTTAGGGAATATCGAAAGATCAGATGTGGTCATCGCATTTTCACTTCCACCTTATTCAGAAGAGACTATTTCAGCAGCAAAATATGCTAAGAAGCATGGAGCTAAAGTAATTTCAATTACAAATTCTCTTACGTCTCCTATTGTTACAAATTCTGATATCGTTTTACAAGTTGAAACGAAAAGTAGAATTTTTTCAAATTCAATTACTGCAATAATTGTGCTTATATATTCACTTGTTTATGAAGTAGCAATTAAGAATAAAACCCGATCCATTCTTGCTTTAGATGAAAGAATTCTAAGAAAATTATAATTATTAAAATTCTAGCTAAAATATAAAAACTAAAAGTAATATTCATAATTAGGGAAATGAACATAATCACTTTCTTATATTAAGTTATTATTGCTGAACTGCAATTAAAAAAATCTGGGAAATTAAATACCCTGAAAAATTATAATGAATAAAATCTCATCAAGCAATGAAATAGAAAAAAGAGAGCCCAGTTTGTCAGAAGCCTTGATACCTTTCATTGCTATGGCAATATTTTTAGGCATAGGTTATGGTGTTTTTTATTTAAGAATTGAAATGCTACTTTTAGGAGCTTCGGCAGTTGCAGGGTTTATCGCACTTAGACTCGGGTTTTCGTGGAAAGACCTTGAAGAAGGCATTATGAATTCTATTCATAAAGGAATGCCGGCTATGGCTATAGTAATTATTGTAGGTGTATTGATCGCTTCCTGGATTGTAAGTGGATCAATTCCAATGTTGGTTTACTACGGTTTGCAAATTATCTCACCAAAATTATTCCTGATTACAGCCTGTATTGTATGTAGTATAGTTTCTGTTCTAACGGGCACATCTTACGGAACTGCAGGCACAATGGGCATTGCATTGATGGGAATCGCTCATGGAATGGGAATTCCTTTAGGCCAGGCGGCTGGTGCAATAGTAGCAGGGGCTTATTTTGGCGATAAGATAAGTCCGTTTTCAGATTCGACAAATCTTGCATCAGTTGCGGCAGGTTCAAATCTATTTGATCATATTCGTCATCTATTGTGGACAACAACACCTGCTTGGATCTTGGGTTTAATAGTTTATTTTATTGTAGGTTTTGGGTATGGAACTAATACAGGAAGTACTGAAAGAATTACAACTATAATGAGTGTTCTAGAGAGCAATTACAATTTTAATTTGTTCCTTCTTATTCCGCCAACTTTTATTCTTTATATGACCTTGCAAAAAAAACCTCCTATACCAGGTATGCTTTTATCATCCTTACTTGCAATAATATTAGCAGTAATATTTCAGTCTGCTTCTCTTAAAGAAGCGGTTGAAGTTTGTGTATTCGGTGTAACTACAAATACTGGTATGAAAGAAGTTGATATACTCCTAAGCCGTGGTGGTATGCAGAGTATGATGGACGTTACTTTAATTGCATTTTGCGCATTTGCTTTTGCGGGTATTGCTCAAAAATCTGGTATGCTTACAGTGATACTAAAAGAAATTGCAAAGTTTGCGAAAACTACCGGCAGGTTAATTGCCTCTACAGTTTTTGCAAGTTTTTCAACTGCTCTAATTACAGGGAGTTCATTTTTGTCTATCTTGATTCCAGGAGAATTATTCGCGCCCTTATATAAGAGTAGTAATCTTGCAGCTAAAAATCTATCTAGAACTACGGAAGATTCGGGAACCGTAATTGTACCCCTAATTCCATGGAGCATTGCTGGTGTTTATATGTCTGGCACATTAGGTGTCTCTACTTTAGAATACGCTCCCTGGTCAATTATGTGTTATACAGGTTTTATATTTGCTTTAATATATGGGTTTACTGGTTTTGCAATTGCCCCTAAAGTAAGAGAGAATGAAACACAACCTGGAAGTTGAGAAAAACTCTGACAGCTCTGGACATTCCCGATAGATGTACAAATATCTAAGTTGGGGAAGGTGTATTTGGGTGTATTAGGGAGAATAAAAAATGCGAAAATCGCTTAAAATAGCAATCTTCACATATTAAAAAATGGTTGCGGAGAGTCAGGGAATAATCACCCTGACTCTTTTTTGTTTGATTTTGGCTTATTTTCGAAACATTTTAACTAACCTCTCCAAAACCTCTCCAAGTATTAAAAGAAATAATTATTTTTATCATAATATTTTAATCTCCTCTTGACTTCTGCGTACCCACCTCCTATATTAAATATATAGGGACGTCATTTCGAAACTGCCAACTGGACAACATTTCAAAACTTGATAAATAAAACAGATAAAGACAAAAAGTAGAAATGATGAATGACTTTTAACTCTTGCTCTTGATTTTGAAAAATTTGACTGTATATTGTAAGTATAAAGGCTACTGAAGATAACTGAAAAAAACAAAACACTTCTAAAACCCGCAAATAGCCAATCCAAAAAATTAACAACTAGAAAACATAATTATAGGAATGCTCTTTCAATGAGAGGGCATTCCACCTAAAGAAAACAATTTGAGGAAAATAAAATGTATAAAACAAAAGACTTCTATTTAACTGCGGTACTCGTACTGCAGGGTTATAAAATAAAGAAGCATATAAATGAAAATAATAAGTCCGTTTTCTATTTTGAAGATAGCGAAGGACTCCGTGCATTAGTGTCGGATTATTTTTACGATAAAGTAAGAGTCAGTCCACATCAGTTTCAAACAAGTATCAAGACTGTGAAAGCGCTTATGTACAATTAACCTCCAAAATTTATGGGAGGCAATCACAATGTATAATTTAAATATTGAAGAAAAGGCAAATAAAAAATTAAAATATTCTTATAACCCTCAGCTAACATCCAATCTTAGTAAAGCTGATGGTGGTAAAATCACCGAGGGCTGGATCCTCTCAGAAACAAATTGGAATGAACAAGATTTAATTGATTTTGTTAAAACCACTTCCTACTTACCTTCAAAACTTATCGATGGAAAGAAAATAAAAAAGAATGTTGAAGAGATTTATTTCTTGACGTTGGATTTTGATAAAGGTGATCCATCGATGGAGAAATATATTGAGTCCAGCAGTACTTCGAAATTCAGCTGGTTCCTTCATACAACAGTTAATCACCAAAAATCTATTACCGACGAAGGCGTAAATCTAGAACCAAGAGATAAGTTTAGAGTAATAATTCCTTTATCACGTCCTGTTTCACTTGATGAACTTTCAAAAATAAAAGAAGTGTTTGTTGAAAGATTTCCTTTAATCGATAAAACTTGTTTTGATGGTAATCGTTACTTCAAGATGAATTCCGATGCATTAACACATCTTCGGAATTTTGATGATGATGAGGGCAACCCAATATTTCTAAATCCTGATGATGAACAATTAAAAACAAAAAAGAAAAAACCAGGAAGACCAAAAAAAGAAAATATTTATTTTTCCTTAAATGATGAAGTTGTACTTGAGGATGGAATAAGTAGGGCAAAGATAATAGATGTTAAAAATGGAACAAAGATTTTTTGTCCCTACTGTGATCGGGCTACTCGTACTCATCCAGACGTTTCCAACGCGATATTAAATATCAATAACGCTGGCCAATATACAATACATTGTTTTTCAGAGCCTGGGTGGTACTATCAAAACCCTGAAGAGATCGATCCAAGTAAAAGTAAATTATTCTGGAATGAATCTGTTGGAGGTCCTTCGATGATAGATTATGTAAGTTTTAATGGTGATGGTCCTCTTTACATATTTAAGAATGCTGCAGATTTTGATAACTACTGCGTTCAGAAAAATATAGATCCGAATATTCGTTCATATCTGCCTAGAAGAGAAATAATATTTAATCCAGGTCTGAGCGGGGGCTTGAATGATAAATATTATAATTTGTTTGAAGAAAGTGAGTTTATGAAAAAGGATTATACTAACCTACCAACCCTAGCCCTCAATCAGGTTGTTGCTGAATTAGAAAAGAGATGTAAAGTTATTTATGAAATTATGATTAACATCTTTGGTGAGAAAGAATATCTTGAAAGATTTCTGAACTGGATCGCATTCATTCTTCAGGCAAGAGTAAAATCATACACAGCCTGGTTGATCACATCAAACGTTCAGGGTATTGGTAAGGATTTATTGTTCATTAGAATATTAATGCCGCTCTTCGGTGAAAAGCAGTCTCAGTTAATGAATGGTAGTCGCATTGCAAAGAATTTTAACAAGATTGATATGAACTGTTTCCTGAGAGGATATAATGAAGTGTTTAGTGCAGGAAATGCAAAAGAGAATTTGCACCGCAAGGAATCGTTGAAAGATTTAATTACAGCTCCGTACCAGAGTATTGAAATTAAGGGTGTTGATACATTCCAAACGAGTAACTTTATGAACTTCATATTATTCTCGAACAGTGAACACGCAATATTTCTGGACGATGAGGACAGAAGGTTTAATGTAATTAGAAATGATGGTGCAATTAAGGTAAGTGATTTAAGTATTTATAGAGGTCTCAAGTATCTTGAAACAGATATTGCAAATGAGCTTCAGGAATTTGCAGACATTGTTTTTACTTTGGAATATGACAGAGAGCTTGCAAATCATCCAATTGAAACGGAAGCAAAGAACAGATTGAAAGCATTATCAAAAGATGAGTATGAGGAATTTGCTGAAAGATTAAAAGCGAAGGATGCGAGTTATTTTCTGCTGGATGAAATATTTCCAATCACTGGACCAGAAAAGAATATGGGCTTGAAAACAGATATTGCTGCAATGGTAGAAAATATGATTGATCTTCACGGAGTAATTCCAGCAAGGTATATGAGTAAGATATGCAAGTATCACTTTCAATATCATAATTATAAAGCGACACTGAAAAGATTAAAGTTAAAAGGAGTTGAGGAAACGACACAAAAGTTTGATGGAATATCAATGAAAGTATATGAAAGTAAGTAATTACATTTTACCCAGCACAATCTACCCTGGTTGTGCTGGAATTTGGTTACCCCGGTTACCTCTGGGTTACCCGAAAGTTACCTCTGGATTGTTGGAATTTAAGCTAAAAACTAAAGAAAGGGGGGTAGGTTACCTGGTTACCTATATTTTCTAATATCAGAAAATAAATAATTAATTAAGAATTTTTTTAGCTGGTCAAAGAAAAAAAAATAATTAATTAATTTCTCCAGCCAACTTGAAAATTGGGGTAACCGGGTAACTGGGGTAACTATTGCGAATTTAAACTAAAAACAAAACTTTTGGTTACCTCTGGTTACCTTTAGTTACCCGAACTTTTAAGAAAGCAGGTCTACTGCAAAGAGATATAATAAGAATGATTAAAGTGTTATATGGATAAATTATTAAGAGGGGATTATACTTATGGATAATAATGGAATAAGAAAATTGAGGGAGAACACGATGACTCAAAAACTATTAAAGAACATCGGAGAAGACAGATTAAAAGAACTATGGGTCAGGTATGGAATGTATAAATCTGCAGAACTCTTATCGGTTGAGATGCAAGAATATATTTCATTTTCAACAATGCGCTATTTATCGCAGATCAAAAATTGGCGCAGACCCATTAACAAACTAAGCCCATTATATAGGGGCTATCTGGCTGGGAATGTTGATCCCATCAATTTCAAGCACTTAATATTCCCATTGGAGGAAAATAAAAATGAACACGATACCATATCCAGATAACCTAGATGAGAAATTTTACGAAAGAACAATTCTAGCAAATCCAAACATCGTACTTGATGGATTTTACTTCGGACCACTTGATAAAAAATATGAGCAGAGTAGGGCAGATTTAACTAACAGCTACAAATTAATATTTGCCTGTGATTACTGGCTTGATACCCACTACTATCACGACAACCATTCTTACTTTCACGTACCAGACAAAAGAGTACTCGAGTTTATTGAAAAGTATTATGACATAACTATTCCAATGGGCTGTCTTGCAATTGCAGTAAAACATAGAGATGAAATGCACGTGATGGCACCTGACGGTAATGGATTTGATTTAATATTTAACAAAGCAGCTTTTCGTAGATATCTTGAATTACATATAGATAATTAAACCAATAGTTAAGCCTCACTATGGGGCTTAACTGAAATTATGGAGGCACACAATGAAACAAATAAATAATAACACATCAGTATTCAAACCAATCGAACATAAACAATCGGACAAAGCCAACACAGTCTTTCTAAAATATTATTCAAAGTTAAATAAGCCTAAGAATCCTTTTGATGAAGTTAGGAGCTACACTCCACCTCAAATAAATAATAAACCAGGAAAAGCGCTCAATGATCAAAACTGATTTAGCTTTTGAATAAATTGTGATTCACTTCGTAAGATGCAAATGATTAACCAGAAGTTTGAAGATCTTAATGATCGCTTGAATGTTTTACTGGGAAATATTTTAGTTAATTAAAGTGGAGGCAGTTAGCTCCTAATCTTTAATTATATTTGTATATGTCAACCTTAGTTATCATATCAACAACTCTTATCACTCTTGCTCTATTATTTTATTCTTTAGGGGTGTGGTCTGAAAGAATAGCTAGATAACTTAAGCCCTGGCACGTTGTGGCATTCTGGATTGGTTTTACATTTGATGTTTCAGGAACTTATGCAATGCATCTTATAGCAAAAGGGCCATTTGATATCTTAGAACCTCATACATTAACTGGACAAATAGCTTTGTGGCTTATGCTGCTACACGCTATATGGGCAAGCACAGTGACTATTAAAAAGAATGAATCAATGAGAAATAAATTTCACAAGTTCAGTATTGTAGTTTGGGTAATCTGGCTGATACCTTACTTCGGAGGTATGTATTTAGGAATGAAGAACTAAAACCCAGTCACTTTCGCAACGGGGCCCATCTCTGACTGAAGACCTGGGGGTGGGCCTTAACTGCTATCCGCTGAGTTATTTACTATAGTGTCATTTGACCCCTGAGGTTTTTTTAGTTATTTCTTGATTCCTCAGGATTTAAGTCTTTGTACAATTTAATATATTCTCTCACAACTTTAATCGATCTTCCTGTGATTTCTTTTATCGATGTTTCATCCATTCTTTTCCTTATCAACTTCTTTATCTGATCATATTGTTTTATGTATCTATCTACTGCATCCTGACTATGACCTGTATTCAATACTATATCTGCCGGACTTTTACCTTGTTCATACAAACTGATTATTATTCCTTTATGTGTTGGCAGACTTCCCAGATCTAAGGCATATCCTTTTAGCGGCAATATCTCGCCAGTCTTTTCTGTATATGCTGCTAAGTATTTTGTTATTGTACCTAAACTCCGATTCATTATCATACTTAGCTCTGCACCACTTAACAGACCACCTTGCTGCTTTGCACTTTTTAATAACCTTACCATCGTTTCTATATCTCTGGCTTCTCGGTGTTTGTAATTGCTGTTACGGTCTCCCTTTTTGTAATAGATCCTT
>JBGAWM010000045.1:0-24650 GCA_044227615.1 Ignavibacteriaceae bacterium
GTTTCGAGTGATTATCATATTGCAGCCGCAGAAATAACAGAGAGTATCACAGTAAGGAAGATGAAAGTAAAGTGATAGGTCGGGAAGATTACTGCCGTAATTTGTCTTTACAATTTCATTCAGATAGTCCTCGTGTGTAAAACTTTCATTAAACTGCGGAGCCGTTGGATAGCTTGTATAGCGTGGTCCCGGTTTATCATACTTTTTAAATTTTGTTAGGTCTATTTCAAACATGTTAAAACCTTTTTTCAACGCAGAGGCGCTGAGACGCAGAGTTAAAAATTATTTACTATTCGATTAAATCCATTTATTAATTTAGGGACATTAAAATTAATTAGATATCCTAGTTTCTTTTCAGATAACCTCAGATATGTAAGAAGTTGAGCTTTGTGAACAGGTAAGATTATTTCAACTGATTTTAATTCTATGATAATTTCATTTTCAACCAGTATATCTATTTTAAATTCAGCATTTAAATCTTCACCTTTATATAAAACCGGAATTGGAACTTGTTTTTTAACATTTAGATTTCTTGTTGATAATTCTTTAAATAAAGACAACTCGTATACACTTTCAAGTAAACCTGGTCCGAGTTGCTTGTGTACTTCAATAGACGCATCAAGAATAATTGCTCCAAGTTTATTTAATTGTTCATTATTCAATTTCTCTGCGCCTCTGCGTCTCCGCGGTGAAAGACTTGGCTTTCTTCTTTTACAAATTGCACGAGTGCTTTTGCATTTTCAGGATCAATATCAGGTAGTATTCCGTGACCAAGATTAAACACGTGCCCGTTTCCTTCACCAAAAGATTTTAACACTCGTTTTACTGCTTTTTTAATATATGGTTTATCTGCATACAAAACCGTTGGATCAAGATTACCTTGAAGTGCAACTTTATCGCCAACCTTCTTTCTAACTTTTCCAAGATCCATAGTCCAATCCAGGCCAAGAACATCGGCACCAATACCCGCTAACTTGTTAAGCTTAAAGTGAACACCTTTTGCAAAGAATATTATTGGTTCATCTTTTCTTTTAATTTGCGAGATAATCTTTTCAACATAACGCAAAGAGAATTCTTCAAAATCTTTTTGTGAAAGAATTCCGCCCCACGTATCAAAAATCTGAACAGCATTACAGCCAGCTTCTATCTTTGCAGAAAGATAATCAGCAACAGTATCGGCTAACTTATCAAGAATTGAGTGAGCCAGTTCAGGATTGTTATAAATCAGTTTTTTTACTTCGGAAAAATTCTTTGATCCCTTTCCTTCAACCATATAAGTAAGAAGTGTCCAGGGTGACCCGCTAAATCCAATCAACGGAACGCGATTGTCCAAATTCTTTTTTGTAAGTTTTACAGCATCAAGAACATATTTTAATTCTTTAGTTGGATCAATATTTTTTAATCTCTTTGCATCATCAAAAGTACGAATTGGATTTGGGAAAACCGGTCCTTTCCCTTCATTCATTTCAAGATGCATTCCCATTGCTTCAGGAATTACGAGTATATCAGAAAAAAGTATTGCTGCATCAACACCAATAATATCAACAGGTTGAATCGTAACCTCCGCAGCTAACTCCGGAGTTTTACACATCGTTAGAAAATCTGCTTTAGAACGAACTGCTCTATACTCCGGTAAATATCTTCCAGCCTGTCTCATAATCCAGATTGGGGTACGTTCAACATCCTGTCTCTTACATGCCCTTAAGAATAAATCATTTTTTAATTCGTTCAACTCTTACTCCGTTATTTTTCAATGTTATAAAATTCAATCATCTTGTTGGCAAGACCTTTAATCGTAAATTCATCGGGCATAATACTTACTTTAACTTTGTTTTTTTCGATAGCGGCTTTTGTAGTTGGCCCGATTGCCGCAACTTCATAATTCTTGAAAAAGGAAACCGGACTATCAATATTCACTATGATTAAAAAATTTTCAAATGTTGATGGACTGGTAAAAATAAAAATGTCCGGCTTACTTATGTTTAATATTTCTATGTTTCTAGCAATTGATTCTTTTGAAGGAAGCGAAACATTATAAACAGGAACTGTTATAATTTTTGCTCCAAGTTCTTCTAGTCCTTTTGGCAAATCTTCCCTACCGATTGCTGAGCGTGGGATGAAAACAAGTTTATCTTTTAAATCATACTTAGATAATTCATCAACAACGCCTTCCCCTGAAAATTTCTTTGGCAAGATATCAACTTTAATTTCATTTTCTTCGCAAACAGATTTTGTTTTATTTCCAACAGCAACAACTTTAGTTTTTTTGAAATCAAATTGTTTGTCCAACTCATTGCATCTTTTAATAAACATAGTAACAGTATGCACAGAAGTAAAAACTATAAAATCTATTTTTTGTGATGATAATATTAATTCATCAAATTTATCCCAATTGCTGGGGGGAACAATTTCTAATGTAGGGAACACAATTACATTTGCCCCAAGCTCGCTGAATATTGCCGCTGATTCTTTTGACTGCTCAATTGTTCTCGTAAGAACTATCGTTTTGTTTTTAAGCGGTCTTACTTTATTATTATCGAAACCGGAATACAAGCCATGCAGAATAAAATCAAAAAGATTCTCGCGTTCCTCAGATAATTTTTCTCCAGTATATTTATTTTCAATGCCCCTTTGAACAGCCCCAAATATACTTCCAAGTACAAGTTTAACGGTAAAACTTTCATCTACATCGCGGAATTGTTTTTCCCTTTTACCCCTGTAAATCACATCACTTAAAATTGATTTGAGTTCATCACTCATTGCACGTAAGGAATCACAAAACTCATTTTGTGCATTCATATATTCTTTCTGATACATCAAAAAGAAATTTTGGTACTTCATCATAAACATGTAAAGATGAATTATGTAGGTATGCAGTGAATCAATAACACTAATCTCGGAAGCGATTTTATTTTTTAATGAGGTGTTCAGATTCTCGAGCTTAGAACTCATTATTGTGAAATAAAGTTCTTCCTTTGATGTAAAGTAATTATAAACAGTGCCTTTAGCCACATCGGTAAGGCGCGCAACATCGTCCATCATTACTTCATGATAATTTTTTTTTGAAAAAAGTTCAGCAGCAACTTGCAGCATATGCTCACGCTTTTTTTCTTTACGCTTTATTTTTTCTTCTTTAACTATCATGCTGCTACTTTATTTGCCATCTATCCTGATAAATAACAGAAGCATTATTCGGATCAATAACTATCTGTTCACCATCAGCTCTATATCCAAAATCGCCTTTGCTTTCCTTTAAAGTACTTAACAGGAGCCATACATATTTGTTGTATTTCGCTTCCCAGACAAAATCAACTTTCCAGTCTTTAATTCCTTTTGGTAAACCATTTTCAGTAGCGATTTGCCTTGCTATCTTTTCATCAACAACAAAATCGCAATCCAAACGATTTGCATTGCAATCAGGAATACCAACAACTTCGTACTGCGTTAAAACCTTGCCAATACTATCAACAGTAAATCTTATTAACCCATCAACAAAAGGTTTTTCTGGCATATAGAATTTATAAACCATCAGGTAGTTTGGCGCGATGTGCTTTGATTGTAAAAAATCCACAGCTATATATTTCTTAAAATAATCGTCTCCGGTTTTTGAAATGATAAATTGATCAGCATTTTTTAAAACATTCAAAGGGATCTGTGATTCTTCTTGTTCTGAACAAGGTTTACAAGTACAGCCGCTATAAAATATAAACGCAGAAAAAAATAATAACAATAATAAATTCACTGAAAATATTTTTAACAATAAATTTTTCATTTAGCTCTCGCTGTTTGATAAACTTCGTTAAGAATTTCTTTTGCGCCGGCTTTCAACAAATCTTTTGCGAGCGTTTTACCAAGTTTTTCAGGATCATTTTTACTGCCGCGCATCTTTTTACGATAAGTTAATGAACCGTCTAAAGAGCCAACAACAGCATCAAGATAAAGTCCGCTTGGTTTAACCTCTGCAAATGCACCAATCGGGACCTGGCATCCTCCTTCTAAAGTGCGCAGAAGTGCTCGTTCAGCAATAACAGCTTTGTATGTTTCTTCGTGATGAAGTGATTTAATTATTTCTTCAACTGCTTTGTTATCTTCCCTGATTTCAATACCCAAAGCGCCTTGTCCAACTGCTGGAAGAATTTCTTCTTTTGGTATGAATGAAGAAATATGTTTTTTAAGATTTAATCTTTCAACTCCGGCACGTGCAAGAATAATTGCATCCCATTCAGATTCTAAAAACTTTTTAATTCTTGATGGAACATTACCACGTAAATCAATAATTGTAATATCGGGACGAAGATGAAGTAACTGCGCCCTTCTTCTTAACGAACCTGTTGCAACAACGGCAAATTCTGGTAATGATTTAATTGTTATTCCCTTTTTTCTTGCGATTAAAACATCTTCAACCTCGTGGCGTTTTGTAACGGCAGCAAGTTTTAATCCTGCGGGAATTTGCGTTTGTAAATCCTTTAAACTATGAACAGCTAAATCAATTCGTTTTGCAAGGAGTTCAACTTCAAGCTCTTTGGTAAAAAGCGACTTATCTCCAATTTTTGAAAGAGCAACATCAAGAATTTTATCACCCTTGGTTTTGATGATATTAATTTCAACACTTACATTTCTATTTTTCTTTTCAAGCTCGCGTTTGATGTAATTAGCCTGCCACAAGGCAAGTTCGCTGCCGCGTGAACCAATAATTATTTTTTGTTTCAAATTCATTTCCTGCATTTTGTCACACTGAGCCAGTCGAAGTGTGACATTAAATATTTATTTCGCCTTCGACAAGCTCAGGCTGACATTAGAATTTTATTTGTCTTCTTTATTCTTTGAATTTAACCCAAACAAATCTCTTATAATAGAAATTTTTGCGGCAGTATCTTCGGCTCGCAAATCTGATTCGGAGATTTTTCTTAATTCAATTGTGGGATGATGTAGGATTTTATTTATTATTCTCTTCGTAATGATTTCTAATTTTTCTTTATCATCTTCTGAAAACTTATTGATATTCTTTTCAACTTCTTCGGCTCGCACACTTTCGAAATAATCGCGTAATGTTTTTATGGTCGGAGCAGCTTCAAGTGAATTATACCACTCGAAGAAATTATCAAGCTCCTCCTGAATAATCTTTTCAACTTTTGGAATCTCAGTTTTTCTTTTCCCAAGATTTTGTTCAACAATTATATTTAATGAATCAATATCATGATAAAAAACATAATCAATTTTTTTAGATTCAGGATCAATATCACGCGGAACTGCGATATCCATCAGCACCATAGAAGCATAATTACGCTTCTTCATCGCAGCTTCAATATCTTGCTTTGTAATAATTAATCCTTCGGCACTTGTAGCGCTTACAATAATATCAAACTTATGCAAATGCTCTTTGAAATTTGAGAAAGGAAATACGGCAGTATTTAATTCCGCGGCAAGTTTTTCTGCCTTATCAAAAGAGCGATTTGTTAACGCAAGCCTTCCTATTCCTCTGTCTCGTAAATGCTTTGCAGCTATCTCTCCCGTTTCACCAGTTCCGATTATTAATGCAGATTTTTTTTGAAGATTGGAAAATATTTTTTCAACAAGCTGAACCGCAGCATAACTAACAGTCACGGCACCTTCACTGATAGAAGTTTCATTTATTGCGCGCTTGCCTACATGTGTTGCCGCATCCATAACACGACGGATTAAAACTCCGGCAAATCCCATTTCTTCAGAAATTAAAAAAGAATCTTTGACTTGTTTAAATATCTGGTTATCACCTATCAATAAAGACTCAATACCGCACGCAACACGAAAAAGATGCTCAATAGACTCGCGAGATATATAGTTTTCAAAATTATCGTCCTTAACCTCAAAATTTGATTTATAATTTTTAATCAGATTCTGCAGATCTTTTACATTTGTGTCTTTATTCGTTGGTATCGCATAAATCTCTGTTCTGTTGCAAGTAGAAATGATTATTCCTTCAGCAAAAGCTTTCTCTTTTGTCTGCTGAATGAATGCGCGTATCTCATCCTCACTTAAGTGAAGCGCTTCTCTTAGTTCAACTGGTGCGGTACGATGATTTATTGATATTCCAAGAAGATTCATATTCTAATAGAATGAGTGAAAACTTTTAGCTAAAAAATTTGTTAGCACCGTTGATAAAATTGCGAGTGTAAAGCCGATTATAGATAATATTATTAGTTTTTTACCGCGCCATTTACCCATAAATTTATTGATCAGTCCAATTCCATAAAGAATCCAGACAGCAAATGTTCCAATAAGTTTCGGATCAAGAAATGTTATCTGGGGAAAGGCTTGAGGCAACCAAATTATTCCAATAATTATTGTGATCGTTAAAAACACAAATCCAATTATTGCAGCAATAAAACTTAATCTTTCCAAAATTTCTAGACTTGGCAAGCGATTAAATATCAAACCAAATTTATTAAGCTTTATTTCGTTGTAAAGAATTAAATATAAAACGCCGTACACAGCAGAAATTGTAATTCCTGAATATCCTACCAATGCACTTATAACATGAATCCCAAGTAAATTACTTCTTAATACTTCTTTTACTTGTGCAAGATCCTGAATGAATAAAGTGGATATAACTTGAAATATTATTGAGATGATAATTATAAAAGGTCCGGTACCCCTAATATCTGTAACTAACTCAAGAATGAAGTAAGAAAAACTAATTGCGAATGCAAGTACAGTAAAAATTTCAAACACATTTGTAATTGGCGGATGATCAAATTCTATTGTCCTTAAAAGCAGATAGAAAAAATGGAATATTAAGGTGATGAATAGAAAAACACGCTTTGAGTTTTCAAATTTCTTACCGCCTTGCTGAAAATCATAAAAGTAAATCGCAAAAGTTGCAATGAAAAAAAATGGTAGTAATAAGTTTATTGTATGTATTGCAGGAAGCATTGTTTATCACTTATTTAATTATTTGACTTGCCGGTTCAAAAATATAAAAACAAATTATAATAACAAATGACTTATCAGTCTATTTGTCATTTCCCAAGATAATTGGGAGACCATCTTTACCTGAACCAATTACCACAATCTTGGAATTTGGCGAATTTGCAAGCTTTTCAGTTGCTTCAATTCCCTTCCACTTTAATAATTGCTCACTTATCCCCTTGGAAACAATCTCCTGAAAATCAGCAATTCCCTTTGCTTCAATTCGTTTTCGTTCAGCTTCCTGCTTCTCACGGGTCAAAATAAATTCCATTCTTTGACTTTCCTGCTCAGCTTTAAGTTTATCTTCTATCGCATTCTTTAATCCTGAGGGTAAGGTAATCTGTCTTAGCGGAGCCGAAAGAACAATTGCTTCTTTCATTTCAGGAACTTCAGAAAGTTTTGATTTTATTTCATTCTCAAGTTTCTCACGTTCAGCAGTATAAAGAGCTTTGGCTTCATACTTTGTAGTTACACCACGAACTACTGATCTAAAATTTGGGGTAACAATTTTTTGAAGATATTCTTCATAATCGCCTGCGGTTTTATAAATCTCATTTACCTTATCCATGCTTAATCGGAAAATTAGACTCAATTCCAGATCAATGCTTAATCCTTCTTTAGAGGGAACATTCATGGTTTCTTTAAGTTCCTGTTTACGTGTATCGAACTTAATTATGTTAGCTATCGGATTTACAATGTTAACTCCGGGTTTAAGAGTGTTATCACTAACATTACCAAACATATCAATTACACCTGCAAAACCGGCAGGAATAATCGTGAACATTTGAGAAAGTGCTAAAACAATTGCTATGACCATTCCCAAAAGTGCAAAATTTGCTTGCTGTTTGATATTGTATTTCCTGGCATTTTTATAAATAAAGAATGCAACTACTGCTGCTATAACTGCTAAGATAAAAAACATTTTATTTCTCCTAAGATTTGTTGGTAAAATATAAGCCCGATATAGAAGATTTGAAAGTTTGAGCTCAGATTCTTTTTACAGTTTCTGAATTTTTCTTTTGTTTATAAAATTCTTTTGATCTTTTAACTTTGACCTAATAAACATTATACATAGGCTGCCTTCCATTAAAAAAACAATCTCCATCCGGGTTAAATATCAAAAAAAAATCTAAAAACTTTTTAAATAAAAAAACCCGACTCATTTCTGAATCGGGTTTTTACTATACCATCATATCACTTACTTTGCATTCGAACCAACCACATTCACACTAACTTCAATATCTTCAGAAACTTTTTGACCAACTAATTTATTATTTACTCCATAATCGGAGAGCTTAACATTAAATTTTGCCTGCACACCGAGTAAATCACCCTCAGCACGCATTTTTGTTTGTTCACTTGCGTCAAGATAAGTTAAAGTTGCATCAGCGGTAACCTCTTTTGTAACACCGTGCATGGTATAATTACCCGTTACTTTTGCTGTTAATTTATTATCTGCAACTGATTTAACGTCACTTACTTTTTTTATATCGAATGAAATTTCTGGATAAGTTTCCGCATTTAGCCAACCAGCACTTTGCAAGTGACCATCGCGCATTTCAATTCCCGTTTTAATTGAAGATACGGTTACAGATACTTTTCCTTTTAAAGTTTTAAGATCACCAACATTAAATGTTACACTTCCCTTTACATCATTACTTAATCCGGTAATATCCTCCAGAGGGGTTGTACTAAAAAATGTTGCCTGGTTTTTGTTATCCGCAAATGTAAATGTTTTATCACCACTTGCCTTTACCTTAAAGCCCTGTGCAAAGATGGTGGCAGTAAATATCATTATTACTGCAAAGATTGAGAGTGTTCTTTTCATTTTGTTTCCTTTCGTTTGTTTTTTAATAGATAAATTAAAATTCCTGTTATTACTAGAATCATTCCAGATAATGATGACGCTGAAATCATTTCCATTGCGGATGTCATTCCTGATGGAAACAATCCAAAGACAAATTGATCAATATATTCTTTGTTTTCAACGCCGAGCATTCTATCAAGATCGCTGGTCTTATCCACAAGTATTTGGGTTTTGGAAAAAACTACTGAACCTTGTGAGTACCAGTAAATAAACGTTGAAACTATAAAAATGATTCCAATTGCTATTGAGGTTTTTTGATTTTTGTTCATTTTATTCTCATTAAATTTTAATTCATCATTTTATGTCATTCTGTTCACCTCGGCGAATCAGTCTAGAATTTCTATAAGGATCCCAAAATAAACCTTCTGCCGATAAGCAAAATTCAGAATGACCTCAACCTAAGTATTTTTAGAACGCTACTTATTAGTTAAATTTGAATTGGGAAAGGGACTTTAATTGTAAATATTAATTTCCCAAAACCAATGTTATATGTTATAACACATATCATTAATTGTCAAGTCATTTTACCGTTTACTTAATTTATGTTCGATAAATCACATATGAATGAAATTTACGATATAACAATAATTGGCGGTGGTATTATTGGGACAGCCACAGCACTTTCCATCTTAAATGAGAAAAATGTACAAATTCTTTTACTAGAAGCTGAATCTTCATTAGCGGCTCATCAAACTGGAAACAATAGCGGGGTTATCCATTCCGGACTTTATTACAAGCCCGGTTCACTAAAAGCTGCAAACTGCACTATAGGCAGAGAGATGATGTATGCTTTTTGTGAAGAGCATAAATTACCATTTGATAGATGCGGTAAGATTGTTATTGCAACACGTAAGGAAGAAATTCCTGCTCTTAATATGCTGGAGGAACGCGGAAGAGCAAATGGATTAAACGGAATAAAAAGATTATCTGCTTCAGACATTAAAGAATACGAACCACATGCTTTAGGAATAGATGGTTTATTTGTTCCTCAAACAGGTATTGTTGATTATGTTGCTGTCACGAATAAATATGCAGAGTTAATTCGAGAAAAAGGCGGAGTGATAAAAACAAATTCAAAACTTGTTTCTGTTAAAAGAGATGGTAAGGATTTAATGCTTTTTACGGAACACGACGAGTATAAAACAAAGTTTGTAGTAAATTGCGCAGGATTGCAATCAGACAGAATAGCAAAACTTTTTGGTGTTGATCCTAAATTGCAAATTATCCCTTTTCGTGGTGAGTATTATCAAATCAAAAAAGAAAAAGAATATTTAGTAAATAATTTAATATATCCTGTTCCAGATCCGCAATTTCCGTTTCTCGGAGTACATTTTACACGAATGATTAATGGCGGTGTTGAAGCGGGACCGAATGCTGTTCTTGCTTTTAAACGTGAAGGTTATAAAAAAACAGATTTTTCTTTTCGCGATATCTTAGAAATGAAATTGTATCCGGGTTTCTGGAAAATGGCAGCAAAATATTACAAGATGGGATTTCAGGAATTCAGAAGATCTTTTAGTAAAGAATTGTTTGTAAAATCATTGCAAAAACTTATTCCGGAAATTCAGTATGATGATATTGAAGTTGGGGGCGCTGGTGTTAGAGCACAAGCACTTGAGCGGGATGGAAAACTCGTCGATGATTTTAGAATTGTTGAAGCGGAAAGAATGGTTCACGTTTTAAATGCACCTTCTCCGGCGGCAACAGCCTCATTAAGTATAGGCAAAACAATTTCTGAAATAGTAATAAAACGATTCAAAGAGGAAGCAAAATAGTTTTGATGAAATTAGATCTATTAAATAGTATTTCAGGATTGTTAGCTAATCCAGATTTGAATGAAATCAAAAATGAATTTGCTGATTTATTAAAGACGATCAAAAAATCTAAAAAGAAATACGTTGATTTAGAAAATGGATATGCTTCAGTTACAAAAGAATTTCTGGAAAGAGAAATAAATCAAATTTTAGAAACACATACAATTGAGCGAACTAAGTATTATATAAAACGATTAAAAAAAAGTTTAACTGAAACAAAACAAAGCAAAATAAATGATTTGAATTTGAATCGATGGAAAGAATACGATGATATAATTACCGACAGTTTATGGATATTAAACAAGCGCGATAATTCCGGAATTCATCATGCCGGATATTGGGGCAATTTTATCCCGCAAATCCCTAATCAGCTTTTAAGACGCTATACAAAAAAGGGCGAGTGGATATTAGATCCATTTCTCGGAAGCGGAACAACGTTGATTGAATCGCAAAGACTTGGAAGAAATGCTGTTGGTGTTGAGCTATCGAAAAAAGTCTTAGTGCAAACAAAAAATAATATCGCAAAAGAAAATAATCCTGATAAAATAAAGTTAGAGTTTGTTAATGGTGATAGCTCATCGGTTGATTTGAAAAATATTTTATCATCATTGCAAATAAAATCATTTCAATTTCAAATATTTCATCCTCCTTACTGGGATATAATTAAGTTCAGCGATAACAAATCTGATTTATCAAACGCCGAATCAATAGAAGAATTTTTAAATAGCTTTGGAAAAGTCTTAGATAATTGTCTGCCGTATCTTGAAAAGAAAAGATTTTCTGCTGTGGTTATAAGTGATAAATACTCCGGTGGTGAATGGATTCCTTTAGGGTTTTATGTAATGCAGGAAGTTTTAAAACGTGGAATGATTTTGAAATCAACGATCGTAAAAAACTTTGATGAAACTACCGCAAAACGTAATCAAAAAGAGCTTTGGCGTTACCGTGCTTTGGCTGGTGGATTTTACGTTTTTAAACACGAATACATTTTTATATTTCAGAAGAAATGAAGCACTCATTAATAGAAATCGAATCTGAGCTAAAAAAAAGACTTGTGCATCCATACAACTGGGGACAAAAACAAAACGACAACTTTGATAAACAAACCAACTTCATTTATCACACTTTTCAATTTGAAGAAGTGTTAAAGGAAATTGATAAAAGATTCAACTCAGAAAAGGATTTTGAGCTTTACTTAAACTATACAATAAATCGTTGGTACAACTTCTGGTCAGCACAGGCTGTTGAAAATATTTTTTGTGCGCTTCCAAATGTAAAGCCTGCAGTAGACAGCAAAGACAGATTAGTCGATTTTACAATTGACGGGGTTTCTTTCGATCATAAAACCTCTAACTTTCCGAAAAACTTTCCTTATAAAATTGATGAAGCAATAAAGAAAACTGATGAATTGATAAAATGGCTTTATAAAAATCAATCACAGCAGCAAAGAAAACATTTAAAGAATAGATTGTTTCTTGTTCTCTATTCAAAGGATGGTGAACATTGGAAATTGAAATCAGAAATTATGTGGCTAAAAGAAAGAATTGAAAAATATATGCTGGGATTCAATCCAAATTATCTATTAAAGTTTAACTTTGAAAAAGATAAAGAAACACGATCTGATGTAATTTGGGCTATTAAAGAATGACAATTGATTTTAAGTGATTAAAAATTATTATCTTTAGTTAATCAATAAAGACTATAATGAAAAACATAAATGAAATAAAAGAGATACTTCAAAAAAACAAAGTTGATTTAATGATGAGATATAATTTGAAAAGTCTTGCTTTGTTTGGATCATTTGCGAGAGATGAAGCTACTGAAAAAAGTGATATAGATATTCTCGTTGAATTCGATAAACCTATTGGATTAGATTTTGTGCTTCTGGCGGATGAGTTAGAAGAAATACTTGGCGTTAAGGTTGATCTAGTAACACCTAATGCTATCAAACCCAAAATGTTTGAATATATTAAAAGAGATTTACTTTATGTCTAAGAGAGAGTGGAAACTTTGATTCGAAGATATTATAGAATCTATAAATAAGATTGAAGGATATACATTTGGTTTAGCTTTTCATGATTTTGAAGAGAATAGTTTGGTTATAGATGCTGTTGTAAGAAACATTGAAATTATCGGAGAAGCTTCAAAGAATATTCCAACCGAAATTCAACAATCGTTTACTGATATTCCATGGCAAAAATTAAGAGGAATAAGAAATAGAATTGTGCATGATTATTTTGATGTCGACCGTACTATTATTTGGCATATAGTAATCAATGAATTATCGTCACTAAAGAAGACTCTTCAAAATCATCTTATTAATTAAATATTTTAAATCCTCCAAGTATATTTACCCGACAATTTTGACAAATTATTTTTATTACTATGATTATTTAATTGAGTTAAGTTTCTTCTTTACTTATTTTCAATCATATAAATAACATAAAGAATTAAGACAATGAAAAAAATATTATTATTCTTGATTACGTTAATTACGGCGTTCGCATTTTTAAGCTGCGGTGATAGCGGTAAAGATGATTCCAGTAACCTAGAGAAAGAATCAACTTCAGAATTTCAGAAAAGATATGGAATTAAATCCGGAGTGATTGAGTACATAATCACCGGATCGCAGGAAGGAACAAAGACTCTTTACTTTGATAGCTGGGGAATGAGACAGGCAGAATATACGCGTTCTGTTTTAAGTGTTGGGGGATTTACAAAACCCCTGAACCTTGCAAATATTATTGATGGCGAATTCCAGTATATGATCAACATTGATCAGAACAGCGGAACTAAAACAAGAAACCCGATTCTAAAATCTATCGAACAACTAAAAGATCAAAAGGGATTTAATGAATTTGGCGAGCAAATGCTGTTAAGTATGGGTGCAAATAAAATTGGTTCCGAAACATTTCTTGGCAAGGATTGCGACGTTTATGAAATGAAAAGCACCGGAACAAAACTTTGGGTTTGGGAATGGCTGACATTAAAATCTGAAATAAAATCGGGGGGACTGCAAATTAATCTTACAGCCACAAGAATCAATGAAGGTGGTACTGTGCCTAAGGAAAAATTTAAGATTCCAGAAAAAGTAGTTTTAAATGAAGTTGATATAGATAATATTGAAAACGAAATGAGAGAAGAAAATAAATGATTTCATTCCTTCCGATTGGCGGCGGAAATGAAATTGGTGCAAATAGCTACTACATAAATTTTAACGGCAACGGAATTATTCTTGATTGCGGCATTCATCCCAAGAAAACAGGATTAGAATCTCTTGCCAACTTTGATTTAATAAAAGATAAATCGGTTGATTCCTGTTTAATCTCTCACGCTCATCAGGATCACATTGGTTCACTCCCCTTTCTAGTAAAAAAATTTCCTTATGTAAAGATCATAACAACACCGCAAACAAGAGCACTCGCTGAACTTACACTTCACAATTCGGTTTCAATCCTAAAGAAAGAGATTGAAGAAAAAGACTTTGAATTTTATAACCACGATGAAGTTGATTTACTTATTCAGATGGTAGAATACAAGGAATATCAAAATCAATTTGAACTTAATTCTTATCATCAACAAAAAGATGCAAAAGTAAATTGTGCTTTTTACGATGCAGGACACATTCTTGGTTCGGCGGGAATTCTTTTAGAAAACAATAATCATAAAATATTTTATACCGGGGATATTAATCTTTCATCACAAACACTACAGCCTGCTGCTAAGTTACCCGAAACGAAAATTGATACTTTAATTCTTGAAACAACTTACGGGGCAACAGATTCTGATTTACTTTTAGATTGGAATGCTGAATCACTCCGTTTTGCAAAAGAAGCCAATAACATTTTAAATAACGGCGGATCGATACTCATTCCTGTTTTTTCTCTTGGAAAAATGCAGGAAATGCTTGGCACAATCTGGCAGTTAATGTTAAAGAGAAAACTTACAACGGTTGATATTTACACTGGCGGACTAGGAACAAAAATAAATAGAGCTTACGATTACAACCGTTTTACAGTAAGAAGAGTTGATGAAGAATTTGAATTAAATACAATTCCACAAAAAGATTATTATGAAATTTCCAATCCCGAAGAATTCTTTAAATACCCCTGCATTGTACTTGCATCAAGTGGAATGATGATTAAAGGTACGTCATCTTTTACCTTTGCTAATCGATGGCTGAAGCAAAAAGATTCTGCAATCTTTACTGTTGGATATATGGCCGAAGATACGCCCGGTTACATAATCGCAAACTCTGTGCGCAGAGATAAAATCCAGCTAACTGGTTTTGAAGAGCCAATTGAAGTTAACTGCATAGTTAAGAATTTTAAATTTTCCGCTCACGCAAGAAGAGAAGACTTATTAAAGATCGTTAATAAATTAAAACCCGATAATGTAATTCTAACTCACGGAGATGAAGAAGCAATTGATTGGATGGGTTCGGAAATACTTAAAAAGTATAAAAACATAAAAGTTCAAACGGCAATGAGTGGAAAAGAAATAAAAATTTTTTAATTGCCAAGCGCAAACAATTATTTTTTCTTTGTATATTTAAAACAACCAAAAATTAATTTTCCTTTTTTGATAGAAGGAAATTCAAAAATCAATTATTCAGTTTATCTCAGGAGGAGAAAATGTCCCGCTTGAAAAAACAAGTCCAGGATAAGATCGAAGCCTGGCGCCCGCGCACAACACGCCTACTTAAAGAATTTGGTAACGTAAAAGTTGATGAGGTTGACATAGGTCAGGTCATTGGCGGTGCAAGAGACATCAAAAGTCTTGTTACTGATATTTCGTATCTCGATCCGTTTGAAGGAATTCGCTTTCGCGGATTTACAATTCCCGAAGTGCTTGAAAAACTTCCTAAGGTTCCTGGTGGAGAAATGCCTTTTGTTGAAGGATTTTTCTTTTTCTTATTAACCGGCGATATTCCATCAGCAGAAGATGTGAAGGAAGTTGCTGAAGAGTTTAAGAATAGATCTGCAGTTCCTAAATATGTTTTTGATATTTTAAAAACGATGCCAAAGGATTCTCATCCAATGGTGATGCTCTCAACCGCGATTCTTGCAATGCAGCGCGAATCAGAATTTGTTAAGGAATATAATACTGGCAAGCTTAAGAAAAATGATTACTGGTCTCCAACTTATGAAGACGGATTAAATCTTCTTGCAAAACTACCAGAGATTGCCGCATTTATTTACAGATTAAAATATAAAGACGGTAACATTATTGCTTCCGATCCTAAACTTGATCTTGGTGGAAACTTTGCACACATGATGGGTATTGCAAAACCTTATGATGATGTTGCAAGAATGTATTTTATTCTTCACAGCGATCACGAAAGCGGAAACGTTAGCGCACACACAGGTCATCTTGTTGCAAGCGCACTTTCTGATCTTTACTACTCAATTTCTGCAATGGCAAACGGACTTGCAGGACCATTACACGGACTTGCAAACCAGGAAGTACTTGCCTGGATACAAGGCGTTTACAAACAGATGGGCGGTAAAGTTCCTACAGAAGATGAAATGAAAAAATTTGTTTGGGATACTTTGCAAGGCGGACAGGTTATTCCGGGATTTGGACACGCTGTTTTAAGAAAAACCGATCCTCGCTATATGGCGCAAAGAGAATTCTGCTTAAAGCATTTACCAAAAGATCCATTATTCCAGTATGTTGATTTACTCTTTAAAGTTGTACCTCCAATTTTATTAGAGCAAGGCAAAGCAAAAAATCCGTGGCCAAATGTTGATGCACAATCCGGCGTTATTCAGTGGTATTATGGATTAAAAGAATATGATTTCTACACAGTTCTTTTTGCTGTTGGTAGAGCGCTTGGTGTTGTTGCAAACATTATTTGGGATCGTGGTCTTGGTTATCCAATTGAAAGACCAAAATCTGTTACAACTGCAATGCTTGAAGAAGCTGCAGGAATAAAATAATAGTTATTTTTTTAAGGGACACATTAATTTGTGTCCCTTAATTTTTATTATACAAAAAAATGTGAATTGATTACAACATTCACAAATAGTATAAAAAAATATTTATTTCTTTTACTAGTTCTGGTTATACCCACCTGTAGTATATATAGCCAGAGTACAAATTTCGACAGCAAATTAAATTATTTAAAGCCTGATAGCCTAAACCTAAACTTTTCATTTAGCAAAAGAGAATTAATTGGACTTAATCTTACTCTTGCAAATAGATTAGCAAACCTAGAATTGATTAATGAAGATATTAATTTTAATTCAGAATCTTACTCGGATTATTATAAGAACATATACGGAATTGACCCTTTGCAAAAAGATGAAATTGATAAGAATTTATTAATTGCACTAGAAAAAACATTGCCCAAAGAGGATGAAGCAATTGCAGAAATGCGGAAATATTTAGGAATAACTCAAAAACTTTTCGCTATAATTTTAGCATTAATTCATTTAGCAAAATATAATTGATTCTATTAAGAGGTTATTTATATTCGCAACTATCAAAGCATAGTAAACTTTTCCGTGACGTTTTTTTATTATATTCCTAAAAACAATTTTTAGTTCTCTTATTCTAGAGTAAAAAATGAGCAACCAACCAAATTCATCACTATTAGAATTAAACGATAAACTTCTTGCAGGCAAAGCAGCCTTAGAGCAAGGCGAAATTGACGATCTAATAATTAATCTTCGCATAGAGCTTAGTCGTGCTGTGAGCAGTAAACAAATAGCTGGCGAGCAGGATGCTGAACAATGGCAGAATATTTTTAATGGAGTATTCAGCAGTGAACTTGCAAGCCCATTTATGGAAAGTATGGATAAGGATTTGTTCTTTGAGTTTGGGCAGCATCTAACTTCTCTGTCAAATCAATCCAACGAAAAAATTATTTCAATCATCCACAATTATCTAAATCTCTTCCGCAATTCATCTTTCCTTAAGAAAATTTATGATGAACGACGATGGGATAATTTAATTCATACACTCATTGTTCAAAGCAACTACACATTTGATGTTTTATTTAATCAGCGTGTCAATCAATACAAGAAGAAAAATCTTTTTAGAATAATTAAAGATGACTACACAATAGATTATAGCTGGCTGAAGACTTCTGAAATTGTTTCCAGTTATCGTTCCTCTATCAATCATATACTTTTTGAGATTGAAAGCGAAAATAAAATCGTTGCGTTTCTGCTGGAAAACAGTTTAGAAATGGTTATGCTGGATCTTGCGTGCTTAACATCGGGGATTGTTAACGCCATGATTCCGGCAAACTCTGTATCAGAACATATTTCGTATATACTTAATCAAACAAACGCACCAATACTTTTTGCTGATGACGAAAAACAGCTTGCAAAAATACGATCCATAAAAAAAGAAACTCCATTTCTTAAAACTGTTGTAATGTTAAAAGGTAATGCTGCGGAAGATTGGGTAATTAGCTTTGAAGAATTCAAAGCAATGGCATCTGATCATAACATAAAAACAGATGTGGAGATAAAACCTGATTCGCTTGCAACATTAATGTACAGCTCAGGAACGACGGGCGAGCCAAAAGGAATAATGTTTTCTCACACAAACATTGTTTACAAAAGATTTTGCCGCGCAATGGCAATTCCCGGCATAAGTGATAGAGATCGTTATCTTGCCTTCCTTCCCTTGTATCACACTTTTGGCAGATGGCTTGAAATGACTGGCGCAATTTTCTGGGGTGCTGAATATTGCTTTATGGAAAATCCTTCTGTTGAAACAATGATTGATAATATGCGTCTTGTTAAACCAACAATTTTTATTTCTATTCCTAAAAAGTGGATTCAGCTTTACGAATACATAACTTCCCGTGTTGATGTTGAAGTTGATGATGATGAAAAAATAAAAGCTGCCGTGATAAATGCAACGGGCGGAGAGCTAAAATGGGGACTTTCTGCCGCGGGTTTTCTTCCCCCGGATATTTTTAAATTTCTTCAGAGATACGGTGTTGAATTGATGAGCGGTTTCGGTATGACAGAAGCTACTGGCGGCATTACGATGACGCCGCCGTTTCAGTATCGTGAGAATTCGCTTGGCAAAGCACTACCAGGAATAGAAATTAAACTTGGTGAAGACGGCGAGATATTGATCCGTGGTCCGTATGTTATGATGAATTACTATAATCAAAGTTTAGATGAAACATTTGATGCAGATGGTTGGCTCGCAACCGGTGATGTTATGCGAATGGATAAAGATGGATTTATTGAAATTATAGATCGTAAAAAAGAGATTTATAA
Source organism: Ignavibacteriaceae bacterium (assembly GCA_044227615.1). Lineage (GTDB taxonomy): Bacteria > Bacteroidota > Ignavibacteria > Ignavibacteriales > Ignavibacteriaceae > IGN3. The sequence continues at coordinate 18,879 of JBGAWM010000045.1, forward strand.
AAACGTAAAGGGTGAAACGATAGCTCCGCAAAAAATTGAAAATCTGTTTCGTGATTTTGAATTTATAAAACAGGTTTTTCTTGCCGGTGATCATAGACCTTTTAACACAGTATTACTTTATCCCGATATTATATCAGAAAATTCTCCGTTAAAAAATATGGATGAACAGCAAAGGCAGGAATATTTTTCAACAGTTATCGTAAGTGTAAATAATTTTCTTGCACCGTTTGAACGTATTCTGGACTTCAGAGTTATCACACGAGCATTTGATGATGCAAACCATGAACTAACACCCAAAGGGACATACAAGCGCAGAGTAATCGAAAAGAATTTTGCCGAACTTATTCAGTCGATGTATCAGAAAGATCATCTTTCACTTTTGCTCGGCAAGAATGAAATTAAAATTCCCAATTGGTTTTTACGTGAAAAGGGTGCTTTAAGTCGTGATGTTTTTCTCAGAGAAAATGTTCTCTCAATTCCCAAACTGCATTCGTCTTTAGTTATTAAGAATGTTGATGCTGAACAAAATATTTTTCAGATTGGCAATTATACATATCGCATAAACACTAAGCAGATAGATCTTCAGAATATTTTAACAAATCCATTTTACTGGCTTGGCAATACTGATCTTGTGGAGTTTGCCGGACAAGGAATATTCCGGTGGTACAGGAAAACTGAGGCAGAGAAAGACATTGAATTTATAGAACGAATTACTCCGATTAAAAATGATGATAAAACAAGAAATACATTTGTAGAAATATTAGCGGCTAAAGAAATATCCATATTAGGACTTCACTTTGCCTCGGTTATGCTTCAATCAGAAATCGTTGGGGATAATGAAACCGCAATTGACTACTTCTCAGAAATACTTAGAGATACTAAGTCAACTCATTACAAACTTGCCGTTGAAATTTCTTTCAGACCAAAATTAATAAATGAATTATTAATTCAGCGTAAAATGTTTTTAGCAGCATTCCAAACATTACGCAAAGATAATTTTCGCAAGCTATTGGAATTATATTCCAAATCTGATTACGACTTTTTGAACAAAGAAATAATTTCTTCAATAGATAATATCAGCCGCGGTGATGAAAATTTGAAAGAAATAGAATCAGTAATTGAAAGTCTTGTATCCACAATAACATCCAAAACTGATTTAAATAAAACATCACTACCCAGCCTGTTTGAACTGCTTGTAAGTTATGGTGTTAATCATCCCTCCAGCTATGAAAAAATAAGAAGATTCTTTTTGCAGTATGAGCTTTATGGAAGCACAAAAGACATTCGTAATATAGGGTTAAAATCGCGGGTGGAGATTAGAAATCAATTCACAACCTGGCTTGGACAAAACCAGCGTGTTGCAATTGATCTTGAAACTGGCGAAGAATACCGATGGGATGATGTTCTGATTTTTGATCAGGCAATTTCAGAAGCTGATCAAACTGTTCTTAAAAGGGCAATAAGTGAAAAACAAATTATTCGTGAAGCAATTTTTCTTTTTTCAGGAAATGTGCTTATCTCATTAAACAATATTCTGCCATCAGGTGTTTGGATAAGCAAATATTCAGAAACAAAAAACAGATCTGTCTTTCGTGTTACAGTACAAACAAGATTCCAGGGAGGGTTTGATCTTTCAATTCATCTTAATCACAGCGAACCTGCTGAGTTGATTGAGGAAGAAATTAAATGGAAAGTGATTGCGGGTACAGAGGTAAACGGCGAAAAACTTGCTGCTAAGTTTGGCGGATTATGGGAAGATTACAACTTATGGACAGAGGAATTTGTTGGCGATGAATCTGTTGAAAGATTTATAAGACGAGAATATAAACGCAATGATGAATTAACAATTGAAAAACTCCGCAACTTGTGGAAATTTTTTGTTTGGAATGCCGCCGCAGCTTATGTTAATTTTTGGAAACTATCCGATATGAAGATGGAGCTTACAGATACTACTCCGGATGGACTTATTATTGCTCCGCATGATTATCAAACCGGCTGTATTATAACTTCATTTTCTAAGAGAAGAAAAACGGAATCGATATTAGCTTTTGTTATGAATTTTTATGAAAGTTTTGTTAAACAAACCGAGGAAAAATATCCTCAGATTAAAAAAGCATCGGTGTGGAACGCCATTTTTTCAGGCATTATTGAAGCAGCAGGAATTGATGACGGAATAAGTTTAATCAATAAATTCAGAAAAGAACTAAGCAATTCCCAAACAGATCAAAAAGAGGATATAACCACCCGCATTGATTCTTTTATGCATAACATAAAAAATCATGGTTACCTGCCCAAGCAATTGTACTTTGCAGTTAAAAGATTTCATCGCTGGTACAGTCTTAACAGAAGCGCTTCGCTTTCTGCGCAGGGAGAAATGATTTATGAGTTGTATGAAACGTATCGCTTGTTTGAACTTGAGGAACAATATCCTGCTGCACGCACCAGATTTTTCTTAGAAACGGTTTTTTACAACTCGCCGCAAAGATTTAAAGATGTTTTACGTGAACTTGTAAGAAAACAAAGACACCGAAAAATATCAAAAGAAGAATCACTAAAACTAATTAATGCTTTACATTTTGAGTTTGAGCTGGATGAGAAAGAAACGTACTTTATTACCCGTTTGGGCTATCCACATTTAAAACCATCGGATACTGCGGTATTGTTAAGTATAAAATCTGAGATTGCTGCACAGCCAAACCTTGTTGTGCAACTGCAGGATGATGACGGTAATATTTTTACGATTAGAAATCCAATCAATCCAAAAGAAATTTCTAAACTTCATCAGCTTTATCTTGAATCAAACCTAAATGTAAACTTTAGACCGGAACATCAGTTCCTTGTTGCAATATCTGACCGTGGCTTTATAATCGGAGGCACATTTTATTACCAGGCAGATGATGAAACAGTACACATGGAAAAAATAGTTGTTTCCAATCGTTACAGACGAAAAGGAATTAGTGAAGGTGTTATGAATGAGTTGTTCAACAGACTGAAGTCTGAAAACATAAAATATGTTACAACTGGATTTTTCCGTCCAGAATACTTCTACCGTTTTGGATTTAAGATTGAACGAAAGTATTCCGGATTGGTAAAAGAGTTGTAAAATCTGGTATTCAATAAAAAATGTAGTCCATTATCGAAGATGGACCACATAAAAAAAGTCCCCGATGTAGGGGAAGACATCGGGGTAGTACCGATAATAAGCTTGGGGGAGGACTTATTACCGAGTACAATTTTAAAACACAAGTAAAAATATAATCATATTGTTAATTTGTAAATAGCTTCTTACAGTTTCATCAAAATATTTATGGACTAATTAAGATTAATACTAACACTTAATACCTTTGGGTGTGGTTTTCAAATGAGTTAGAAGAACTTTCAACTTCTATAAATTGAACCTAAACTAATTTTCAAAATTTAACTCATTTCCTTACTTTCACACTTAGCATTTCAATCAAAAAGGAGTTTTAATGAGCAGAGAGATTCATCGCTGGTACAGTCCTAATCTAAATAAGGAAATGGAAATTGTTGTTTATGGGCATTACGGTTATGCCTTGTTGATGTTTCCTACTGCAGGAGCAGATTATCTTGAGTATGAAAGGTTTAAACTTATTGATTCCATCGGTGGTTATTTGCGTGATGGGAAACTTAAAGCTTTTTCAATTAATAGCATAAACAATGAAAGCTGGCTGAATAACAATATGCATCCCGCTCACAAAGCTATTCGCCATCAACAGTATAACAGGTACATTGTAGAAGAAGTTGTACCGTTTATACATAATCATAGCAAAGGATTAGTTCCGATTATAACTACCGGTGCTTCTCTCGGTGCACTGCACGCCGCTAATAATTTTTTCAGACGTCCGGATATTTTTTCGGGTACGATTGCAATGAGCGGCAGTTATGATTTGAAGAGTTATACAAAAGGGTATTTTGATGATAATGTTTACTTCAATTCTCCGGTAGATTATTTACCGCGCTGGGATGATGAGTTCATGTTCAATCATATGAGAAAAGGTAGAATTATAATTGCAACGGGACAGGGAAATTTTGAAGATCCCGAGGCTTCAAAACAATTATCAAATATTTTAAATGCTCGTGGAGTCAGGCACTGGCTAGATTTGTGGGGACACGATCAACCCCATGATTGGCCTACATGGCGAAGTATGCTTCCCTATTTTTTAGGGCATATTAAATTTTAGTTTACGATTTGTCATTGCGATCCCGAATTTATCAGGAGAAGCAATCTGTTTTATAGTTTATTCAACTAATAATTTATTTATTCGCAAGACTTATGAACTGGAAAGAATTCTTAAAAGATAAAAATAATAGAATTGAATTAATTATAACTCTGTTGCTTCTTGCTGCTGTCTTGATATCTTTAACAAACTTCTTAAATTATGTTGAGGTCCGCCAGGGTGTTGTTTTATCAGACCCAATTATAAATCTGTTTAGTCCAATTGATTTAACGTGGCTTATCTTTGCACTAATTTATATTTCTATTGTTGCTGCAATCGCCGCGCTGTTAAAAAATCCCAAACAACTTTTATTTGCAATTCAACTTTACACCTTAATGGTAGCTATTAGAATAGCTGCAATGTATTTGCTTCCGTTAGACCCTCCATCCACAATGATCATCCTTAATGATCCTTTAGTAGAGTTTTTTGGGACAGGACAAACATTAACAAAAGATCTTTTTTTCTCGGGACACACCGCCACACTTTTTATTTTATTTTTAGTGTCGGAAAAGAAGATGTTCAAATCTGTTTTTCTTATCAGTACAATTGCTGTTGCAATATCTGTTATACTGCAGCACGTGCATTACACAATAGATGTTTTTGCTGCTGTCTTTTTTACCTATGCTTGTTATAACTTAATATCGAAGTTAAAATATCATCATCATTTATGAATGAAGAGTTAAACAAGGAAGAAGTTTTCTCAATACAAAAATTTGTTTCAAAAGATTTTGTAAAGAATGATCATTCATCGCTAATACCTAATAATGATTTTGAACGACTTGAAGAATTCAGGAAATATCTAACTGTAAAAATGAAAGATATGCTTGATAAGAATTATAATCTTTTGATAAACACTTTATACAGAATTGATATAAGTGAAAAAAAATTAGCAGAGTTATTTTCATCAAAGAATAAAGAGTCCATCCCACAGAAACTTGCTGATCTAATAATCGAACGGCAAATCGAAAAAATAAACTTCCGAAAACGTTATCGTGAAGGAAATCTATAGCCGATTTTAACTATTAAAATCAAACGTAAGATTTACATGGTGTAAAATTTTGTTTAATTGAAATTTAACCCCACAATACCTAATTTCATCTTGAATTTTTACATAATTATCTAATATTTTCGCTAATATAGGCATGCTTATATAGGAGCCATTATGGGTTTGTTTGAGAATAAAAGACTACGCGAATTAGAGAAAGAAAATGAAGAGCTTCTCTTTAGAATTAATAGTATTTCTGAGAAGGAAGATAATGTTCGCAATCTAAATGATATTTTAAAAAAGATGCGGATGGAAGTTTCTGATTTGAACGAACGCAAACTTTCTTTATCCGGTGAAATTGAATCTCTTCGCGAACAAAAGAGACAAACCAAGGCTGATATTGAAGGATTCAACAAAGAAATTCTTAACCTGCGACAGCTAAAATTAGAAGAGCAAAATACACTGCTTGATTATTCTTCCCGAATAGACCGAATCAAAAATCAAATTAATAATGATGAAAGCTTAAAAGATATAGATTTCGATTCTGAT
>JBGAWM010000046.1:0-24385 GCA_044227615.1 Ignavibacteriaceae bacterium
GTTGTGTTTATTTTTTGCAAAACAAATCTACCAACTTAATTTGAGGGATCTTATTTTATCGTTTTGGACAGATGTGAACTTTATAATTTAAATTAAGTTTAATGATTACCAGTAAATTAAAATCCATTAATAAAAGATTATATCCGCAAAAACTTTTTTACGGACCTGAATGGATTGTACTTGGTGTAAATAATCTTTGTAATCTTCATTGCAAAATGTGTGATGTTGGAATTGAATATACTGCAAGTAATTTCTATCAAAACCTTATGGGAACATCTCCTCTGAATATGCCAATAGATCTGATCAAAAGAATAATTGATCAGACATCAATATACTTTCCCAAAACTAAAATTGGATATGCTTTTACAGAACCTTTAATTTATCCTGACTTAATTGAATCGCTGCAATACGCAAAAGCAAAAAATCTTTATACATCAATTACAACCAATGCTTTGACACTAAAACAAAAGGCAAATGCTATTTGCGAATCAGGATTGAATGATATTTTTATTTCTCTTGATGGCCCCGAAGAAATTCACAATCAAATTCGCGGGCATAAAAGTTCTTTTCAAAAAGCGATTGAGGGTATTGATGAATTGTTAAAGCATTCATCACCACCAAATATTTCTATCTTTTGTGTTATTACGGAATGGAACATTGGACATTTAAAGGAATTGGCAGATTATTTTAAGAAATTTCCTCTTAAGCAGCTTGGATTTATGCACACAAATTTTACTCCTGATTTTATAGTATCAAATCATAATAAGATCTATGGAGATAAATATCCCGCAACCATTTCAAACACAGAACAAATAGAAATTAGTAAAATGAATCTTAAGATTTTACTTGATGAAATAACTGAGATTAAAAAAACAGAGTACTCTTTTAAAGTAACTTTTTCTCCTGATATAGCTACTGAAAATAAATTAGATATATTCTATAATCATCCGGAAAAGTTGGTTGGCAAGATTTGTAATGATGTTTATCGTAATATTATGATCAAGTCTGATGGTTCTGTAATTCCTGCACACGGACGCTGCTATAATTTGAACATTGGGAATATTTACAATAATTCTCTCAAAGAAATTTGGAACTCAAAAGTAGTTTCTGAATTTAGGAAAGATTTAATGAATGCCGGTGGTCTTCTTCCTGCTTGTTCAAGATGCTGCAGTGCCTTTTAGTTTAATAATAATATGAATAAAATAATTTTATTTAATCCGCGTAGTGCAAATTCTAAACACAGAATTCCAAATTCTATTCTGCAGGTTGGGGCTTCTATTCATGGAAAGTATGAATTAGTTTTTGTCGATGGAAATCTTGAGAAAGATCCGTGGAAGAAAATTGAATCATATTTAACCACGAAAGAGTTCAAATATTTTGCTTCAACAGTGATGCCCGGAATGCAGCTAAAACAAGCAATTCCTTTTTCAAAAAAAGTTCGCGAGAAATTTCCTGAAATAAAAATAATTTGGGGAGGATATTTTGCTTCCAATCAATATAAATCTGCAATCAATTCTGGGTTTGTGGATTTTATTATTAATGGTCCTGGCGATAAGGCATTTCCAGAATTGATTGATGTATTAGAAACAAATACTGATTACTCTTCAATTGAAAATCTTATCTACAAAAAAGATACAGAGATAATCAAAACAAAAAAGTCGGATTTATTTGATCAGGATTCACTTCCTCCGCTTCCTTATGATTATTTAAACACATTTTATCCAATAGAAAAATATCTTGGTAAAACTTTTCTTGGAAAGAAAACAGCAGCTTATCATTCAAGTATCGGATGTCCTTTTACTTGTTCCTTCTGTGCTGTTGTACCAATTTATGAAGCAAGATGGAAAGGAAAATCTGCGATAAATATTTTTAATGATCTGATGCACTTAAAAAGTAAATATGGAATTGATGCGGTTGAATTTCACGATAATAATTTTTTTGTCTCTGAAAAAAGAGTTGTTGAATTTTCAAATCTCATAAAAGATCAAAACATTACCTGGTGGGGCGAAGGACGAATTGATACAATTGATAAATACAAAGATGAATCACTTGCACTAATGCGAGAAGCGGGATGCAAAATGATTTTTTTTGGTGCAGAAACCGGCAATGATGAAATTCTAAAGCAGATGGATAAAGGCGGAACGCAGACGGGTGCACAAATAAAAAAATTTGCGGCCCGATTAAAAAAGTTTAATATAATTCCGGAATATTCTTTTGTTCTCGGTTTACCTGCTGAGAATGATACTAAAGTTTCAAAGCAAATTGATGAAGACATAAAGTTCATCAAAGAGATAAAAGAAATCAATCCTGATACAGAAATAATAATTTATGTTTACTCACCTGTTCCGACAGAAGGCTCTGAATTATATGAAAAAGTTTCTGCGGCTGGATTTAAATTTCCGCAGAAGTTAGAAGACTGGTTAAACTCTGATTGGGAGAATTTTGATTTACGAAAAAATCCGCTTACACCTTGGTTAAAACCATTTATGGTTGATAAGATTAAAAATTTTGAAACAGTTTTAAACGCTTACTACCCAACTGTTTCTGATTTTAAGCTAACTGAACTACAGAAGAAAACAATGAGAATATTTTCTGCATTACGATACAAAACTAATTTTTATCATCTGCCGTATGAATTGAAAGTACTGCAGAAATTTTGGCTGCATTACCGCCAACCGGAAATCGAAGGATTTTATTCTGAATGAAATCTCTTATCAAAAAGATTCTTTTCCCTATTTTAAAATCAGCATATAATATCTACGCAACAAAAGAAAGAAGTTATTCTTACAAAGGAATTAATGTTAGAGTTATGCCCGGAGTTTTTCATCCTGGGTTATTCTTCAGTACAAAATTATTACTTGAATATATTTCAAAGAACGATTTGAAAGATAAAAATGTGTTAGAACTTGGAGCAGGTTCAGGATTGATTTCAATCTACTGTGCCACCCAAAACGCTAAAGTAACTGCCAGTGATATTAATCCAACTGCGATTAAAAATATTAACAAGAATGCAAAACTAAATTCTGTTAATATTGAAGTTATTGAATCAGATCTGTTTGAAAAAATTGAAATGAGGAAATTTGATTACATAATAATCAATCCGCCATACTTTCCAAAAAATCCAAAGAACGAAAACGAGTTTGCCTGGTTTTGCGGCAGCGATTTTCAATATTTCAAAAAGCTTTTTGCTCAATTAAATAATTATAAAACAAAAGAAACAATTGTATTAATGATACTCTCCGAAGATTGTGATTTGCAGCGAATAATATCAATAGCAGATGAGAATCATTTTAGTATGAATATTGTTTTCCAGAAAAGAGTTTTTGGAGAGGCTAATTACATCTTTAGAATTAATTGTCATGCTGAACTTGTTTCAGCATCCGAAAGTTTATGAAATGAGATCCCGAAACAATTTGCAGCAGCAGACGGACCTTATATCGTCATTCCCACGAATGTGGGAATCCACTTTGTATTAGAGATTTTGGATTCCCGTTTTCACGGGAATGACACATAAGGCTCGATTTTTGGACAGCCTCATTACATTTGTTATTTACTATCATACACAACTCAAGTAAACTAATATTAAATTTGATTTGAAAATTTTTAATTAAATCTAATTGCTTACAAAATACTTAAATAGTAAAATCATATGGGTGCTTCTTGGAATTGGTGTAATTCTTTACGCTTTATATATTCTCTTTGTTTCTCATACATTAACTTATGATGCACAACCGACTGATAAACAAATAAATCTTTTTGTAGCTCAAAGAATTTTAATAGGAATTCTTTTTTTCATAGCGATATTAAACATTAATAAACTTCCTGTAAAAGAAACATGGATTGCATGGATTATTTTTACCGGTTTGTTTGCCAGATTAATTTTGATTCCATCTTCCCCAATTCTTGAAGATGATTTTTACAGATATTTGTGGGATGGTGCCGTTACTGCAAATGAATTTAATCCTTATGTATTTAGTCCGCAGGATGTGATTGAAAAGGATCCAGCCGTACCACAAAAGATTTTAAAGTTAGCAGATGAATCAGGTAACGTAATTGGTAAAATAAATCATCCAAAAATAAAAACGATTTACCCGACACTTTCTCAAATCATTTTTGCATTATCATATTACCTTTTTCCCTGGAGTGTGACGGGTTGGAAATTGTTATTGTTGATGGGTGATATTTTTTTACTTTTCTTTTTAATTAAAATCTTGCGCGAACTAAAACTGCCGGTTTCTTTCGTTGCAATTTATTGGCTTAATCCAATTGTGCTGCACGAGTTTTTTAACTCGGGACACTATGATTTATTTGCACTGCTCTTTACTGCAATTGCTATTTACTACTATTTAAAAGATGAGTTTGTAACATCAAGTATAACTCTGGCACTTGCAGTTGGATTTAAGTTATGGCCCATTTTAATATTTCCAATCCTTCTGAGAAAATTAACAAATCAAAAATGGAAATTGGTTTCCAGTGTTTTTGCTTTTTCAATTTTTGTTATTGTAATATTTATTCCTGTTTTACGTGCCGGGTTTGATCAGAATACAGGATTTACAAAATATGCCGCTAACTGGATTAACAACGCCGCCTTTTACACCATCTTAAAAGAAAGTATTGATTTATTTACGACAACTTTTAAAATATATTATGTGTGTGCGGATTGCGTTGCCCGCTATATAACAGGTGGAATAATTTTAAGTGTTTTATTACTGTTAATAAAAAAACCTGCAAGTGATAATCTTAACCTCGTTTACAAAATGCTGATAATAATTGCAGTTTCATTTCTTGTAAGTCCAACGCAATTTCCGTGGTATGTTACATGGATGATATTGCCGCTTGTCTTCAGTCCTAAAATATCTTTACTAATGTATGCCTTTCTAATTCCGCTTTATCATTTAAATCCTTTGGGTGGATACTTTATTTACATTCAGCATATTCCCGTTATACTTTTATTTATATATGAAATAAAAAAAGGCTACGGTTTTGGATTCTTTAATCGCAATTGATGATTTAATTTATTAATTTTCAGTCGTGATTATCTCAATAACATTGAGGCTAATATGAAACTGAAAATATCCTACCTTATTTTATTCACTCTTATAGTTAATATTCTTTCTGCAAATGCTACGATACGCTACGTAAGCAAAACCGGCACAAGCACCCCGCCCTACACAAGCTGGCAAAGCGCCGCAGACAGCATACAAAAGTGCATTAACATTTGTGTTGATGGGGATACTATTTATGTTGCAAATGGTATTTACAAAGAAAACCTTGTAATAAACACACAAATATTTTTAAGTGGCTTGTCTATGGATTCTACTGTTATAGATGGAACAGGATTGCTTGATAACACCTTAAGAGTTAATAAAAACACTGAAATAAATAATTTTTGCATATTCGGTAGAGGAAGTAACTACAGTAACAGTGTTATAGTTTTTTCGTATGCTGATTCAACAATTATTATGAATTGTTTAATTCAGGAAGCAGGTTCTGGCATATTTATAAGAAGTTCGTGTTTAATTAATAATGTCTTTATAAATAGAATTTCCGTATCTGGTATTGCTAATTTTGGTTCATCAACAAATGTTTTTAATACTATTCAAAATTGTTCAATGTTCTTTGAATTAGATAATTCGGAAGCTATAAATGTTGGAGTAGGTATTTATAATATCCACAATAACATTATAACTTTTAATAGCGGAATTAATCAAAACCCAAGGAATGGGATCTCAATTTCAGTACCTAAAAAAGTTCACATCTCCAACAATATAATTAGTGAGTTTAGTACCAATATTTTCGTTGAAGCACCGACAGATACTATTTTAATAAAAAATAATATTTTGATCAATCAGAATTCTACAAGTGTTTTGACCTCTGGTGGTGGATGGGTGGTTGTTAATAATGTAATTTTCAATAAAAATAAAATTGGTATTAGAGGCAATTGGCGTGTTGATTCAGATTATAATATGTTTTGGGAGAACCTAACAAATTTCATCGGAGTAACCATGGGTGATAGCGACAGAGTTGCTGACCCTATGTTTGTAAAAGATACAATACCAAATGCAAATAGCAATTATGATTTTCATTTACAAGCATACTCACCGGCAATTGATAAGGGCAATCCAGATATTTTAGATTTAGATGGAACAAGAAGTGATATTGGAATGTATGGCGGACCTTTCGGTGAAACTTATACTTACCAGGATTTAGCCCCTCTTGCACCAAGAAATTTGTCGGCAGTCATTGATTCAAATAATATTACTGTAAGTTGGAAACGAAATACAGAAGCAGATACTGCTTTCTATAAAGTATATAGGGATACGGTAATAAATTTTCAAATAGATTCTACAAAACTTATTTCATCACCAACAGATACATTCTTTGTTCAATTACCCCCATACAATAGCAGCAAATATGTTTTCAAAATAACCTGCGTAGATAATCACGGCAACGAATCAAAACCCAGTCAGGAACTAGTAGTTAATATTACATCAGTTTCAACGAATGACTACCCAATGACTATTAGTGACTATGTCCTTTATCAAAACTACCCAAATCCATTTAACCCGAGTACAAAAATTGGCTATCAACTAAAACAAAGAGCTAACGTTAAAATAATGGTTTATGATATAAAAGGAGAACTTATTTCTGTACTTGTAAACAAAGAACAAAATGCTGGTTACTATGAGGCTGAATTTTCTTCATCCAGTATCAAGAATCCAGTATCCAGTATCCAAAATATTGCTAGCGGAATATATTTATACAGAATAGAAGTAATAGGAGAAGGCAACATTCCAGTTTACACAGAGATGAAAAAAATGATCCTAATCAAGTAATGTTCAGTGTTCAATGGATTTCAAAAAACAAAGAAAGGGAATAAGATATAGAACGTTATAAATGCACATTTGTTTACTTCAATTTTTAATTATTAACTTTTTAATTTTAACTAGTGAAGGGGCTCAAAAATGGAAAAAATATTTTCAATAAACAGTTCATTAAAAACTTTGTTCTTTGTTCTATTTTTATTTTCAACAACACTTCAAGCCCAAAGTATTCTTGACAGCTATGAAGGAATTCCGATAGAAACAAGTCTTGATTGGTATTGGGTATTGCATAACCCTGGTGCCATTGATAGTATGGAATTAGCTGGTGTTGATATTATTCATATGTCTTTCCCAGAAGAAGCTAATTTGCAGTCGTTTTTTTCATCTCGTAATTTTGATGTGCTTCCAATAACGGTTCCAAAATCAGGTGGCGTTTATAACTGGATTCAATATTACACAGATGCAAAGTATTCAGTTTGGGAAGCAGAGGGTAATCCGCCAAGTGAAGCAAAATTAGAATATAAAAACTCTGTTATGTTTAGGCCGAATAATGCTAATTATATTTCTCTTAAGCCAGAAGCCGCGGGTACTTTGGATACATTAATTTGGGGTCCTTACTATCATCAGGATGTTGAATATGAAACCTACGAAGATGGTAATTCAGATTCTATTCTGGTTTATTATACGGCTGATTTTAAACTGATGTTAAGTGTTATCGGAAATGACAATGCAAGTCCTACAGATACGCTTTGCATATTACAAGTTACTCAATCCAATGTAGCCGTTGATAGCATAGGTTGGCACCTTCCGTGTACAGATATTATTCGAGATACTGCTTTGACAAGAGGGGACTTCACGCTGTTAAATACATTCAAGTCATATGCATTAAAAGACTATTCATTAGAAAATTTTGATTGTGAAGATTCCTACAATACAAATGTTCCACCACCACAATACAGATTTAGCAGCGAGACAGGATTAAACGGTAAACCAAATGGTCCAAGATGGATCAGAGAATATATTCAGTTCAAAGTTATCTGGCTTGGTAACCCTAATTACTCTTTATCAATAGATAAAATTGTTGTTTCGGATCAGAGAGGTGTTGAGCTCATGGGTAATATCGGTAAGACTAGAATAAATGAACAAGCCACTACTTCACTTTCAGGATATGAAACTTCAGTCTTTGGCTGGCTGGGTATAGATGAACCAGTTTCGATAGATTTATTTGAACCAATAAGAATAGTAGATAGTCTATTAAACGCACAGCTAACTCCAAAACGTCTTGTCATTCCGTTTATGGGAAGTCATTCCGGTGCATGGAATGAATTTACAAATCCTTATGGTGTAATGCATTTAAGTAAATGGCAGGAGTTTAAGAAAAGAGTTGGTAGTGTTCCGATAATTCAAAACGCTTATTTATTTGATACACCGTGTAGTGCCGATAGTCCTCCAGAACATTCAGTATGCTGGACAGGAGAAGGTTTTAAAGCGATAAACATACGAATAGCTGCAGAAAAGAATTATAAACAGGCTTATGAACTCGATCCAAATTTTGGTGCAAGTCTTCAATGCGGTGCTGTATTTAACGATCAGGCAAATCAACGTAACGTTGCGAGACACGAAGTTTTATATAGCGCAAATCTTGCCCTAATGTACGGCGCTAAATATCTTCAGATGTGGCGGTATTTCCCCACAAATGATATTTATACAAACAGTGGTGGCACATTTCACGGGATTGTTGACTGGATAAAAGATCCAAATAATAATAATCATGCAGTGCCAATTTATACAGATAAGTATTTTATGCTAAAGGATACATTAAGCCCAAGGCTAAAGGGTCTGTTTGGTAAAACCTTAAAACAATTAGCGCCTGCTGAGGAAGTTCTGGGCCTGAATGCTTCCACAAATTATAATTTAACTTTTAATCAAATCGAAAGAATAAAGCTTGCAAATTACTACGGCACAGAGGCGCTAAATTCTTACATAGATATTGGCACATTTAATAAACCAGGCGAAATTGGCGACAATTATTTTTTGGTAATTAACAGGTGGTATTCAGACGCACCACATAACAAGTTCTACATTCAATTTAGAAATCTCTGCGACTTTAGAAATTGGAATCTGATGAACTATGTAGATACTACGAGCGTAACCCTTATTTCTGATATTAATGGAGTTGTACCACCATCACCTGTCGATACAATTGTTATAGGCGATGCAATCCTTTACAGCATAAAGCCAGTCGCGGAGTTTGGTGGCAAAATAATTGCAAACGAAACAGTAAATAGCGGCACAACACTTCTTGGTGATATGACTATAGAAAACGGTGCAACACTAACAGTTAATGGTACATATACTGCCAATGCAAACATAACTGTTAAAAGTGGTGGTAAAATAAAATACGGTAATAACAACAGTAAAATTGTTTTTGGTGCTGGGAAAAAAATAATTATTGAAGGCACAACTGAAATTAAAGGGTCTTCATTTATTAATAAGTTAACACTTGAGTTTGCCAATTCTGAAAAAGGTATTGATGTATTGCCCGGCTCAAGCTTAACACTAAGTTATTGTAATATAACAGGTGCTTATTATGGCATTATTACAAGAATTGGTACACCAAGTTATCTCAATATTACTTATTCAAACTTTGCTTTTGGTTCAACAGGTATAGTGTTAAACGGGAATTATTATAGCGGAGGTCCATCTCCAACTTCAATAATTTCTAACTGTAATTTTACAACCTGGGGCACAGGACTAAGTGTTACAAATAATAACTCTGTTATCATTAGCCAGAACAGTTTTGCAAGCTGCGGTATCTCATTACTAAACGTTCCTGCTGCATATATACAAGGCAACAACATTTCTTCAGGCTCCAACGAAAGCTATTCGGGTATATTTTTTAATAATAGTGGCGGATATATTCGCAGCAACATTATAAAAAACCGTGTTAATGGAATTCATCTCGCAAACTCATCTCCGGATATTGGTGGAAACATCATTGAAGATAATTTTAGACACGGCTTGTTTACAGGCAGCGGTTCAATTCCAAATCTTGTTGGATATATTCAGATAAACCCGCCACTTTATTTCCCACTTTCAGGATACAATACAATTCGTAATAATGGAAATAACACACAATCCGGTACAGAGAACGATGGCTCGGAAATTTACCTTTCAGGAACTAACATCGCATTGAGAGATGGATGTAATGAGATAAGTGACGACAGGCAGTCAGCACCAAATATGAGCACATTATTACTAATAAACGGAAGTCTTGCGCCAGGTGGTGGCAGACAGCTTGATGCAAGAAATAATTACTGGGGAACAACAACTCAAACAAACAGCAGGTTCGGGTTGCTTTCTGTTCTTTTTACACCTTATTATGGTGTGCCTTGTCCTATTCCTGATGGAGGCGGCGGAAGCGAAGAGTTACTTGTACTTAAGGCATCAACTGGTGAAGTTGTTGATACAATTTATGCAGCAGAGGGTGTTCCTGAAAACTTTACAACTCTTGAGGCAAGTTATTCAGAAGCTGATAATTATTTTGCAAAAGGCAGTGTAGATCTTGCAAAACCACTTTACGAACAAATTGTTAGCAGTAATTATACAGCAGAAGAAAAGCTACCAGCTTATAATAAACTATATACAATTGGCAACCTTACTGGTGAGGGCGAAAATTACTTCAACAATTTACAAAGTGCATTTGATGAAATAGCAAACACAGAAACTGATACGCTGTTGAAGAAAATTTACAACCAAAACGCAATTAAGTGCGATGTAAGCAAAGAAGAATACTTAAAAGCAATATCAAAGTTCGATAACATAATTCAGCAAAATCCAAACAGTGAAGAAGCTATTTATGCTGAGATAGATATTATCACCACTGCATTAAATATAGATACAACAAACACACAGCTTGGTAAAATGGCTGGCGGTAAATATCTCGTTAAAAGTACATCAGATTATTTATCAAGACTAAATGATATTCTTCAATCAAAATTTGGAATAAACTCAGAAGAAAAAGAACAGATAATTCCAAAAGAATATTCATTACATCAGAACTATCCTAATCCATTTAATCCAACAACCACAATTCAATTTGATTTACCAAATGATGGGTTAGTTCAATTAGAAATCTTTGATATTCTCGGAAGAAGAATAGCCACCCTTGTAGAAGAATACAAAACTGCCGGAAGTTATGAACAGGTTTTCGATGCTTCATCACTTGCAAGTGGTGTTTATGTTTATAAACTCCAAGCCAGTGATTTTGTTAGTTCTAAGAAGATGATTCTTTTAAAATAATTCTTAACAAAATTTAATTCTTACAAATGCGAGGGAATACCTCGCATTTTTTTATTTATTGATTTTAATATTGCGCCAATAAGCAACTAAACTTTTCTATTCTCTGTATCATTAACCCATCGGAACATCAATAATTAAAAAGTTTGAACCTTCAATCATTTCTATTTCAAAATTATTTACTGCTGAAATTCCAATTGCATCACGTTTAAATAATTCTTCATCACCAATTTTTAAGCTTCCATCTACAACCAAAATGTAAGCACCGTTTGCAGGATTGCTTATCTGATAATTTACTTTTTTACCCTTTTCAAAATTCCCAACATAAATTTCTGCATCCTGATGAATATACAATGAGCCTTCTTTGTTTAATCCGGAAACTACGGGTATAAGTTTATTCTTCCTATCTGAAATAGGAAATGATTTTTGATCATACCTTGGTTTAATATTCTTTTCTTTTGGGAAAATCCAGATTTGAAAAAGCTTTACCCCATCTTTATCAGATGGATTAAACTCAGAATGTGTAATTCCTGATCCCGCAGACATAACCTGAACTTCATCTTTATAAATAACAGAACCAGTACCCATACTGTCTTTATGCTCAAGTGCGCCTTCTAAAATTATCGTTATAATTTCCATATTGTCATGCGGATGAGTTCCAAATCCCATTGCCGGCACAACAGTATCATCATTAAGAACGCGCAGCATTCCAAAGTTCATCATTTTCGGATTATAATAATTTGCAAAGCTGAAGCTGTATTTTGTATCCAGCCAGCCGTAATTTGCTTTTCCCCTGTCTTCGGATCTATAAATTATTTTTTTCATATCTATATCCTTAGTTATTCATTAGGTTTTGGTTTATTAAAATTGAATGCGACTCGCCAAACTTATTTTCAAAAAGGATGTCCTCAAGCGGGAGTCTTTTAACTTCATTCAGTGTCTCATTAGAGTTTATATCCGAAATTACTTTTCTTCCAATCGCTAAAACAACAGCGGGCTCGTAATCTTCCGAAACAGAATAATTATTAATTACTTTTCGGATATCGAAGCCGCCCATTTGATGAACATAGAGATCAAGACTATTAGCCTGAAAAGTTAAGTTTGCAACAGCAGATGCTGTATCATACATATAATGTTTATTTAACTGATTGTTTTTACTCAATATTTTTTTTGATAGAACAATTACGAGTAATGATGCATTTTGCGCCCACTCTCTGTTCTTCTCGAACAGAATATCTAACATTGAATTAAACTCTTCGGTGTTACTTCTATCAGCTAAAATAAATCTCCATGGCTGCTCATTAAAAGCAGAAGGTGCTCTTCTTGCGGCTTCAAATAAAGATAAAATAATTTCTTCGTCAAGTTCGCCGTTATCAAAATCACGAATACTTTTTCTCTTGGTAATAATATTATTTAACATTTTTTCTTTCATTAATTTTATATGTTAAAGTATGTTATAACACATAAAATGTCAAATACCTGTGATTTCTGCGACAAGTAAAACAATCTTGAGGTATAGAATCTTTGCAAAAAATATCCTATATATGGTTAAAGACTTGATAAAATGAAGAAAAACTTTATTAAAAATATAAACATTACTTATTCTCTGCTGCTTATTTTTGTTTTGATATGTCTCTCCGCCATCAAAGCACTGCCGCAGGATTATGTAATAAAACAATTACGAATTGAGGATGGTCTATCTCAAAGTACCATTTTTGCCTCTTTGCAGGATAGCAAAGGTTATATGTGGTTTGCAACGAGAAGCGGCTTAAATCGCTATGATGGATATAAGTTTAATGTTTACTTTAATGATCCAAAAGACCCCACTTCCCTTTCGGATGATGGCACTAATTCACTTTACGAAGATAAAAATGGAAATCTGTGGATTGGAACTATTTACGGGAACATAAACAGATTTGACCGAAGGACTGAAACATTTGTCTACAAAAATGTTTCTGAGTTGATTGACCTTCTTCCTGATCAAGCTGATGATTTTTATGAATACCCTTTATCGTTTTCAAGAAATCAAAAAACAACAATTACGTCTATTGCAGAGGATAAAGACGGCAAGTTATGGATTGGAACCTGGGGCAACGGCATATTAGTTATTGATAAAAATTTTAAAAAGTATAATCACTTCTATTCGGGAAGCAATACAAGTGGACTTAAATCCAATCGAATAATGGATCTGCTTTTTGATAGAGATGACAGATTATGGGTTGCAACATTTGGCGGCGGATTAACAAGACTAACAAAATCGGATACAAATTCTAAAGATGTTTTTTCTTTTGAAACGTTAATGCAAGAGAATGATGATTTTTCACTTTCCGATAATAAGCTGCTTAATCTCTTTCAGGATTCAAATGATAATATATGGATTGGATCTTATTACGGCGGGTTAATTCTCATCCAAAGCGATCAGACGAAACTGCCTTTTGGTAAAGCTAAAATAAATTGCAAACACTGTTTAAAATCATTAAATGATTTAAGTTCTAATACTATAATGTCATTCGCAGAGGATAAGGAACATTATTTATGGATTGGAACTTTTGGCGGCGGATTAATTCGATATAGTAAAGATAAAAATGAATCTTTGCATTTCTTTAATGATTCATTCAATCAAAATTCCTTGGGTGATAATGATGTTCTCTCGCTTTGCACTGACCGCTCCGGGATAATTTGGGCTGGTTCTCACCTTGGTGCGGGAATAACAAAAATCTATAAAAACAATGCTCGTTTTAATCATATTAAACACGAACCCCGAAAACAAAACTCGCTTAATGATGATGTTGTCTGGTCAATTTACAAAGACAAAGAAAATATTCTTTGGATCGGAACCTATAAAGGCGGGATTAATAGATATGATATCGACCAAAATATTTTTTCTTATATCAATAATGAAAGTAAATCATTAAGCAGCAACCATATTAGAGTTATCAAAGAAGATAGTTTTGGTAATCTGTGGGTTGGAACTTATGATGGCGGATTAAATATCATCAATAAAAAATCCAGGAAAGTAAGCATCTACAAGAATGGTTTAACTGATCCATTCAGTATTGGCAGCAATCAGGTGCAGGATATTCTAATTGAATCAGATAGTGTTTATTGGATCGCAACTTTCGGTGGTGGATTAAATAAGGTAGTTGTTAATGGAAATCCATTAAATCAGAAATTAAGATTTCAAAGATTTAAGAATAGAACTGATGAACCAAATTCACTCAGCGATAATCGTGTTTATAAATTATACCGCTCACGTGATGGAGTTTTTTGGATTTGTACCTACGGAGGCGGACTAAATTCATTTGATCCTATTACAAAAAAATTCAAACGATATCCCATAAACTCCGGGCAGGATGATAAATTCAACATCCAAAATCTCATGACAATTCTTGAAGACTCAGATGGGATAATGTGGCTGGGCTCTTATGGAGGCAGTCTAACAAGTTTTGATCGAAATAATGGAAAGTTTAAACGATATTCTTTTCAGGAAGGATTAACCAGCGGTGTTGTTTATGGAATACTTGAAGATGAATCAAATAATCTTTGGATAAGTTCTGATAATGGAATCTTTAGAATGAGTCTTGCTACTTATGAAATTAAGAGATTCGATATTCAGGATGGTCTTCAGAGTTTAGAATTTAGCGGAGGTGCATACTTAAAAGATGATGAAGGTAAATTATATTTTGGCGGCATAAATGGTTTTAACTATTTCGATCCTAAGGAAATTAGACCTAATAATTTTATTCCACAGGTT
The DNA here is from genome assembly GCA_044227615.1 of Ignavibacteriaceae bacterium. GTDB lineage: Bacteria > Bacteroidota > Ignavibacteria > Ignavibacteriales > Ignavibacteriaceae > IGN3. The sequence goes on from JBGAWM010000046.1 coordinate 14,878, forward strand.
GCTATAACTTCTGTAAAGGTCCTTAATGAACACGTTAAGGGCGAATATGAAGAGTTAGTTCTTTCTTATAAAAGAAATTTTATCAGCTTCGAATTTTCATCATTGGACTACACCGATCCGCAGGATAATGAATACTCTTTTATACTGGAAGGTTTACAAGACGAGTGGCAGGTTACTGAATCAAATTCGCGCATTGCAACATACACGAATCTATCTCCGGGTGATTACATATTTAAGGTGCGCGGCTCAAATAGTGATGGTGTTTGGTCTGAGGATTACGCTTCAATCAGAATTAAAATTCTTTATCCTTTCTGGGAACGATGGTGGTTCATTTCTGCAATGATACTATTACTGGCTACTTTTATATATTACCTTGGCACGATGAAGACAAAAAACTTGCTTGCAATTGAAAAATTAAAATCTAAACTTGCCGCCGATTTACACGATAATATTGGTTCGGGTTTAACTGAGATTACTATTTTAAGTGAGGTGGCATCCAGAAAAAATAATATCGAACAAAAAATTGCCGGTGGAGAGTTAAATAAAATAAGTGATATATCCAGACGTCTTGTTGATAATATGAGTGATATAGTTTGGGTTGTAAATCCAAGCCGTGATTCTTTACATGATTTGATCCTTCGGCTAAAAGATAATTACAGCGATTTACTTAGCTCATTAGGAATACATTTTAAAACAAGGAATCTTGAAAAACTTAAAGATGTAAAACTACCTATGGATGTTAAACAAAATCTATATTCCATATTTAAAGAAGCTCTAAATAATTCTATAAAACACAGCAACTGTAAAAACATTACTCTTGAGGCAAATTTAAGAAATGATGTTCTGGAGATTTCCTTAAGCGATGACGGAAAAGGATTTGATGAGTCTAAACTTTCCAAAGGAAATGGTTTAAAGAATATGGAAAACCGAGCTGCTCAAATAAAGGGAAGAATAAAAATTAAATCATCCGCAGAATCCGGAACTTCAATAAGATTTATTCGTAAATCCGGTTTAGCTTATAAATTTAAAGATCTATTTGTAAAATGATAAACGTAGCGATAGTAGAAGATAACAATACAATAAGAGAAGGACTTGCCGCACTTATAAATGGAACAGAGGGTTATAAATGCGTTGGAGCATTTGGCGATGTTGAATCCTTCCTGCCAAAAATAAATTCACTGCCAATAAATGTTGTACTTATGGATATTGGTTTGCCTGGTATGAACGGAATTGAAGGGACAAAAGCTGCAGCAATAAAAAATCCTGATTTAAGCATTCTAATGTTAACAGTCTATGAGGAAAGTGAATTTGTTTTTGATGCACTTTGTGCCGGAGCCTGCGGCTACCTTGTAAAAAAAACTCCTCCGGCGCGATTACTTGAGGCAATTAAAGATGCAAATGACGGCGGTTCACCTATGAGTTCCAGAATTGCGCGACAGGTAATAACTGCATTTAAAGAAGGGCATAATATTACATCAAACACTAAAGATTATGATTTAAGTGATAGAGAAATAAGTGTGCTTAATCTTTTAGCAGATGGATGTAACTACCAGGAAATTGCAGAGACATTATTTATTGCTGTTGATACAGTCCGCCATCACATAAGGAACATATACAAAAAACTCCACGTTCACTCTCAATCCGAAGCCGTTGCAAAAGCAATTAGAAAAAAAATAATTTAGACTTACTAATAAATCATTTTCCATTACTTAATGCGCTTAATGTTACTGAGTTAACTTATTATAGTCATTGCGAGTCCCTTAGGGATGAAGCAATCTGTAATATATATTGAGGTTGTTTCACCTGATGAACCTGTCTACCAAGATGCAAGAGCGGAGATTCATATTAACGATATAGTCGTTTTAAAATAAAAAATCCACTGCCGGATGATTCGCATTCTGCTTCATAAAGATCAGGACTCTCCTCTGAGCATCATCCGGCAATGGAAGTAATTAAAATGTCTTGCTTCGACAAGCTCAGCAAGACAAATATTATTTATAAGAGTTAAGCACTTTCATATAATTTGCACGTTCAAACTTTGCAGGATCATCAACATTCATATAGCTCATACTTCCACGCATTTGTTCAATTGATTCGTATTCTTTTTCTTCCATCCATGCTTTTAAATTTGTAGTTACATCGGCAATGTGGCCGATACCAAATTTTAACAAAGCAGATAACATCTGTGTAACTTTTGCACCAGCCATAATCATTTTTAAAACATCTTCAGCGGAATATATACCACTGGTTGCAGCAAGATCAGCATTAACTTTTCCGTACATCATTGCAATCCATCTTAGCGGCAATCTCATAGCCATTGGGGTAGATAAAATTACATTTGGTACAACATCCAGCGTTTCTAAATCGATATCCGGCTGATAGAAACGATTAAACATAACCAGTCCGCTTGCCCCGGCGTTACTTAATTCTGCAGCCATATAGCTTGTTGAACTAAAGAATGGATGCATCTTAACTGCAAAAGGAATTTTTACTGTTGATTTAACAGCTCTAACAATCTCGATGTAAGTTTTTTCAATTTCGCTTCCGGATTTTTTACTATCTGTAGGAAGAAGATAAATATTTAACTCAAGCGCATCTGCGCCCGCTTGTTCCATCTTCTTTGCATAGTCTGTCCACCCGCCTATTGATTTGCCATTTAAACTGGCAATGATTGGAATATCAACAGCTTCTTTTGCTTTGCGAATGTGATTTAAATATTCATCCGGTCCGGTTTTAAACTCGAATGGTTCTGGAAAGTATGATGTTGCTTCAGCAAAACTTTCCGTATGAGCAGAAGTGTGATAATTTAATTCTAATTGTTCATGTTCAATTTGTTCTTCAAAGATAGAGTAAAGAACAACTGCTCCGGCTCCTGCATCTTCCATCTCTCTTATGTTAGAAATTTTTTCTGATAACGGACCTGCTGAAGAAACAATCGGCGATTTTAATTTTAATCCCAGGTAGGTTGTTGTAATATCCATTTTATTTTCCTTAACTAATTCTTATTTCAATTTTTATTATATCCATTCCGCCCCGATTAACCGAAGCGGAATAGTTTCAATTAATTATTAAGCTGTTTTCTCAGGTTCGTAAGCAGCAAATCGCTCATACTCTTTCCATTTTCTCACAACATCCTCTTGTGCTTCTTTTATTAACACAGCGGCTTCTGTTGGATGAGATTTAGTTAACATCTTATATCTTGTTTCCATATAAGCGTAATCTTTTAATGGAATTTTTAACCCTTTAGAATCAAGTTTAAATGGATTCTTTCCCTCTTTTTCAAGATCAGGATGATAACGGAACAATGGCCAGTGACCTGAATCCACAGCAGCTTTTTGATTTTGCATTGCTGTACCCATATTTATTCCGTGAGCAATACAATGACTGTATGCAATAATCAGTGAAGGACCATCATAGGCTTCTGCTTCAAGAAAAGCTCTTAGTGTATGCTGATCGTTAGCACCCATTGCAACTTTAGCAACATAAACATTGCCGTAACTCATTGCCATCAAACCAAGATCTTTTTTAGCTCCGGGTTTACCAGCAGCGGCAAACTTTGCAACTGCTCCGCGCGGAGTTGATTTCGAACACTGTCCGCCGGTGTTAGAATAAACTTCTGTGTCAAGAACTAAAATATTAACATTCTTTCCTGATGCAATTACGTGATCTAATCCGCCGTAACCAATATCATAAGCCCAGCCATCACCGCCCATAATCCAAACTGATTTTTTAACAAGATAATCTGCAAGACTTAAAAGATGTTTCAATTCACTTGCTTTTCCATTTGCACCGGATTTAAGCATATCATTTAATTTATTCTTTAATGCAGCAACTCTTTCTCTCTGCTCATAAATTTCTGCTTCATCTTTTTGTGTAGCATTAATTAAGGCATCAACTAAATCGTTACCAACTTCTGAAGCAAATCGTTTTAATAAATCTTTAGCCTGAAGATTATGATTATCGATTGCTAATCTAAATCCGTAACCGAACTCAGCGTTATCTTCAAACAATGAATTTGACCATGCAGGACCGCGACCATCTTTATTAGATGCCCAGGGGGTTGTAGGTAAATTTCCGCCATAAATAGATGAACAGCCAGTTGCATTTGCAATAACAGTTCTATCACCAAATAGCTGACTTACTAATTTTACATAAGGAGTTTCACCGCAGCCTGAACAAGCACCGGAGAACTCAAATAATGGCTGCAGGAATTGTGAATCTTTTACTTTTGATACTGCAACAACTTTTCTGTCAAGATCAGGAATGTTGAAGAAGAAATCCCAATTTGCTCTTTCCTGTTCACGAATTGGAAGCTGCTCTGCCATGTTGATAGCTTTAAGCTTTGTTTCTTTTTTATTTTTAGCAGGACAAACATCAACGCAAAGACCGCAGCCAGTGCAATCTTCTACAGCAACCTGTAACGAATAATATAATCCTTCGCCGTAATCTTTTGCTTTGAATTTAGTATACTTAAATGCTGCAGGGGCACCGGCTAAATCTTTTTCTTCAAAAACTTTTGCACGAATTGTAGCATGAGGGCAAACCATAACGCATTTGTTACACTGAATACAAGTTTCCATATCCCAAACAGGAACATCTAATGCGATATTTCTTTTTTCCCATCTTGTTGTTGTCAACGGAAAAGTTCCATCGGCTGGCATTTTACTTACGGGGAGTAAATCACCTTCACCGGAAATCATTTTTGCAGTTACTTCTTTCACAAAATCAGGTGCATTACCAGAAACAGCAGGCTGCATTTTAATTTTACTTGTAATTTTATTTGGAACCGTAACTTCAAATAGATTTGCAACAGTTTTATCAACTGCATCAAAGTTCATCTGAACAATCTTATCACCTTTAGCGCCATAAGTTTTTTTGATAGAATCTTTAATCATACCAATTGCTTTTTCCTGCGGAAAGATATTTGAGATTGCAAAGAAGCAAGTTTGCATGATTGTATTAATTCTTACGCCCATTCCGGTTTCTTCACCAACTTTGTATGCGTCGATAATCCAAAATTTCATTTTTTTATCGATGAGATCTTTCTGAACTTTTTCAGGCAACGAATCCCAAACATGTTCTTTATCAACCTTAGTATTCAATAAGAACGTTGCACCATCACTTGCATCTTTGAGCATATCCCATTGCTCTAAGAAAACCTGCTGGTGGCTTGCAACAAATTTTGCTTTGTGAATAAGATAAGTAGATTTGATTTCTTTTGGTCCGAATCTTAAGTGAGATACAGTTGTTGAACCGGATTTTTTAGAATCGTAAACAAAATATCCCTGAGCAAAATAATCTGTTCCCTCGCCGATTATTTTAATTGAGTTTTTATTTGCGCCAACAGTTCCATCAGCGCCTAATCCATAAAATTTTCCTGTAAATGTTTCTTCAGTTTCAACAGAAAAGGTTGGATCAAAATCTAAACTTGTGTTAGTAACATCTTCAATAATTCCAATTGTAAAATGATTTTTTGGTTTTGGATTTGATAGATTATCAAACACCGATTTAATCATTGCAGGTGTAAATTCTTTTGATGATAAGCCGTAACGACCACCAACAACTTTGGGAAAACTAAATTGAAGTTCGCCAGCCATATACTTTTCTGATATTGCACCGAGAACATCAAGATAAAGTGGTTCGCCGCCGGCGCCGGGTTCTTTTGTTCTATCCAAAACGGCGATTGATTTTGTAGTTTTAGGAAGTGCTTTAACAAAAAGATCAATTGAAAATGGTCTGTACAATCTAACTTTAAGCAAACCGACTTTTTCACCTTTGCTTGTTAAGTAATCAACAGTCTCTTCTGTTGCTTCACAACCTGATCCCATCATTATAATTACTTTTTCTGCATCAGGGGCCCCAACGTAATCAAATAAATTGTATTGCCTTCCGGTAAGTTTTGCAAACTTATCCATATACTTTTGTACGATTGCAGGACAAGCATTGTAGTAGGGGTTTACAGTTTCTCTTCCCTGAAAATAAACATCGGGATTTTGAGCAGTGCCTCTCATAAATGGATTATCAGGTGTTAATCCTCTTTTACGATGTGCAATTACTAATTCATCATCAATCATAGCTTTCATATCATCAATAGTCAGCTGTTCAATCTTCATAACTTCGTGTGATGTTCTGAATCCATCAAAGAAGTGAATGAAAGGAATGCGTGCTTCTAAAGTTGCAGCCTGTGCGATCAAAGCAAAATCCATTACTTCCTGAACCGAGTTTGATGATAACAATGCAAAGCCTGTTGAGCGGGTTGCCATAACATCTGAGTGATCACCAAAGATTGAAAGTGCGGCAGCAGCGATCGATCTTGCTGAAACATGAAAAACAGTTGAGGTCAATTCACCAGCAATCTTGAACATATTTGGTATCATCAAAAGCAAACCCTGCGAAGCGGTAAATGTGGTTGTTAAAGCTCCGGTTTGTAATGCGCCGTGCACACTTCCGGAAGCACCGCCTTCACTTTGAAGTTCACTTACTGAGGGAATCATTCCCCATATATTTTTTTTATTAACAGCAGCCCAGGCATCACACCACTCGCCCATATTTGATGAAGGAGTGATAGGATAAATAGCAATTACTTCGTTTGTGTTATACGCAACATACGCAGCGGCTTCATTGCCATCGATTGTTACTTTTTTTCTTTCCATTTTTAATCCGTTAAGTTATTAGTTTTAAAATTTATCGGTTGTTAAGTGCCTGTGTTTACCCAATAATAGTACCAAGCAAATAGCCTTAAAAATGGTGAAAACAGGCTTTAATCAAATATTATTTTTCAATTGTGAAGAATTAGAGAGACGGGCTTTTCCCACTTTTAAGAATAATATTTTGGAATCACGAATAGTTACGGTTTGTTAAATAATCTGATCAGTGGATTTGTGGAGTAATGGAATGTTAGAGTTTGTGAATGGTGGTTCATTCTTTAAAATCGTAAGGAAGCCTTAATTTTTATAACATTATTCTATTCCTCCAAAACTCCACTACTCCTGCATCAAGGCTTTGTGATTAACAAAGCAAAAATTTAATTTTGCACAGATTCTAAATTACTTGCTCAACAATCACAAACTTATCAGGAGGTAAGATGGATCCTTTGAATACCGGGTTTAATACTAACTACAGACCAATGTCTATTGGTGACTGGTTAATTACTTTTCTTATTCAGGCAATTCCATTAGTTGGATTTATTATGCTGTTCGTATGGGCATTTGGTGATGGAACACATCCAAGTAAAAAAACATGGGCTCAGGCTTCTTTAATATTTGCATTAATAATGATAGTGCTCGTAATAATTATGTTTGCCGCACTCTGGTCAATGTTTAGTTCATTTTTCAGCGGAGCTTATAATATTCAAAGTGTATAGGAAGTAAAGTAAAGACGACTCGGTGAGTCGTCTTTTTATTTTAGTGTAATTATTTATTCAGAGACGAGCCACCTGCTCGTCTTTACTTGAAAGATCCGGATGCCCCCTAACTATGCCTTACAGAAATTATGTCTCCATCTTTAACAATGTATTCTTTTCCTTCAAGTCGCCATTTGCCAAGTTCTTTTGCTTTTGCAAATGAACCCGTTTCAATAAAATCATCGTAGGACACTACTTCTGCACGAATGAACTTTTTGAAAAAATCTGTATGAATTTCTCCTGCAGCTTCCTGTGCGGTCATTCCTTTTTTAATTGTCCATGCCCGGCATTCATCTTCACCTGCAGTTAGGAATGATTGTAATCCAAGTAGATCATACGCTTCACGAATCAACTTATCCAAAGCTGATTCAGTAATTCCATAATCATTCATAAAAACTTTTGCATCTTCTTCAGGCAGGTCAGCCATTTCTTTTTCAATCTGACCGAAAAATGATAATGCTTTAGTATTAGGTCCAAGTTTACTTTTTACGAGCTCTTCTAAATACTTTTCGGTATCCTTTATTTGAGATTCGCCGAAGTTTAATGCTATCAACATTGGCTTAACAGAAAGAAGCTGATATGTTTTTAAAATGTGCAATTCGTCTTTATTGAGATTTGCATCACGTAAAGGTTTTTCAGTCTGAAGGATTTCATAACACTTTTCAAGAACTGGCAATTCACGTTTAAGATTATCATCCTGAGTTTTTAGAATTTGTTTCTTAATCGTTTCCAATCTTTTTTCAAGGATGGCCAAATCAGATAAAATAAATTCTGTTTCAAACGAATTTATATCGCGCATCATATTTATTGAACCATCAGGATGCGGAACAGTTTCATTCTCAAATAATCTTACAACCTGAACAAGTGCATCATTTGTTTTTACTTTGCCTAAAAAATTTCCTGTAAACTGTGTTGAACCCGAATCACCTTTTTGCAGTCCGACAACGTCAACCACTTCAATCGTGGCATTAACCTTTTTCTTTGGAACGAATATTTCAGTCAGTTTATCTAGCCTTGCATCCGGCACTTTAATCATTGCTTGATGCGCTTCTGATTTTGAAAGTTCATTTGGATCGAGTAAAGTTTTTGTTATCGTTTGAAAGAGAGTTGATTTTCCTGTAAATGGCAGTCCAACAATTCCTATTTGCATTTATTCCTCTGGTTAAAATTTCGTAATGATGACGTGTAAATATACAAAGATTAATAGAGTATAGGCTCGTAAAATAGAATTCATTCTGTTTATGCGCCTAATTTAGCTTGTAAAAAGTAACAGACTGAAGTCTGTTCTACGAGAAATAAAAACATCGTTATCATCTCTTGACATTCAAAACATCAAATTCTATCTTGCAACCGAAATTCAAACAAAAAAATTGAACAAAAAACTTACATATAACTTCTTTTCTACCTCAGCTACCCAGACCTGGCGTTGGCGCCGCTAATTATTTACATATTCTAAAAATCCGTACGATCTTTTTAAATCTTAATTAATCACTAATTATTTATTCAATTATTAATTATAAAAGGAGTGCTCAATGAGTGCGTCAAAAAAAATTCTGTTAGATGAATCCGAAATGCCCCAAAACTATTATAACATTCAGGCAGATATGCCAAATCCAATGCTGCCGCCGCTGCATCCGGGAACGAAGCAGCCAATTGGTCCTCAGGATCTTGCAGCAATTTTTCCAATGGAATTAATCAAACAGGAAGTATCGAAAGAAAGATATATTGAAATTCCGGATGAGGTAAGAAAAATTTATAAACTTTATCGCCCAACTCCGCTTTACCGCGCAACTGAATTAGAAAAATTACTCGATACTCCTGCAAAAATTTACTACAAGTATGAAGGTGTTAGTCCTGCAGGTTCTCATAAACCAAACACTGCAATAGCGCAAGCTTATTACAACAAGATGGAAGGTGCAAAAGGATTAGTTACGGAGACTGGTGCCGGGCAATGGGGCAGCGCATTAAGTTTTGCATGTCAAAAATTCGGATTAAGCTGTGAAGTTTATATGGTAAAAATTAGTTATGATCAAAAGCCATACAGAAAAGTTATGATGAATACCTGGGGCGCAACGGTGATCGCTTCTCCGAGCAGAAATACAAATT
>JBGAWM010000047.1:0-24294 GCA_044227615.1 Ignavibacteriaceae bacterium
AATCACGGTACGGCAGTTTTAATTCGTGCTGTTGAACCTTTAATTGGCATAGATAAAATGATTCAAAACAGATTTGGCAGAGATTTGAAATCAGAAACAGAAATCCATAACCTTACAAGCGGACCCGGAAAAGTTTGCAAAGCATTTGGTTTTACTAAAGAACATTCAGGATTAGATTTAACAAATAGCTCAGTGTTTATTGTTAATCAGCCAAAACTTAAAAAAAGTATGATAGGAAATTCTAAAAGAATAGGTATTACAAAATCAGTTAATTTACCCTGGAGATTTTTTGAAATTGGAAATCCATATTTATCAAGATGAAAAACGAACCTAAAAATATTTTAATTGTTAGAACCGATAGAATCGGTGATTTAATTTTAACTTTACCTTTAGCGGGATTGATTAAAAAACAGTATCCAAGTTCTAAAGTTTCTTTTCTTGTTCGTGAGTACACAAAAAATCTAGTAAGTCATCATCCGCATATTGATGAAGTTTTAGTTCTTAAAGAACTTGATGGGAATGTCAGACTATTTGATAACATAAAACTTATTAAGCAGAAAAAATTTGATAGTTGTATAGTTGTTTATCCAAGATTCAGAATTAGTTTGATTGTTTTTTTTAGCGGTATTAAAAACAGAATCGGTACCGGCTACAGATGGTATTCGTTTTTGTTTAATCAAAAAGTTTATGAGCATAGAAAAAATGCCGAACATCACGAACTTGAATACAATGTTAATCTTCTTGAGAAACTTGGAATAAAAATCAATCTTAATGAAAGCAATGTGAGTTACGATTTAACGGTTGATGATAATGCTCTGCAGAATGTAATCAAGACTTTAATTGATGAAAAAATTGACTTACAAAAGCAAATTATCATTATTCATCCCGGCAGCGGCGGCAGTTCAATGGATTTGCCGACAAATAAATTTACTTGGCTTGTAAACAAACTTGATAATGATAATTATCAAATCATCTTAACGGGAAGTAAAAATGAAATTGAACTTTGTGAGAAAATTAAATCTTCAAATAAAGTAAAAAATCTTGCAGGCAAATTTGATCTTGATGAGTTAACTGCCTTGATTAGCAAATCATCAATGTTTATCTCAAACTCAACAGGACCAATACACATTGCGGCTGCACTTGGCAAATACACCGTTGGGTTTTATCCTAAAATTGTTTCGTGCTCAAAAGAACGATGGAGTCCTTACACAAATAAAAAACTTGTGTATGAGCCGCAAATAGATTGTAAAAATTGTACACGCGAGCAGTGTGAAAAATTGAATTGTATGGATTCGATTGATATAACTAAAGTGTACACCGATATTAAAAATGTTCTAATTAAACTTTAAGGAGCTGATAATGAGATCCATTAATAAAATAAAATCAATAATTGTAATCCTGTCTGTAATACTGATTGGATATGCATCCACATCTGCACAAAAGAAAGATGAATTCAGAACGGTTGAAAACAATGCATTCCGTGAAGGTGAAAAACTTACATTCGATGTTAAGTACGGCTTTGTTACCGCAGGCATTGCAACATTTGAGATACCCGCAATTAAAAAAATGTCCGGCAGAAATACTTACCACATAACTTTTGAAGTTAACACCGTACCGACTTTTGATAATTTCTTTAAAGTGCGGGATAGATATGAAACATATTTAGATGTTGAAGGAATGTTTCCGTGGAGATTTGAACAGCATATACGCGAAGGAAAATACTCCAGAGATTTTTCAGCATTCTTTGATCAGCGAAAAGGCAAAGCTAAAACCAGTGAAGGGCAGTATGATATTCCTAAATATGTAAATGATATTGTCTCTGCATTTTATTATGCGCGAACTTTAGATTATTCAAATTTAAATGTTGGAGATAAAATTCCTTTAAAGAATTTTTATAAAGATAAAGTTTACGATCTTGATGTTGTTTATCACGGTAAAGAAACAATTGAAGTAGCTGCGGGAAAGTTTGATTGTATAATAGTTGAGCCGCTTGTTCAGGAAGGCGGCTTGTTCAAAAGTGAAGGCAGCATTTTATTATGGATGACAAACGATGAAGCAAAAATGCCTGTGCGCGTAAAAACTAAAGTTGTAGTAGGTGCAATAGATGCAGATTTAACAAGCTATAAAGGCGTGTATGGTAAATTGACATCAAAAAGAAAGTAGAATTATTGTAACGCACGATTCTTTCGTGCGAGTGTTGGGGTTAATTGAGTTAAGATGCGCAGTTAAAACAAAAATGGCAGGAACGGATTTCTGCCCTACAATAATAAAATATTTGTAACGTACGAATCCTTTCGTGCGAGTTTTTTTATTTTTCAAGACAGCAAATGGAAATAAAACATTTTCATAAAAGACGTTTGCCACACCTTTACTACAATGAAGGGATATATTTTGTTACATATCGTCTGCACGGCAGCATACATCCTGATCAATTAAATGAACTTCAACTGGAACTTGAATCTGCTGATGAAGATGAGCAGAAGAGAGTGTTCAAAAAATATGATAAGCTTCTCGATAAGGCTGAAAATAAAATTTTTCACTTAAAAAATTCTAAAGTTGCTGAAGCGTGTATAAAATCAATAATGTTTTTTGAAGGAAAAGTCATTGAAGTAATATGCTATTGTATTATGCCAAACCACATCCATTTAGTGTTCAGGCTTTTAGCTAAAAATAAATTAGTGGGCGATATTATGGCTTCCATAAAAAGATACTCTGCAAAAAGTGCGAATGAGATTTTGAATCTTAAGGGCAAATTCTGGCAGGCAGAAAGTTTTGATAGATTAATAAGAGACGAAAAAGAATTGTACAACATAATTAAATATGTTTTATTAAATCCCGTTAATGCAGGATTGGTTGAAGATTATAAAGATTGGCAATACACATATTGCAAAAAAGAATATTTGGTCTTATAGAATTTTGTGGCGCACGAATCACTCTTTGCGATTTAAGTTTTTGTAGCGCACGAATCCTTTCGTGCGAGTGTTGGGATTAATTGAGTTAAGATGTGCAGTTAAAACAAAAATGGCAGGAACGGATTCCCTCAGTAAAAAATATTGTAACGCAGGCCTGTCCCTATGGGAAATCCTTCCTGCGAGTGCTTGGGTTTAAAAAAGTGCAATTAAAACAAAAAAGGCAGGAATGGATTCCTGCCCCACACATTTAACATTTTTTTAAATTGTTGCTTGAAGGCAATATTTAATTAACCTATTTTTTAGGGGTAATTTGTACAAGAACATACATTAAAATGCAATTAGATTATGTTTATTAAACTTTATTTTATTACTCCTAAACTCTGGAGGGAATTATGAAAAAATTTGGATTACTATTTTCAATATTTGTTATAGTTAGTCAGTTATCGTGGGGACAGACAAGTTTTACTGCGACTTATAATCTTGCTGGGGGAGGAAACGATGTAACTAGTTTTGCATATAATGGAACAACATATGCAGAAATAACACCGACTGCATTATTAAAGGTTGGAATAACAAGTAGTTCAAGTACGGGAAACTATCGTGGTTCAAATTGGCCTCTTGATCCAAATCCCATCGGTGATTTAGATGGAACTGTTGATCTTGCTAAATACATTGGATTTTCCATTTCTGCAGTCGCAGGTTATAAGTTTACTGTAACATCAATTACATTTGGTGTTGGTAGAAGTGCAACTGGTCCAAGACAATGGCAGTGGAGAGGGAATGCTGATTCTTTTGGTTCAATAATTGATAATTACACGACCTTAAATGCTGGATTAACTAACAGTTTGGGTGTGCTAACAAATCCTGATGCCAATTCTTCCTGGACTGGCAATGTTCTCACTCTATCAACAAGTTATTCAGACTTAACAACTTCAGCAGAATTTAGGCTTTATGGTTTTAATTCCGAAGCAACAGGTGGAACTGGCGGCTTACAAGGAAATCTAACAATAGAAGGTACATTTGAATTTACTACCTCGGCTCCAACAATTAGTGTTTCTCCAACATCCCTTTCTGGTTTTACTTATGTGGCTGGTTCTGGTCCATCAACATCGCAAAGCTATAATTTAAGTGGAACTGACTTAACTGGTTTTCCAGACAACATAACAGTTACTTGTTTAACTAATTATGAAGTATCGACTGATAATTCAACTTTCAGCGGTAGTGTTAGTGTACCATACACAAGTGCAATACTTTCTACAACTCCAGTTTACGTAAGATTAAAAACAGGTTTAAGTGCTGGGCCATACAACGGTGAAATTATTTCAAATGCAGGCGGTGGTGCAATAACACAAAATGTTACTCTAAATGGATCAGTAACTTCAGCCTCAATAATTAGTGTTACACCGACAACATTAACAGGGTTTACATATGTTCTTGGCTCCGGTCCATCAGCATCACAAAGTTATGTTCTAAGTGGAACGAGTTTAGATGGTAGTGATGTAACAATTACTGCTCCAACTAATTATGAAATTTCCATTAACGATGCAGATTGGTTTACCAGCAGAACATTAACTGCCTATGATGGCACTAATACAAATATTTATGTAAGATTAAAAGCTAATAGAAGTGTTGGAAATTATAATAATGAAATAATTTCAAATGCCGGCGGCGGTGCTACAACAGTTAATGTTACATGTAATGGTAGTGTAACAGGAGTTCCATTGCCTGTAATTGAAGACTTCAATTATACCAATAGTACTAACTTGACCGATAATAGTTGGATAGCACATAATGCTGCTGGAACAAATCCGATTACGGTGACTAGCCCAGGCTTAACATATGAAGGTTATGCGTCATCAGGTATTGGAAATGCTGTATTATTGGATAATACAGGGGAAGATGTTTCCAAGTTATTTGGAATAGAATCCTCTGGTGTTATTTATTATTCATTTCTCGTTAATGTAACAACGGGAACTGAGGGATATTTTATCCATCTTGGTAATAGCGCTACTGCTTTTGCTGCAAGAGTTTATGTTAAACCTTCTTCAACGACCGGAAAAATTAATTTTGGGATTTCTAACACCAGCACTGCTTCTTATGCTACAACACCAACAGATTTTGATTTATTAACTACCTACTTGGTTATAGTTAAATATAATGTTTCAACTACGGGGGAAGCTAGTCTGTGGGTTCTCTCTTCAGGTGTTCCGGCATCTGAATTAGCAGCAGGAATTCCGGAACATACTACTTCCGGGACAGGAATAGCAACTATTGAAAGAATATGTTTACGCCAGTATATAGTAACCCAAAATATTATTGTTGATGGAATAAGAGTTGCGACTGAATGGACTCAAGCTCCTCTCCCCGTCGAACTGACCTCCTTCTCAGCTTCTGTTGTTGGGAATGCTGTTAAACTAAACTGGAGAACTGAAACAGAGGTTAATAATTATGGGTTTGATGTGGAACGCAAAGTCGGCAGTCTTCAGTCCACAGTCAGCAATTATGAAAAAGTTGGCTTTGTAAATGGTAATGGAAACAGCAACTCACCAAAGAGTTATTCTTTTGAAGACAAGAATGTAACTGCAGGAAAGTATTCATACAGACTAAAACAAATTGATAACGATGGACAATTTGAATACTCTAAATCAATTGAAGTTGATTTTGGTGCACCAAAGAAATTTGAGTTAAGTCAGAATTACCCAAATCCGTTTAACCCGATTACCACAATTAGTTTTAATCTTCCGGAAGCAGGGAATGTAAAACTCACAGTATTTAACATACTCGGACAGGAACTAAAAACACTTGTAAATGAGTTTAAAGAATCCGGCGTACACACAATAAACTTTGATGCAAGCGAACTTAACAGCGGAATGTATATCTACAAAATAGAAGCAGGTACATTCGTTCAAACCCGTAAGATGACATTGGTTAAGTAATTAACAATGTACAATTGACAATTTACAATTAAGGCTCGGACAACTGAGCCTTTTTTATTTTCTATTCTTATTGCTTTCATCAATTACTTTTACCAATTTACGGACTGTAAAACACTCAAACTGCAGTAAAACTATTTCAAAAGCACGTACAAGGGTGAGGACTTATGAAAAATTTTGCAAAGCTGGGAATTCTATTTTTATGCGTTTATACGACGGCTATCTACTCACAATTATCTATAACCCAAGGCGGAGTAAATTACACCATCGATTTTGATAATTCAGTATCAGGCGTAAACAATGGTCAGTTTGCAGGTACTGGATTTACTCCAACACCATCAACTGGCCAATTAAATTCCGAGGCTTGGGCTGTAACAGGGTTGAGTGATGGCTCGCTTTCATTCGGAGGCACAGCATCAACTGGTGACTTTGCAAGAGGC
Source organism: Ignavibacteriaceae bacterium (assembly GCA_044227615.1). Classification (GTDB taxonomy): domain Bacteria; phylum Bacteroidota; class Ignavibacteria; order Ignavibacteriales; family Ignavibacteriaceae; genus IGN3. The sequence continues at coordinate 6,286 of JBGAWM010000047.1, forward strand.
AGCTCTACGGGAGGAGTTACCACAGGAGGAATTTATGCTTTTGAGGTTTTATCCGGTAATCGAGCACTTGGGATACAACCTAGTACAGATGATTATACTACTGGAACAATTGTTCTTCGTTTACAGAATAATACGATTGGCTCTATAACATCTTTATTGCTTTCTTACAATATTTATGTGTTTAATGACCAAGATCGATCAAACTCATTCAACCTTTCTTTCTCTTATGATAACATAAATTATTTTCCTTTTTCTTCTTTAGATTTTAATTCACCAGATGTTAAAAGTTCAAGTCCAACATGGAATGCGATACCTCGATCAGAAACGCTTTCCGGATTTAATGTTGGACAAGGCAAGTATCTTTTTCTAAGATGGCGTGGTGATGATGTTATTGGATCAGGAGAAAGAGACGAATTTTCTTTAGATGACATAGTTGTGAATGCAACGGTGACTACAACTACAATCGTACATTTGGGAAGTACAAGTTTTTTATCGAATGAAAATGATGGTACTTTTAATATTAATGTTTCAATTCAAAATCCTGCCACATCAACAACTCAAATTGATTTAGCTTTACTTAATTCAGCAATTTATTCTGCAGATGTAAATAATTTTAATTCTCAGACAATAATCTTTCCGGCAAATAGCAGCGAGGATATATCTATACCTATCACAATTACCGATGATGTATTATCGGAAGGAATTGAAAATCTTACATTCGTTTTACAAAATATAAATGGTGGAAATATTGCTTCAATCGGTGTCCCAAATACTTTTACTTTAACAATTTATGATAATGAAATTGTAAATCTTATCATTAACGAGATCCTTGTTGATCCGGACCAAACTACTGGTGATGCAAATGGAGATGGTACAGTAAGCGTTACACAGGATGAGTTTATCGAATTAATTAATAACGAAGCATTTCAAATAAATCTTTCCGGCTGGACAATTTCTGACAACTTTGCAATTAGACATACTTTTCCAAATGGCACCTTGATAGACCCCGTAAAATCAATAACAATATTCGGTGGCGGGTCACCAAACAATATCCCCGGAATATTTCAAACTGCATCAACTGGAACATTAGGTTTGAACAATACTGGAGACATTTTAACTATAAGAAACTCAAGTAATGTAATTGTCGAATCATACTCTTATGGCACAGAAGGAAATAATAATCAATCGCTCGCTCGCAACCCAGACATAACAGGCACATTCGTTCAACATACGAGTATTCTAACAAATCCAGTTAATTATTCTCCTGGAAGATATAACTCTGATAACGCCCCACTCCCCGTCGAACTGACCTCCTTCTCAGCTTCTGTTGTTGGGAATGCTGTTAAACTAAACTGGAGAACAGAAACAGAGGTTAATAATTATGGGTTTGAGGTTGAACGCATAGTCGGCAGTCTTCAGTCCACAGTTGGTAATTGGGAAAAAATAGGTTTTGTGAATGGAAATGGTAACAGTAACTCACCAAAGAGTTATAGTTTTGATGACAAGAATGTTACTGCAGGAAAGTATTCATACAGACTAAAACAAATTGATAACGACGGACAGTTTGAATACTCAAAAGCAATTGAAGTTAATTTTGGTGCACCAAAGAAATTTGAGTTAAGTCAGAATTACCCAAATCCGTTCAACCCAATTACCACAATAAGTTTTAATCTTCCGGAAGCAGATAATGTAAAACTCACAGTATTTAACATACTCGGACAGGAACTAAAAACACTTGTAAATGAGTTCAAAGAATCCGGAGTACACACAATAAACTTTGATGCAAGTGAACTTAACAGCGGAATGTACATATACAAAATAGAAGCAGGTACATTCGTTCAAACCCGCAAGATGACATTGGTCAAGTAAAATGTAACGCACGAATCCCTTCGTGCGAATTATCAATTATTTAAGGCTCAGGCAACTGAGCCTTTTTTATGAGTTGTATAAATAAAAATCGTAATTTTACATTAAACTTATGAAATCGATTTATAAAAACTTTTTGTTGTTATTTTTTACCATCAGTATAATTATTCTGACAGATAGATTTCTATTAAACTATTTCAAATTACCTCTTTGGGAATGGGATGAAAAATTACATTACAGACATCGACCAAATTCAGTCAGACTTTGGGAAAGTTTTGGAAATAAACCTATAATAATAAATAAATATGGTCACCATGATGATTCATTCCTAATAAAAAAGCGAAAAAAAGAATTCAGGATTTTAAATCTTGGTGATTCTATAACTATGGGGCACGGTGTAACAAAGGATGAAACGTATTCTAAATTTCTTGAGATAATTCTTTCTGATTCTATGCGTGAATATGATGTCATTCAAGCAATAAATGCAGGAGTTCAGGGATATTCATCTTTTCAAGAACTTGAAGTACTTAAAAGAAGTCTAATCTATAAGCCGGATATTGTTACCATTGGCTTTTGTCTAAATGATGTAACTGAACCTTTTATAGTTAATAAAGATTTAGGCGGTATAGGTCTTGATTATCATAAAGTTACCCAAGCCCCAAATAAATTTTTAAGTTTTTTCTTAAATGAAACCGGTTTTGGCAGATTAATTCAGGAAATAAGAATTAGAAAACTTGATGCAAATCAAATTAAAATAGCAGAGCTCTATGATGTTAAGAAAATGCTTCTTGAGGAAAATGATTCTACATATCAAGCTCAATGGAATTTTACTATTGCAGAACTGAACAAGATTTATTCGGTTTGTAAAATGAAGGATATTCCTGTATTTCTTCTCATCTTTCCGTTTACATTTCAATTTAACATTCCGCATTTACAATGGCCTCAGGAAATATTAATTCAGGATGCAATTAAAAATCAGGTAAAATACATTGATTTTCTTAAGACATTTGAAGATAAAATTGATAATGATACAACAAAAATTGCAAAATATTTTTTAGATGAAGATCATTTTACACCACTTGGTCATAAATTGGTAGCAGAGGAATTAGGTAAAATAATATTAAGTTTAAAAAATAAATAAACCTTGATGCAAGCGAACTTAACAGCGGAATGTACATTTATAAAATTGAAGCAGGTACATTCGTTCAAACCCGCAAGATGACATTAGTTAAGTAATTAACAATGTACAATTAACAATTTACAATTAAGGCTCAGGCAACTGAGCCTTTTTTGTTGATATAATAATACTAAACGCATTTCTTTTAAATTTGAGTGTCACACCTTATATCAGTAATTTTAACCATTATTATTCAATACATATTTAATACCAATGGATGAATTTAAAGACGATAATCAAAAACCGGAACAGCCGGTTGAATTTATAACTATTGCTAAGGAAAGTGATCCTGATTACGATCTCGATAATGATTTGGAATTTCAGGTTTCACCTGTTGCCGCTGCATTTATTGGATTAGCAGGTGCATTTTTTCTTTATCAGATAGTCGGTTCCTTAATTACTATTTTAATTTTAGGGATGGATTTAGAGTCCGTTCCGGTGGACAGCCTCCGTTTAATGACAATGGCAGGACAAATACTTTTTATTCTACTGCCGGCATTGTTGTTTGCAAAATGGATTTATTCGGATGTTGGAAAGATTATCCGCATCCGCAAACCTCATCTTAACGAACTTGGATTGTTTACAATCGGAATAATTATTCTTACTCCGCTTTTACAGGGCTATCTGTACATCCAGAATTATTATTTAGAAATCTTTGCAAAGAATTCTGAATTTATAAACACCGTAAAGAGTTTTTTTGATTCATTAAATGAAATGGTTGAAAAAACTTACAGCAATCTGCTTTCGGCATCAAATATTTTTGAGCTTTCATTGGTTGTAATTGTAATTGCTGTTGTCCCAGCAATATCGGAAGAAACAATGTTTCGCGGATTCATCCAGCGAAGTTTTGAATTAAGATATAAAAAATATTTTGGTGCAATAATTACTGCTTTATTTTTCAGTCTATATCATTTTAATCCTTACGGGTTCATACCATTATTTATACTTGGTGCTTTCTTCGGATTTGCTGCTTATAAAAGTAAAACATTACTTATACCGATGTTTTTGCATTTTCTAAATAATTTTTCTGCTGTTTCGCTGTATCATATTATTGGTGATGATGAACTAATTAAATCTGATAGTTCCGCAAATCCTGATGAGCTTTTTTCTTATGTGATTATGTTTTTGGGATTGGCTGCTCTGTTTATTGGATTGATTGTAGTAATAAATAAGTATTATTCTTCGAATAAATTATTAAAGGAGGAATGATTATGCCTTACTGTCCAAATTGTACTTATGAGTATAAAGAGGGTATTAAAGTTTGTCCTGATTGCGGAACCGCATTAGTTGAAGAACTAATATCTCACGATTGGGTTGAAGTTTATTCATCTGATCAGGAGTATGATGTGCAGATGATGAAGGATGCGCTTGAGAGTGCAGATATTGAAGCCACCATCTTATCGCAAAAGGACAGCAACTTTCCTGTAACCGGTGATCTTGCGATTATCAGACTTCTTGTTAAAAATGAAGATGCTGCATCGGCATTGAATTTTGTTAACGAGTTTAAGAATTCTAAACCGGAAGAAGAAGTATAATGGCTTTGGGAAATACCGCTGTTCGTATTTTAGTTTCTGTTTTTGCAATTCCGGCTTTGGTTTTACTCTCATACTTTGGCGGAGTATATTTTTTAAGTTTTGTATTAATCATTGCCGGAATTTCTTTTTATGAATTTTCTGTTATGGCAAAATTAAAAGGGGCGAATGTAAATATTAACCTTGGTTTAATAGCCGTAATTTTTTTGATTTTAAATCAGTACAGATTTTTCTTTAGTCAGTATCATTTTCTAATAGGATTTTTTGCTGTGCTTTTGCTTTTTGAGCTGTTTAGAAATAACGGATCTGCAATACAAAATCTTGGCGCAACTTTGCTCGGTGTTTTTTATATGGGTGTTTTTGGAAGTACGCTTATTGGGATTAGAGAATATTATCCAAACATAAACGGATTGTATGGTCAGGGTGGATATTTAATCATTTCTATATTCGCAACAATATGGATATGTGATTCAGCAGCATTTTTTGGCGGAACAGCACTTGGTAAACATAAATTATTTCCACGTGTTAGTCCAAAGAAGAGCTGGGAAGGAGCAATTTTTGGATTTGTATTTGCCATCCTTGCTATGATATTAGCAAAGAACATTGTACTTGATTTTTTATCACTTAAAGATGCAATTGTAATTGGATTAATTATTGGAACACTTGGACAAATTGGTGATCTTACAGAATCATTACTTAAGCGTGATGCCGGAGTAAAAGATTCATCAAACTTAATTCCCGGGCACGGCGGAATCTTTGACCGATTTGATTCGTTATTGTTTTCATCACCAATTATTTATTTATACTTAACTTATTTAGCCGGATGATTTGGAATTAGATTTTATGATTGGAAAAGTTTCTGTGATAACTCTTGGGTGTTCAAAGAACATTGTCGATTCTGAAAGATTGATGAAACAAATTCAGTTGAACAAGATTGGTTTGGTTGATGATCCGAACAAAGCCGAAACGGTTATAATTAATACTTGCGGATTTATCGAAGCTGCAAAAGAAGAATCGATCAACACAATCCTTGAAGCAGTTGCTATGAAGAATGGCGGCAAGATTAAAAAAGTAATTGTTGCAGGATGTTTATCAGAACGTTATAAAGAAGATCTCTTAAAAGAAATTCCTGAAGTTGATGTTTACTTTGGAACAGAAAATTACGAAGGTATTATTAAAGAACTTGGCGGCAATCTAAAAAAAGAATTACTTGGTGAAAGATTATTAACAACACCATCGCACACAGCATACTTAAAGATTTCTGAAGGCTGTGATCATCCATGTTCATTTTGTGCTATCCCACTTATGCGCGGGCTGCACAAATCAAAACCGATGGATGATTTGATTAGCGAAGCAGAATTTCTTGCAGCCAACAATACAAAAGAGTTGGTGTTGATTGCTCAGGACACAACAGATTACGGAAAAGATCTTGATGTTAAAACAAATATTGCACAGCTTATAAGAAAATTAAGTGAGATAAAAGAAATAGAGTGGATTCGTTTAATGTATGCATATCCATCAAAGTTTCCTGATGAATTGATTGAGGAGATAAAAACAAATCCAAAAGTTTGTAAGTATGTGGATATTCCGTTGCAGCATATTTCGGATGATGTTCTTAAATCAATGAGAAGAGGTGTTACTGCAGAGAGAACAAGAAAATTGCTTCACAAATTTCGCAAGGAAATTCCTGATATTACAATCAGAACTACTTTTATTGTTGGATATCCAAACGAAAAGGAAAAAGATTTTGAGGAGCTTTGTGATTTTATTCGCGAAATAAAATTTGATCGTATAGGAACTTTTACTTTTAGTGTTGAAGAGAATACATCAAGTTATATTTTAGGGGATCCTGTTTCTGAAGAGGAAAAGGAAAGAAGAAAAAATGTGTTGATGGAAATACAGAGAGATATTTCGCTTGAGAAGAATGAATCCTTTGTTGGGAAAAAACTTAAAGTGTTAATTGAATCTGTTGAGGGTGATTTCTTTGTCGGGCGATCATACAGAGATGCACCGGAAGTTGATGGTGAAGTTTTAATAAATAAAAATAATAACAATGTTAAAATCGGGCATTTTTACGATGTTGAAATTAATGATTACGATGAGTATGATTTATTTGGTGACATACTGTTAAAAGAAAGGAAGAAGAAGTGAAGAAAATATTTTTAATCTTAATTTGTTTATCCTTTGGCGTTACCACGTTTTCACAAGAGAATCCAGGGGAACAACTTAAAAAGAATTTAAAAGAGGCTGTCTATTTTCAAGACTTTGTAAATATGGCTTCTGACAAACCCGGACTTTCGCGAGTTGATATTTATATTCAGGTTCCATATAAAAATGTTCAGTTTATAAAATCAAATCAAGGATTTACCGCCAAATATTCAATTACTGCCGCTGTATTTGACAGTGCAAAGAAAAAAATGATCGTAGAAAAAACGTGGAATGAAACTATCAACGTTATCGATTATACAATAGCCACTTCAAAAGAAAATTACAGCCTGAGTAAAAGGTCATTTGATCTTGCACCCGGAACTTATTTGATTAGAACACAACTTCAGGATAAAGATTCCAGACAAGAGGCTATTGGGGAAAATATATTTACGGTAAAATCTTACGATAAAAATATTGCTTTAAGTGATCTTTTATTGATTGCAAAGACTGACAGCTCTAAGGGTAAAAATGAAATTGTACCGAATGTCAGCAGAAATTTTCCATCAGATAAAAATAGAATAAGGTTTTATTATGAAGTTTACTTAAAAGATTCTGTTGATATAAGAAAATCAATTGAATATGTCATCCTAAATTCAGATAACAATATTATACATAAAGAAGTTGAAGACAGAAATATTAAAGCCGGAACCACCAAAGTTCTATTCACGTTACAGCAGTTTCCGTTTGATCTTGGGGTTTACACAATAGTTGCAACTGTGCTGGACTCAAGTGGAAATATCACTGCAAATTCCACAAAATCATTTTATTCTCAGTGGAAAGGTCTGCCGGCAATTATCAGCGATATAGATAAAGCCATTGCACAGACAGTTTACATAGCAACACCTGAAGAAATAGATTATATGGAAGATGCTGAAACCATACCCGAAAAAACCAAGCGGTTTTTAGAATACTGGAAGAAGAAAGATCCTTCGCCAAACAATGATGAGAATGAAGTATTTGATGAGTATTTCAGAAGAATAGCTTTTTCAAACGAAAATTTTTCTAACTACATAGAAGGATGGAGATCGGATCGTGGTATGGTTTACACAATACTTGGTTCTCCGAACAATGTTGATAGACATCCATTTGAATACGATTCTAAACCCTATGAAGTTTGGGAATATTATGACTTGAACAGAAAGTTTATTTTTTTGGATCAGACAGGTTTTGGAGATTATAGATTAATTACACCACTAACCGGTGATATGTATCGTTACAGATATTAATTACTGTTTCAGATACTTTAATTAATAATAAAAAAGATCTCCAATAATGATTCTAATCATCACACTCAATCCGCTTTTAGAAAGAAGATTTACTTACGATCAAGTTAGGCCGGGTAGTGTTAACAGAAATGCTTCGACAAAAATTTCTGCCGGAGGAAAGGGAATTAATGTAAGTCGTCAATTAAAAAAACTTGGTGTAAAATCTTACAATTATTTTTTTTCAGGCGGCACGAATGGAAAAATTTATCGTGAAGCATTAAAAACCGAGGGACTGGAATTCTCATTTATTTCAACAAGGTCTGAGACAAGACATGCAGCAGTAATTATCTCACAAAAAGAAAAAACAATCTCATCTTACTTTTCGGAAGATCCTGAAATATCACAGAATGAAGTTGATGAATTTAAATCAAAGCTTGATAAAATGATTCAGAATTGTGAGATAGTAATTTTCTCAGGCAGTTCACCCTCGAGCGAAACAGATTCAATCATCCCTTATGGAATTGAGTTAGCAAATAAGTATGATAAAGTTTCAATCTGTGATACTTATGGTAAACACTTACAGAGTTGCATTGATGCAGAACCAACTATGATCCATAACAATCTTGCAGAAATTAAAAACTCAATTGGAATTAATCTCGATGATGAAAAATCAATTGTTGATTATCTTCACCACCTTTATAAAAAAAATATCAAGCGGGTTTATTTAACAAATGGGAGTAATAATTTTTACGCTTCAAATTTCGATTACATTTATAAGATTAAACCATTAAAAATTCAGGAATTTGATCCGACCGGCAGCGGCGATAGTTTTGTAGCAGGCATTGTCAGCAGCTGGATTAAATCTGATCTGTTTGAAGACTCATTAAAATTTGCAGCAGCACTTGCAGGTTTAAATGCTCAAACTTTTGAAATTGCTAATGTAAGTAATGAAGAAGCAATAAAATTTAAAGATAAAGTACAAGTTTTACCGGTTGGAAAAAAAACAAAGACAATCGATGATTCACCGCGCGAAATTTAGTTTAGCAATAATTATTTTCATTTCTTCTTTTTTATCAGCGCAGAAGCTAAGCTCATTTGAAGTAAATGGTAATATCAATTTTGATGATTCGGAATATCTAAAATGGTCTGAACTTCGTTTAAACCAGCCAATTTATAATGGAATAATTGATTCTGTAAAATCTAAAATCGCAAGAAATATTCTCCTGCAAGGTTACTACTATTTTGATTTTATGAGTGCAGAATTAATAATCTCTAATGATTCAACAATTTTTCAAATCATTTTAGAGGTTGATGAAAGCAGCCCTGTTCTTGTTAATAATATTTACTTTGATGCTGCAGATACCAGCGCAGATTTATCTTTTATAAAAGAATTCGATTACCTGAAAGGGCAGATTTTTAACGAGAAGGAAATTGAGTTGAGTATTGATCAACTTCTGACAAAATACGAAAATTCAGGTTTCCCATTTGCAGCAATTCAAATAAAGTCAGTAAATGTATATCAAGACTCTTTGGATGAAGAAAACTATGCTGACATCTATCTTAACATAGTAACAGGTGAAATTAATAAGATTGATAAAGTAGAAGTTCGTGGAAACACATCCACAAAAGATTATGTAATCTTTAGAGAACTGCGTATTGAATCCGGAGAACTTTTTGTACAGAACAAAATTGAAGAATTTCCTAAACGATTAAATCGTCTCCGATTTTTTGAACCTGTCCCTTTACCTCAGTTTTACATCAATTCGAAAAAAGAAGGTGTTTTGGTGGTAGACGTAGTTGAAAAAAATACCAACAACTTTGATGGAATAATAGGATACATTCCGCCGGGAAAAAATGAAAGTTCGGGTTATATAACAGGACTTGTAAATATTTCCTTAAGAAATTTATTCGGTACAGGCAGAGCGGCAGCCATTAAGTGGAATAAGTATAACAGGGATTCGCAGGAATTAGACTTAAGATATCTTGAACCCTGGCTGTTTAGCTTTCCAATAAATATTAATCTTGGGCTTTACCAAAGAGTTCAGGATACGACTTATGTACAGCGTAAGTTAGAAGGCTCATTAGAATACCTTGCAACTGAGGATATCTCAGCATCGGTCATAATTGCTTCAGAAACTGTAGTGCCTACAGTTAGGACTACACCTGTGTTTACGGTTTACAATTCATCTTACGTTACAACAGGAGCAAATTTAAAGATAGATACACGCGATGACCCGTACGCACCCACAGAGGGAATACTTTTTATTAATTCATATTCATTCAGCAGAAAATCTATTAATGGTCCCGCTGAATATATCACACCAAATTTAGCGACCTTAGTTAATCTTCAAAGATTTGCTTCCAGTTTCTACATTTTTTATGAATTGTTTTTGAGGCAAATTGTTGCTTTGGGAGTTAATGTGAGAGAATTGAGGGGACCAACTTTTGAGAACAGTGATTTATATAGACTTGGCGGAACAAACTCATTGCGTGGTTATAGAGAAGAACAATTTTTAGGATCGAGAATATTTTGGTCTAACTTAGAATATCGGGCACTGTTTACAAGACGGTCTTACGGCTTTGTATTTTTTGATACCGGTTATTATCTGAGACCGGAAGAACCCGATAGAAATATTATGCAATCGGAAGAATTTCTGTATGGGTTTGGCTTGGGTTTAAATTTGGAAACCGGTCTTGGAGTTCTTAGAGTAAGTTATGCCCTTGGTAAGGGAGATACTTTTAGCGATGGTAAAATTCATTTTGGCGTTCTAAATGAATTTTAATTTTATTTTTCAATAGTTTCACTTTAAGTGCTGCTTCAATTATTTTGGGGCAGCATTTTTAGTTTTAAGATGAAGCTTTCAAAAAAAATTCTCGCTTACATAAAAATCACTCGACCATTAAATGTTCTTATAACATTCTTAGTGGTTGTCGTTGCAATTTTAATTTCACAAACTTATCAAATAGATATAGCTAAAATAATTTTTGCATCGCTTGCCGCCGCATTTGTTACGGCAGGCGGCAACATTGTAAACGATATTTACGATATAGAAACCGATAAAATTTCCCATCCTAATAGGGTAATGGTACAGGGGTTAATGAGTAAAAAAGAAGCGGTTATTTTATATAATATTTTTAATACGCTTGCAATTATTATTTCATCGAGGTTATCTGATTTACTCTTAGTAATTGTGCTAATATCTATTATCATACTTTTTATTTATTCATATAGTCTAAAAAAACTTCCGCTGATTGGAAATTTAACTGTTGCGTTCTTAACAGGTTTGGCATTTATTTATGGGGGATTTGCCGCCGGTAATCCAATGGCTGCAATTGTTCCGGCTGTCTTTGCATTTTTAATTAATCTGATAAGAGAAATTGTTAAAGATATTCAGGATGTTGAAGGCGATAAAAGCGCTGGTACTATTACTTTTCCAATTAAATATGGATTCCAGAAATCAAAACTCATTATTATGCTCCTAACCTTTTCCCTTATTCTTTATACTTTATACCCTTTTATTACTCAGCTTTACAAAATTGAGTACTTCGTTGTTGTAATGATCTTTGTAAATCCATTACTAATACTTTCTTTAAAAATTTTGTTTGATACCAATAAAGCTAGCAACCTTTCCATTGTTAGTAATTTGTTAAAGTTGAATATGATTTTGGGTCTAGCAGCAATTTATCTTGGCAAATGAAAAATATTGATAAAAAATATTTAACCAGTGCGATAAAATATATTGCAGGAACCGATGAAGCCGGCAGAGGTCCGCTTGCAGGTCCGGTTGTTGCAGCAGCTGTTATCTTACCAAAAGATTTTTACGATGAAAGAATTGATGATTCAAAAAAACTATCGGCACATTTACGCGAAGAACTTTTTGATGTGATTAGAAAAAATGCTTTGAGTTATGCTTATACGATAATATCGCAAAACAAAATTGATGAGATTAATATTCTTAAAGCTTCATTACTTGCAATGAAAAGATCAGTGCAAAAATTAAAATTGCAGCCGGATATAATTCTTGTTGATGGCAACAAATCCTTTGTTTATGATGCTAAAGTTATTCCGATTATTAAAGGAGATTCCAAATCTCTATCAATCGCATCAGCATCAATCATTGCAAAAGTTGTGCGTGATAAGATTATGATGAAATTAGCTAAGGATTATCCGCAATATGGCTGGGATAGAAACAAAGGATATCCAACAAAAGAGCATATTGAAGCAATCTTAAAATATGGCGCGTGTAAAATTCATAGAAAAACATTTCTTAGAAAAATTTATGAGCGTGCTAATCAAACCGAACTATTATTTATTGATTAAGATTTTCTATGGCTGAAAAAAACAAAAGAGATATTGGCAAAGAAGGAGAAGATATAGCTGCAAAATATCTTGCCGAAAAAGGATTTGAAATTATTGCCAGAAATTATCGCTACAGTCATGGCGAAATTGATATTATTGCTAACGATAAACAGCAATTAGTTTTTGTTGAAGTCAAATCCAGATTAAATCTGGAATTTGGTGAGCCAGAGTATGCAATTAATCCTAAAAAAATTAAGCAAATAAAAAAAATGGCTGAGCTATATCTGTTTGATAAAGAAATTGAAGAAGCAGATTGCCGATTTGACGTGATAGCAATAATACTTGGTGATGGTTCGAATCCAACCATTACACATTATGAAAATGCTTTTTATTAGTGCTCGTATGATATGATTCACAGATGGGGAAAATGATCAAAATAATTCCCAAAATTTTCTTAGTTTGACCAGGCAAATGAAAAATTTATTTATTAATAGTACCAGTGATAATGAAAAATTCTAAAGATTCTGTCCATAAAACTACCATTATGGAAAAACGGCTCACAGAATTTTTGGAAATGATTGCGGGACTTTGGCAGTTTCAATGGCAATTCTTCAAACAGATTTTTGTCCCGCCATATGAGGTTGAACAAATTCGCAAACATATGGATGAGCTTGGAATTAAAACTCTTCCTATCGTTAGCGTAACAGGTTTTATAATTGGATTAGTTATTACAATGCAAATGCATCCGGTTATGGTAAGATTTGGAGCAGAAGCATTTTTACCCGGCTCTGTTGGGATTTCTATTGTGAGGGAATTAGGACCTGTTATTACGGCGTTAATATTCGCTGGAAGAGTTAGCTCCGGTATTGGTGCAGAACTTGGTTCTATGCGTGTTACAGAGCAGATTGATGCAATGGAAGTTTCTGGTGTTAACCCGTTCAAATACCTTGTTGTTACTAGAATATTTGCATGCACTTTTATTCTTCCGATACTAACTGTTTATGTTATCTTTATAGCATTTGTCGGATCATATATAGCTGTGGTGCTTGTTCAAAATATGTCTTATGTCTATTACCTGGATTCTGTTATTGCAAGTGTTGAATTCGGTGATGCTATTCCCGGAATTTTAAAGACTTTTGTATTTGGTTTTATTGTAGGGATAGTTGGGTCTTATAAAGGATATACTGCAACTAACGGAACTGAAGGTGTCGGTAAAGCAGCAACTACCGCGGTGGTTGTTTCATCCTTAATGATTTTAATTTTTGATATGGTACTTGTAAAAGTAACTTTATGGTTATGGCCAACAATCTGATTTAAATGAAATGAATATTGTTGTTGATATAAAAAATGTATCCAAAGCTTTTGGTTCGCATGTTGTCCTTGACAATGTTTCTTTAATAGTTGAAGAAGGGGAAAACATGGTTGTGTTTGGACAAAGCGGAACGGGAAAAAGTGTTTTATTAAAATGCATGGTAAGATTATTAGAGCCTGATTCTGGTGAAATATATATTGAGGGTAATAATGTTCTTAACCTTGATCACAAGGAATTAAATAACGTACGTAAACATCTCGGATTTTTATTTCAAGGTGCAGCTTTATACGATTCTATGAGCGTTAGAGAGAATCTGGAGTTCCCTCTGATCAGACATTTTAATTTTACACCTAAAGAAAGAGAAGACAAAATAAAATCGGTTTTAGAAAAAGTATCACTTGAAGAGGCTATTGATAAAATGCCCTCTGAACTTTCGGGTGGAATGAAAAAGAGAATCGGGTTAGCAAGATCCATTATTTCTGAACCCAAGCTTATGCTTTATGATGAACCCACAACGGGACTTGATCCAATCACATCAAAAGAAATTAGTTCGTTAATACTAGATTTACAGAAATCATTAAAAATGACTTCAATTGTTGTTACTCACGATTTGTTATGTGCAGAAATTATCGCAGACCGCGCAATCGTTTTAAATGAAGGGATTGTTCAGCACGAAGGAACAATAACAGAGCTCACCACATCAAGTGATCCTTTTTTAAGAAACTTCTTTAGTCATGAAATAGTTGAAGATCAGAACAGGAGAATTTAATGTTTAAAAATTTAGCGAATGCCAAACTCGGTTTATTCATTTTTCTCGGAAGTGCCTTGCTTGTAGTTCTTATTTTTCTTCTGGGAAATAAAGATCAACTTTTTACATCTACCTTTACTGTTAAAACTTACTTTCAAAATACAGGAGGTTTGCGTAATGGTGCTTCGGTAAGATTTGGAGGCATTGATGTGGGTGCCGTTAAAGCTGTAAGAATTGTAAGTGATGGTACTGGAAGAATTGAAGTATCAATGCGAATTAAAGATGAAATTAGACCTTTCCTAAAAAAGGATTCACGCGCCAGTGTTGAAACAGAAGGATTAGTTGGTAATAAAGTTGTTGTTATCACAATGGGTTCGGATGCAGCGGAAGGAATTACAGATGGAGGAACAATACTTTCGACTGAACCCTTGAGCTTTGCTGATATCATTGAGGAAACACAAGGAATAATGGCATATACAAAAGATATGACAAAAGATCTATCAGAAATAGTTTACAAAGTTAATAAAGGGGAAGGAACGATTGGAAAAATTTTAAATGATGATCAATTATACAATGCTGCAACAAATCTTACTAAATCTGCAGATAAAAGTATGATATCTTTAACTGATGATATGAGAGAGGTGATAGCATTATTTGACAGGCTTGGTCAAGGTGTTGAGGATGTTGTCATTAATATAAATCAAATAGTAGTCCGTATCGATACTGTTCTGCAAGGTGTTTCAGAGGGCAAAGGAATTCTTGGCTCATTAGTTTCCGATAAAGGAAAGGAAAGTGAATCTGTAAATCAAATTCTGGATAATCTTGTAGTTGTTTCAGAGGAAGCTAAAATCTCTGCTTCTCGTCTTTCTGAAAATATGGAAGCATTAAAACATAACTGGCTGTTTAAAAGTTATTTTGAAGAACGAGGGTATTCTGATAAAGCTGAATTTGAAAATGAACTTGATAGCAAGATCATAGAGCTGAATGATAAAATTAAATTATTGGATGAAAAGATTTTAGAGTTGAAGTCGTTAGAAAATAAATAAAGTAAATTTTGTAGTGGACATTTCACCAGGTTGGTTAATATTCACTAATTCATAAATAAGCGTTAAAAATCACGTCTGTATTTTCAATTCATTGAATGGCCAAAGAAAAAAACATAAAAGAAAAAAAGATAATTGTAAAAGGTGCACGCCAGCATAATCTTAAGAACTTAAGTTTTGAGATTCCACGAAACAAACTCGTTGTATTTACAGGTGTTAGTGGCAGCGGTAAATCATCTTTAGTATTTGATACAATTTATGCTGAAGGTCAGAGACGATATGTTGAAAGCCTTTCTTCGTATGCACGGCAATTTCTTGAGCGAATGAACAAACCTGATGTAGATTTTATTCAGGGAATCTCACCTGCCGTTGCAATTGAACAAAAAACCGGCTCACGTAATTCCCGTTCAACAGTGGGCACCACAACAGAGGTATATGATTATCTTCGTTTATTGTTTGCCCGAATCGGTAAAACGATTTGTTTTCAGTGCGGCAAAGTTGTTACAAAAGCTACTACAGGAACGGTTGCAGATTGGCTTGAAGATCAATTGGACGGAACACGATTCTATCTCGCTTTTCCGCTTCCTGATCATGAAGGGCGTGCTGTAAAAGATGAAATTGAGTTGTTAAAGAAACGCGGTTTCTTCCGAATCTATTTTAATAAAAAGTATTATGATCTTAATGAAGATGAAGTAAAGTTACCAAAAAGTAAAAAAGATGTTAAAGTTGTTGTTGATAGATTCAAAGTTTCCACAGGGAGAATGCGTGAAAAACTTTCCGACTCAATTGAAGTAACTTTTAAAGAAGGCGAGAATAGAATTGTTCTGATTAACGCAGATACAAATGAGCAGCACGAGTTTAATAAATTTTATGAGTGCTGCGGTGTTAGGTACGAAGAACCTGAACCCAGATTTTTTTCATTCAATAATCCTTTTGGGGCATGTCCGGTCTGTCAGGGATTCAGTAAAGTAGTTGGTGTGGATATGAATCTCGTTGTTCCAAATCCAAATCTTACAATTGCGGATGGAGCTATCGCCCCGTTTCATGGTGCCAAGTACAACACTTATCTTCGCGATCTTATTCAAAGTGCAAGAGATTATAAATTTCCGATTCATGTTCCTTATAAGCAATTAACAGAAGACCAGATCTCGCTTGTAAAAAAAGGATTTGGAAAATATAAAGGACTTGATCACTTTTTTTCTGAGCTCGAAAGAAAAACTTATAAAATTCATGTTCGCGTAATGCTAAGCCGTTATCGTGGTTATACAACCTGTCCAGCTTGTAAAGGTTCGCGTTTAAGAAGGGAAGCCTTGCAGGTTAAGATTGACAATAAATCAATTAACGAAATTGTACAAATGCCGATTGAATATTCATTAAAGTTTTTTGAAAATCTTATATTATCAGAATATGATCATAGTGTTGCAGAACGAGTGCTTAAAGAAATTATTAAACGATTAACCTTTCTTAATAATGTTGGAATTGGCTATCTAACATTAGATAGATACAGCAACACACTTTCTGGCGGCGAAACACAAAGAATAAATCTTGCAACTTCACTTGGCTCTGCTTTAGTTGGAACGTTGTATGTTTTAGATGAGCCGAGTATTGGCTTACATCCGCGTGATAATGCAAAGTTGATAAATATATTAAAAAATCTAAGAGACATTGGGAACACAGTTTTAGTTGTAGAACACGATGCAGATATGATGAGGGAAGCAGATTTGATTTTTGATATGGGTCCCAAAGCAGGAATTGAAGGCGGAGAAATTGTTGCGATCGGGAATTATTCTGAGATAATAAAAAATAAAAACTCATTAACAGGTAAATATCTTTCAGGTGAGTTATTCATTCCTGTTCCAGAAAACAGAAATGAGAAAAAAAATAAGGCTGTAAAAATTATTGGGGCAAAAGAAAATAATCTTAAAAATCTTACTCTGGAAATTCCATTAAATAAATTTGTAGTTGTTACAGGTGTTAGCGGTTCCGGCAAAAGTACGCTGATACACGATATATTTTACGCCGGTCTAGCAAAGTATCTTGGAAATGCACCATCATTTATAGGCAAGTATGATGATATCAAGGGTGGTGAATATATTGATGATGTTGTAATTGTTGATCAATCGCCAATTGGTAAATCACCAAGATCAAATCCAATCAGCTACATCAAAGCTTTTGAATTGATCCGTGATTTATTTGCTAACACACATCAGGCAAGAGCACGGGGGTACAAACCTGGATTTTTCTCATTTAACGTTCCTGGCGGAAGATGTGAAACTTGTCAGGGAGATGGATTTATAAAAGTTGAGATGCAGTTTCTCGCAGATCTTTATCTTGAGTGTGATGATTGTAACGGTACACGTTACAAAAAAGAGATTCGCGAGATCACTTATAAAGGTAAAAATCTTGTCGATGTTCTTGATATGACTGTTGATGAAGCAATAATCTTTTTTGAAGGTAATGATCGCATTACAAGACTTTTGGAAATGTTAGCTGAGGTTGGGTTAGGTTATATCAAACTTGGTCAACCATCCAATACGCTTTCAGGCGGAGAAGCACAGCGCATAAAACTTGCATCATATCTTACAGCACAAAGGGATAGAAGACATATTCTTTTTATT
>JBGAWM010000048.1:0-23589 GCA_044227615.1 Ignavibacteriaceae bacterium
CTTAACGAATAAAAGGTACGCTGGGGATAACAGGCTGGTAACTCGTGAGCGCTCATAGCGAGCGGGTTGTTCGGCACCTCGATGTCGGCTCATCGCATCCTGGGGCTGAAGAAGGTCCCAAGGGTTTGGCTGTTCGCCAATTAAAGCGGTACGTGAGCTGGGTTCAGAACGTCGTGAGACAGTTCGGTCCCTATCCTATGCGGGCGCAGGATACTTGAGAAGGGTCGCTTCTAGTACGAGAGGACCGAAGTGAACGTATCTCTAGTGCACCAATTGTCACGCCAGTGGCATAGTTGGGTAGCTATATACGGTTGTGATAAGCGCTGAAAGCATCTAAGCGCGAAGCACGCTTCAAGATTAGGTATCCCTTACGTAAGTAACTAAAGACTCCTCGGAGATGACGAGGTTGATAGGCTATAGGTGTAAGTGCAGTAATGCATTCAGCCGAGTAGTACTAATAGGTCGTGAGGCTTATCCATTTAAATTTTTAAATACAGATTTGATTTTCTCTTACAGGCTCACTCTTTCATTTTTTCATTTTATTTTTTATGCTGAAAAATTGTTTCAGCTCAAGTTTAAATTTTGGTGGTTTTAGCCTGGGTGTTACACCTCTTCCCATTCCGAACAGAGAAGTTAAGCCCCAGTACGCCGATGGTACTGCATGCGCAGGTGTGTGGGAGAGTAGGTCACTGCCAAGATTTATTTTAATCCCGATCTTCGATCGGGATTTTTTTTGTCTTCTTTTTTATTTCACCTCTTCACCAAACAATTCAATTTCATAAAAAAAAATTCTTATTTTGAACACGTATTTTATATTATTTATCAGTTCAAATAAATAATTAGTTTTTGTGATATTAATTTGATTTAGCGGTGAATTAATTTATACTCGAAAAATTATAGTCCCATTTTATGGCTTCAGAAAAGATATTAGAAACTAAACTCTTATGTTACCATTGCGGTGATATTTGTAAAGACAAATCTATCGTTATCAATGAAAAATATTTTTGTTGTTCCGGCTGTAAAACAGTTTATGAGATATTAAATCAGAATGAACTATGTACATATTACAATTTCGAAAATAGTCCGGGCATCTCCCCCAAGAACATTGAATCTAAAAAATTTGAATATTTAGATGATCAATTGACGATTAATAAACTATTAGATTTTAGTGACGATAAAATTTCTAAGATTACTTTCTTCATTCCCCAAATGCATTGCAGCTCGTGTATCTGGCTGCTTGAAAATCTTTTTAAGTTAAATCCAGCTATAATAAATTCAACTGTTAATTTTGTTCGTAAAGAACTAACTATAAAATTTCTTCACGAAAAAGTTTCTCTTAAAGAAGTTGTTATACTTATATCATCTATTGGATATGAACCACAAATAAATCTTGAAACTGCAGAGAAGAAGCTTCCTGTAAAATCTAATAAACATCTGTATTATAAAATTGGTGTTGCAGGTTTTTGTTTCGGAAATATAATGTTATTCAGCTTTCCAGAATACTTTTCAATTACCGTTTCTGATAATCTGCTTAAAACTTTTTTTGGATATCTAAACCTTCTTTTATCGCTTCCTGTTTTCTTTTATTCTGCATCTGATTATTTCGTATCTGCTTATAAAGGTTTGCATAAAAAAATAATCAACATTGATGTTCCACTCTCACTTGGAATATTAGTTCTCTTTATACGAAGTGTATTTGAACTACTAATACTTAATCAAGCAGGATATTTTGATTCTTTAGCCGGATTAGTTTTTTTTCTGCTTATTGGTAAAATTCTTCAGGAAAAAACTTATGACGCATTAAATTTTGAACGTGATTATAAAGCTTATTTCCCACTATCGGTTACCATCAAACAAAATGAAGTTGAAAAATCTATCCCAGTTAACACTTTGATGATTGGGAATCGTATCATTATCAGGCAAAATGAAATTATACCAGCCGATTCCATCTTAATGAATGGCAATGGCTTGATTGACTACAGTTTTGTAACAGGTGAATCACATCCCGTAAATAAAGTAAGTGGAGAAATGATTTATGCCGGCGGAAGACAAAAATCAGGACTAATCGAACTTGAGGTAATTAAAGAAGTATCGCAAAGCTATTTAACACAGCTTTGGAACAATGATACTTTTAACAAAAAATCTGCAAGCCAGTTTACAAACTTTTCTAATACTGTAAGTAAATATTTTACGATTGTTGTTTTATTGGTTGCCACTATAGCTGCTGCTTTTTGGTATCAGGCAAGTACTTCAATAGCGATTAATGTTTTTACTTCTGTTTTGATTGTTGCTTGTCCCTGTGCTTTGGCTTTATCTACTCCTTTTACTCTTGGCAACGCAATGAGAATTTTTGGAAGGAACAGATTCTATCTGAAAAATTCTTCGGTTGTTGAAAAGTTGGCAAAAATAAACTCAATCGTGTTTGATAAAACCGGAACAATTACTGAATCTGGTAAATCTGATATTATTTATTCTGGAAAAGTATTAAATCAAACTGAACAAAAGTGTATTAAATCTCTTGTACGAAGTTCGACTCATCCTTTAAGTAAAAAGATTTTTGACTCGATTGGGGAGACGGAATTTTTTCCAGTTACAAAATTTAATGAACCAACCGGAAAAGGTATTGAAGGAGTTATTTATGGTTATCATATTAAAATAGGTTCAGCCGAATTTGTTGAATATACGATAACTGAACAGGAAATTGATAATATTAAAACGAAAGTTTATGTTTCTTTCAATTCAGAAGTCGTTGGTAATTTTACGATAGCAAATTCATATCGTAGTGGAATTAAAAAAGTAGTAAAAGATTTATCATCAAAATATAATCTTGCTCTGCTATCCGGAGATAATGCGGGTGAAAAAGAAAATTTGTTAAATATATTTGATAATGAATCTCAATTTCACTTCAAGCAATCTCCTGAAGATAAACTGAATTTTATAAAAAGATTACAATCCCAAAATCAAAAAGTATTAATGATCGGTGATGGCTTAAACGATGCCGGAGCGCTCAGCCAAAGTGATGTTGGAATTTCCGTGACTGATGATATTAGTAATTTCACCCCAGCTTGCGATGCTATTCTTGATTCTTCTCAATTAAAAAACATTCCCACTTATTTAAAATTTGCTAAATCTAGTTTAAAAATCATTCATCTGAACTTTTTAATATCATTTTTTTATAATTTTGTCGGGTTAAGTTTTGCAGTTCAGGGAATGTTATCGCCGCTTATCGCTGCAGTACTTATGCCGCTAAGTTCTATCAGTGTGGTTTTAATTGCAACATTAGCAACAAATTTAATTGCTAGGAAAAGAGGATTGTTATCTCCGTAATAATTGTGCTAATCGGATTTAGTTTATTGGTAGCTCTGGGATTTTTAATAGCTTTTCTTTGGAGCGTTAAAAACGGTCAGTACTCAGATACTTATACGCCCTCTGTTCGTATGCTATTCGAAGATGAAAAATCAAAAAAAGAAAAAGAATCTTTAAACGAAATAAAATTAAAAGAAGAAAAAAAACTTGGTATATAATTTACAACTTCAATTAGAGGAGTCCTTATGCAGTTAGAGAAGTTCAGTTACGATAATAAAATCGTAAGAGACTTTACTATAGCATCATTGGTATTTGGTGTTGTGGGCATGCTTGTTGGTGTTCTTATTGCCACCCAGCTTTTTGCTCCTGAGCTAAATTTTAGTATTCCGTTTTTAACATTCGGAAGAATTAGACCGTTGCATACCAATGCTGTTATCTTTGCTTTTGTTGGAAATGCTATTTTTGCAGGTATTTATTACTCACTTCCCAGACTTTTGAAAGCCAGCATGTTTAGTCCGCTTTTAAGCAGGATACATTTCTGGGGATGGCAATTAATTATTGTTGCCGCAGCCATATCGCTGCCGCTTGGACTGACGACAAGTAAAGAGTATGCTGAACTTGAATGGCCGATCGATATCGCTATTACACTCATTTGGGTTGTCTTCGGTATCAATATGATTGGTACTATATTAAAACGCAGAGAAAAACACATGTACGTTGCAATTTGGTTTTATCTTGCAACTTGGGTTACAGTAGCTGTTCTTCATATAGTTAACTCTTTTGAAATTCCAGTAAGTCTTTTTAAAAGTTATTCATTGTACGCAGGTGTGCAGGATGCTTTAGTTCAATGGTGGTACGGACATAACGCAGTTGCGTTTTTCTTAACGACTCCATATTTAGGAATGATGTATTACTATCTGCCAAAAGCTGCTAACAGACCAATTTATTCATACAAACTTTCAATCATACACTTTTGGGCACTAATATTTTTATATATATGGGCTGGCCCGCATCATTTGCTTTATTCTGCTTTGCCGGATTGGGCGCAATCTCTTGGAACAGTTTTTTCGATTATGTTGATTGCTCCTTCTTGGGGTGGAATGATAAACGGACTTTTAACTTTACGCGGTGCGTGGGATAGGGTTCGGGAAGATCCAATTTTAAAATTCATGGTTGTGGCTGTAACGGCATACGGTATGTCCACTTTTGAAGGTCCGATGTTATCACTGAAAAATGTAAACGCTATTGCTCACTTTACAGATTGGATTATAGCACACGTACACATTGGGGCGCTTGGCTGGAATGGATTTTTAACTGCCGGTATGTTTTATTGGTTAATTCCTAAAATATTTAAAACCGATCTTTATTCTAAAAAAATGGCTAATGTACATTTCTGGATTGGAACCCTTGGAATTGTATTTTATGCTTCTGCAATGTATTGGTCTGGGGTTGCTCAATCATTAATGTGGAAACAATTTAATGAAATGGGAATGCTGCAGTATCCAAACTTTTTGGAAACTACCCTTCAAATAATTCCAATGTATATAATTAGAGCATTTGGAGGTACTCTTTATTTGGTTGGTATGTTGTTAATGGTTTACAATCTTATTAAAACAATGACTCAGGGTAAATTAGTTGCCAATGAAGAAGTTGAGGCCGCCCCAATTCATAAAGATGAAAAAGAAAAAATTTCACACCGCTGGTTAGAAGGTAAACCAATTTACTTTTTATTGGCATCGCTTGTTGTAATACTCATTGGGGGCATTGTAGAATTTGTCCCGACGTTTTTAGTTAAATCAAATGTTCCAACAATTGCATCTGTAAAACCTTATACACCACTTGAATTGGAAGGAAGAGATATATACATAAGAGAAGCTTGTAATAGTTGTCACTCGCAGCTTGTTCGTCCTTTCAGATCAGAGACAGAAAGATATGGTGAATATTCTAAAGCGGGAGAATATGTTTATGATCATCCATTTTTATGGGGCTCTAAACGAACGGGACCGGATCTTCATCGTGAAGGCGGAAAATATCCCAACCTCTGGCATTATCTGCATATGGAAAATCCCAGATCAATGTCTCCGGGATCAATTATGCCGCCCTATCCGTGGCTGCTTGAAAATGCTCTTGATGTTTCCTTAACACCTAAGAAAATTAATGTAATGAGAACTCTTGGCGTTCCTTATGAAGATGGATATGAAAATCAAGCAATTGATGATTTGATGAAGCAGGCTGAAACAATTGCTCTTGATTTACAAAAGAATGGTGTGCCTGCAGAACCGGATAAAGAAATTATAGCTTTGATTGCTTATCTGCAAAGACTTGGTACAGATATTAAAGCAAATCCTGTTGCAGAAAGTAGATAGGTTAAAAATTGTATAAAGAGATTTTACAATCTATTGAAGGTGTTTCGATTTACCCGATTATCTCATTGATTGTTTTTGTTTTGTTCTTTGCCATCATCCTTATATGGATGTTAAGAGTTGATAAAAATTATATTAAAAAAATGGAAAGCCTTCCTCTTGAAAAAGATGAAGAAAAAATTTTTAACAATACAGGTGATTTATATGAGAAAAAAATCTAGTTATTTCTCGATTCTTGTAAGTTTGTTTTTAGTTTCATCGAGCCTTGCTCAAACAACTACAACGCAGCCTGATTTCCCTCCATCATACTACGATATAGTTGCAATGTTTTTGATTGCAATAATTATTATAAGTTTTATTGCAATCGTTTATTATGAGGGAAGAAGAACACTACCTGAAGAAGATGAAGCACTGGTTAAGCAGCCATCGGCTTTTGCCAGATTCAGGAGATTCATTACTAAAACAACTCCCGTTGAAACTGAACATGAGTTATTATTAAATCATGAATATGATGGAATACGGGAACTTGATAGCCAGGTTCCGCCGTGGTTTTTATGGCTGTTTTATTTAACCATAGCTTTTGCAGTTTTTTATATGCTTGATTATCACGTATTCAGTTCAAGTCCATTACAGGATGAAGAGTATCAATTGCAAGTTCAGCAAGCTGATATTGAAAGAGCTGCGCTGATGAAATCAGGAGCATTTCTTAACGAAGAATCAGTTACATTACTTACAGATCAGGCAGCACTAGATGCAGGTAAGCAAATATTTACAACAAATTGCGTTGCTTGTCACGCTGCAGATGGCGGCGGGTTAGTGGGTCCAAATTTGACGGATGATTATTGGATTCACGGCGGTGGAATTAAAAATGTTTTTAAAGTAATTAAGTATGGAGTTGTTGCAAAAGGAATGATTAGCTGGCAGAGTCAATTAAATCCAAAACAAATGCAGGATGTTGCAAGTTATATCATATCGTTGCATGGAACCACACCGGCAAATCCAAAACAGCCCGAGGGTACTGTGTGGAAGGAATCTGATTCAACTGCAGTTGCATCAAACTGATGCTGTGAAAATAAAGTACAGAGAGAATAATGGAAATTAATGAAAAACGAATTGCTGAAGACAAACAAGAATTCCGAGATCAACTTGCAACAGTTACAAAAGAAGGAAAGAGAATTTGGATTTACCCGA
This sequence comes from Ignavibacteriaceae bacterium, assembly GCA_044227615.1. Taxonomy (GTDB): domain Bacteria; phylum Bacteroidota; class Ignavibacteria; order Ignavibacteriales; family Ignavibacteriaceae; genus IGN3. The sequence goes on from JBGAWM010000048.1 coordinate 6,861, forward strand.
AAAAACCTTCGGGTAAATTTTATAATGCAAGGACGATTGTAAGTCTATTCCTTCTTGCATTTTTAATTATTGTTCCGTTTATAAAAGTTAATGGGCATCAATTTCTTCTATTTGATTTTCTAAATAGAAATTTTATTCTCTTCGGAATTCCATTTGGTCCGCACGATTTTCATCTATTCGTTCTGGCAATGATTTCAATAATAGTGTTTATCATTCTTTTTACAGTTGTGTTTGGCAGAATATTTTGCGGGTGGGCGTGCCCTCAGACAATTTTTATGGAAATGGTTTTCCGAAAGATTGAATACTGGATTGAAGGTGACGCAAGAGATCAGCGTAAACTGGATAGCAGCGAATGGAATGGCAATAAACTTTTTAAGAAAGGGTTGAAGAATATAATATTCTTCATCATTGCATTTATAATCGCACACATCTTTTTATCATACATAATTAGTATGGATAAAGTTGTTGAAATTATCTCCCAGCCGCCAAGTGCTCATTTAAGCGGGTTTATCGCAATTATAGCTTTCTCATTAATCTTTTACTGGGTATTTACTTTTTTCCGCGAACAGGCTTGTACAATTGTCTGTCCCTACGGAAGACTGCAAGGTGTTTTACTCGATCAGGACTCAATTGTTATTGCCTATGATCATAAACGTGGTGAGCCGCGCGGCAAGATAAAGAAAGATAAAGATCAATCCAGTAAAGGTGATTGCATTGATTGCCATTTATGTGTAGATGTTTGTCCAACCGGTATTGATATCCGAAATGGGATTCAACTTGAATGCGTAAACTGTACTGCCTGTATCGATGCCTGTGATGAAGTAATGGTAAAAATTAATAAACCAAAAAAATTGATTAAGTATGCATCACTTAATGGCATTGAAAATAAAACTAAGTTTAAAGTTACACCAAGAATGATGTTGTATTCTGTTATACTTTTTGTGTTAATTGGAATTCTTGGTTATTTACTGTCTGTTAGAACAGATTATTCGATTAATATTCTGCGTACACCGGGAATGCTGTTCCAGGAGCAGCCGGGTGATAAAGTCAGCAATGTTTATGATCTTAATATTGTTAACAAAACCTTTAATGAAACACCGGTGCAGATAAAACTTGAAAGCCCTGCTGATGGAGAACTAAAATTAGTTGGAAAGGATATCACATTAAAATCGCAACAAATTGTTGAAGCAAAGTTTTTAGTGTTATTAGATAAAGATGATATTAAAAAGATGAATACCCCGATAGAAATTGGTGTATATGATGGTGACAAATTAATTAAAAAAATTAAGACATCGTTTTTAGGACCGGTAGAAAAAAATGAGCGAGATGAAGAAGAGTAAATTTAATTGGGGAACAGGAATTCTTATCACGATAATCATCTTTATGATAATTACCATTGGTACGGTTTTATTTCTTATGAATCAAGACGTTGATCTGGTTGCAAGTGATTATTACGATAAGGGAATTCATCACCAGGACCAAATAGACAGAGTTAACAGAACAAATTCAATGGATGAAGCTGTTCTAATAAATCCTGAAAATGGTTTTGTAAGATTAGTATTTCCAAAATCAGTTACACGGAAAAATATTAACGGTACAATTCAGTTTTATCGTCCATCCAATTCTAAAAAAGATTTTTCAATTCCAATTTCTATCGATACAAGTGCTCAACAATTAATTTCAACCAAGAATCTTGAAAAAGGATATTGGAAAGTTGAACTGCGCTGGGTGCAGGATTCACTCGAGTATTATAAAGAAAGTTCATTTGTAATAAATTAGGTTATTAAGAAGAGTCATTGCGAGGCGTCTTCGACGAAGCAATCTGTAATACCATTTACGATAATTGATATTACAGATTGCTTCATCCCGATAAATCGGGATTCGCAATGACATTAAAAATAAAAATGTCACCAGAAATATTAACATCATTCTTTGTCGGATTATTTGGAAGCTTCCACTGCATTGGTATGTGCGGTCCAATTGCAATTGCACTTCCTGTTCCAAACTCTCATAATCTTTCTTTTGTAACAGGCCGATTACTTTACAATCTCGGCAGGGTTACAACTTATTCATTTCTTGGTGCTGTTTTCGGATTGCTCGGTTCAAGAATTATAATTTCTGGTTTTCAACAAAGTGTATCTATCGCACTTGGAATTGCTATTGTTATTGCAGTATTAATCCCACCAAAGTACAAAGCAAAAATATCTCAGCATAATCTTGTAAAAAAAATTACATCACCGTTAAAATTAGGAATAAGTGATTTGTTTAAGCGAGGAACATTCTCTGCGATGTTTTTAATTGGCATACTTAATGGGTTTCTTCCCTGCGGATTAGTTTATGTTGCGCTTGCTGGGGCAATTGCCAGTGGCGATGCTATTTCCGGAACCGCAGTTATGATTCTATTCGGGCTTGGAACTGTGCCGACAATGTTTGCGGCAACTATTTTCGGAAAGTTTATTAATCTTAACATTCGTAGAAAAGTAAGTAGAGCCATTCCCGTTTTTGCTTTAGTTCTTGGTGTACTTTTTATACTGCGTGGAATGGGATTAGGAATTCCATACATCTCACCAAAAATCTCAGCCCAAGTTGTCAATGAATCTAATTTGGATTGTCACTGAAGCGAAAAGGGCAGAGAGCTTAGCGCACAGAGAAATTCAATTTTTTACTTTTCACTCCTGGACTCTCAGTGGAACTCCGTGAAAGAGTTTTAATTCATTTGATGCAGAATCTTAGAAAAGAGACTGAGAACCACAGTGTCTAAAATCTTAAAAACACAAGAATATACTATCATAATAAATATCCTAAGAATTTTCGAATATAATCCCAAAATCTTATGAATTATACTTTTCTTAGATTGCTTATATTTACAAATAACATTTCAATTTAGATTTATGCGCAAGTGGAAAAAAATATTTATAGGTTTGTCAATATCTTTTCTTGTAACGTTTATTATTGCTGGATGGATATTTTACAATATGTTATCCTCCTCTTTGCCGCAATACACAGGAGTAATATCATCACCTAAAATAAATTCTAACATTGAAGTTTACAGGGATAGTTTTGCCGTTCCATACATCATTGCTCAGTCTGATGAAGATGTGGCTTTTGCACTTGGATATCTGCACGCTCAGGAAAGATTATTTACAATGGATTTAATTCGTAGAGCGGGAGAAGGAAGATTAAGCGAAATATTAGGTGAAAGCGCAATTCCATTTGATAAAATGTTCCGCACAGTTGGAATAAAAAGAAATATTTTAAAAAATCTTTACAGGTATGATCCAGCTGTAATGAAAATATTGCAGTCATACTCAAACGGAGTTAATGAGTATCTTAAAGAGCGAAAAGGGAATTATGCAATTGAGTTTGATGTTCTTGGTTATCAGCCAGAACAATGGAAACCTATTCATAGTTTGATTGTAATTAAAATGATGGCGTGGGAATTAAATATTAGCTGGTGGACTGATCTTTCTTTTGCAGAACTTATTCAAAAACTTGGGAAGGAAAAAGTTTTAGAAATCTTACCAGACTATCCTGAAAACGCTCCGACAATTATTGCAGACAATTTCAAGTACCTGCCCGCAATAAATTCCACTTTAGCTGAAACAGATAAATCTTTTAGAAAGATGATGGGTTGGACAGGTACACACATTGGCTCGAACAATTGGGTGGTAAATGCAAACAAATCTGTTTCCGGCAAACCGATTATTGCGAATGATCCGCATCTTGCTTTTAGTGCGCCGGGTAAGTGGTATGCCGCTGTTATCAAAAGTCCGGGTTGGAATGCCGCAGGTGTTACGTTACCGGGAGTTCCGGGAATCGTAATCGGCAGAGGAGAAAACATTTCCTGGGTTCTTACAAATGTAATGAATGATGATGCAGATTTTTATGTCGAAAAACTTGATTCACTCAAAACAAAATATTTTATTGATGGTCAATGGCAGAATCTTAAAACCACCAAAGACACAATAAAAATTAAGGATAGTAAAGACGAGGTGATTGAAATTAAGGAAACACACCGAGGTCCAATTATTTCAGATATTCATCCCTTTAACTTTGTATACAATAAAGAAGAAAGACATTCCCCATCAATTAGTATGCGATGGTCCGGAAATGAATTTAGTGATGAAATGCTCGGCTTTTATAAAATCAACAAGGCAAAAAACTGGAATGAGTTTCGTGACGGCGTAAAATATTTTGGAATTCCAGGACAAAATTTTGTTTATGGTGATGCTCAGGGAAATATCGGCTACATAATGGGTGCAAGAATCCCATTACGCATCAGTAATAATCCAACTCTGGTTTTTGATGGAACAACAACAGAGAATGATTGGAAGGGTTTTGTTGCGACTGAAGAAATTCCTGCAATTTTTAATCCTGCAGAAAATTTTATAGCATCTGCAAATAATAAAACACTAAAGAATTTTAAATATCACATCTCAAATTTATGGGAGCCATCATCCCGCATTGATAGAATAAGAGAATTATTAACATCTAAACAAAAGCAATCCGTTAATGATTTTAAGAAATATCAAATGGATCAAATTTCGCCTTATGCAAAAATTATAACGGCTTATGCATCAAAAGCATTTGAAGGGATTAAAGTAAAGGACAAGAATCTTAATATCGCACTTGATTTATTGCATAAGTGGGATTTTGACTTTGACAAATACAGCCAAACTCCTGCAATTTATTCTGTCTTCTTAAAATACTTGTTAAGGAATATATATCACGATGAGATGGGCGATGACCTTTACAATCGTTTTGTGTTTCTTGCAAATGTACCTTATAGAAGTTTACTTCAGATTTTAGAAAAACCGGAATCCGTTTGGTTTGATGATATTAAAACATCTAAACGGGAAACCCGGGAAGAAATCATAAGGAAAAGTTTGGCAGACGCATTAACCTATCTTGAAGAAAATTTTGGTAAAGATTTAACTAATTGGCAATGGGGAAGAATGCATAAAGTAACTTTCAAGCACGCCTTCAGCGGAAATTTTTCTTTGCTGGATAAATACATAAACATTGGACCCAATGAAATTGGCGGTGATGGAACTACTTTATTCAATACAGAATATCCATTTGCAGAAAGCATTGAGAAATTTGCAATGTTCCGGCATGATGAGTTTGATAACGTGCTTGGTCCGTCGATGAGGTTTATTTATGATTTTGCAAATCCGGATGAGTTTTATTTGATACTTACAACCGGGCAATCAGGTAATGTAATGAGTGATAACTATAGAGACCAGAATTCATTGTGGCTCAACGGCAAGTATATGAAGATTAGAACTGATGAAATATCAATAAGAAAGAATAAAAGTCTGTTGAAATTTGTCAGACAGTAATTTGTTCTTGAATTAGATGAATTTTATGAAGCTACCTAATTAATTTTATATACATTTTGTCATTCCCACGAAAGTGGGAATCCACTTTGTGTAGTGGGTTCAAGATTCCCGTTTTCACGGGAATGACAAATAAATAACGACTTAGTAACGCCTTCGTCTCTGACGGAAACAATAAAAAACACTGAAACGAATTCACAGTGACAATCGTGTCATCAATTATAAAAGTATTATTATATTAGAAATGTAATCATTAATAATTTGAGAATTTATGAAAGTAATTGAGCATTTAGAGAAAGCAAAAAATCCATTAATTAGTTTTGAATTGATTCCGCCCAAGCGCGGCGGTGATATAAAAGATTTATTGTCGGTTCTTGATGATATCACAAAGTATAATCCACCGTTTATAGATATAACTTCGCACGCTGCAGAAGTTATTTATGAGGAAACTGCAACAGGTATCAAGAAAAAAATCAAACGAAAAAGACCCGGTACACTTGGTATTTGTGCGCTTATCCAGAACAAGTATAATATTGATGCTGTGCCTCACGTTCTAACCAAAGGATTTACTCGTGAAGAAACAGAAGATTTTTTAATTGAACTAAATTATCTTCAGATCCAAAACGTACTTGCAATTCGCGGTGACGATTCAGGTTATGAGAAGCCCATTCCAGAAGGCAAAAGTAAAAATCCATATGCTGCGGACCTTGTTAGGCAAATTATGAATATGAATCACGGAAAATATTTGGAAGATAGTTTACTTGATGCACGCCCGACTGATTTTTGCGTAGGTGTTAGTGGATATCCGGAAAAACATTTTGAAGCACCAAATCTAAAAACCGATATTAAGTTTGTTAAAGAAAAAGTTGATGCCGGTGCTGATTATGTGGTAACCCAGATGTTTTATGATAATTCATACTACTTTAAGTTTGTTGATATGTGCAAAGAGATTGGTATTAAGGTTCCTATAATTCCGGGTTTAAAAATTTTAACCTCACGAGTTAATTTGACATCAGTCCCCAAAAACTTTTATATCAACATTCCCGATGGATTGGCAGATGAAGTTATGGCTGCTAAACCAGAACATGTACTTGATATTGGAGTTGAGTGGGCAGCCAGGCAAGTTGAAGAGTTATTAAATAAAAACGTTCCAAGTGTGCATTTTTATATTATGCAAAATTCTACACCTATCATAAAATTGATGGAAAGATTAAAACTTTAATTAAATGGTAAATAAAATATTAGGCGGTAAAAAAGTTAAGTGGGGAATTGCAGGCTGCGGTAGATTTGCAGAGAATTCTTTCTTACCAGCAGTAAGATTAACAAGAAGAAGTGTAGTAACTTCTCTCTACAGCAGGGATATTAATCGTGCAAAATCTCTTGCAGATAAATTCGGTGTGCAGAATTCATTTGATGACCTGGATGAATTTTTAAAATCAGATATTGATGCAGTATTTGTTGCAAGTGCGAATGCTCATCATTACGAACAGGTAATTAAAGCGGCAAAAGCAGGGAAAAATATCCTTTGCGAAAAACCTATTGCGTTAAATTCCGCTCAGGCAGAAGAGATGGTAAGAGTCTGTAAAGAAAACAATGTCCTCTTTGCAGTAAACTATGTTCATCGTTATCATCCCCTTGTAATCAAAGCAAAAGAACTAATTGTTGATCAAAAACTTGGAAAGCTTGTTTCGATTGATGTTCACTTCAATATCGATTTTCCACCGGATAATAATTTTAGATTTAAAAAAGAATTAAGCGGCGGCGGAGCTCTGCGTGATATTGGAACTCATATGATAGATCTGTTAAGATATTTTGGCGGTGAAATTGAAAGTATCGATGGGGTAGTCGGCAATCTAATTTACCAAAGTGAAGTAGATGATTTTGCTTTGGGTACCGTTAAATTTGCAAAAGGCGGATACGGAAATTTTAATGTTTCCTATAACAATAAAAAAGCTTTTAATAGAATTGAAATTCTTTGTCATAAAGGTGCAATAGCAATTGATAATCTTATTGGCAGAAAAATATTAGCGCCAAAACTCACAATCCTTTTGGAGGATGAAACAAGAAAAAGTTTTCGTAAACGCGGCAATAAAGTTCACTTTGTGATCAGATCAGTTCAGAAATCATTTCTGAAAAATGAAACTCCGCACGCATCCGGCGAAGATGGTTTGATGAATCTAAAACTAATGGAAGAACTGGAACAGAAATGTCTCTCAAGAAAAAGTTAGTTGAAGTTTGTCATAAAGTTTATGCTAAAGGATTTGTGGCTGCTTATGATGGGAATATTTCTGCAAGAGCCTCTGGTAATACAGTTTTAATTACACGTTCCGGAATTTGCAAAGGCGATGTAACGGAAAATGATATTGTTGAAATTGATTTGCAGGGAAATGTTCTAAAGGGTAAACAGAAAATATCCACCGAACATAAAATTCATCTTTATGCATATCGGAAACGAAAAGATGTTAATGCTGTTGTGCATTGTCATCCTGCTTATGCAACTGCTTTTGCATTGATTGGTGAGGGCTTTGAAAAGCATTTTTTACCTGAAGTTTTTTTAACCATTGGTAAAGTCCCGCTGTGTAACTACGCAACACCGTCAACAGACAAGGTGCCAAAAAGTTTAGAACCGTATATAAATTATTCCTGGGCTATGTTGTTGCAAAATCATGGTGCGGTAACCCTTGGTAAAAGTTTAGATGATGCTTACTTCAAAATGGAAAAACTTGAGCAGGCTGCAAAAATAATTTTTTTAGCAAGATTGATTGGTAAGCCGAAACAGCTTTCTAAGAAAAATATAAATGAAATTCTGAAGATTGCTGAAAGTACATACGGAATCGTATTAGATGAAAGAAATTTATAATTCGTAGCACAGGCTTTAGTCTGTGATTTGTACAAAATTATTTATTTATAGACAGACTAAGTCTGTTATACGAAAGACATTATTAAATGGATAAAAAATTAAAAGTACTATTACTTCTTGGCGGTACATCACCTGAGCGGGAAGTTTCTAAATCAACTGGAAGATCTGTTTACCAGGCATTGTTAAATCTTGGTTATGATGTAATTGTTCTTGATCCTGCATACGGAATCAATCAGCCGTTTGAAGTGGAGGATTATTTTAATGAAAATGATTATTCAGAAATATCAAACGAAAATTACCTGGATGCAATTAATCTTATTTCATCTGAACAAATTAATGTGGCCTTTCTTGCTCTGCATGGAAAGTATGGTGAAGATGGTACTATACAATCTTTACTGGAACTTAAGGGAATCAAGTACACCGGTTCTAAAGTTTTATCCAGTGCCTTAGCAATGGATAAGATCATGTCTAAAATTTTATTTGAAGAATATGAGGTTCCGACTCCTGAATATTTTCAATTTGCAAAAGGTGAACATACAACTGATGAAGTAAATGATTTAATTGAAAAGATGTTTGGATATCCCGCCGTAATAAAACCTAATGATCAGGGATCAACAGTTGGACTTACAATTTGTAAATCTTCGGATCAACTTACGGAAGCGATTCGTAACGCTTTCGAATACTCAGATAGAATATTAGTTGAAGAGTATATTCCGGGAAGAGAACTAACTGTAGCTGTAATCGATAATACTGCTTTACCAGTCCTTGAAATCAGACCAAAGCACGGCATATATGATTATGAATGTAAATATACTTCGGGAATGAGCGAATACATTGTACCTGCGGATATACCCGAGGAAGTTTCCAATTCAGTGCAGCAAATTGCAACTCTATCACTTAAATCTTTAAGATGTGAAGTTTATGCCAGAGTGGATTTTAGATTAACTCCTGATAACAAAATTTTTGTACTGGAGGTAAACACTTTACCGGGAATGACATCTACAAGTCTTGTTCCTAAAATGGCAAAGGCAGTTGGAATTTCTTTTGAACAACTTGTAGAAAAAATTATTAGTCTAAGCCTTAAATGAAATTTATAGAAGATAAAAAGATAAGATTTTATATCATTGCTGCTGTGGTTGTTGTTGGAACATTATATTTATTGTTTAACAATTACGGCGTTGTAAAATATGCCAAAGTTAAAACGGAGTTAGAAGATTTAAACCTGAGAATTACCCAACTTGAAGAAGAGAACCGCAGACTTGAGGCGGAAATAGATTCTTTAAAAAGAAACGTACCTGCCAAGATTGAAAAGATTGCACGCGAAAAGTATGATATGATAAGACCGAATGAAAAGAAAATTGAGTTTGAAGCTGAAGAATAAACGAACTTTTCATTACGAGTCCCATTGGGACGAAGCAATCGATTATGTTTGATAAGAGATAAATAATAGAAGTTAAGTTTAATTCAGGGATTGCTTCGTCGAAGACTTCTCGCAATGACTTTTTTAATATTAGCAATGAATAAGAAATGATGAGTAATAAAATTAAAATTCCTACCACTCCGCTTGCTGAAAGAATCCGCCCGCAAACAATAACTGATTTCTTTGGACAACAGCATTTACTTGGGGCAGGGAAACCCATCCGTCTGATGATTGAGAATGATACTCCATCATCATTTATATTATGGGGACCTCCGGGAACAGGTAAAACTACTATTGCTCGAATTATTGCTAATCAGACCAAAGCAGAATTTTTTCAAATCAATGCTGTCTCAAGCGGAGTTAAAGATATTCGTGCTGTTATAGATATTGGTGCACGCAACAAAGAAATAAGCAAACGCACAATTCTTTTTATTGATGAGATTCATCGTTTTAATAAAGCGCAGCAGGATGCATTACTTCATTCAATTGAATCAGGCATTTTAATTTTGATTGGCGCAACAACAGAAAATCCATCGTTTGAAGTTATCCCGGCTTTGCGTTCACGTGCAAGAGTTTTTGTTTTGGAAGAATTATCTAAGAATGAACTGGTAGATATATTAAAGTCTGCAATCGAGAAGGATGAGTTCTTAAAACAGCTTAAAATAAAATCCGTTGATGAGAACTATCTGATTTATCTTTCAGGCGGTGATGCAAGAATTATGCTTACAATTCTTGAAGCCGCGGCAATCCAGGAAATTGAAAAAGACGGAATAGTTTTAACAAAAGAAATTTTTGAAAACATCGTACAAAGGAAAAATATCCTTTACGATAAAGGCGGTGAGGAACATTATAATGTAATATCGGCATTTATTAAAAGTGTTCGCGGAAGTGATCCTGATGCTGCGTTATACTGGATGGCGCGAATGTTAGAGGGTGGTGAAGATCCATTATTTATTGCGAGAAGATTAATCATTCTTGCTTCTGAAGATATTGGCAATGCCTCGCCAAATGCATTAGTGCTTGCTGAAGCTGCATTCAGTGCGATTCATAAAATTGGTATGCCTGAAGCAAGAATAATTTTAGCACAGTGCGTAACGTATCTCGCGTCCTCACCAAAAAGTAATGCTTCATATCTGGGAATTGAAAGTGCTTTAGATGAGGTGAGAAAAAATACAATTGCTGCAGTCCCAAATCATTTGCGTAACGCCCCAACAAAACTGATGAAAGAAATCGGTTACGGAAAGAAGTATAAATATGCTCACGATTTTGAAAATCATTTTGTAGAAGAAAATTATCTGCCGGACGGTTTGAAGAACAAACAATTTTATTTTCCAACAGAAAACGGTCAAGAAAAAAGATTGAAGGATTGGCTAAAATTTTTGTGGAAAACTAAAAAGAATTATAAATGATGTTGGATAATCAACTTACCTGCAAAATTTGTAATAACATTTCTAATAATCAGATTCTAAAAGTTCGTGAAATGTACTTTGGTACGCGTGAAGTATTTGATTATTTAGAGTGTTCAAACTGTGGTTGTCTTCAACTTATAAATCCACCAAAAGATTATTCTTCACATTATCCCAAGGACTATTTTACATTTAATCAGAAACACGAAGGGAAAATTAAATCCTGGCTTAATAAATTTCGTGATAGAGCGGCCATGGGCGAAGAATCCTTTTTGGGTAATATTTTACTCAAAAAATTTGGTGAAGCCGCTTACATATCGAGATTGAAGATTGTTGGTGTCGGTATTAACGACTCCATTCTTGACGTTGGCTGCGGCAAAGGAATTTTGCTCCACAAAATGAAAGAATCCGGTTTTAAAAATGTTTTGGGAATCGATCCATTTATTGATGAAACAATTAGCTATCCAAACGGATTGAAAATTCTTAAAAAAAACTTTGATGAGCTTGATAAGCAATTTGATTTTATAATGTTTAATCACTCGTTTGAACATATGGAAAAACCGCTTGAAGTTATGAAGCAGTCAAATAGACTTTTAAATAACAATAGATTCTTGCTTCTCCGAATTCCTGTTTCAGATTCTTATGCTTTTAAAAATTACAGAGAAAACTGGTGCTCACTTGATGCTCCTAGACATTTGTTCCTTCATACAAAAAAATCAATTGAGTTATTGGCAGAGCAATCCGGTTTTGAAATCAAAAAGATAAATTATGATTCACGAAGCTGGCAGCTGTGGGGAAGTGAGCAATACTCAAAAGATATTTCTTTGATGGACAAACGATCTTATTATATCAACCCCAGCAAATCGATATTTACAAAAAATCAAATTGCTGAATTTGAAAATCGGGTTTTAGAGTTAAATAAAAATGGAGAAGGTGATCAAGCGGAATTTTATTTGCAGAAAGTAAGGTAGATCACATTAATTTAAATTTATTAACAAGTCGATGTCATCTAATAATTTAAGTTTTATCTGTCATTCCCGTAGAAACGGGAATCCATAAATCCTGAAATATCGTGGATTCCCACTTTCTCCCGAAGGGATGCCTATGGCAGTGGGAATGACAATCATTTGTTTTAGCTATGAAACTGATTCTTTTAATAGATTCTGATCCGAATACATAGGGTCAGAATTGACTAATTAATTACATCAGCATAAACATTTTACCGGGTAGTTGTTTTACCATTCCTTTAAACTCTAACGAAAGCAAATTTACCAAACAATCTGAAGTGGATTGATTTGTCATTTCAGCAATCTTATCAATCTGCAATGGTTCATTAAGCAAACAGTTGTAAATCTTTTCTTCAAAAATTGTAAGATCTGTTTGCTGCTTAGGAATGTTTTTACCAAGTACAGGTTTTAATTTCAGTTCAAGCTCTGTTAAAATATCCTCAGCATTTTTTATCAATTCAGCTTCGCCTCGCTGGATCAGCATATTCGTTCCCTCAGACTGCCTAACGCCAAGATTACCGGGAATAGCAAATACTTCTCTATTCTGATCAAGCGCTAATCTTGCTGTCTGCATTGCACCGCCAGTGATTGCTGTTTCGATTACCAGCGTACCTAATGTTAAACCGGAAATAATTCTATTTCGTTTAGGAAAATTTTCTGCATTTGGAAGGGTTCCAAGATTGAACTCAGAAATGATCACCCCTTTTTCTTTAATCTCATTAAACAACTTCTTATTTTCTGCAGGATAAATAACATCTAATCCAGAACCGATTACAGCAATTGTACGACCATTATTTTTTAATGCCGATGAGTGTGCAATTGAATCTATTCCTCGAGCTAATCCGCTAACTACAGTAATGTTTTGACCAACTAAATCTGCAACAATTTTTTCTGCCTGAATTTTTCCGTAGTTAGTTGGCTGCCTTGTTCCCACAACTGCAATGGAGTATTTATCCTTTTCATCAAACTGCCCAAGTACATATAAAACTAACGGCGGATCATATATCTTTTTTAGAAGCGGCGGAAAATCTTCATCCCATACTGTAATGATTCGAGCACCCATCTTATCTAATACTTTTAATTCCTTCTCAAGAAATTTTTGTATGGAATCTTTTTGTGATGAAATTTTTCGGATGCGTGATGCAAGTTCTTTGCTTATGCCTTCAGTCTCTATCAGTTCTGCAGCAGTAGCGGAAAGTATGTTTGGTAATTTTTTAAATCGTGCCAGTAAACTTCTAATCTTTGCAGGACCGATCCTATCAACGGAAAGCAAAAGAAACAGATCGGTTAATTGTTCAAAAGTAAGTATGCCCAATTTTAAAATAAGGATTATTGAATGATTAAATATCTAAACGGCAAAATTAGCAGAAAGTGTTTTTCTTATTTGTCATTCCCACGAAAGTGGGAATCCATTGTTTTAATGCGGTTTTGGATTCCCGTTTTCACGGGAATGACAAGCAAAATAAAAACCTAATTTTCAGTCTTGGCAACTTCTGTTTCTGCTGTTACTTTTTTTCGGTAAAGTATTGAAGCAGGCATCACAACAACAAATCCAAGAAAAAGTAATATTGGAGAAATTAAAAGTGATGATGAACTATCCCATTCGCCAAGACTCATAAAGTAAAATCCTAGTATTATCAGCGCCATTCCTAATCCAAATAATAAATAATTAGTTTTCTCCCAATAAATATTAAAAGGGGAAGGAAGAGATTTTGCACTGCTGGTTTTTACATTTTTCTTTTTTGTCTTTACTGCCATAAATACTCCGGGTTTAAAATAAGAACCCGGTGATGGGGTATCACCGGGCCTGACTCATTCACATCAAAGGGCAGGGGAGAACCCTTTGAAAGAGTCGCTTGAAAAATAATTTTATAAATGTACTTTGTCAAGTATTATTTGATATTAATTATTTACTGATTTGATATACTATTTTTCTAATGGTATCAAATTGTAAATATGGATATTCTGCGCGAATTGCATCAATCGCATCACCGGCACTTAATTTTCCGGATCTTAATTGCTTAAATTTTTTCCTTATCTGATAATCTCTAACAGCTTTTTCATCTATTAAACCGTGAGAATCAAGAAGATCAAATATGTCATCACTGATCAATTCAGACAATGGATTGTCGATTTTTGCTCTTATTTCTCTCATTATATTTTCTCCTTTTATTAGTAATTGCAGTTGCCTAAAAGTATAGTATCAAATCGTATAATAAATCTCCATTTTAAGTTTAGTAATGATAACAAAAAACCGACCAGAGAAATTCCCTAAATCGGTACATTTGCTACTCTGGTTAATTTTCTAACAATTAAATATTTAGACGAACGAAAATTAAAACTGTAGCAAATCGGTTATATATTTTTTCCTTTGTTTATTACTGGTGCAAATATTGATAGAAATAAGTGAAATGTCAAGTATTTTTTTAACCTAAATAGCACATTGATTATATTGATCCTTTAAGATCAGGTATGATCATAAAAAAATCAGCTAGATCAGTGTACCAATTTTAATGATTGACTTTGCTAATTACCATATCTTAAAAAGATGTTGTAAATTTGATAAGATTTAATTCAATACATACTTATTAATAAGAAAAATATTAATGAAAACAGCACTTATTACAGGAATAACCGGACAGGATGGAGCTTATTTAAGTAAGTATCTTTTAGAAAAAGATTATAAGGTAATTGGAATTACAAGAAATCTGCAATCCGGGAATTCAAATGGATTAAATTTTCTTGGTGTTGAAAATGATGTTCAGCTGGTTGAAGCTAACGTATTTGATCTTTCAAACATCATTCGCTTGTTGGAAAAATTTAAACCCGATGAATTCTACAATCTTGCTGCACAAAGTTCTGTTGGATTATCATTCGAACAGCCTATCGGTACACTTGAGTACAATATAATTTCTGTAGCTAACATTTTAGAAGCAATACGCATAGTCGATAAGAAAATAAAAATCTATCAATCCTCCAGCAGTGAAATGTATGGAAACGTTGCTAAAGAAAAACTTCCGATTAATGAAGATTTTATAATTCATCCTGCAAGTCCCTACGCAATTTCTAAAGCTGCTGCTCACTGGACTTGCGTAAACTACCGCGAAGCGTACAACCTATTTATTTCAAGTGGTATTTTATTTAATCACGAATCCGTTTTACGCAGACAAAACTTTGTTACAAAGAAAATCATATCATCTGCACTAAAGATTAAAAGAAATGAACTTGATTCATTAAAAGTTGGTAACACATCAATACAAAGAGATTGGGGTTATGCGCCAGAGTATATAAAAGTAATGTGGAAGATGCTGAATGTACCCAAACCTAACGATTATATAATCTGTACTGGTGAAGCACATACATTGCAGGAGTTTATTGATAAAGTATTTATTAAGCTTAAGCTTGATCCTGAAAAGTATGTAAAGTTTGATAAAGCACTTTTCCGTCCTGTTGAACTTGAAGTAATTTACGGCAATCCCAAAAGAGCAAAAACTGAACTGGATTGGAATTACAACTTATCATTTGATGCGCTGATAGAAAAGCTGATTGAGGATGAAATTAAATACCAGGAATGGTGGATGAGTAAAACAAGATAATAATTGCTTAACCGCAATTTCTATTTTGTTAAATGTCTTTACTCTTAAAAGAATAAGTTTAATTTAGTAATAGTTCTTTTCGATTTTTATTATCTCATTTTTTCGTAGAGGTTCTTTATGAAAAAGTTAGTTTTGGTTTCGGTTTTAATGCTTCAACTTTACAATCCTCTACTAATTTTAGCACAAACAGATACACTTTCTGATGTACTACCTTTGAGTGAAGGAAATCAATGGGTCTATTCATTTAATCTGGTATCGTCGGGTGGTGGAGGTTCAAGTAGGGATACTGGTTATGTTAACTATAGTGTTTTAAGTAGCACAATTAGCCAGGACAGCATAATTTGGCATATGTTTGCAGTAAGAAATTTTATGCGATATGTATATGGTTTCCCTGATCAATATGTTGAAGATTCTACACACTTTGATATCATAGAATTAAATTCGGGACAGCATAAATCATACACCCCAGTCTATGATCAGTTCAGTCTATTCCCATTTTTTCTTTCCGCACCAGATTCTGAAAGTTTTTATCGTTTTCAACAGACAGATTTAAATGGCGAGTATTTATTGGATATAACTTTTTTTCCTGATCCGTGGAATCCGGGATTCGGTTATAATAATATATACTCATTAAAAAAGGATATTGGGATATTAAATTCACAGGCTTACCAATTTAAAGGTTTTCCAAGCTCTTTTATTAGAACTCGTTATCATCTTCATTCTGTGAATCCGGTTGAAGTTGCTGATATAAAACCAAAAGGATTTTATTTATCCCAAAACTACCCAAACCCATTTAACCCAAGCACAAAAATAAGTTGGCAAACACCAGTAAGCGGCTGGCAAACATTAAAAGTTTTTGATGTTCTAGGAAATGAAGTTGCAACCTTAGTTGATGAATACAGACCGGCTGGTTCTTACGAAATAGAATTTAACCCAGCATCAAGTATCAAGCATCCTGCATCAGGAATTTATTTCTATCGTTTGCAGGCTGGTAATTATGTTGAAACTAAAAAAATGATTTTGCTGAAATAGTGTCAAATGACCCCTCAGGATATTAAATTTAACAAAAATACTGAGGAGACAAATGGAACTAAGACGGAC
>JBGAWM010000049.1:0-23229 GCA_044227615.1 Ignavibacteriaceae bacterium
GATGCTGCTGATTTCGGTAACTCGTTAATCTGAATAGCTGTTTCAGTTTCTATTAGGTTTCCTTTTTCATCAAACACAACAGAAACATCTTTGCCATTTTCTTTGAAGCCCGCTTCAAATTCTGTCTTACCTTCTTTATCCCATTTTACATCTGTTACTTTGGGATAAAGCTTTGTGAATGAATCTTTAACTATTTTGGGTACTTTTGTCTCTTGAGCAAAGACTGTAAAAGAAACAAGTAACAATGCGATTAAAAAAATTTTTGCTTTCATTTCAGAACTCCTTTTTTTGTTGTTGATAATTATTCTTTTGTTACATTGTAAACATAAAAAGTGATTCTAAAGAAATTCTGAAGAGAATAATCATTCCTGTTTTTGTGAAATAACTTTTATTAGCTCTTTCATTTCTGCAAGTTCTTGTTGGATTTGTTGTATTTCTTTTTCTGCTTTCAGATTTACTTCAAAATCAGTTTCAGCACGAATCTCTGCGTGTTTGGATTGCAGATTTTGTCCCACCATAATTAATGGCATCAGAAATATCTGAATCATATTTGAAATAAATAACCAAAAGACGAAAGCTGGATAAGGATCAAAACGAACTTCTGCTGGAGCGAACATATTCCAGCTAAGCCAAAGCATTGTCCAGAAAAATATAATTGCAAAAAATCCGATTGTGCCAACTTTGTTAGTTATCCATATTGCAAATTTTTCTGAGTCTTTGAGAACTTCTTTATAAATCTGGTTAGCATTTTTAATATGCATTTTATTATCCTTATTATTTTCTAAAATATTTTTGTGAAATCATTTTGATAATAAAAATTAAAGTAACTAAAACGATAATTATTCCAATAATAAACAATGTGTGCTTATGGATCTCTTCTAAAATATTATTCCATTCAACACCAACATTAAAACCTACTAATATAAAAGTTATTGACCAGATTAAGCCGCCGGTATATGCAAACAAAGCAAACTTAGAATAATTGGTATCAGCACTGCCGGCAATAAGTGCGGTTAAATGTCTTACCCCGGGAATAAAATATCCAAACAGAAACAACCATTCGCCATAACTTTCAAACCACATTTTTGTTTTGTGTATTCTTTCATCGGTAATATGAAAAAAACGACCGTGCTTATGCAAAAAATTTAATCCAAATTTACGACCGATAAAAAAACTTATTGATATACCTGTGATGCTTCCAAGATATGCTGATAGTATTGTGGGGAGAAGATGCAGATTGTTTTGTGAAATTAAATATCCTGTAAAGGTAAGAATTGTTTCGTCGGGAATTGGCAGTCCGATAATCCCCAGCGCCATTGAAAAAAACAAAGCAAAGTAACCATATTGTTCAACACTATGTAAGAAAAACTCAAGAATATTTTTACCTTTAATTTTTTACAGGGATAATCGGGCAATACAAAATTTATTCATTTGGATCCCATTCAGCACCGGCTATTGTGGCTATTAATTTTACCTCGCTATTTCTTTTCTTTACAATCAGTACAAAATTTTTATTTGTTTTTAAAATCCATTGAGCTGATGAGTCTTCATATTCGATCTGTGGATTACCAAATTTTTCTGTAACGAAATTATTTAATTCTTCTAATTCTGTATAAAAAATATTTATCTGGTAAAGTGGTAAAGTATTATTTATTGAATCAGGCGTTGCATCAAATTTATATATAATATGATCGAGATAGTTATCATTTACATCTTCTTTATAGGCAAACCATTCGGGCGAATCGGAATTAACTTTTCCCATAAATAATGTGTCTTTAATATTTGTAAAATCCTGGAATGCAATTCCCAGATAAATATTATCGAGATAATCTGGTAAATATTCATTTGGATTATCAATATTAATTTTAATTCTATCTATATCATCCTGTGCAATTATTTGTACTGATAGTATTAAATAAATACTTAGAATAAAAATAGTCAGTTTATTCATATTGCACCTCTTTTATAGTTTTATCTGGTTCAAATTAATTTTAGTTTATCAGTTGAAAAAAGAAAAATGAATTATGTCAAACAATAAATCTCCGCACATTCTTTCAACAGCTTCCAATCTTCTGGGATTTTGTCTGTTGGTATTAACTTCCTTAAAGATTTCGAAGTTTCAAGAAGCAACTATGATAGATGAGTTCACAGGCGTTGCCTCAATATTACTAATTGCAGCGAGTATCCTTTCATTTTTATCAATGCGTTCAAAAAATGAAAAACGAGGAGAGTATTACGAAAAAATTGCTGATATAATTTTTCTCGCTGCCTTGATTATCATTTTTACAATAACATTTTTAGTCGCTTTTTTTATTGTATTTTAAGCACAATAATTTACTACTCTTCAATCATTCTAAGTAATGTCGGAAACACAATAACAAGCAATGGAATGGCAATAATAAATCCACCAATTATTGCAATTGCCAGCGGCTGATGTAATTGTGCCCCGCTTCCAATGCCAAGTGCAAGTGGAAATAGTGCTGTAATTGCTCCAAGCGCAGTCATCAAATTAGGGCGAAGTCTTGCAGAAATTGAATATGCAATTGCTTCATTTTTCTTCATTCCATTTTGTTTTGCTTCTATAAATTGTAAATAAGTGAAGATTGAATTCTCACCGATGATGCCAACAATCATAATCAAACCGATGTAGCTGCCAACATTAAGTGCGGTGCCGGTTAAAAATAATGCAAGCACACTTCCGCTAATACCAAGAACAGCAAGAAAAATTATTGCAAAACCAATTCTTATTTTTCTGAAAAGAAAAAGAATAACAGTAAAAACTAATAGTACTGCAAGTAAAAGAATTACAATTAGTTCATTAAATGCTTTCTGCTGGTCAGCGTAAGAACCGCCGTAAACAATTTGATATCCGGTTGGAAGAATAATCTTTTGAGAAATATTTTTTTGAATATCGGCAAGTGTGCTTCCCAAATCTCTATTGTTTAATCTTGCAGTAACAGCAACCATTGGTTTTAGATTTTCCCGTTCAATTTCTGCAATACCGGAGGTCAATCTGAAATTTGCAAATTCATCAATTGGTTTTAGTCTGCCATCTGGAAGAAAAATAGGTGTTGTATTCAAATCATTTATCGTTCGATTCTTTTTCTGTTCTATCATTCGTATGTCAACCAAACGATTTTTTTCCAAGATAGATCCGATAACACTACCTTCAATTTTTGTTTGCATTTGAAATTGAAAATCTTGTGGGGATAATTGATATTGGCTAAGCTTAGCAATATTCGGCTCGAAAGTTAGTTCAGGTCCGGCAATTGTAATTCCATTAAACACATCCGCTGTGCCATTAGTGTTTTGAACTACTAAGGCAACTTCATTTGCCAATTTATAAAGAGTAGTTTTATCATCACCAAAAATTTTAATTTCAATGGGTTGAACTGAGCTCATCAAATCGCCGAGCATATCAGTAATTACCTGACCAAAATCAACTCGAAGTGAAGGAAGAGCTGTTTCAATCTTACTTCTTATCTCATCTGAAACTTCAGCGGTGGTTTTATTTCTTTTTTTCTTTAGTTGGATAAGATAGTCGCCACGATTTGGCTCGGTTATAAAAAATCCCATTTGGGTTCCGGTTCTTCTTGAAAAAGATTCAACCTCTGGAATTGTGTTTAATACTTGATCAACATATTGAAGCATCTTATCCGTATCTTCAAGTGAAGTTCCCGGAGGACTTCCATAATCAAGCACAATCGAACCCTCATCCATCTCGGGCAAAAATCCAGAAGGAAGTTTAGGCAGCAAGAAGTAAGCAAGAAAAATTAGTATAACAATAAAGCTTATTGCAATAAAAGGACGTTTAATGAAAAAGTAAACCCAGCTACTTTGTTTTGCTTTTATGTTTTTTTCTTTTACAGAATGTTTTTCTTTTGAGAAGAATAAATAAATTACGGGTAATCCAATCCAAGTAATAAAAAATGAAGATACAAGAGTTATAATCATTGTATCTGTAAGCACATTGAAGTAAGCACCAGCAACACCACTCATCAATGCAAACGGAAGAAAGATTACAATTGTGCTTAGTGAGGATCCAACCATTGCCGGGAAAAGATACTTTAATGCCTTGGAAATTAATTCACAACTATTTGTCGCTGGATTTTCTTCGTGAGTACGATGAATTTGTTCTACCACAACAATAGCATCATCAATTATCAATCCTATTGCAGCAGCTATTGCCCCTATCGTCATTATGTTTAGCGTGTAGCCAAGTGAGTAAAGAATTATAAGTGTTAAACTGAGGGTAATTGGAATCGTAATTAAAATAACCGTACTTCCTTTTAATGATCTTAGAAAAATAATCGTAACAATTATTGCAAGTAAAAGTCCAATCCACAAAACATCTTTTAAGCTGTTGATTGAATCACCAACAAAATCAGCTTGATTATAAAATTGTTTAAGCACAACTCCTTTGGGTAAAACTTTTTTAAGTTGAGTCAGCTGGGATTTTACGCTATCAACAACTTCAATTAAGTTCGAGTTTGGTTGTTTAACTACCGCAATCAACGGAACATTTTTTCCGTTGGCATTAATCTTTATGTACTCTTTCAATTCACCAATTTCGATTGAAGCTACATCTTTTAGTTTAACTGTCCGTTTCGGAGAGTTGCTGATGATTGTATTTTCCAACTCTACTTTTGAATCTATTGCTGCATCTGTTATTGTTAGATATAAGCGATTGTAATCTTTAATGTAGCCGGTTGATGCAATAATATTTGATTGTGCAAGTACATCCGCAATAGTTTTAGGGTTAATACTAAGTTGACTAAGTTTTATCGGATCAATTATGATATGATACTCTTTTGTTTTACCGCCAATCACTGCGATTTCAGAAACTCCGTTTACTCTTGACAGAAATGGTTTGATTGTAAACTCTGCAATTTGTCTTAACTCAATTTGACTTTTGCCTTCGCCTTCAAGTGAAAATCCCATTACTGGCAGAATGGAAGGATTCATTTTTTCAATTGTGATATTTACATCCGGCGGCAGTTGTTGTTTGATAGCGTTAATCTGAGCTTCAATGCGTTGTTTGCCTAAATCAATGTTTGTATTCCAATTTAGGAAAGCAGAAATTTCACAGCTGCCACGACTTGTAGTGCTGCGGATTAAATTTAAGTCCTGTACTTTTTTAATAGCATTTTCAAGCGGGATAGTAACAGTAACCATCATCTTATCAACTGGCTGCTGCCCGTTATCCGCGATAATTTTGATTTTTGGAAATGTAATATCCGGAAACAATCCCGATTGAACTTTAGATAGTGAAAATACTCCGCCTAATAGTGTAATCAGCAGTATTACAATTATCGGACTTTTAAATTTTGTGTAGAAGGTGTTCATAAATTTTTCATATTTGCAAATTTTTGTTTTGTCATTCTAATGAGACTTGTCATAGTGAACTAGACGAAGTCGGGAGAAGCAATCTATTCTTTTCTTTGAGATTGCTTCGTCCGTCAGCTGATGGACTCGCAATGACTGTAATGCAAAAACTATTTTACCAAAACTCTTGCTGTATCCGGTAATCCATAAGCACCATCAACAATTATTCGATCATTCAATTCCAATCTTGGTTGAATAATCTGAACAAGACTATCAGTTTCAATGCCTTTTGTGATCGGAGTTTTAATTGCTGTCGTATCATTAATTAATTTCATTATCCAAAACTCCGTAAGCGTTTCATCAGATTGAATTGCGCTTTTCGGAAGAACGAGTGCATTCTTTAATGTACTTACTGGAATTTTAACTTCAAGATTTAAATTTGCCGGAAGATTCTTTCCATCAGCAAAACCAACAAGAAATGTTTGCGTTTGTGAAATCGGATCAACGCTCGGAAGTGATTTGGAAATTGTTCCATTTATTTTTTGACCGTTCGGTAAAATCAAAATACAAGAAGAATTAATTTTTATTTTTGAAATGTGTTGATAAGGAACATTTAGCAGCACCGCAAGAGATGACGGATTAGAAATTACCGCCAATTGTTCGCCATCAGAAACAAAATCACCAACGTTGTAATTTAGTTCGGTCAACACTCCGCTTGTCTTTGCCTTTAATAAAACTGTGCCGCTAAAAGTTTCATCACTCAACTTAATTCGCACGCTGTCTGTTGCATAAGCTTCTTTAGTAATAATCTGAAATATCTCATCACCGGCATTAACATAATCTCCGATATTTTTATAAACCTTTTGAATAAATCCTTGAAAGGTTGAGCGAACAATTTCCTTTTTAAGAAAAGTTGTGTTTGCGTTAAAACTCATATAATCCGTTAAAGATGAAACTGATGGGTTTGCAACTTTAACGGGTGTGCCCAATGGTTCTGTCGATGTTGTTTTCGTATCGCTTGAGCAGGAAACGATGAATATTGAAAAAACTAAAAATATTATTAAAGAAAAAATTGATTGAGATTGCTTCGGGCTATCGCCCTCGCAATGACGGTATACTTTTTTGTCATTGAGAACGGAATGAAGCAATCTATTTGCTATAAAGATTGCTTCGTCGACTTCGTCTCCTCGCAATGACAGTTCTGTGTTATCATTGCGAGCGAAGTGAAGTAATCTGTTTTTTAAATTCAGTTTTCTCATCCTAATAATTCCAATAATTATAGTTGTTGATTTCAAGCTGATAGTTTATGTCGGTTGTAATTTTATTCTTTTTAAGATCGATATAATTTTTTAGTATAGTCAAATACTCAATCATAGATAACTGACCTTTTTGCAATTCTTTCTCTGATATTTTTATTACCGTATTGTAACTTTCCTTTTGCTTTACAAGACCCTCAAGAATATTTCTAAGGTTTTCTACTCGCACTAATGCATTCTTATGTTCATTAGAAATTCTTGTTGTAAAATTCTCTTTATACTTCTGAATGCTTTCTATTGATAATTTATTTTGCTGTTGAGTAATTGAGCGTTGGCTGCCATCAAAAATCGGAAGGGAAAAATTTACTCCGGCACTTAATCCAAATTTTCTCTGAATATTATTCAACTCGACTGCGTTCAAACCCGTATTAAAAAACAAAGATATTTGCGGCTGATATTTAGTTTCAAAAATTTGCTGCTGATTTTCAATTGCAAGACTATCCAATTGAAACTTCTTTAACAGTTCCGATTGATTTAATTCTTTTTTCATTTGAATCGAAACCGAATCAATCATCACAACATTTGTATCTTTAATTCCACAAAGTGAATTAAGTTGAAGTAGATTTGATTTGTACTGCGAGTAATAATCAACGGCAGCAATATTTTGGTTTTCAATTTCTATAGAAAGTAAAAGATATTCCGATTGCTTTGCCATTCCGCTTTCAACAAGTTCACCAAGAATCTCTTGCTGCCTCTTTAAATAGGTTGATAATTCCTCTGTCATTTCATATAACTTCAATGACAAATATGATTGAAGATATTGATCGGTAACTTGCTTATTAATCTCCCTTTTCAACAAGACAACGTTGTTTTTAATTGATTGCTCTTGAATCCTTCTTTGATCAGCAAGTGCATCTGTTAAAACTCCGTTAAAAATATTCTTATCAATATTTATCTGGGCAGAATATAAACCGCCGTTTGTTAAACCGATATCGTAACCGACTGCATTTGGATCGGGATTTGTAGTTATAATTCCGCCGTTGTTATTAAAATATGGAACAAAAAGATAATTGCTTGATAAGGAAATTTGGAAAGCAGAGTTTTGTGCGTAATCTAAATCTTTCTGCAGATCATTAATTTGAATTTGATTTCTTTGTTCAACAATAGAAGGATTGTTTTCAAATGCTTTCAATAAATAGTATTCTAGGTTCTTTTGTGCAAAAAGACTTATAGAAACTGTAATTGAGAAAAAAAATATTAACTTTTTCATTATCAGTTGGGTTTTTTATAATAGAAACTGCATTGCTGAATTTACATTTGGTTATAAAAAAGGGAAACAGAATGTTTCCCTTAAAATAAACAAAAATAATATTATGCTTAGTTGTGATCTTCAAAATCAATACTTTGGCTTAGATTTGCCTCAAAGACTGATAAGATATTTGTGTTGTTGTTAGAATCTATAGTAATTTTATTATTAGTTATTACAGCATTGCTCAAATCAAGATTCCCAAATAATTTCATTAAATCGAATGATAATTTAATTTCCACAGTTTGATTTACTAATACTGTTATCCCACCGTTCGCGATTAAAGTTTCATACATTGAATTATACTGACTCTTAATCTCAAAGGGTATAATTGTACCGTTAGATTTGTGGAAGTCGCCAGTAACAAATATTGAACTACCATTAAACGGCACCGCACTATTTAAACTAAAATAAACGTCCACTTTCTTAAATATGCCTGGATAAACACTAACATTTCCAATCGATACATCTCCTTTTGCAATATCAAACTGCAATGGACCCTTTACGGTAATGTCCGAGGCTTCTGTCTCACTTCCGTTGTCGTTTCCATCGTTATGATCACCTTGCTGTTCACCATCAAATCCCGAGTTTTCTTGGATAAATAACTTATCTAGATTGAAATTAGCAGAAGTTAATTCCAAACTTCCGCCGGTCATTGGAATAGAACTAGCTAATTGATTGCTCTTTATACCTGTCTTTAAAACAATCGAGCTGCTCTTTAAAAGAGGTTGGGCATTTGCGGGATTCTTATCGCTGCATCCGCCCAAATACATTATGGAGATGGAAAAAAGTAATCCAATTCCCACTCCTAAAATGCTTCTAATATTCATACAATTACTCCTTAATAAATTATAAAAAGTTATTTAGTACAAATTAAATTTCGGAATCAATTCTGAAGCTATTCTGTAGAAACAAGGTCAAAAATTTATCCCGTGCCCTGGAAAAATAAATTAAGGTTATGAAGACCTTTGTCTATATTATATTTGATTTTGTAATTATACAAATCACAAATCTTCTTCACAATTGTCAATCCAAGTCCAACTGATTCAGTTAAAGCTGATTCTTTATAAAATCTTTCGAAGAACTTTTCCGTATTACCATTTGGGACTTGCCCGGTGTTGGAAATAACTAATACATTGTTTTTTAGTTCAATGTTAATCTTACCACTATAGATATTATGCTTTATCGCATTCGATATAAGATTGCTCAGAAGAATATTGATTAAAGAATGATTAGCTGTTATTGTGAGGTTTTCATCAAGCGATAGTTTTACAGATAAATTTTTAGTTAAAATAAAATCATTGTAATCGTTAAGAACATTTTTAATTTCTTCAGAAAGATTAAGCTGTGTGCTTTCAAATAAATCTTTATGCTCAAGTTTATTAAGAAGAAGAATTGATTTGTTAATGCGTTCTAATTTGTTAAGATTTTTTAATGAGGTTTCAAGCAGAGCTAAATTATCCTCAGTTAATTCATTGCTTTGCAACAGCAGTTCCAACTTTGATTTAATTACAGAAATTGGCGTTTGAATTTCGTGATTCATCTCTTCAGAAAATTCTTTTAAGCTGCGGTATTCACTTTTTGCTTTCTCAGCCAAAAATAAAAGTGATTTGTTTAGCTGTTCAAATTCTTCAATCGTTGAGTTGGTTAGCTGCAGCTTGTCATCACTTTTAAGCGAAAAACTTTCAAGTGTTTTTAGTGTGTGGTAAAAATCTTTTAGAATGTTTTTAGAAATAAATTTATTTGTTAAGTACATTATCAAAAACAAAAAGAAGATTGCAGCAATCGTAATGCTCATAATTGTAAAAAGCATATCTTCTTTTTCAATCAAGGAAATTCTGGTTATAATTTTATAATCAAGTCCATTTACTTTTGCATACGTGGTTAATTGTCTAAACGGCTCGCCTTCATCATCATCTTTTGAAGCCAGCAGAACATCTTCGAATTTATACTTTTGTGCTTCAATTTTGTTGACCAAATTAATTTCAACAAATGGCAAGAAACTTACTGCTTTACCGCCTTGTAATTCTTGTTCAACCTTTCTGGAAATATTAATAAGCTGTTCATCGGTTTCGTTGGTAATTGTATTTTCAATGACAAAATAAAGTCCCGCAGAAACGATTATAAAAATCGGTATCGAGCCAAAAAGAAAGTAGCGACTTATTTTATTTATAAGTTTCATTTTAATGTGAACTTATATCCAATTCCATAAACAGATTTAATATAATCATTCGCACCTTGCTCAATAAGTTTTTTGCGAAGATTTTTTATGTGCGTGTAAACGAAATCAAAATTATCAAAAGCATTTGCATCATCGCCCCAAACGTGTTCAACGATTGATTCTTTTGTTAAAACTCTTTCCTTATTGCTAATGAAGAATAGAAGTATGTCGTATTCTCTTCTTGTTAGCTCAACAATTTTACTATTAACTTTTACTTCGCGTTTTTCAGCATCAATAACTATTTCGTTAATAATTATTTCACTGCTTCCATCAAACAATCTTCTTCTTAAAACAGATTTAATTCTTGCATTAAGTTCTGCAAGATGAAATGGTTTTGTAAGATAATCATCGGCACCAAGGTCAAGTCCGGTTAGTTTATCATCAATAGTATTTTTTGCAGTGATGATAATTATTCCGCATTTCGGTTGAATCTTTTTTATCTTTTTAACTAAATCCAAGCCTGAACCATCTGGAAGCATCAAATCGACCAAAGCACAATCGTATTCGTTTAAACTGATTTTCTCATCGGCATCAGAATATCTGTATGCTGTGTCAATTAAATAATTTTCCTTACCAATAAATTCAACGATAGATTTGGCAAGTTCTTTTTCATCTTCTATTAATAATATTTTCACAGTGTAAAGTAAATAAATAATTCTGAAGAAAAATTGAAGTGTTTTACTCTGTGCATAAAATCGGGTTATCATAAATAAATCTCGCTTGAAAACCCTCGAGCAATAAGAATTCAAAAAGTTTTTTATCGTTATGAATAGGAATGCCCCATTCTTTATCGTGATAAGAAATGTAAAGTTTATCATTTGCAGGCCAGGGGCATCGGGTTTTGTTATCCATTTTATCTCATATCATTGTTTGATTATTAAAACCTTAGCTTAATTTAATATTCCAAAGTCTATTCTGCCAACTAATTTTTTTCTTTTATAATTTGTAGATGAATAATCATATATCAATTTTTGATGTAGGCATAAATATTAATTTAAACAGGAGTGTGTTTTATGAAAAAAATAATTTTCATTCTATCGTTTTTAGTATTAGTATTTGGATTTACTGCCGGTCATATTGCGGATGAAAATCTGCAGGCACTTCTCAAACAATTTAAAATTGAAGAGGCAACCGCAAAATCAAATATCTTTTATGCAGTAAGCGGTCCTTCCTTTTACCTCCCAAACGTTAAGGTACTTAAAGCTTTAACTGTTAATGATAGAGTAACGATGATTGAATCTATTGGTAAAAATATAAAAGAGTATGTTGCCTCTAAAGAATTTATTGAGAAATATAATCAGCTTAGAGAAGACCGAAAACCCACTCCGCCAGAAGCACCCAAATACTCAGCGCAGTTAAAAGAAGAAGCACGTGTAAACCTAAATAACAGTATTGCAGAAACTGAAAAATCAAAACAACAAATGCCAAAAGACCAGCAAGCCATGTTTAATGATATAATAGCCCTGTACAAGCAGCAATTAGCAGATCTTGATGATCCCGAAAAAACAATGTACAAACCGGAAATGGATGAGTACATAAAACAGGGATATGATATGCAAATGGATGATTATAAAAATAAAATTTCCGAGTGGGAAAATGAATATCCAGTTAATAACCCAAAGCCGATGATTAAAAAATGGATAAATACTTTTATAGAAAAATCTGCTGATATTAATTTTAGCGCAAAAACTACAAAGGACAGTAAAGGAATATTAAAATTTGTTGATCAGCAATATGAGTATAAAGACAGTCAATGGAAACTGTATTATCGTGCTGGTAAAGAAAGTGTAACAGCAGCTAGAACCTTTGCGCAAAATTGGGTAAATGAATTAAAGTAGTTTTGTTAACTAGTGGCGAATCAATTTTGATCTTTTACTTTGGTGTCAAAAGGTTTAGCTTGTATGTTAAAATAACGATGTAATTTGAAATGAAATTAACAACCCTTATCGCTTTCGTGCTTTTAATTATGGCTGGCTGTTCAAGCGAGAATGATTCCAATCCGGTCAGCACAGAAAAAAACGCTACAGGGTTTGTTCGAGGAACTGTTAACGGTGTAAGCTGGTATTCTAACAAAATCACGACCAGCAAAAGCGGGAATACAAGAACTGTAAAAGCCACACTTGATTATTCTAATGATCCGATATTCAAAACTTCAATTCTTGAATTTCGCGTAAGTGTTAATCAGGCCGGAGTTTTTGGAATTGGTGAAAATGAGCCGGGTTATACATATTATGTTAAGGCTTATTATACCCTTGTTTCCCGGAGCGGTACTGCAGATGTAAATCACAAAGCCTATTATGAAAATCTAAGTACTTTAACTATTAATAGAATTTCTGATAAGAATCTTGATGCAGATTTTGTTTTTAATGCCCGCACAGATGATTCATTAAGAACTGTTTCATTCACAAGCGGGGCAATACAAATAGACTATTAAGTTTTTCTTGTTTTCACTTACGATATAAATCACAAACCCGGTTAAATAATTTTGCCGGGTTTTGTTTTTTTGTCTATTTGTGATTTGGGCTAAATTAAATTCTAAAATCCTTCCGCATATTTCCCGCAAAAATTTTGAGGTTTATAATGCAAACAATATTAGGCTCAACCGGGGTAATAGGAACCGAACTGGCAAAATCGCTGACACAGTACACAGATAAAATTAGACTTGTAAGCCGTAATCCTAAAAGTGTTAATTCAACAGACCAATTAGTAATTGCTGATTTAACAAATCCTGATCAGGTTCTTAATGCAGTTGAAGGTTCTGATGTTGTTTATTTGACTGCCGGGCTTCATTACAAAATAAGTATCTGGCAAACCCAATGGCCGATTATAATGAAGAATGTTATTAGTGCCTGCAAAACACACAAAGCCAAATTGGTATTCTTTGACAACGTTTATGCGTATGGTCTGGTTAAGGGCTGGATGAAAGAAGATACACTTGTTAATCCGGTTAGCAAAAAGGGCGAAGTAAGAGCGCAAATAGCACAGATGATTATGAACGAAGTTGAACGCGGAAGTCTGGATGCAATGATTGCTCGTGCTGCAGATTTTTATGGACCAAACACACCACTTAGTTTTGCAACTGTTACGGTATTTCAAAATCTTAAAAGAGGAAAAAAGGCACAGTGGTTTATTGATGCAAACAAGAGACACTCAATGACTTACACTCCAGATGCTGGCAAAGCAACAGCAATTCTTGGAAATACAAGTTCTGCGTATAATCAAATATGGCATTTACCAACAGACAAAAATGCCTTAACAGGAAAAGAATTTATTGAACTTACTGCAAAAGCATTTGGTGTCGAACCAAGATACACCGTATTAAAGAAATGGATGATTCAAGTGGTTGGAACATTTATTCCTGTCGTTAAGGAAAGCATTGAAATGTTATACCAGAATGAGCACGATTATTTATTTGACAGCACAAAGTTTGAGAAGGCTTTTAATTTTACACCAACAAGTTATCAGGATGGAATCGCAGAGACTGTAAAATCAATGAATGGTTAGTTTACAATAAATCATAATCAATGTTATCTGGATTGTACTTTTCTATTTCCCACTTCAGTGGATTTAGCTCTATATATTTTCTGAAATTATAAAGTTCGTTTTCATTCCTAATTATTCGATCAAAATATCTTGATTGCCATTCAAATAATATTTCGTTCTTATTACACCACTTCGTTACTGCGGATTTATAAGAACGAATGACTGTAGAAAGTGAATATTTTTTTGGCGACAGCCTGGAAAATTTCGCATTTACATTAACTGTAGAGACGTTGCATGCAACGTCTCTACAATGATCATTTAATATAAGTATACCATGTATGTGGTTAGGCATAAAAACAAAATAATCTAATTCCACAAATGGAAAATGAATTGGTATCTCTAACCAATATTTTTCAGCTATCTTTCCGAGGTGATTAAAAATAATTTTGCCATTTTTAATCTCTCCAAAAAATTCTTGATGATTCTTTGCATTTATAGTTACAAAATACCACCAGGGATTAGTGTAATCCCAATTTTGTAATCGGATCGATGCCGTTTTAAATTTGTTTTTATATAACCACATAGAACTAAATCCTACTCTTTATTAAAGCATAGACTTTTTCTGATAGCACTTTAAACTTTGGCAAAGCCAATTCTTCCTCCAGCGGAATGAGACATGCGATTATATATTTTACATTACCATCTATTATGATTCCAACATCGTTTGTCCAGTAAGCAAACCAACCTGTTTTATGATAAAACATTGCGCTTTGTGGTAAACCAGATGCAAGCTTTGATTTATCTAGTTGTCTGCCAAGAAGAGTCTTCATTTGAAGACTTATCCATTCATTCACCAAAGTGTTTGAATAAATCTTATACATAAAATCAGCAGCATGCAATGCACACGTTTCTGTTCCTCTTACATTTTCATAACCGGGATCTTCAAATTTTCGTTTTAAAAATTTTCTTGTTACTTCACTTCCATACCAGCCGTAAGTATGAAGAAGGCTATCAATGTTTTTTCTTTGTGCAATATCTATCAAACAATTTGCTGCGGAATTATCACTTCTCGTTATCATTAAATCTAAAAGATAGTTTACATTAACAGTATCGCCATCTTTAAGCAAAGGTCTTGGATCAGTTTTTATTTCACTTCTTCTATCAACAACATTTGGTTCCCTGGCAATGTGCGGTTTGTATAAAGAATATTTTTCATCATACACCTGATGAAGTATTTCTGCAGCGACGTACATTTTATAAACAGAAGCGGGGTAAATAAAGTTATCATAATTAACTCCGCCAAGCTTTGGCTGATCACCTGTTAAATCAATTACTGCAAAAGAAATTTGTTCGATTCCATCTTTACCCACATCAAAACTGCGTTCAAGATCAAGTTCAAGAACTATATCATATAAATCTTTAGAAAGTTTTTCATCGATTTGATAATAGGATGGTACAGTCAGGTTTTGCGAATGGTTTAATTGCACAAATAAAAGGAAAACAAAAACTATCAATAAAACATTCTTCAATGGAAAACACCCCCCCACTCTGCTTTCGGTTTGCCAAGCCAAACCCAGACAATTAGATCCACACTTGCAGGATCACCGCCAAGCTCTTTAAAGCGGGTATTTATTTGTCCACGATGATAAGTGCTGTGTGAAGCAACTTGAAGCATTGTCTCTTCAAGGGTTGCGGGAATAACTTTCTGTTTTATTTTTCTTTCAATAAAAACAGACCATGGAATTTGTATTACTTTTTCATTTTCATCTGGCTTTGAGGATGAAAGAAAATCATTTAGTTTCTGTTGATAATCAAATCCCCAATTGGCAATTGATTTAAGTTCAGAAAACTCTTCCGGTTTTGGAATTTCCATCGGCAATTCATTCCATAAAAAGTAAAACGCATATTGAACCTGATGGAGATGGTATAAAAGTTTTTTAATTCTTTCATCATTCTGTGCAGCCTCAAACGGCACCACTTTTTTCCAGACTTCAGCATCTGCCCATACCATATGGTTTAATAAGTTCTCCATTTGTAAAGATTTCATAATAACTCCATTAACAGCTTTTGTTAAAAATTATTCCATCTAACTCTAAAATGTCGTCAAGACGAATGATTTTTCCATCAGATGTTTTAAGAAATTCAACTTTATTTTTTGAAAACAAATCAGTAATTATACATTCGATTACCTCATTCCCCTTTTTATCATCTTGAAAAATGAGCTTAACTCGTTGTTTTCTTATTGCTCTTAATTCAAGCTCATCATAAAGTCCGCAAGCGATAGGTTTATATTCTTTATTCATGATAAAATTATTTTTTCATATACTTCCAATTACGTGGTTTACCTTCAGACATCCATTCAATAGCAGCTGCTATTCTTTTGTTTTTTGTTTCATCGGTTTTTGCTTCGGTAATCCATTCAACATACTCTCTTTTGTGGGATGGACTAAAATTGTTAAAAGTTGTAAATGCTTTTTTGTTTTTCTTTATTTGTTTTAAAAAGTAATCCGGGGCTGCGATCTTTTTTTTAACCACTTTTATTTTTTTTGATGGAAGCTTAACACCCTTCTCATTCAGCTTCATTGCTTCTTTAATGTGTGCAATTATTTTTTTATCAGATGGAAGATCTTTTAATGAAGTGATTTTTCCGTAATGACCCATCGCTGATTCTGATTCCGCATTTGCAATTAACTTTTTATCCTTCATAAGTGAAGCTTTCCAGAATCCGAATGCGCAATGCTGTTTAAACGAAGCCATACTGCACATCGGACCTTTATAATCAAAGCTCGCAAAGCTCCACTTTATTGTTTCCTGAACATCAGGACAAGCAGCGTGTATTAATTCTCTTAAATGAAGTAAAATTGGTCTTGCAAAATCTGCAGCATTATAGATGTATAAATCTACACGAGGATCTTTATTTGCCATTTTGATTTCCCATAATGTTTTTAATTGCTTATAAAAATTAAACACAGTAATAAACACAAACAAAAAAGCCGATACAAATATTATTTATATCGGCTGTTAAATAGAGTTTATTTATTATTTCTTAATGTAACTTAAATCGGGTCTTCTGTTTCCGTATTTGTTTTTTACATCCACTAAAAGCGGAGCCATTTTATTCCAAAGAGCAGTTGCCTCGGCTTCCATTAGAGCGTTATCTTCTTTTTGCGCAGAATAAAAATCAGCACCATCTTTAAAGTACTCTGTTAAAACCATCATGTCATTATCAAGTCCCATCTCAACCAGCCAAATACTGTAACCGTTGCTGATGTTTTTACTTTCATAAAGCTTTTTCCACTCCTTCAATACTTCCATTACCTCTTTGCGATTCTCTAATTTATAATGAAAATACATCCAATGAATAAAAGGCGATTCGTCTTTCGTTAGTCTTGGTTTTTTAGGCACATAAGAATACTCGGCGGACCATCTAACAACATAATCTTTGTGAGTTACAATGGTGCTTTCGTTTTCCACAAGAAACTTTGCCCATTTGTCTTTGCCAGCTTTCTCAATTGCAGAGCCAAATATTCCCTGAAACTTATCTATATCCGCATAACTATTAATTGGAATAAGATATAAGTAATGCGCATCATCCTGCTGTGATGCTCTAACATAAGGAAGATCAAGTCCTCCCTCTGTCATCATCTCAACCCACTGTTTAGAGGTTGATTCATATTTATCCCACATATCCACTCTTGCAACTTCTTCGCGAACCATGAACAGTTGATCCTTGGGAACATCTTGAGCAATCAGTAACTGAGCGCAGATAAACATTACCCCTGCGAACATGGAAAATAGTTTTGCAGTACGCATAAACAGCCTCCTTAAATATGATATGGTTAATTAGTTATTCCCATCCGCGCAATAATTATTGGAAATATATTACGGGATGTGAGATGAAAATATGCAGTTAAACTTTTAGTAGCAAGAAAAAAATTGTTTTGCAGTACTATAAGTTGATTGTGTTCAGTTATTGTATTTGTAGGCAAACGAATCACCGATTTATAATTGCCCCAAAACGCAATGAACTTATTAGTTGAATTATCTATCTAAATATTCAAATCACTTCAATAAAAGTTTATCAGGGAGATAATTTGAGAAAAGAATCAGTAGCATTTCGCATAATCCTGGTTGGATGTTTAATTGTCCTTTTATTAATTCCTCTTTGGATGATACAATTTGTTATTTCAGAAAGACAGGTTTACAGAAATGAAGCCGTAAGAGAAATTAGTAAAAGCTGGGCTGGTCCCCAAACAGTAGCTGGACCATTGCTCACTCTAGTTGCAAATCACGAACATATAAATAAGGACGGCTCAAAATCGTTTTCAACAAAACGCACTTTTTATCTGCCGGAAAATTTACTATTTGAAGCTAAAGTAATTCCGGAAAAAAGATATCGGGGTATCTACTCTGCAATTGTTTATAAAACTAATTTGACGATTAGGGGAAATTTTGATTTTGATAAATTTAAAGAAAGACTTAATGATGCAAATTTTGTTGAATCTTATCTTGCAATAAATGTTGATGACCCCAAAGGAATACAGCAGAATATTTCTCTTAAATGGGATAATATTGTTCAGAATATCAGCCCGGGGTTAAAAGACAAAAATGTTTTCAAAAACGGCTTTCACTCGAACATATCAATCAATAAAGAAAAATCCATATGCTCTTTTGAAATCAACCTTACTTTAAATGGAGTTGATGACCTAAATTTTATACCCACCGGAAAGAACACAGAGGTTAACGTAAGTTCATCCTGGAAAAATCCAAGTTTTATTGGAAATTTTCTTCCGGCTAAAAGAGAAATAAACGGCAATGGATTTTCTGCGTCCTGGAGTATTAATCACTTTAACAGAGATTTTCCGCAGGATTGGGGAAACCAGACTTACGATGTATTTAAAGATAAATTTGGGGTAAAATTTTTCATTCCTGCAGATGAATATCAGCAAACTATGCGTTCATCAAAATATGGATTACTTATAATAATATTAACCTTTGTCAGCTTCTTCCTCGTGGAGGTTTTCAGCAAAAAAGCAATTCATCCAATTCAATATATGTTAATAGGTTTAGCGCTGATAATTTTTTATTCGCTGCTTCTTTCTCTGTCAGAATATATTCTGTTTCAATATTCGTATTTAATATCAGGCTCTCTTGTGATAGGATTAATAACCGTCTACACAAAAAGTATATATAAAAACTGGAATATTGTTATATCAATTTCCTCAATGCTTATTTTGTTTTTTGGATTTGTTTATGTACTGCTGCAGCTGCAGGATTACTCATTATTACTTGGCAACATTGCGTTGTTCTTAATTCTGGCAGGAATAATGTTCCTTACAAGGAAAATAAACTGGTTTGATATATTGAAAGGCAATTCCTCAGAAAATGGAGCCCACCTTTAAGGTGGTCTCCATATAAAATTTTTTATTCTTCCGGAAATGGAAAGTACCCTCTTCGTCCGAAGTAATAAAGCAAATGACCGAAGCCAGCGGCAAAGATCACTAATAGAGCAAATAAAATTGGTTTGTTGATTGAGGTATCAAACGTAAAAGAAATAATTCCGCCAAGCAGCCCTAACACCCAGCCCATTATTACGAATATCTTAGTTGATTTTTGTGAGGCCAACAAAAGTTCTAAAATTTTTTCTTCCGGGAATGAAAGATCTTTATTAAATCCCGCTTCATTTTTTGTAAAAATATTTGAAACACCTTTTATTATTGTTTTTTTGAATGCATTCAGAATCTTCAATTTCATCCAGCCAACCCAGATAGAATAACCAAGAACAATAATTACTATAAATACAAAATATAAAACGCCAGTTGCAAGCTCAGATAAATCTCCCGGAATGCTGTTGATAATAAATCCTAATAATATTGCTGTAAAGAATGAAGCGGTAAGTACAACTATTTGTTTGCCTAATGGCGGTATTGGATATACAATCCCCTTTTCAGTTTTCATTCCTCCCGCAGGGATGGTCAGTCTCTTGTTTATCATCTTACTCTCTGTTTTTATCAATCCAATATCCCCAAAGAACAATAAGCCATTGTGCATTACCAACGATACCAATCATTTCAATCGATGGAGGCGGGGGACCAACAAGATTTGAAATATACATAACGATTAAGAATACAATTAATCCTAAAAGAGAATATGTTCCGATTTTATTTTTGGGCTTAGTCGATCTATAGTATAAGTAAACCCCAAGTGCAAAAATCAATCCTTCAAAAATTAGTGTCGCGGCAAAACTGTTCCATAAACCAAAGCCAACCTTAAGACTATTACCCGGAAAAATTGGCAGATCTGGAATGTGAACAAGTAAATCTAAAAACCAATGGCTTATAACAAGCAGTGCTAGAATTATGGCTGCCCTGGATTTCTTTTTAATTACAAAGTAAGCCATGCCAATTACAACGGCCCAAACAATTACTCCAAATAAACTATGGGTAAAGGGGTAGTAGGTAAAATCCAATGGAGTGACAGTTGTAACTCCCGGTTTTATTTCTGCTTCTTCAATTCCCAGAAGTAGAAGTATTGGCCAGATAAGATCAATCCATTGAGCAGCCATAAAATAAGTTCCAAGTGAAGCAGACTTTTCAAATTTTTTACCAGCAAAGCCGGCACCAAAGTGACCGATAAACATAAACTTGCCTTATTATTACTTTAAAGTTGTTTTATAAATCCTACTTAACCCGTTATCATATCTATTAAGTTCGTTGAAAAAATTCCGCATAGAGCTTAAAGTTTTTACCGGATTATTTACACTCGATCTTTTGCTGGTGTAGTAGAGATTATTATTTACATCAACAAAAGGACAGTAATCCATTTTATCCGAATTGATTTCATGTCCAAGGTTTTTTGCTTTTGTCCATGTGGAATCAGAAATTTTATAACTGATATATAAATCTCCGCTGCCAAAACCATCTTTTCTCTGGTAAGCAGTAAAAATAATGTATGAATCATCAGGAGCTATAAAAGCATTGAACTCATAACCATCAGTGTTTATTGAATCACTTAATGAGACCGGTTCCAAATATTTATCACCTTTCCAAAAGCTCACAAAAATATCATCCTTACCTTTTGTTGATCTCTCATTACACGTAAAATAAAAGTTATTATTGTATGCTATTGATGGATAAAACTCATCGCTGCCAGAATTTATCGGTGCACCAACATTTATTGGGTTAGACCAATCAGAGTTGTTATCTTTTCTTTCAACATACCATATATCAAAATCCTTCGGTTCACCTTCAGATTCTTTATGTGGTCTGTTAGAAGCAAAGTATAATTTTAATCCATCGTGCGCAAGAAACGGTTCGATATCAAAATACTTTCCAGAAAAATTAACAATCTCGGGCTCCATCCAACTATCATTTAGTTTTTTTGAAAAAGCAATAAAAGATACTTCATCAACATAGCTTTGAACAGAAAAATATATTTCATCTCCTTCTGAAGAAATTGCAATGTCACGAACATTAGGAAATTTTGAAAACATATTCGCGAGATATGGTTCAACAATATTGTTTTGCGCAAAAAGAATAATTGGAAAGAAAACCAATATAAAAGTTTTCATAAGCACCGACTTGTGATTAAAAGAAATAGTTATACATTAAATATATATAAGGCAATAGAGTTGTTCAACGAAAAAGCCGCAACTGTAAATTGCGGCTTTAAGTTTTAATTGATAAATAATTTCTTATTTTTTCTTCAAGACTGCTGTCATTACAGCGTCTTTGCTGATCGGTTTTGTACAGAAGAACCAGTCATAACATTTAACATCTTTTTCTTTTCCATCCATACGATCTTTAGCTGTTCCGCAAGAACCAGCAGGAGGAACAATTACATCATCGCCCGGTCTCCAATCAGCGGGAGTTGCGATACCAAATTCATCTGCTGTCTGAAGTGCAATTGTAACTCTGTAAAGTTCATCAAAATTTCTTCCAAGACTTAATGGGTAATAAATTATCGCACGTATTATCCCTTTGGGATCAATAAAAAATACTGCACGCACTGCTTTTGTTGTGCTTTCGCCGGGCTGAAGCATTCCATAAGTTTTTGCTACATTCATTGTGATATCTTCAATCAAAGGGAAATTGACTTCAACATTTTTCATTCCTTTGTATTCAATTTTTTCTTTGATAGTTCTCAGCCAGGCAATGTGACTGTATAAACCATCTACTGAAAGTCCGACCAATTTGCAGTTGGCTTCTTCAAATTGTTTTTCCATTGTAGCAAAAGTCATAAACTCTGATGTACATACGGGTGTAAAATCTGCTGGATGACTGAAAAGGATTACCCATTTACCAGCATAGTCTGCTGGAAAATTAATATCTCCTTGAGTTGTAACTGCTTTGAATGATGGGGCTTTGTCGCCAATACGCGGCATTGATACTGCTTCACTTTGAGTTGCTTGTTCCATAATTATTTCTCCTGATTTTAATTTTATTAATTGTTGATTGTATGATGTAGATATGAGTTTATCGATTCTAAATTTGATAATGTTTTATATACAACGTTAGAAAAATAAAACTCAATTACCAGCCTTTTATAAAATATTTGATTTGCGTAACGGCAATTATTGAGTTATCTCAATATGTGCCCATTTAAGTTGGTTGTTGAATTTTTGGGAGTGATGAATAAACGCTTCGTGGTTAAAGATTGCTTCAAACTCAAATTCATTTTCCTTATCCGGAATTTTTAAGAACAACCACGGATCATTTGCAATATTTGTACAAAGTTTGAATGCATTTAATTTGAATTCTGTAACATCTTTTGCGCTTATATTTACAGCTAAAGAAATTTCAAAGTGATTATCATCTTCATACCGTTTTAATTCCGTAATAGAATTTTGTACAACATTTAATTTGGATGAGAGTTGGTAGAAAATATTTTGTGCTGTGATTTTATTATCAGCATTAAAGACGAAACGTATGTATGCTAATTTATTTATAACTGTCTTTCCTGTTTTTTATTTTTTTCATTGCAGAGTTAAAGAACTTACCAAACTTTTTATCCTTTTGTCTTTTTTCAACATAAGACATTTCGTTGTATTTAGATTCTTTATAGATTTTCAAGAAATTTTCGTATCTCTCTTCAGATATTTCTCCATGTTCCAATGCTTCAAGCACTGCACAACCGGCTTCAACAGTGTGAGTGCAATCTTTGTATTTACATTGATCTGATAGCTCATCAATTTCACCAAACGTACTGCTGATGCCCGATTCGTTTGATATTATTCCAAGTTCCCGCATTCCCGGATTATCTATAATGATCGCACCGTTTTCTAAAATGATAAGTTCGCGTCTTGTTGTTGTGTGTTTTCCTCTGTCGTCTTTTTCTCGTATCGGCTGAGTTTTGTAAAGATTCTGGTGAATTAAATTATTAAGCAAAGTTGTTTTGCCAACTCCCGATGAACCAAGCAAGCAATAAGTTTTATGCGGTGTAAAAAGTGATTTGATGTTTTCAATATCACTAGCGTTGTTGTTACTAAATGAAAATATTTTTGCATCAGGCAAGGTCTCAAGTATCTGTTTTTTCTTTTCTTCTGCTTCTTCGGGACTTATTAGATCGCTTTTACTTAAAAGTATTAGCGGAGTAATGTTGTTATCATTAATAATTACAAGATAACGCTCAAGTCTTCT
>JBGAWM010000004.1:0-114034 GCA_044227615.1 Ignavibacteriaceae bacterium
GGTTATCAAGACTTCAAGATGATGTATCAATGGAAGAAGGACGAAATAATATTTGTTCTTATGCTAAAAGAATCAATAAAATATGATCAAGTTAAAGAACTGGCTTTACCTGAAGAAAATGATGAGCATATAATAAAAGATGAAATAATAAAACTAACTGGCGAACAAACAAAAACACACTATCCTGAAAACTTAAGACGAGTTGCAATTTATGATGATAAGGAAAAACGAGTTATTGAGATAATAACTAACAATTTTACTTGGACAGCATCTACAATATCAGAGCTATATAAGCAGAGATGGATGATAGAAATATTCTTTAAGGAACTTAAACAACACTTAAAAATCAAATCATTTATTGGTACAAGCGAAAATGCAATGTGGATACAGATTTGGACAGCAATGATTACATTACTGCTGCTCAGGTATTTGAAAGAAATAGCAAAATACGGCTGGAGCCTATCTAACCTAATTGCTTTTCTAAGAATGAATCTATTTGTTAAAATAGATTTAACACAATGGTTGGATAACCCTTTTAAGCCACCCGAAGACTTTTCCTTAGATAACAGACAAGGAAATTTATTTTTTTTGAGGGATTGAATATGAGAAAATAGAGAATCTGTCCCATACTGGAGTTAATTAAATCTTTCTGCCTTCTTCTATTTTATTTTGGACAGCTGTGGAAATAGTTAAATCGCTCCTATTTTTAATTACACATATTCTTTGCAATTTCACATAAACAAAATTTTAGAATTATGAACTGCCCTGCTTGTAAAAATCCGATGATAATTTTAGAACTTAATCAAGTTGAAATTGATTATTGCACAGCGTGCAAAGGCATCTGGCTGGATAGGGGAGAATTGGATTTAATATTTTCAACCTCAGAGAAAAAAGAAATTGCAAAATTATTTTCAGTTAAGAATAACTTAGATGAAATAAAAAGAAGATGTCCTAACTGTAAAAAGAAAATGGACAAAGTTGAATTTGAAAATACTGGAATCATTATTGATCGTTGTTCAGAAGATCACGGTGTTTGGTTTGATAGCGGTGAATTAAAATCAATACTAAAAACTGCAGAAGAACAGAACAGCAAAATAATTAATATGTTAAAAGAAATGTTTGGGGACTAATTAAAACTATATCTTCAATAGTGCGAATTTTAATACTTAAATAATACCGGAGGTACAATGGCTTTCTTCCTAATTTTTATTGCGATAATAGTTGTAATCGGATTTTATTTTGTTTCGATTTACAACTCATTAGTTGGATTAAGAAACCGGGTTAAAAATGCCTGGTCACAAATTGATGTGCAGTTAAAAAGAAGACATGATCTTATTCCAAATTTGCTTGAAGCTGTAAAAGGCTATATGAAACACGAGCGTGAAATAATGGAAAACATTACCAAGTATCGCAGCCAGGCGATGGATGCTAACACTGTCGGTGATAAAGCCGCCGCAGAAGGATTGTTAAGCGGTGCTCTTGGGCAGCTGCGTGTTCAGGTTGAAAACTATCCTGACTTAAAAGCGAATCAAAATTTTCTTGCGTTGCAGGAAGAGCTAACATCAACAGAAAATAAAATCTCTTTTGCACGACAGGCTTACAACGATCAGGTTTTATTTTTTAATAATAAAATTCAAATGTTTCCTTCAAACATCGTAGCCGGAATGTTCAGCTTTAAAGAAGAAGAATTTTTTGAGATAGAAGACAAGACAGAAAAAGAAGTTCCTAAAGTTAGTTTTTCTTAATACAGGATATTTTTCTTTATGATGTGGGAACTTATACAAGCCAACAGGAGAAAATCGATTTTTATTTTTATCGGGATGGGATTACTTCTCATCCTGATTGGTTTTACTTTTGGAAGTTTTTATGCACCTGAAAACGGAGGCTTCTTTGGAATTTTCTTTGCTCTGATTCTCTGGGGAGTATTATCGATGGTAAGCTACTTTGCCGGAAGTAAGATTCTGTTAGCAGTTAGCGGCGCAAAAGAAGTAACTCAGGATGTTCATCCGCAATTGTATAATGTTGTCGAAGAAATGAGAATTGCAGCTAACCTCCCTCATCAACCCAAAATTTATATTATTGCTGATGCCGCACCAAATGCTTTTGCAACCGGAATAAAACCAGAAAATTCTGCGATTGCAGTTACAGCCGGATTGTTAGGATCTTTAAATCGTGATGAACTTCAAGGTGTTGTTGCTCATGAAATGTCACATATAATAAACCGTGATGTTTTAGTGATGACGTTTGCTGGAATGATGCTTGGTGCAATCACTTTAATGGCTGAGGTTTTTACAAGAAGTTTGTGGTTTGGTGGTGGATCGCGATATAAATCTAAATCATCTGACAAAGGGGGGCAGGTACAAATAATAATCATGGTAATCGCAATCGCATTAGCCATTCTTGGTCCGATAATGGCTCAGTTGCTTTACTTCGCAATTTCACGCAAGAGGGAATATCTGGCAGATGCATCAGCAGTAAGATTGTCAAGATATCCGGAAGGACTTGCATCGGCACTTGAAAAAATATCAAGCTCTCATGCTGATTTGAAAACAGCAAATAAAGTTACAGCACCAATGTATATTGTAAATCCTTTAAAGAAAAAAGGAATGCAGCTATCAAACATTACAAGCACACATCCACCAATTACAGAAAGAATTAATATATTACGTTCGATGACGCAAGGTGTTAATTATGCAAATTATCAAAATGCATTTAATTCTGTTAAAGGAACAAGCATGGGTTTAATACCTAAATCTGGATTGACTGAGTCGACAAAAATTGGATTAAGAAGTTCACAACCTTCACAATTCTCATCTGAAACAGATAAGCAGGTAAAAAGGGAAGTTGGTGATTTGATGATGAAGTTGAATGATTTTCTTTTTATCAATTGCAGCTGCGGAGTAAAATTAAAAGTCCCACCAGACTATTCGGACAATTCTATCTCTTGTCCTAAATGTGGAAGAATTCATACAATTGCTCATTAGGTTTTCTTTTCATAATTCATTTTAAATAAACTTGCTACTTATAAACAATATTCAAACATTAAGTTTTAGCTTTTAGCAATTTATTCTCTATCGTAAAAAAAAAGTCTATTAACTTACCATCAATGAGAATTATTAGTAGTACAAAGTAAAAAAGAAAATCATTTCTTGTCTGCAACTCTTGCCGATTAAAACAAATTCAAACTTTTCCGATAAATTAATTTTTTAATAAAAGATGGTATGATTTTGTATCCTAATTCTAATAAGATTTAAACATCTTTTTATAATATTGATAATCTTTTGAAAGGAGGGGAAAATGTCTGGCAAAAGTCGCCGTGATTTCCTCAAATCTACTGCTCTAATAAGTGCAGGCGTAACTGGACTTTCATCAACAGCAAAAGCGGGTCCCAAAAATATTTTATCTGAAGATAGAATGGGAGTATTGGTCGATACTACCGTTTGTGTCGGATGTAGAAATTGTGAATGGGCATGCAAAGAAGCTCATAATCTGCCTGCGGGAAATTTAGATTCGTACGAAAACCGAAAAGTTTTGGAAGAAAAACGAAGACCTGATCATACCGCCTTAACTGTTGTTAATGAGTACTCACC
The DNA here is from genome assembly GCA_044227615.1 of Ignavibacteriaceae bacterium. Lineage (GTDB taxonomy): Bacteria > Bacteroidota > Ignavibacteria > Ignavibacteriales > Ignavibacteriaceae > IGN3. The sequence goes on from JBGAWM010000004.1 coordinate 3,591, forward strand.
CGGAAAAAATTCAAATCTTCCTGTTGATGTAAAAGTACAATGCATGCATTGCGACCATCCTGCATGTGTTTCAGCCTGTATTGTCGGGGCATTCCAAAAACATGAAAGCGGAACAGTAACCTGGGATACAGATATGTGTATCGGCTGCCGTTACTGTATGGCTGCCTGTCCGTTTCAGGTGCCTGCTTTTGAATATCAAAAAGCACTTAATCCAATGATTATGAAATGCGATTTTTGCTTTGATAGAACTAAAGAAGGAAAACTTCCAGCTTGTGTTAGCATTTGTCCTGTTGAGGCTCTTACATACGGCGGAAGAAATGATTTAGTTAAGATCGCGCGTGAAAGAATTAAACGAAATCCTGATCGTTATGTTGATCATATTTTTGGCGAATATGAAGTTGGCGGAACATCGTGGATGTATTTAGCTAATAAGGATTTTGCTGAACTCGATTTTCCAAATCTAGGTACGAAACCTGCTCCTGGTGTTTCGGAGTCAATCCAACACGGAATCTTTGCTTACTTCGTTCCTCCGGTTTCTCTTTATGCGTTACTAGGTGGAATCATGTGGATTTCTAAACGCCGTAAAGAATTAGATCAGGAGGAAAAATTATGAATCACGAAGTTGTAAACCCTGTGCCTGTTAAACATAAATTTTTTACGCCAGGCGTTTTTGTACTGATTGTTATTGCAGTTAATGGATTGGTTTTTTTAATGGGCAGATTTTTCTTTGGACTTGGTGCCGTGACAAATTTAAATAATCAATACCCTTGGGGATTATGGATTGGAGTTGATGTTGCTGCAGGTGTTGCACTTGCCGCCGGTGGTTTTACAACGGCTGCACTCGGTCATATAATGCATAAAGATGAATATCATGCAATCGTACGCCCAGCCCTTTTGACAGCAATGTTAGGCTACACTTTTGTTGCAATGGGAGTTTTTGTTGATATAGGAAGATGGTATTTCATCTGGCATCCGCTAATCATGTGGAATGGTAACTCTGCACTCTTTGAAGTTGGTATTTGCGTGATGATTTATATGACGGTTCTGTATATCGAGTTTCTTCCTATAGTTACTGAGAGATTTATCGGTAAAGTTAATTTACCAGGATTCCTTTCCGGGTTAAATAAAATTGTTGATAAAATTTTAAGATTACTTGATCGTGGATTATCAAAAACTATGTTTGTCTTTATTATTGCGGGAGTCGTTCTTTCAACACTGCATCAATCATCATTAGGAACATTGATGGTTATTGCAGGACCTAAGATGCATCCTTTGTGGCAAACACCGGTGCTTCCATTACTATTTTTATTATCTGCCGTTGCTGTTGGATTTCCTATGGTGATCTTTGAATCATTAATTGCATCACGATCTCTTAAATTAAAACCCGAAATGCACATTCTTACACGATTAGGCTCGATGATCGCACCGCTGCTTGGAATTTATCTTGCATTTAAAATCGGTGATATGTTCATTCGAGAAACTTTTGTTTACTTAACCGAATTTAATACAGCAAGTGTGATGTTTACTATCGAAATGTTGTTCGGAGTTATAATTCCGTTAAGAATGTTTTTATCACCTAAAGTACTAAAGACACCTGCATTACTTTTTACAGCCGCTGCTTTAGTAGTGTTTGGAGTACTTATAAATAGAATCAATAATTTTGTTGTTGCGTACACTCCTCCTTATAGCACAGAATCATACTTTCCGTCATTCGGGGAAATTTCTGTTACTGTTGGATTTGTATCCTTATTGGTTCTTTTATACAGGTTTATTGTGATAAACTTTCCTGTAATTAGTGTGCCGGGCAAAGAAACGGCTCCTCAATCCAAATACACAATAAGAGGAGTGAAGTAATGAAGAAGATATTTGCAGTTCTATTAGTATTATTTTTTGCTGTTACAATTTATCCACAGCAAAGTCCTGGGAAGGATCATTTTAAGCTTAACATTAGCTGCCAAACTTGCCATACTTGTGCTGTTCCAACTAAAAATGATCCTTGTCTTGTCATTTGTCCAAGAGAAAAAATTGTAACGGTTTATCAAAAGCCTGAGCAAACTCCAGAGTTGATTACAATCGATCAATTAAGCGACAGATATGGACCGGTTTATTTCTCTCATAAGATTCATGCGCAGATGTCAAATATGGGCGGCGGGTGCGAGGGTTGTCATCATTTCAACACATCAGGTCCGATTTTAAAATGTAATAGCTGCCACGAATCTTCAAGAAAGCGTGAAAATGTAAGTTTGCCGGATCTTAAGGGCGCATATCACAGGCAATGTATGGATTGTCATCGTGAATGGAGTCATGAAACAGGCTGTAATTCCTGCCACACACCAAAAAAAGATTTAAGCGAAACACAAAAGGAAGAAATCAAGAAAAAAGTATCGGGCAAAGATCATCCTATAATTCTTGAGCCGACAAAATTAGTTTATGAAACCAAATCTGATAAAGGAAAATTTGTAACATTTTATCATGATGATCATACAAAGAAATTTGGATTAACATGCACGACTTGCCATAAACAGGAAAGCTGTACAAAATGTCATGACGTTAATAAAACTGATAACAATAAAAATCTGAAAGTTGTAACTAAAAAAACATTTGAAGATCAACATAATAACTGCATTAGCTGCCATAGTAAGACTGAGAACTGCAGCAAGTGTCATAACGAAAAGACACTTGAACCATTTGATCACGCGAAGAAAACCGGATGGGCATTAAATAAATACCACATTAACTTGACTTGCGCTAAATGTCATGGTACAAATCTTCCTTACAGAAAAGTTGCAAATACTTGTGTAAGTTGTCATAAAAATTGGAGCAATGAGAACTTTAAACATTCTGTAACTGGATTGCAACTTGATGAAATGCATTCAGAATTAAGTTGTGAAGATTGCCATACAGAGAATAATTATGCAAAGAAACCATCCTGCGATGGATGTCACGATGATTATAGTTTTCCAAAACAAAAACCGGGCAAAATGATAGGAAAGTAATTCCATAATTTATCAGAAAAAATTGTTTCAGTATTTATGTTCAAGAAGATAGGATTTAGATTAATATTTGTTGTTGCATTTACATCTTTGATAATCATTGGTGTTTTTGCATACTTTAATGTCAAATCTCAAAGCAGCAGTTTAATATCTGAGGTTGAGAGACACGCAAATCAACTTGGTGAGACTGTTGTATCCAGTATAAGATTTGATATGATGTTAAATCAGCGGGATAGAATACAACAAATAATAAATTCTATCGGTACCCAGCCCCAGATTCGTGATGTAAGAATTATTAATAAGGTAGGCGAGATAATTTATTCTTCAGATTCTACCAAAATTAATAAAATGGTGGATAAGCAAGCGGAAAGCTGTTACGCGTGTCATGCTGAAGATAAACCTCTTGAACAAATTTCTATAACAGAAAGAACCAGAATTTTTAGAGAACATCCTGATTCAAATCGAGTTATTGGAATTATTTCTCCAATATATAATGAAAAGTCCTGCTGGCAGGCTGAGTGTCATGCACATCCAAAAGATCAAAAAGTGCTGGGTGTTCTGGATGTTTCTATTTCATTGGCTGAAGTTGACAATGCAATTTTAAGCAGTGAGTGGAAGATCGTTGGATTCTCAATCATTGCAATTTTATCTGTAGGATTACTTATCGCATTTTTTATACGTCGTTGGGTATCCAAACCAGTTAACGATTTATTGGATGGTACATTACAGGTCAGTCAGGGAAATCTTAATTACAGCATTAAAGAAATGGGAGATGATGAGATTGGAAAACTTGGAACCTCATTTAATAATATGACTAAAAAATTATCTGAGGCAAGAATGCAGCTTTTTCAATCTGATAAAATGGCTTCGCTCGGAAGATTAGCGGCGGGCGTTGCACACGAAATTAATAATCCATTAACAGGTGTTTTAACATACAGCAGTTTTTTATTAAAGAGAACAAAAGATAATCCGGAGTTTCAGGAAGATCTAAAAGTTATTGTTAGAGAAACTTTGCGAAGCAGAGAAATAGTAAAAAGTTTATTGGATTTTTCCCGACAATCTGTTCCTAAAAAAAGCAGTGCAGACTTAAATGAAATAATTGATAAAGCAATAAGCGTAATCGAAAATCAACTTTCATTAAACAAAGTAAAAATTGTTAAGCAATCAGAACCAAATCTTCCTAATCTTACAGTTGATTCAAATCAGATGCAGCAGGTGTTCATAAATCTGTTTGTAAACGCTTCTGATGCTATGGAAAAAACCGGAGGTACTGTTGATGTTAAGCTGCAAAGAATTTCATTATCGCCTTATGGCAGCACACAAATTAAAAAAGCAACCTGCTCAAAGCGTCATAGTTTAATGGATAGTGAATTTAAAATTGATGGACTGCCATCAGTTAAAGTGAAAGTAATATCTAACGACAAACAAGGTATTATACATCTTGATCCTGTTTATGGTAAACATCGTAACTCGTTCAATCTTGATTTTAAAATAGATAAAGAATCAAAATTTGTTTGTCCGGAGTGCAGCATTTCACTTGTTCAGCAAGATAAAGTTTGCCCCAAATGCGCTTCACCAATTCTGACTTTTGAAATTGAGGGTCAGGGTATTTATGAAGTATGTTCTTCAGAAAATAGTAATTGGGAAAAATGGGATTATGTTGATTCATTGGGATTAAAAGAATACATAGAAATTAGAATTAGTGATACGGGTTATGGTATTAGTCGTGAAGATATTTCAAAAATATTTGAACCTTTCTTTTCTACAAAAGGACAAAAAGGAAACGGGCTTGGTCTTGCGGTCATTTGGGGAATAATTGATAATCATAACGGAACTATAAATGTTGAAAGTGAAGTTGGCAAAGGTACAACCTTTATTATAAGACTTCCTTTAGCACTGCAAAGATAGATTTGTGAAATGACTAAGGCGGCAGACATATTGGTTATAGATGACGAGCAGGTAATAATTGATGCAGTAATAAAAATTTGTTCACTCGATAATTACTCAGTTGACTCTGCGATAAATGTAAAAACAGCGACAGAAAAAATCACAAAAAATTATTACCCGATTATCGTTTGTGACATAATGATGCCGGATGGAAGTGGTTTTGAGATACTTGATGTGCTTAGAAAAAAAGGATATAAAAGCACGGTGATAATGACAACAGGATACTCTACTGTTGAAAACGCCGTTAACTCACTTTATAAAGGAGCTGTTGATTTTATTCCTAAACCCTTTACTGTTGATGAATTGTTGAGTTCGGTCTTACGGGCAAATAATTATCAAGTAATTACGGAAAAGCAAAGATTGCTTTCACAGCAAAAACTTAATGACGAAGTTTTATACGTTACTTGTCCAGCAAAATATTTAAGACTTGGTTATTCTGCGTGGATGTTTAGGGAAAGCGAAGGATCAGTTTTAATTGGAGTTTGTGATTTATTTATGAAAACTGTTGACTTAGTGGAAGATATTGAACTTCAATCAAGCGAAGATGAAATTGCGCAGGGCATAAGTTGTGCGTCTATTAAATGCAGCAGTGATAGAACACATAAAATACTCTCACCAATATCCGGAAGAATTGTAGAGGTTAACGAGAATATAAAAAACAATCCCAGCCTGATTGAGAAAGATCCATATTTTGAAGGCTGGATTTATCGTGTTATTCCTGCAAACCTTGATTATGAAATTAAGTATTTGATCCCTTGCAGCTCAGATAGGCTGTGAGGATGTTAGTAAAAATTATTATAGAATAAAAATATTATTATACCTAAGGAGAAAAATTATGGCACTCTTCATACTTGCAATAATAATTTTCATAATAGCGGATGTCCTAATCCGCATGGTTGTGAAAAGAATGACAGAACAAAAACAAAAGAAAGAACGTGAAATCGTTTTACAGGATAGCCTTAAACTTGATTTTACGAATGAAGCAAAAACTTTAAAACGTGCTGAGGTTCCTAATCCGAAAGCAAAAATTCTTTGCGTGGATGATGAAGAAGTTATACTCGGCAGCTTTAGAAAAATTCTTGTGCTTGATGGTTATTCAGTTGATACTGTGGAAACAGGACAGGAAGCTCTCGGCTTGATTCAAAAACATCACTATGATTTTGTCTTTACAGATTTAAAGATGCCATTGATGGATGGCGTTGAAGTAACAAAATCAGTAAAGCATCTTCGTCCGGATATCGATGTAATTATCATTACCGGTTATGCTTCCGTAGAAACTGCTGTTGAAACTATGAAATATGGCGCTTTGGATTATGTTCAAAAACCATTTACAGAAGATGAACTTATTTCATTCGTTAAGAAGTCTTTAATTAAGCGACAGGACAAAATTCAAAAGCAATTAAAACCAAAGGTTCATATTACACACGTTCCTGCTTCTGATGAATTTTCGCAAGGTGAGTTTGGAATTCCCGGTGGAGTATTCATTTCAAAAAATCACACATGGGTAAGTATGACACAAGCCGGCATTGCTAAAATTGGCATTGATGATTTTGCAAAAAAATTAATTGGACGTGTTTATTCCGTTGAACTGCCTAACCTTGGAATGAATATAAAGGCTGGACAGCCGCTATTTACAATTAAACAGGGAAACAGAAGTATAACATTTAATTCGCCGGTAAGTGGAAAAGTATCACAAATAAACACAATCCTAAAAGATAATATTGATGCTTTAGAGGTTACGCCTTATGAAAGAAACTGGGTTTGTGCTTTAGATGCAGAAAACCTTGATAACGAAATAAAAGAAATGCATATCGGAAAATCCGCTGTTACATTCTTCCAGGAGGATATTGAGAAATTCAAATCTATGTTTACAGAGATAATGAAATCAGAAAAGAAAGGCGATGAATACGTTGAAAATGGATTGTTCATCGGTCAGTTAGAAAAATTAAATGATGTTAACTGGAATAAAGTTATTGCTGAGTTTTTTGTAAGATAATTTTTCTTTCTCTTAAAGTCTCTCCCTTTTAGAAAGGGAGAGATTTAGAGAGGTTCAGAATTGAATCCTTGCAGGTTATTTTGATTAGTGCTGATGATCCATCGTTTGTTTTTTCATCATCTCTTTTGCTTCTGCCTTAATCATAATCTTACCGGCTTGCTTAAAATATAAAGTAAAATTTCCAACATAACCTTTAGTGATATCCTGTTTAAGCTTCATCAGCATAACGTGATGTGCGCCAGGTTTAAGCTCAAAAGTTGATTTTGCTGGAATAACAATTTGTTTCACTTCTCTCATCCCCATCATATCATCACCGGCATCATAAGTTTCATGGATTTCAACTTTGCCGGCAGCTTCAAATTCTACTTTATATAAAGTATCAGCCTTACCAGAATTATTTTCAATCTTAAAAAATAATCCGGTTGCTTGTCCCTGTGCACCAACTCTCATCCAGGGATCTACAATTTTAATCTTGTCTGATGGACTAGAAAAGATTAGCAGTAGAGCTAATAATACATTCATTCTATTTCTCCTTTGTTATCTTTTGTGATTTAGAGTTTTAATGGCAGAAAAGAAATTGCCACAAAAACACTAAGCCACAAAAATCACGAATAATTTATTTTATAAATCTCTTAATACCTTGCCCAATATTTACAACGTTAAAGTTGATAAGAAAACCTAAACGTTTATTTGTAAGTTTTAAATGACTGAGAATTTGTGCTTCCCAAACAGGATTAACTAATTCTATTGCTTTAAGTTCACAAATAATTTTATTCTCAACTAATACATCCAATCTGAGACCTTCTTCAAAAGTTAGATCATCATAAACGATTGGTATATCAATCTGACGAACATAACTCAATCCTCTTTTAGCTAATTCATGACAAAAGCAAACTTCATATACTTTTTCAAGTAATCCTGGTCCCAAATTTTTATGAACAGTATATGCAGCATCAACAATCTTCTTGCCGATTATTTCATATTCTTCCGGTATTTTTTCAAAACTATTTTTATTCAACTGAACCTCCAATTTAAATAAGATAATTCTTAATTAATCTTTTTGTGTTCTTTGGTGCTTTAGTGATTTTGTGGCAGAAAAAACTTTGCCACTAAAATTCACGAAAAAAATGTCTCAGTTTTCTAAATATTTTATGTCTTCAAGAATCATTTCTAAATTGGCTGTGCTGCCTTTATAATTAGCTCTAAGCCTTCCATTTTGATCGATCAATGATATTCTATCTGTATGAATCATACTATAACTTAACTCACCATTTTCATCAAAAGATGAATCTGCAGGAATAGCCTTTATATCAAATTTTAGCATTACTTCTTGTGTGTTCTGTTTATCGCCCGAGAGCAAAGTCCAGTTATCAAACGATAAATCTCTTATCTCAGCAAATCTTTTTAACACTGCGGGTGTATCACGATTGGGATCAAAAGAAATAACTACAAATCTAACTTTATCTTTTAAATCATCAGGCAATCTTTGTTCAATAAGGTTCATATTGTGTGTCGTCATCGGACAAATATCAGGACAATGAGTGTAAACCATTGCCATCAGTGTGATTTTATCTTTTATGATTTGGGGAAACTCAACCTTAGCGCTATCCTGATTTAAAAAAGTATTTTGTGTTCTTGTTATATCCTGATCTAAAGGGAAATGCTCATAACATCCCGTTAGCAGAGTAATATTTAAGATAAGAACTAGATAAAAAAGAATGTATATATAAGTTTTTTCTTGCATCAAACTAATTAATTTTGAAAGTATGATTCAAATTATAGAAATTCGATTCTTAAAAAAAGATATATCCTGTTCTTAATTATTGAATTTAGCAGTGGATTTTTTTTACCACGAACCTGACTGCCGTTAGGTAAGTTTTCACTAATTTTACACCAATTATTTTTTCATACTTAAGGAAATAATTATGACAGATATGCCAACCGAAGAATTCCGCCGAAGAGGATACAAACTTGTGGATTGGATAGCAGATTATTTTAATGATATTGAAAAATATCCACCGCTTTCGAAAATAAATCCCGGTGATATTTTAAAGCGGATTCCCCAAATTCCGCCCAATAGTGGAGAAGAAATTGAAAATGTTTTAGCTGATGTTGATAAGATTCTTATGGATGGAATTACACACTGGAATCATCCCGGGTTTATGGCTTACTTTAACTCAACATCAAGCGGACCAGGAATTTTAGCTGAATTTTTAACAGCAGGTTTAGGTGTTAACGGTATGCTATGGAAAACTTCTCCTGCATTTACCGAACTTGAAAAATCAATGATGAATTGGTTTCGACAGATGGTTGGCTTACCGGAAAATTATTGGGGAATTATTTATGATACTGCTTCAACAAGTTCAATGCACGCAATTGCATCTGCGCGCGAGCAGCTTAATTTGGGTTTTAGAGAAAGAGGAATGGCAGGAAGAAACGATGTTCCAAAACTTATTCTTTATTGTTCAGAACAAGCACACAACTCAATTGATAAAGGTGCACTTACTTTAGGAATAGGTTTAGATGGAATTAGAAAAATTTCTGTTAATGAGAAGTTTGAAATGATTCCACAAAAACTTGAAGAAGCTATTAAAGAAGATATTGCAAAAGGCTTTAAACCATTTTGTGTAGTTGCAACAGTTGGCACAACATCTACAACAAGTGTTGATCCGGTTGAAGCGATTGCTGACATTGCAGAGAAATATAATTTATGGCTGCACATTGATTCTGCTTATGCAGGTGTAACGGCAATGATTCCTGAAATGAAATGGATTACAAAAGGTTGGGATAGAGCTGATTCAATTGTTATCAATCCACACAAGTGGATGTTTACTCCAATGGATCTAAGTGTTTACTTTACTCGTAAACCAGAAATCTTAAAACAAGCTTTTAGTTTATCTGCAGAATATCTAAAGACTACTCTGGATAGTGAAGTGGAAAATTTGATGGATTATGGAATCCAGTTAGGTAGAAGATTCCGTTCACTTAAACTTTGGTTTATCATCAGATATTTTGGTGTTGAAGGATTAGCTGCGAGGATAAAAAATCATATCTATCTTGCAAAAGAATTTGAAGGATGGATAAATGCTGAAAAAGATTTTGAATTGATGGCACCGGTTCCTTTTTCTACAGTTTGTTTTAGATTTAATCCGGGAAATAAAAGTGAAGAGGGGTTGAATAATCTGAATGAAAATCTTTTAGAAAAAATTAATAAATCAGATAAAATATTTCTATCCCATACAAAGCTTAATGGTAAGTTTACTATTCGCTTAACTATCGGCAGTATCCGGCACGAACGAAAACATATCGTTGATGCATGGGAGTTAATTAGAACAATAGCACACGGACTAAACTGATCTAACTGATTAAAACGGATTTAATATGGATTCAATTTTACAATTTGCTCTACTTGCATTTACATCATTGTTTACAATGATAAATCCAATGGGGGTTATTCCTGTTTTTACAACTCTAACAACTGGAATGAATGCAAAGCAGGCAGGTGCAATTGCGTTAAAGGCAACTTCTACTGCATTGATTGTGCTATTGCTATTTACATTCGGTGGCAACTTTATATTTGATATTTTCAACATATCCGTAAATGGATTAAGAGTGGTTGGTGGAATACTTTTTTTTCTGTCGGGTTATGATATGCTGCGAGGAAAATTAACACGCATTAAATCTGATGATGAAAAAGATGACGAAGCCGTTAAAAACTTCGCTATTGCTCCACTTGGTGTCCCGATGATTACAGGACCAGGTGTAATCACTATTTCAATTGTAATGATGAATGATGCACCGGATATAACTCACAAATCTTTATTGATTACAGCCATTTTTATTGTGATGGGGTTAACGCATATCATTCTTTTAAGTTCTAGAAAAATTATTGCTTTTCTAGGAGAAAGCGGTAATAAAGTTTTAACAAGAATTATGGGTTTAATAGTAATGGTAATTGCAGTTGAGCTTTTCTTTAGAGGATTAAAACCGATTATACAGGATATTCTAAACATAAATTAAAAAACCCCGGTTTATCAAACCGAGGTTTACCATCAACATCGAATCATTGTTTATTTTGTCGGGGGCGAAAGCACTGTGTCAATTATATGTATTACACCATTTGAAGCTTTTACATCTGCTGTGGTAACTTTTGCATCGTTTAGCATAACATTACCATCTACAACATTAATTTTTACTTTACTTCCTTCAACTGTTGTTGCCTCTGATAACTTTACAACATCACTAGCCATTACATTACCGGAAACTACGTGATACAGAAGAACTTTCTTTAAAGCTTCTTTATCTTTCAACAATCCTTCCACTGTTCCTTTAGGTAATTTTGCAAAGGCTTCATCTGTTGGAGCAAAAACTGTAAAAGGACCTTTACCTTGAAGAGTTTCAATTAATCCAGCTTCAGTAAGAGCGGTAGCTAAAGTTTTAAATATACCTGCATCTACTGCTGTGGTAACTATATCTTTAGATGCTGATTTTGTAGAATATTCTTGAGCATTTATTGAAATTAAACTTACTGCAAACATTACAATTGTTAATGCAGACAATCTTAATGTGTTCATACTTTTCTCCATTTGTTTTATGATTTATATAATTTACGATCGTAAAGTAACAACGCTTGTTTCTCCCCAAGAGTTCCATTATTAAAAATATTTTTTATTGGATGTGGTTTTATGGAATTTTGAAGTGAAAAGAGAAAATAATTTATATAATTCATTTATAAATAATTTGGTTCATTTGCGGATCCTATTTGATGCAGCGACATCATACTAGGACAAAATTAAAATTTTTAGAGGAAAAAATGGCAACAAAAAAAGCAATAGTAAAACAAGTTCAGGGTATTACATTTGTCGGTAAAACAGATTCTAATCACTGGGTTACGATGGATGGACCGGAAAATTTTGGTGGAAGTAATGCTGGTATCCGTCCGAAAGAATTATTGATGATAAGCATTGGCGGCTGCACCGGAAGTGATGTAGCAAGTATTCTTTCAAAGAAAAAAATAAAACTTAATGGCTTTGAAATAAATATTTCTGCAGATGTTGCAGAAGAACATCCGCAGGTTTATACCAAAATGCATCTTGAGTACGTTTTTTATGGAAACAATCTACCTGTTAAAGACATTGAAAGAGCAATTGAATTATCATTAACAAAATATTGCAGTGTTACTGCGATGCTTCAAAAAGCAATGCCGATTGAACATAGTTACCGAATTGTTGAATCTGAGTAGATAGAAAGGAGTTTTGGAGCAATGGAATATTGGAGTAAGAAATTTTCAAACTGCATTTCTCAAATATTCCAATACTCCATTATTCCGTTGTAACTAACTTTTCTGATATAATCCCAATGTATTTCCATCAGGATCATTAAACAGTGCGTACCATCCCATTGCAGGAATTACTGTTTTTGTACGTTTTACGGCTCCGCCATTATCTTTTACCTTTTTCAGGATGGAATCAATATCAGGCATATTAACATGGAAAACTGTCGTCTCGCCTTTAGCAACCTCATCAACTTTTCTTAAACCAACCATTGTACCTTTATGATTATTAAAAAGCAAATAGCCATTGCCGAATGGTTTAAATTCCCAGCCAAGTACTTTGTGATAAAATTCTTTTGATCTGTTTAAATCAGTAGATGGAATTTCGCAATGAGCAATTAAATGTTCCGCCATAATATTTCCTTAAATAAATTTTTGTGATTTCAAAAGGAAATTAAAGGTAACTCGTCTATAATTCAAGAATATTTAACTTAGAAAAATGTTAATGATTTTGTAATTTTGATTAGAAATTATCAATCATTTATCAAGGGAGCTTATGAAAAATCTAATCGTATTTTTAATCGTTTTCAGTCTGATTTATATTAATAATCTTCAGGCACAGCATGAAGATCAATCAACAGAAATTAATTCATCAGTACCAGAACTTTTTGATTTTCACGAAGTTGTCTATCCGATGTGGCACACTGCGTATGCAAATAAAGATTATCCATTGTTTAAACAACTCCTGCCTGATGTCAATTCAGGAGTTGAAAAGATTTATACAGCAAAACTTCCCGGAATTCTCCGTGATAAGGAAAAAGAATGGAATGAAGGATTAGACAAACTGCGTTCTTCCGTTAAAAATTACAACAAAGAATGTGAAGAAAACGATGAAGCCGCAATGCTAACTTCTGCTGAAGAACTGCACTCAAATTATGAAATGCTCGTCAGAATTGTAAAACCTGTTACTAAAGAGGTTGATGAATTTCACAAAGTACTTTATATGATTTATCATCATTATGGACCAAATAAAAATACTGCAGAATTAAGTAAAGCGATTGACGATTTATTTGTACGTGCTGATGAATTAAAAAATTGTGTTCTGCCTAAATGGGCAACAGATAAAAAAGATGATTTCGCAAAAGCCGCTGATGAACTTTATAATTCAACAAAAGAGTTGAAAGATTTAAAAGATTCCAAAGCAGACGATAAGGATTTAAATGATGGAATTGAAAAAGTTCACACAAATTATCAAAAGTTAGAAGCACTGTTTGATTAGTTTTTAGTGATTGTCATTCCCACTGCCATAGGCATCCCTTCGGGAGAAAGTGGGAATCTATTTTTTAAGACTTGTATCCCCGCATGCGCGGGGATGATTTTTACAAATCATTTAACAATTTTAGAAACTTCTTTAAACTCAGGTGTTCCGCATATTTCTAACAACTCAAATAAAATTGATTCTGTAGTCGTAATTTCAGCGCCTAAAGTTCTCATTCTATCCAGCGCAATGTTGTAATCAATTTCTTTACGCGACGAAACTGCATCAGCTGAAAGGTTAACCTGATAATCGTTAGCAATTAAATCTAAAACTGTCTGCTGCACACAAACATGGGATTCAACTCCACACACAACAATTTGCGTTAATTTTTTCTTATGGAATTCATCAAATAAATTTTCTGCACCTGAACAACTAAAACTCATTTTTTGATAAGCGTTATAACCGGAAAGTTCATCCAGAATTTTTTGTGATGTTGGTCCCAATCCTTTTGGATATTGCTCTGTAAAATATATTGACAACTGCATAGCTTTAAAACCTTTAATCAGCTTAACAGTATTTTCTAAAACAGTTTCATAATTTCTGACTACAGGAAGTATGCGCTCCTGCAAATCGATAATTAGCAGGGCAGTAGTTTCTTTTTTTAAGATGATTGGGTTACGTTTCATAATTATATATTTCTATTTCATAATGTCGTTGCGAACGAGTCTTCTGCCAAAGGCATCCCTTTGGGAGAATGAAGCAATCTTAAATTTATTTTAGAGATTGCTTCGGCTAATTGCCATCGCAATGACTATCTATTTTTCTAATATATCTCATCCATCCCATACTTGCCGCAGGAGTACATCATCAAAATCGAAGCAAGATCAATCAGAGCTTTTTTCTGTTCATCCGCGTGAATAACAAGATCATAAACATCCGCCATAAACTGTAAGTTGCTTAGAATTTTTTTTAGTTCGCGATGATTTGGAGAACCATGCCAGTTTGCAACCTGTGTAACTAAAACTTTTTCAAATCGTCTTAAAAAATCTCTGAAAGAAATTAAGTGAGTTGCATTAGCATGTCTTGGATGGCAAATTGCAATCATATCATTAAAATAAGTATCCCATTTATTTGCAAGTTTTTGATTGCGGCTATCCATTACAAATCTTGCCTGCTCTAAAGTAAACTTTGCCTTTGTCGTAACTTTATATTGCGGAATGATTGCATAGCCATCATAACTTATCTCATCATCATCGTCATCATAATATTTCCAGCGTTTTAAAAGTTGGTTTGGGGTATAAATCGTAACCACTTTATCCAGGGAACTATCCGTTACAATAAATTTTCTTTGCTGATAGTTTACAACAGTTAACCAATGTTCCCAGTTATCAACGCTAAGTATGCATGGATATCCATTTTTTAATTGTTCTATTAAAGCTTTAATTGCATCGTTAGGTTTTTCTCTGCGGAAATATTTCATCTTACAGTTATAAAACTTTGCTGCTTTTGCTAAACCGATTTCATCAGTGCCGTACCACCACGTGCTGCCTGCTTTTATTCCAATTTGATTTTCACTTTCAAATCTCCCAAGCATTACTAGTGCATACTTAAGCGCGAAAGGTCCGCATTGATATTTGTAGGGTTGAGGATAGAAACTCATTTTTTCATACGTGATTTTTAGATAGTGTAAACATTATCAAATGAAGTTTTTTTTCCAAGTGATTTTGGGTATTTTTTAATATGAAAGAAAAAAAAATTAAAGTACTTGTACTTTATAACGAGGCAAATCCCGAGTTTTACAAGAAACCAGCCGAACCCGTACCAGAGCCTGATTTTAAGCCATATTTTGAGGTGGATAATCTTACCCCAATGGAAGAGTACGAAATTATAGCTAAAAAGCTTAAAAGGGCTGGTTTTGATGCATACGCCCTAAACCTTAAAGATGACATTTTCAGTCTCTTGGAATTGGTTAAGCAAAATCCGCCGGACGTTATTTTCAACTTTGCTGAGATTTACAAAGACCAGCCGAGACTTGAAATGAATCTTGTCGGACTTTATGAACTAATTGGAATTCCTTACACAGGAGCCCCTGCAATAACACTTGCCAACTGCCAGAGTAAATTTCTTACAAAAAAATTATTAAACTATCACGGAATTAAAACTGCAAAATTTCAGTTGTTTGATAAAATTCCTGATGAGTTTAATCTTGAAACTAAATTTCCTGTAATTGTAAAACCTGCTTATGAAGATGCAAGTGTTGGAATTGAAAATGAATCGATTGTTTATAACACTAATGCTTTAAGAAACAGGCTTGAATTTGTTTTTAAACAATTCAATCAACCTGCATTGATTGAAGAGTTTATAGAAGGACGCGAATTTAATGTTTCTGTAACCGGTGATTTGAAACCAAAAGTTTTACCGATAAGTGAAATTGATTTTAGCAAAATGCCGGATCACTTACACAATATTGTGAGCTATCAGGCAAAATGGGATCCAAATCATGAATCATATCATAAAACAATTCCTATTTGTCCAGCAAAAATTCCTAAACGATTGGAAGAAAAACTTAAGCACACGGCAATTGCAGCTTTTAAAATTATGGGTACAAGAGATTACGCTCGTGTTGATATGCGTGTAAAAAGTGATGAAGAAGTTTATGTGCTGGAAGTAAACCCCAATCCGGATTTGACAGAAGGTGCAGGATTTATGCGATCTGCTCACGCAGGCGGATTAAGCTATGCACAAGCTTTAAAGAGAATTGTTATGCTGGCTTATGAAAGAGGGAAGAGATAGATTTCATTCAATCATTCGCACTGAAAAAAAACATTTCAGCATCCCTCATATAAATTATTTTTCAAACCTAATTAATTAGCAGTTAGCATAAGTTGATAAAACCCAGATTATTTTTTTCTTGACTATGTAAAAAAATAATTACTAATTACGGGTAACAAAAAAATACTACTCCGAGAGGGCAGAGCTTTATTAAACTATCTAATTGCTCAATCTCTGGAACGATGACTACTCCTTAATACTCTCCCGAAGCAGACTGCTGATTAAAATATCTTATAATGAATTTGCAAATGCTTATTAGAAAATTAATATGAAAAGTAAATTTTTTTATACCATTGGTTTTTTAGTAATTGTGCTACTGAATGTGTATGCTCAAAAAAATTTGAATAGTATTTCAGGAATTGTATTAGATAATGCAACTAACGAAGCTCTTCCAAATGTTAATATTTATATTTCAAATACAACATGGGGAACAACAACTCAAATAGATGGATCATTTAGACTTGAGGATATTATTCCCGGTAATCACGAAATAATTTTTTCGATGATAGGTTATGATACTCATGCTCAATTAATAAAAATAGCTGATAGTTCTAATCTTTATTTAAATATCAGATTAATTCCAAAAATTTACAAGATTTCAGATATAACTATTACTGCTGATAGACCGGAAGAATGGTATGAAGATTTGGAAGTCTTTAAAAAGAGATTTCTTGGATATTCACCATATAACATTAATTGTATAATCACTAATCCATATCTTATAAACTTTTCACATCCTTATTCGTCCATTCTGATGGCAGAAAGTGAATATCCCATAGAAATTATTAACTACGATCTTGGTTATAAAATAACTTGTGAGATAAAAGAGTTTAAATACGATGAAACACTTCATAAATTAAATTACACTTACAGATTATTCTACACTGACCTGGACACCTGCGATATTGAGGTAAAAAAGGATTGGGAAATAAATAGAACAATTAAATATGAAGAATCATTAGCGTATTTTGTAAGAACACTGATTAAAGGAAATTTTCGTGAGGAAGGATATGATCTTGCACTTGTTTACAAACCGGGCTTTGATGGTTTAGACATTTTAGATTCTAAAAAAATACTCAAGAAAATGGACACTGAGAAAAATTACAAAATAGAATTTCAAGACTATCTCAGAGTTAATAATCAAAATATCAAATTTGATGAGATGCGGACATCCTGGATTAAACTAAACTATTCCTCTATCACACTTGATGAATACGGATATCCCTTGGAGAAGAATGCTATAACATTATTGGGTTATTGGTCACAGTTGGGGGTGGCAAATTTTTTACCCAAATATTATGGATCTGAGAAATCAGATTGAGTGAATCTCCTACTTTTGATGATTGGGGCGCGTATAAATTATTTAATATTTGCGAATCGTTGACAAGTACGAATTGAAAGTTTTTGACTTTGATAAAATATTATTAGATGTTTTAAATAATAAAATTCCAATACTTTGATAGAGCAATCGATTTAGATCTGGAGACTGAATTTCTTGCTACACCTCATCACACTACTCTACCGAAGCGTACCTTAAAATAATTATTATTATTTCAGGAGATTAAAATGAAAATTCAAATATTTCTGTTTGTGTTTATAGTTGGTATGCCGAACTATAGCCAGAGTAATTTTAAACTACTTGATCGGTCACCTGCCTTATTTGATACAACATACCAAGTCCCCGTTTTTAAAGACCCAGAAAGGATGAAAAAGATTGAAGCAACTTTCCCAATAATTGAAAATTTATACAAGGAATACGCTGAAAAAAATCATTATCCAGGGCTAGTATTTGGTTTGGTCGTTGATGATAGGCTAGTATTTTCAGGAGGTACTGGTTATTCAGATGTTGAGAATAAAATACCTGTCAATAATAAATCTATGTTTCGTATCGCGTCGATGACGAAAAGCTTTACCGCTCTTGCTATACTCAAACTACGCGATGAAGGAAAACTTGATCTGGATGATCCAGTGGAATTATATATCCCAGAGATGAATGGGATAAAATACTTGACTACCGATGCACCATTAATCACTATTGAACATCTCCTTACACATACAGAGGGATTTCCTCAGGATGATATTTGGGGTGATCGTCAGTTATCTGATACAGATGAGGAACTTATTAATCTTATAAAAAATGGAATATCATTTTCAAGTATTCCAGGGATTGCATTTGAGTACAGCAATCTTGGATTTGCAATATTAGGTAAAATTATAACAATAATTTCTGGTATGCCTTACCAAAAATATATTACAGAGAATATTCTTAAACCTCTTGAAATGAATGACACTGAGTGGGAATATAAAAACATTCCAGTCAATCACTTAGCGTTCGGATATAGAAGATTAAATGATAAATTTAACGAGCAACCATTGTTAGGCAATGGATCCTTTGGTGCAATGGGTGGACTTATTAGCTCTATAGATGATTTTAGTAAATATCTACAATTACATTTGTCTGCCTGGCCCCCACGAAATGAAGTTGAAAATGGAATCATAAAGAGAAGTACATTACGTGAAGTGATAAAACATTCATCATTCCTTGAATTAGATACTAATTTTACTTTTAATAATAAGCGTAAATGCCCTATGGTTTTTTCATATAGCTATGGGATAGGATGGGGATCAGATTGTGAAGGAAGAATTTTCATTGGACACAGCGGAGGTTTGCCTGGATTTGGTAGTAACTGGCGTATTGTGCCTGATTATGGTATTGGTGTGGTAGCTTTTGCAAATTTAACTTATGCTGAAATGCATACTATCAATTGGAAAATTCTGGATACACTAATAAGAATCGCTGAGTTGAAACCACGAGAGTTACCTCCTTCTGAAATGCTTATTAAGAGAAGTAGTGAGTTATATAGTTTTTTGCCAAATTGGAAAGATGCCAAAAACAGTAAAATATTTGCTGAAAATTTTTTCGATGATTTTATTTTAGATTCATTAATACAAACTTGTAATCAACTTTATGATACGGCTGGAACTATTGTAAATGTTAAAGAGGTAAAGCCTCAAAATCAATTAAGGGGTACATTTATTATAGAAGGAGATAATAAAAACATAGAAGTGTTTTTTACGTTGACCCCGGAAAATCCACCCTTGATTCAATATGTGGAATTAAAAGAAGCATCTAAATAATTATAATAATCAACTTATAGAATTTATGGGCCGTAATAGTTGTTCCGTGACGTAGAGGTCAATTATTTTCGTAATGGTGCGAACGTGACGACGGCCAGTTGAAAAAAACCAGGCACTTAAAAAATAACTGGCTTTAAAATTAGTTCGCAGCTAACTGTTTAATACATCATTCCCAAATTAAGCGTGATAAAAAATCCCTGTATTTCAGTTTTTTCTCTTCCGGCAAGACTTTCAACTCCGCCGTTTAGAATTTTTGAGTAGTAATACTTAAATGTAATTCCAACTAAACTTGATTTATCTAATCCAAAGTTTGCACCAAAACCAACATATCCGCCAACTGCATATTTAGTTTGTGCATAAGCAAAAGAGTTAAAAAACTCTTCTTGATACGGAGTTGTAATAAGCAGCGTTGGTCCTGCAGCGGCACAAAGAAAAGGTCTTAAATTATCTGCAATAGAATTTTCAAAAAGTCTGTACTGCACTCCCAAATTAAGCGGCATTTGAAAAACCCTGTTCTTTTTTCCAATAGTAATTACATTTCCAAAATAATCAATGTATTCAAACTCACGGTCATCTTTGGTTTCTGAAAATGACATATCGGCGAAGGCGGTCCACTTAACACTTATCTCTTTTCTAAAAAATGCACCCAGTCCAAAGCCAGCATCGCCAAACATAATATCCATTCCCAAAGTGTTGGGTGGAAATACTTCACTTGGCTTAGGTGGTGCAAGTTCGCCAATTCCCTGTGCATTTATATTGGCAAAAGGAAATGCAATTGTTAATAAACTTATGATAATTAAACTTTTCAAAGTAAAGCCTGATTTAATTTCTTTCAACATTTTAATATTCTTATTTTTCCATCGGTAAAATAATTATTGAAATGACAAATTCAATGTATTATTTCATCATTAAATAAAAATCTGTTGTACTTTAATGTAAATCAAATGCCAAAAAATCTTGAAATAAAAGTAAAACTAAAATCTCACAAAGAAGTAAAAGAAATACTTAAAGAGAATAAAATCCACTTTGAGGAATTGTTAATCCAAAAAGATATTTATTACAAGGTTGATAAAGGAATGCTTAAGCTAAGAATAGAGAATAATAAACAGACTCTTATATTTTATGATAGAAATGAAAAATCAAAAAAACGCTGGTCTGATTATCATCTTCTAGAGATAGAGAAAACTGATGCAAATAAATATCTTAAAAGATTTTTAGATGTTCTTATAATCGTAAATAAAAAAAGAGAGTTATATCTATATAAGAATACGAGAATTCATCTTGATAATGTAAAAGGTTTGGGATGCTTTTTAGAATTGGAAACCCGGGTAATAAATGGTTTATCTGATGCTGAAAAAAGATTTTCGTTTATGATGGATTTACTAAAACTTAGAGACAAAAAAGAAATAAGAGCTTCTTACAAAGATTTACTTTTAACTAAAGTGAACAAATGATTTTATCCAAAAATAAAATTGAACGGATAGATCCTGATAATCTTATAAGTGATTTTATTAATCAAGAAAAGCTTGGTGAGATCGTATTAATCGTTCCAACCAATCGCAAGATCAGATATTTAAAGAGACAATTAATTTCTCAGTCGCCGGGCACATCTGTTTCAAAATTAAATCTTCACACATTCGAAACATTTACGACACAGATATTCCAAAAGAATGATTTAGATTCATTCAAAACAATTAGCGAAGCTTCCTCGGCTGTGCTGTTAAGTAAATCATTTAAGAAAACGGAATTAAAATATTTTTCGAATTATAAGACTGAAATTCCACGTGGCACATTGGACAGAATTAAGAATGTTATCACGCAGTATAAACTAAATGGCATTTCACCAGATCAGATTATTTCTGAATCAAAAAAACTTGAAGGTTCGGAAAAACTAAAGGCAACAGACATTGCAAATGTTTATAAGAATTATTTAGCGTACTGCAAGGAATTAAATGTTTATGAAACAGGTGATGTATATTCTGAAGTTTTAAGATTAGATAAAAAAGATTTTGTTTTAAGGTTTAATAAATCATTCACCGGAATAGGAACAATATTAATTAACGGATTTGATGAATTCACTCAGCCCGAAATTGATATTATAAGCCGCACCGCAGATGTTGAAGGTGTTAAGCTTTTTGTAATGTTCGATTATTACCGTTACAATCCTGCTTTGTTTTCGCATCTTGATAACTGCTATGAAAAATTTAAGTCCACTGGGTTTAATGAAGTTGAAGATACATCTCAAATACAGTTTAATGATTATCAAAAAAGAATTCGTGAGAAATTATTTCTATTGAATGAAAATGATTCACCAAAACCGAGTCAAGTTGAAACGGTGAAAATTATTGCTCAATCACCCGAAGAAGAAATAAGACTGATTGCCAAAGAAATAAAATCTTTAATCACTAAAAAGAATGTTGATGTTGATTCAATTACAGTAGCTTTCAATCTAATATCTGATCACTCGGCAATTATACGCGATGTTTTTAATGAATATGGAATTCCATTTAATCTTACTGATAGATATGCGTTAAATGAATCTCAGCCTGTAATTGCGTTGATTAACTTTCTGGAAATTCTAGAAAATAATTTTTATTACAAAAATATTTTTCGTGCATTAACAGGAAGATGGATAAAAATTACTGGGCTCGATCTTTCAAACCTGCTTCGTGTTTCTTCAAATCTAAAAATAGTATCCGGTTATAAAAACTGGGTCGATTCAATATCCAGAACAATTGATGAAATGAATTTTAATGGTGATGATGAAGACAATCGCTTTCTGCCGAAAGAGTTTTACTCCAAAGCCAAAGATGATATTGAAGCAATTTTTGAAATGCTTAAACCTTTTAGGGAAAAGAAAACCATTTATGAATTTAAAGAAGAGCTCAGAAAACTTATTTACATTTTAGGTTTACCGCAGAGGATAGTTAATGATCATGAGAATTATATAGAAAAAAATGTTAAGGCAATCACGGTTTTTCTTGAAACTCTCGATGAATTATTTGATTTGCTTGTTGATGAAAATGGCAACGATAAAAAATTTCCGTTAGGCTATTTCTTGTCGCAGATAAAAACAGCGCTTCAGTTTACTCGTTATAACATAAAAGAAAGACATGCAAGCGGAGTGCTTGTAACATCTGTAAATGAAATCCGCGGGCTTAATTTTGATTATGTGTTTATCGGCGGATTAGTTGATGGTGAATTTCCAACGCGGTATCAGCCGGAAATATTTTTATCCGGTTCATACAAGAAAGATGAATACAGGCATATACTTGAAGATCGATATCATTTCTATCAGACATTATGCTGTGCAAAGAAAAGATTGTATTTGTCGTATGCATTGAAAGACGAGAAAAAAGAATTTACTCCTTCTACATTTGTGAATGATTTGTTAAGGCTATTTAATTTTAAAGAAAAATCATTTAAGGATTATACAAATCTTATTTACAGTAAATCAGAGTTAATGAAATATGCTGCCACCCTGGATTTAGAAAAAGATAAAGACAAACTTGATTCACTTGGTATTGATGTTGAAAAACTAAAAACTTATTTAAGTATTGATAAGTTAAGATTGGAAAATCCTTTTGGTGAATCTGAATACACTGGATATATTTCTAAAATTATTTCTGACGAAGCAAAGACAAAACTAGCAGATCAAAAAGAAAAACAATATTCAGCATCCCAGCTTGAAGAATATGCAAAATGTCCTTTTCAATATTTTCTGAAAAGAATTTTACAGCTTGAAACAATAGAAGAACCGACAGAAGAATTAGAATCGTTTGAACTTGGAAGTATTATTCATTCAATATTATATGAGTTCTACAGCAGGCTAAAAGAAAAAAGCATCATCCTTTCACAATGTGATGATGAAACATTTAAGTTAACGGAAAAATTAATATTTAGTATTGCGGAAAAGAAGCTTGACAAATTAAGGCTTAGTTCAACATTAGTATTTTATGAGAGAGAAAAAATTCTTGGAATCGCGGGTGACAAAAAAAAATCTATCTTGTATAAATTTCTCGAGGAGGAAAGAAATTCTTCAAATGGATTTATACCTCAATATTTTGAAATGGGATTCGGGCAGTTTAAAAATTCAAAAGATAAAGATGCGGATGAATTTTTGATCGGCGATGTTAAAGTTAGAGGTAAGATAGATAGAGTTGATATCGATGATGCAAATGAAATTTATAAAGTAATTGATTATAAACTAAGTGGAAAGAGACCAACTAAGAAGGAACTTGAAACCGGAATATCATTGCAGCTTCCGCTTTATCTTTACGCATCTAAAATACTGATTGAATCCGAAATGAATAAAGAATTTAATCCAGCCGCAGCAGTAATCTATTCACTAAAATTAAGTAACAAAGATTTTGGCAGTAAAAATATTCACATTAGCAGCTCAAGGTCTCCTGGCGAGGAAGAATTATTGCAATCCAATAAAGAGCTTATAAATATTTGCAATGAATTTATTCCGGCTTACGTTAAAAATATTGTAAACGGAAAATTTAATCTTTCTACACTTGAAGATAGAGAAAACAAAGTCTGCCGTTTCTGTGATTTCAAATCAATCTGCAGAATACAGGAAGTTACATAAAAGCAACTTCTAAAATGTTGATTCAAAATAAAATCAATTATTGCACTGAAATGTCACCCCGAGCGAAGTCGAGGGAGGAAGTACGACATTTTCTATTAATTTTATCCTTCGACTGCGCTCAGGATTACGTGGACAAAATATTGTGGAGGTTTAACACCCATTTTTATACTTGCTTTGATTTATTTTATCTTTAATTTTATCCACTAATAGATATTCATTATACAGGATTAACATGAAAAACCTAATTTCTTTTTTATTGATTGTTTTTACGGGCTTAAGTTTTGCGCAAAGCGCCAGAGATGAATGTATTCTTGCAAAGACACAGCATTTTAACCGATTACAAAAATTTGCAGATATTAATTATCCCGGCGATTCAAAGTATGATGTTAAATATTATAAACTTGATTTAACTGTAAACCATACGGCTCAAACAATTTCAGGTAACGTAACTTGTAAATCTGAAATAGTGGATCAAAATGTCAGCGAGATTTATTTTGATCTGACGAATCCATTGATTGTCGATTCAGTTTTTGTAAACGGAAGCTTAAAGAGTTTTACAAGAGGATCTAATAAATTAAATATTGCACTGGGTACAACTCTAAATGCTGGTGATGAATTTACAAGTATCGTTTATTATCACGGTACACCAGGCTCCAGCGGATTTGGAAGTTTTGAGTTTAGCTCACAAGCGGGCAACCCTGCTATATGGACTTTAAGCGAACCTTACGGCGCTAAAGATTGGTGGCCTGTTAAAGATACTCCAGCTGATAAAGCAGACTCAGCAGATTTTTGGATAACAGTAAGCACATCATTAATTCCTGCATCTAACGGTAAATTAATGGAAGTTGTGAACAACGGTAATGGTACGCACACATATAAATGGAAGAGCAGTTATCCTATTGCACAGTATCTTCTTTCCATGGCAATAACAAACTATGCTCAGTACACAAACTATTATCATTACAGTCCAACCGATTCTATGCCGATTAATCATTTTCTTTATCCGGGCAGTTTAAATTCAAATATTGCACAGCTTAATAAAACTCCGGGTATGATTGAAATTTATGCAGAGCATTTTGGAGAGTATCCTTTTATTAATGAAAAATATGGTCACGCTCAATTTGGTTGGGGCGGCGGAATGGAACATCAAACAATTACTTCTATGGGTGGGTTCAGCAATATGCTAATTGCTCATGAGCTTGCTCATATGTGGTATGGAGATAAAATCACTTGTAAAGATTGGCATCATATCTGGTTGAACGAAGGTTTTGCTACTTATGGTGAAGGTGTGATCACTGAAGCCTGGTCTGGTAAAACGGGTTATGATAATTTTATTTTAAATGAGATGGCAAGTGCAAGAAATGCTGTTGGTTCAATTTGGGTGCAAGATATATCTGATGTAAACCAAATATTTAATGGTTCAAGATCTTATGCTAAAGGTGGTGTGGTTTTACATATGTTAAGAGGAATTGTTGGTGATTCAACATTCTATGATATTATGCGAATTTATTCTGCAGAGCCAAATGTTGCATACGGTGTTGCCGTTACAGAAGATTTTCAGGCTGTTGCAGAAAATGTCTCGGGTATGGATTTGAATTATTTCTTCCAGCAGTGGATTTATGGTGAAAATTATCCTAAGTATCATTCCTGGCATTCAAAAAGTTTAATCAGTGGTAATACCTGGAATTTATCGCTTTTAATTACTCAGGATGCTAACAGTAATCCGGCTTTCTTTACAATGCCGATACAAATAAAAGTTACAAGAGCCATCGGCGATACAATAGTTACTGTGTTTAATAATGCAGCAAGCCAGCATTATAACATTGCAATTGAAGGTGAACCGCTTTCAATTGTTTTTGATCCGGGTAATTGGATTTTAAAAACACATTCAACCATTGTTCCTGTTGAATTAACTTCTTTTACTGCAGAATTAAAAAATCAAAAAGTTAATCTTCTCTGGACAACAGCAACCGAAGTAAATAATCAAGGCTTTGAGATCCAAAGAAAATCAAGTAAAACGGATTGGGCAACAATTGGATTTACTGAAGGAAGAGGTACAACTACTGAGCAAACTAATTATTCTTTTGTAGATGATATATCTGCCATAACACAAACCAATCTTTACTACCGATTAAAGCAAATAGATTTTAACGGAGATTTTTCATATTCGGATGTTGTTAATGTTTTTTTGTTTCCGGATGATTATTCCTTAGCGCAAAATTATCCAAATCCATTTAACCCGAGTACATTGATTAAATTTAGTTTAGGCAAAACAGGATTTACAACTTTAAAACTTTATGATGTTTTAGGGAAAGAAGTTGCTGCACTTGTAAACAGAGAATTGGAAGCTGGTCCACACGAAGTAACCTTTGATGCCTCTAATTTTCCGAGCGGAACCTATTTTTATACTTTAACATCCGGAAGCTTTACAGAAACGCGAAAGATGATGTTTTTGAAGTAATCTTAATTCCTTGACATCCAAATAATCAATTCTTATTTTTGCTCAGCCACTGTTCCTGATTATCGGAACGGTGGCAATTTTTTTTAAATCATTAACAAACAGAGATTTATTATGTCCGCTGAAAATTTTGTTTATTTGACAAGAGAACGATTAATAGAAATCGAAAAAGAACTTCAGGAAATGAAAACGAACGGCAGAAAAAAAATGGCTGCCAAAATTGCAGAAGCTCGTGCTCATGGTGATCTTTCTGAAAACGCTGAATATGATGCTGCTAAAGAAGAACAGGGTTTGTTTGAATTGAAGATCAGCAAAATGGAAGATGTACTTTCTCGTGCAAGGGTGATTGATACTTCTAAAATGCCGACTGATGAAGCGCATTTACTTTCGACTGTAAAGATTAAAAATCTTAAAACAAAAAAAGTTGTTGAATATCTTTTAGTCTCTCCCGAAGAAGCAGATTTTCAGGAAGGTAAAATTTCTGTTACATCACCTGTTGGACAGGGTTTAATCGGTGCAAAATTAGGGCAGAAAATTCAGGTAAAAGCTCCTGCAGGATTATTGGAATTTGAGATTATGGAGATTAAATAATCTATTGTTTTATGTAGTTTTATAAATAACAATAATTATTTGATATTTTAGTGCTCTTTTGTGGTTTTGAGTTTTTGTGGCTAATGTATTTTTTCACTATCAGAACTTTTACCACTAAATCACCAAGACTCAAAAAATCACAAAAATAAATAAATCATTTCGATCAAAATTAATTCCACAAATATTTTGGCTGATGAATCATACATACAACTAACAATTGAAATAGCCAAAAAAGGTGAAGGCAGTGTTAGTCCAAATCCGTTAGTTGGATGCGTTATAATAAAGAACAACAGAATTATTGGTGCTGGGTATCATCAGAAATTTGGGGAAGATCACGCTGAAATAAATGCAATTAACTCTTCAGTAGAATCACTCGAAGGATCCACATTGTATGTGAATCTAGAACCATGCAGCCATCACGGTAAAACGCCACCTTGTGTTGATAGAATCATTAAAGAAAAAATAAAAAGAGTTGTCATCGGTACGCTGGATATTAATCCTCTTGTTAGCGGTAATGGAGTTAAAGCCCTTAAAAAAGCGGGAATTGAAGTTAAGGTTGGTGTTCTTGAAAAAGAATGTATTGAGTTAAATAAATTCTTCTTCAAATTTATTATTAATAAACTTCCTTACGTAACACTTAAAGCTGCTCAGACATTAGATGGAATGATTGCAGATAAGAATAATTATTCTGAATGGATTTCCTCAAGTGAATCAAGAAAATATGTGCATTGGCTAAGGGCAAGATATGATGCTGTGCTTATCGGTTCTGGCACGGCTCAAATTGATAATCCTAAATTAACAGTTAGAATGGTTGAAGGAAGAAATCCTTACAGAGTAGTATTGGATTCTAATCTTAAACTTAAAAGTGATTTGAATTTATTTAAAAATAATTCTGATAAAAAAACAGTTATTGTTACATCTGAAAAGAGTAAATCAAGATTGAAGAAGATTAATCAGTTTAAAAAACTTGGCGTTAAAATACTTTTTGCAAAATCAGATATTCATGGAAGAATTCAATTAAAAAGCGTTCTGAAGGAATTATCAATATTGCAGATAACATCAATTCTGGTTGAAGGCGGCAGCAAAATATATTCATCATTAATAAAACAAAATTTGTTTGATGACATCTATTTATTTGTAAGTCCCAAAATTTTAGGCAGCGGCTTAAAAACATTTTCTGAAATCAAAAGAAAGAAACTCGGCGATGCAGCCAAATTAAACATCAGAAAAACAAAAATTATCGGTGATGATTTACTGATTGAACTTGTTAAATAATCTTCTATACCGCATTAATTCTAAGAGATTCTATTTATAACTTTACATTGCAATTCTAAAAAATTATGGGCTTAAAATGTTTACCGGATTAGTTGAAGAAAAAGGAATACTTAAAGAAAAAATTCCAACTGGTGATGGGTTTCAATTTGTAATTGAGGCAAATAAAATTATGCATGATTTGCAGATTGGCAGCAGTGTTGCCGTTAATGGATGCTGTTTAACAGTTATCAAGATAAATGGAAATACTTTTGCTGTTGATACAATTGAAGAGACACTCAATAAAACAAATCTTGGCGTGCTTAAGCAAGGTATGAATGTAAATCTTGAGAGACCTTTAGCGGCTGAAGCAAGATTGGGAGGACATTTTGTTCTAGGTCATATTGATACAACGGGAAAAGTAGAAGATGTAAAAGAGCTTTCAAATAGCCACTGGTTAACGATTTCCTTTCCTGAAAGATTCAAGCAGTACTTAATTTATGTTGGTTCAATAGCTATCGATGGAGTAAGCATGACCGTTGCTGAATTGAAAGACAAGTCTTTTTCGGTTGGGATAATTCCTCACACGTGGAAGGAAACAATTTTTGCAGATAAAAAAGTCGGTGATACTGTAAATCTTGAGTTTGATGTTTTAGGCAAATACGTTGAACGAATTATGGAAAGTAAAAATCAGGATGAGTCATCTATCTTTTTAAATTGATGAAAGCAACCGAACAAAAAGTTTTAAGATTTATTAAAGAGAATGATCTTCTTTCATCTGGAGATAAAGTTCTTGTTGCTTTAAGCGGCGGACCTGACTCTATTTTTTTACTTCACTTCTTAAATAAATTCAAAAAAAAGTTCAAGGTTGAAATTGGAGCAGTTCACATAAATCATAAATTAAGAGGAAGAGATTCTGAAAGAGATGAATTTTTTTGTAAAGCAGTTTGTGATGAATTATCAATACCCTTTTACCTGCTTCGTAAAGACATTAAATCATTCGCTAAGAAAACTAAGACATCGTTGGAAGTTGCCGGCAGAAAAATTCGATATGAGTTTTTTGAAAAGATTTCTAAATCAAATAATTATGATAAAATTGTAACAGCCCACAATGCTGATGATAATGCCGAAACAGTTTTGTTAAATTTAATTAAAGGAACGGGAGTTAAAGGGATCGCAGGAATTCCTGTAAGAAGAAATCATATCGTTCGTCCAATTTTATGCTTAACCAAAAAGGAAATTCTGGATTATCTTGATAAAAATAAATTTGAGTATCGGGTTGATGAATCGAATCTATCAAATGATTTCGAAAGAAATTTTTTGCGAAATGAAGTGATTCCACAAATTCAAAAAAATGTCAATCCCGCATTTTCCAGCTCAGCATTAAATACTTCACTAAACTTGCAAAGATTAAATTCCTGGTTAACAGAAATTGTATTTGCATTAAGATCAACATTAAAAGTAAAGCGAGAAAAATCTATTTCAATTCCCCTGCAAATATTTGAAGAGACTAATGAATTTTTGATCTCATATACATTAAAAGAAATTATTGATGAAAACTTTTCCGTTAAAATTGAATCAAATGATTTGAAGAAGATATTTTCACTAGTTAAAAAACAATCGGGAAAATCAGAAGAGTTATCGGAGAATCTTATTGTAGTTAAGGAACGGAAAGAAATCACAATACGAAGGAAATTGATATTAAGAAATTTTAACGAACAAATGATTAACGTTGGCAATAGATTAAAAATAGATGGTAAAGTTTTATCTATTACTGAAGTTAAAAAAAGTAAAATTAAAATTGGTAAATCAAAAAATGTGGAGTTTATTTCCGGAGACAATTTAAGTGATGAATTTATAGTGCGAGGCTGGAAGGAAGGGGATAAATTTTTTCCAATTGGAATGCAAGGTAGTAAAAAGATTTCTGATTATTTAAATGATATAAAAATTAATTCTTTTGAAAAGAAAAAGCAGTTAGTTCTAGAAAATATGGGAAAAATTGTTTGGGTAATCGGGCGCCGCCTTGACGATAGATTTAAATTAACTTCCGAAACAAAGAAAGTAATAGAATTATGTCTGAAGTAAATGATAATAAAAATGAAAAGTTGATTATAGGCGATGATATTTTTGTGCCATTTCTCACAGAAGATGTAATTCAGAAAAGAATTAAAGAATTGGCATTGCAAATATCACAAGATTATAATGGAAAAATTCCAATTTTTATTGGCGTTCTTAATGGCGCTTTTATTTTTCTTTCAGATTTAATTAAAAATATTTCAATTGATTGCGAAATAGATTTTTTTAAGCTCTCAAGTTATGGTGATTCCAAAATATCATCCGGAAATGTGCGCCTGCTCAAAGAATTAAATTGCGACGTGAACGGACGTGATATTATAATTGTTGAAGATATTGTGGATTCGGGTTTATCGATAAAGTATATTGAAGAGATATTTGGTAAGCATACACCCAATAGCATTAAGGTTTGTTCGCTGTTGATGAAGCCTGAAAGCCTCAAATTTAATGTCAAAATTGATTATATTGGATTCAAAATTCCAAGTAAATTTGTAATAGGTTACGGATTGGATTATGCCCAAAAATTTAGAAATCTTAGAACCATTTATTGTTTAAGTGAATAAAATTAAAATTAATTGTAGAATAAAACTTTAGAAAAAATAATATGAGTGATAACGAAAAAAAATCAAGCAATAAAAATCCTAAAAGACCAGATGATAATTTTGATTGGACAAAAGTTATAAGAATGGTTTTTGGCTGGGGTGCTGTTATAGTGGCGGCTGTAATTGTAATGCAGGTTTTTAGAACCGGTGCAGAAACTTTTACAGAAATCCCATACGGAGAATATGAAATTCTTTTACAAAACCCGGGAAACATTTCATCTGCAAGCATTACTAAAGCGGATATAAACGATTACACTTTTAAAGCCGAACTTAAAACCGAAACGAATATTAGTATAAAAGGGAAGCCGGTATCTGTGAAGGCAATTTCAGTTTACATTCCGGAACCGATGATCAGGGATCAAGAAGCTATTTGGAAAGAAAAAGGAATCCGTTATTCTTTCGATAAAGAATCTAATGAATGGATGAATATTTTAATTGGATTTTTACCCTGGGTTCTAATTATAGCTGTCTGGGTTGTGATCATGAGAAGAATGCAGGGACAGGGCGGTGGATCTCGTGGTATTTTTTCATTTGGAAAAAGTAAGGCAAAACTTATTACGCCATCCAGCAAACGCGTAACCTTTAAAGATGTTGCCGGTACTGATGAAGCTAAAATGGAATTACAGGAGATTATTGAATTTCTTAAGGAACCAACTAAGTTTCAAAAGCTTGGCGGTAAAATTCCAAGAGGTGTTTTATTATTAGGACCTCCCGGAACAGGTAAAACTTTATTAGCTCGTGCAGTGGCAGGCGAATCCGGTGTTCCATTCTTTTCGATTTCCGGTGCAGATTTTGTTGAGATGTTTGTTGGCGTTGGTGCAAGTCGTGTTCGTGATCTTTTTGATCAAGGAAAGAAAAATGCACCGTGTATAATTTTTATTGATGAGATTGATGCAGTTGGAAGGCATCGCGGTGCAGGCTTAGGCGGCGGACATGATGAACGTGAACAAACGCTTAACGCCTTACTTGTTGAAATGGATGGATTTGAACAGAACAGCGGAGTGATAATCATCGCTGCCACAAATAGACCGGATGTTCTTGATCCGGCATTATTAAGACCTGGAAGATTTGATAGACAGGTAGTTGTTGATCGTCCTGATGTAAAAGGTAGAGAAGGAATTTTAAAAGTTCACACAAGAAATATTCCTCTCGGTGAAAATGTTGATGTTGAAGTAATCGCTAAAGGTACCCCAGGATTAGCCGGTGCAGAATTAGCAAATCTTGTTAACGAGGCAGCACTTTTAGCCGCACGCAAGAACAAGAAAAAAGTTGAGATGATTGATTTTGAGGAAGCTAAAGATAAAGTAATGATGGGAATGGAAAGAAAAAGTTTAATCATTTCTGAAAAAGAAAAGAAGACTACATCTTATCATGAAATTGGTCATGTACTTGTTGCAAGAATGATCCCAGAAGCAGATCCTGTTCATAAGGTTACAATTATTCCTCGAGGCAGAGCGCTTGGTGTTACAAGTTATTTACCGATCGATGAAAAACATACTTACTCCAAGGAATATCTTGAAGCGATGATCACCTATGCATTGGGCGGCAGAGCTGCTGAAAAATTAGTTTTCAAACATTATACAACCGGTGCGGGTAACGATATTGAAAAAGCAACCAATATTGCCCGTAAGATGGTATGTGAATGGGGAATGAGTGATAAACTTGGTCCGCTTGCTTACGGTGCTAAAGAAGAAGAAATCTTTTTAGGAAGAGAAATTCAAAAGCACAGAGACTACAGTGAAAAAACTGCTATTGAAATTGATGATGAAATTCGTGGGATCATTAATTCTGCTTTTGATAGGGCAG
Organism: Ignavibacteriaceae bacterium; assembly: GCA_044227615.1. Taxonomy (GTDB): domain Bacteria; phylum Bacteroidota; class Ignavibacteria; order Ignavibacteriales; family Ignavibacteriaceae; genus IGN3. Next base: position 36,402 of record JBGAWM010000004.1, read on the forward strand.
TAAAAATATTAAACGATAATATGGATTTACTTCACAGGCTGTCTGCAGAACTTCTGGAAAGAGAAATACTTGATGCAGAAGAGATAGATAGAATTATACGCGGTGAAAATTTACCTCCAGTGCAAAAGGAAGTTAAGACTAAAGAAGAAGCTGTTCCTGATCATGTAAAAAAATTAATGGAACATCGACAACAACAGGACACAGCACCGAATAATGACGCACATTGATAATGGCACAATTCATTACAGAGATGAATTAGTTAGAAAACTAATTCATCTCTTTTCTTTATCTATTCCTGTAATTTATTATTTCATTCCTTCTTCTACTTCAATTACTATACTTATTTACCTTACAATATTTGCGCTTCTTTTTGATGGCGGGAGATTTGTATCTAAATCATTTGCCAAACTGTTTTATCGGGTATTTGGATTTTTATTACGCAAACATGAACTTGATAAAGAAAAGAAAAATTTAACTGGTGCAACTTACGTGCTATTATCGGCGTTGATATGCGCATTAATCTTCCCAAAGGTGATTTTTGTAACTGCATTTACAATATTGATAATTAGCGATACAAGCGCTGCTTTAATTGGAAGAAAGTTCGGTAAAAGAAAATTCCTTAGAAAAAGTTTTGAGGGAACTTTATCATTTTTTATCAGTGCAAGCATCGTAGTTATTTTTACACCGAAGGTTAGTAATTTTCCAATGGAATATGTAATCGGATTTATTGCTGCTTTTGTCGGGGCAATAGTAGAAAATATTTCATATGGCTTGGCAGATGATAATTTATCAATCCCAATTTCTGTTGGATTAACTATGTGGGCGTTATACGCTATATTTTTCCCAAATTTTAACTTGGTCTTACAAAATGTTCCGAGGTAAATATGAATAGACTTATTTTTATCATTTCAATTTTTGGTTTAGTTTATTTTTTCTACGGATGTGATTCATCACAAAAACCTGCCACCGGTTTTGAGGATGAAATTTTTGTTGTTGCAGATTCACTTGAATTTGAAGAATTAAAAGTTGCACTTCAATCAGCATTTGAGGTTGAAATTAACACACCTATGCCTGAAAAACTTTTTACATTAAAGAGAATTTCCTCGAATCAAATTGAAAAAGTTAAGAATAAAAAAAATGTTGTAATCGTAGCTCCACTAAATACAGACTCTTACACTTCTCAATATATTAAATCGATAGTGGATACTGTGATTCAAAAGAAATTAGAAACAGAAAGTGATTTTATTTTAAGTAAGTATGATTTGTGGGCTAAGAATCAGCTTGTTACTGTTTTATCTGCGGCAAATATGCAGGAACTTGAGTTTAAAATTCTGAAAAACAAAGACAATCTCTTGTATGCATACCAAAAAATATCAGACAAGAGATTGAAGGAAAGTTTATATGCACCGCGGTATGAGCGTAAGGCTATTGAAGGTTTGCTGCTTCGCGATTATGGCTGGGTAATTTATGTTCAGGCAGATTATAAACTTGCAAAAAATGATTCGGCAAATAATTTTGTTTGGCTTCGTCGTTCTCCGGGCAGTGATATGGAGCGATGGATTTTTATTCACTGGATAGATGACGCAACGCCGGATTATTTAAATGAGGATTCAATTAAAGCAATACGAAACCGAATTACAAAGAAATATTACCAGGTACGTGATGATACTGCATACGTTGTTTTAGTTGATAGTTTTTATACAACAAGTGAAATTAACTTTAACGAAAGATATGCTCTATACACGCAAGGTTTATGGGATTTAAATATAAAGGGTATGGGCGGTCCATTTATTAACTATACTTTTTACGATGAGAAAAGCAGAAGAGTTTATATGATTGATGGTTCTATCTTTGCCCCCAAATATTATAAACGTAATCTTATACAGCAGGTTGACGTTGTGCTTCAATCATTCTTAACAAAAGATGAACTATCCAAAGACAGAATTGAAGATCTTATAGATGAAATAGATGAATCAATTAAGTATTAAGTTCGATAAAACCGGCGGCAGAGTAACAGTTGGAAAATCTGCCGCTGCTTTCATAGCATAGATTTTAGCGCGGTCCGTCCTATTAAATTGCATCTCATACATTGCTCTTCTAACAAGCATAGAAGCAACAAATCCTTTTAGAGATGATGTGTACTTGTCATCATTTTGATTGTATCTTATCTTATATTCTGGAAGTGGTGCTTCAACATAATCAGTGGTATTGACAACTTTAAAGAGAAAAAGATGAGGAACAAGAGTATAACCTTCGGGCAGTTGAAACTCACCGCGTTTCATTTCTCCATCAACGATCTCAGGTGCAATAAAATAATCGTGCTTATCGATATTGGTTGAAACTAACCCGGTCATAATTTTTCTAAAAAGATTTTCAAGCAGAGCCGAATTGAATTGTTCTTGTCTTTCAAATGGTTTTAATGCATCAATAAACTTATCTACCTCAGGTTTAATTCCAGTTAACAAATTAGGATGGTTTGTACTTAACTGATTATAATACCACGAACGGCGTAAAAGTTCTTTATCGATGACAATGATATCTTTTCTGTAATCCTCAACCAACTGAAAATAATATGATGCTGAGATGAAATAATCCCATTGATAACTAAATACAATTGAGTTTTTTGGAAGAGTGGTTAACAATGATTTAGTATAATCTTCATAAATAAAATTATTCCTTTGATTTACTTCATCGTAGTTAGAGTAGAATTGTATGCCTAAAAGCAGTACAAGAATTGAAACCGGTAATATAATCTGCATTTTATGTTTAACGGCGAATGACAATAATTTAACAATTCCAAATGCAGCAAAGAAAGCAAGTGAGATATAAGCAAGTAGAAAATATGAGTCTATATCATTTATATCATAATTAATCGAATATAAAACTGCGGATAGAAATACGATAAGATTAAAGATGAAAAATTTCCTGAGATAAATAAACGAAACAACTAAACCCGCAACCGATAACACTAATGAAAGCAAAAACTCCTTGGGAAGATTTCCCACAAAATAATTAAACTGTTTTGCAGCGGCTTCTGTGGATGAGAAAAGCCATACCTGATATTGTTGTCCTGAAATGTGTCTTATTATTCTCTCCCATTCAACTGGATTGCCCCAATTCATAAATGGGTATTGTGAAGCACGAATTGGCAGATAAGAGTAAACTAATATTAAAATTGGAAAGAAAATTAAAAGCATTATTAAAATTTGTTTTATACTCTTTGAGTTGAATCCATTTTTTGCAAAGTACAGATAAGCTACACCCGGAATTATTAGAAGCGTTGTCATATGATTGCTAAATCCAAACGCTAATGCAACAGAGAAGATTAACCAATATTTGGATATAGTTTTTTCACTGTCTGAAAGAATAAATGCTTTAATCAATGTTAGGATAATAATCGCAATTAATAAAAGATGTAAACTATAAACTTCAACTGAAGTACTTTGGAACCAAAATGTTTTACTTAGTGCTAAAAATAAACCGCTGAAAACTGCTGAAATTATTTTATAGGTTTCTGTTAACTCAAAATTAGAGGTATTATCTGACTGAATATTTTTATTAGAATCCTTTTTCTTACGCTTGGATTTTCCTTTTGACTGTTTGATAAATTGAAATGCTGCCAAATTATCCAGTACTAATTTAACAGTTAAAGAAAAAATTGATACCGCAGCCGCACAGTAAAGTGCCGCCAACAAATTCAATTGAAATATTTTTGAAAAGGGAAGTGGAATAAGCGAAAACAAATATCCAAAAATTGTAAATATAGGATAGCCTGTGGGATGAGCAATGCCAAGCGTACACTGAACAGCCGCAAGTTCACCGGTATCAATTTGAATAACAGACGGAGCAATAGTAAGCATATAAAAAATGAATGCAATAAATCCGGTTAAGATGTAATAATATTTTTGTATGTATTTCATATTCAATCTGAAAGATTAGTTAAAAATAGTTTGATAATATTTTTTTGTTGTTTCAATTATTTCATTGATTTTATTTAAGAATAAATTACTATTTGCATAACCACTCACGCTGGAAAGCTTTTTTAACTTAAGCTCCTCTGCCGGAAATTTTGGAAGTCTGCTGTTAAATACCAATTGATTATTTAATTCAATTTGTTTTAATAGATAATAATTTTCTTCACACGATTTCAAATTTACATCTTTGCTGAAAGTATTCTTAATTATTTCAAATGCATTAGTAGTTATGTTTTCTATTCGTTCAATTAATAAATCAGGATTAGTTAATAACATAAACGAAATAATAAAATCGATATCAGTTAAACAGCCGGAACTTTTTTTAATATTCAGCGAAGTATCGTTTAATGGATAAAGCTTTTTACGCATCTCAACCATTTCTTTTTTAATAAGTGCCGGGTCTTTTTGTTTAACCGTTTTAGTGTAGTGAGCAATAAAATCATTAAACAAATTAAGATCACCTGAAATGAATTTGCATTTAGTAAATGCCTGTAGCTCCCAAACTCTTGCACGATTTGAAAAATATTTTTTATAATCTTCAACATCCCAAACAAGCTGACTAGTTTTACCTTCTGGTCTTAATCTGCAGTCAATCTCAAGTCCGGGTAAATTGTTCTTAAAATTTTGTAAAAGTTTCTGAAAATCTTTTTGGATATTCGGATACTTGTGAATATATCTGACAACAAAAACTAAATCTACATCAGAGGCAAATGATAACTCCGCTGAACCAAAACTACCCATTGCTGCAATAAAGAAATCATTTCCCCATTTTTTATCTGGCAGAAAATCCCGGATTGCTGAGTTTATTTTATAATTTAAATATGCAGTATAAAGATCAGCAAATGATTCTGATTTAATAATACCGGCTGTCAATTGAACAGAGGATCTGAAATAGAAATCTTTTAATGAAAGGTTAGAAAAACTTTCTTGTTTTAATGGAAGCAGACATTCTCGGGATAAAAAAGAATCTCTCAAAATTTTATCTTCCGCAAACAAATCAATTGCTTTTTGAGATCTCTCACATAAATTAAGAAATAAATGAAAGAATTTATTGTCGGAAAATTCATCAAACCAAATTTTAGGATAATGTGCAGTCCGTATAATGCGTGCAAAGTTTTCTAAAACTATATCCGGATCAATTGAATTTGCCAAAAACTTTAATAAGGATTCTTCAATTTTTTCAAACGATAAGGTTGTACGATTATCAAATTGTTTTTTATCAAAAAGACTTTTGCCTGTTCTTAAAAAATCAAAATTGCTTTTTGCTCTTTTATCATCGGTAAATATTGTTTTGTCAAAATTATTTTTCGTGCTTGATGAGTCAGTAATCCCGACTATCGAATTATAAATTAATTGAACTTTCTTTTTATTTATATTAAGATGTTCTTTAAATGATTTCAGATCTTTAAAATTTAGGAAACTGGCTAATTTCTCAGCAAGTTCTCCTTCGGATGGAATTGTATGTGTCTGCTGATCATTCATCAGCTGAAGATAATGCTCAGCTTTACGATATAAAGTATAAGCATTTGTAAAATCCATAACTTCTTCTTCAGAGAGAATACTTTTCTTGTAAAGTTTATTTATAGCGATTAAAGTGTTTCCGGTTCGTATATCTAAATTTTTTCCGCCGTTTATAAGCTGCAATGCCTGGACAGAAAATTCAATATCACGAATGCCGCCGGAAACAAGTTTTATATTTTCATCGTTCTTATTCTTTTGCTCGATGCTTAACTTTAATTTTTTTATTTGTTCAATCGGTGAAATAGAAAACGAAGATGGATAGATAAATCTTGAAACAGAATTAGAAAATTTCTTAAATAAGCTGATACTTCCGCAAAGAAAGTTTGCTTTAATAAGCATCTGCCTTTCCCAATCTTCTCCTCTCGTTTCGTAGTACCTGATATACTCGGCGATACTTCCGCACAACGGAGCATTTCTTCCATCAGGACGAAGACGAAAATCAACTCTGTATAAAAATCCCGCACCTGTTTTTTTACTTGCAGTATCAATAAAAAGTAAAATGGATTCAGAAAGAATCTCATTATAATTAATCTTTTTATTTATAAGAGAATTCTTATCGTAAAGTGCAACAAGGTCAATATCAGAACTGTAATTGAGTTCGCTACCCCCCAGTTTTCCGAGAGAAAATAATGCATACTTTCGGGTTGTCTTTTCAACTTTATATTTATTTAGAATTTCTTTGCAGCATAATTCAAATAGTGTTGATGAAATTGAGTTTGCAAGATCAGCGAGATAGTGAGTTATGTTTATCAGCTCCTCTTTTAGATAAATATCTTTTAACCCTATTCTTAAAATTTCTTTGCGTTTAAAATTTCTTATTGCATTTACTTTTGATTCGAATGATTTGAAGGGTGCAATTGTTTTTTCTAAACTGTCTTTAAGGTAATGTAAATCTAATTTTTGTTCCAATGTGGAAGGATTAATTATCCAGTGAAAATATTCCGGATTTCTAACAAGTATATCTGTTAGATAATTGCTGTTGTTTGATAGTGAAATTAAGATCTCTATCTGATGTGGATACTTTAAACATTCATTAATAAAAAAGGCAATATCAAACTGATTTTGAATTATGCGAAGTAAATTGGATTCAGATGATTTAGTGAAGTAATGGTTACGACTTTCTTTTTCTATACAGGACAAAAATTCCTCGAGAATATTTTGCGGAACTCTTCCCGCAGCTTTTTCAATTATCTTTGTTGTAAAATCTTTTGTAAGAAATTTTTGTTTGAACATTTATAATTTTGTTTTTTTACTGCAGGAATCTAATATTAAACCACCGATAATTAAAAGTTTATTAAACCAAAATCTCCTAAAGCTATGAAGCAAATAAAATTAATGCTCTGCCTTTTTTTCATAATCACTTCAAATATATTTCCTCAAAAAGTTGAGGAAAGAGAAGCCTTAAAAAAATACTTTGATGAATACGGACATGATGGTTGTTTTGTCCTTTATAATTTGGATCAGAACTCCTATATAAAATATAATTCATTACGATGTTCAGAAAGATTTATTCCGGCATCTACTTTTAAAATATTTAATTCACTAGTTGGATTAGAAACAGGTGCAGTAAAAGATCAGTTCGAAGTTATTAAATGGGACAGTGTAAAAAGATTTTATGACAGTTGGAATCAGGATCTTGATATGGTTAATGCCTTTAAGTATTCTGGTGTATGGTTTTATCAGGAACTTGCGAGAAGAATTGGTGAAGAGAAAATGCAGCATTACATTTCAATAAATCATTATGGAAATGAAAATATTTCCGGCGGTATTGATAAGTTCTGGCTCGATGGCGGAATAAGAATTTCTGCAGATGAGCAAATTGAAATGCTTAAAAAGCTATACCATAACAAATTAAAATTTTCCAATCGCAGTATGGATATTGTTAAGAAGATTATGATTTATGAAGAGAACAAAGAATATACTATCCGAGCAAAAACCGGCTGGGCATTAAGAGTTGAAGATCAGGTTGGATGGTTTGTAGGATATGTTGAAAAGGGAAGCAATGTTTATTTCTTTGCTCTAAATGTTCAATCTAAAAAACCGGAAGAAGGATTTACATCACGCAAAGAAATAGCTTTTAAAATTCTTAAAGCGTTTGGCATCATTTAGTTGTTATTGATAGCTATTAAGCCTGACACTTATAATAATTTTTGTTCAGCACATTGAAAAGTTCAAAAAATATTTTATCTTATTCTAAAACAAGGAAATAAATTATGAGAATTATTATTTTATCTACATTTGCTTTGATGTTACCGCTGTTAATTTCCTGCTCTAACTGTAAAGAGACAACTAAAACTGCTGGTTTGGATAACAACCAGAATCAATCGCCGCCTACAAGTATCGCACAGAATCTTTCTCTTGTAACGGCAAGAGTTAATGAAGTTCTATTTAAAAGTGAAACTGACTATCAAATAAAAGTAACTGTGTTGGTAGTTGAGCAGAATGATGATCGTCCAAGCATAGCCACGCCTGGAAATGATTATTTGTTTACCCCAAATTTTAGATATGATAATGATAAGCTTATGGAATCTGATATCAATGAGTCGCTAAAAAAATTGAGTAAGGTTTCCAAAGGGAAAGAATTTAAAGCAGAAATTTCCCTTGAGAATGATAAAAGCTGGTTTATTCAGAGAGTAATTAGTATTGATTGATATTAATTAGAGTTTGTTCTTCTCCGCATTCGAGCATATAGATTTAGAAAATATTATTAATAAATAAGAGGTGTCAAATGAAAAGATACACTACTCTTGGTGTGTTTATAGTTTCTGCTTTTCTTGGATTTATTTTCCTGTCAAGTAATTTCATTGAAACATACACAATGAAGGACTTTGAAAATTTTAGGGTTGAGAGAAAAAAAGCTAAATCAAAATTAAAATATGACCAGCCGGATAAAGCTTTGCTCTGGTATTATGAACAGAGAGCTTATCCAAATAACAGCATCCCTGATAATTGGCGTGAAGAAGCTTATAGACACATTAATGCTAATAATCTTTCAAGGGTTAATTCACCGGAGGCATTAAATTGGTCTCAACTTGGTCCTGGAAATATTGGCGGAAGAATTCGCGCTATTGCTGTTCATCCTTCTGATCCAAACACGGTTTATATTGGAGCTGTTGCCGGCGGAGTTTGGAAATCTGTAAACGGCGGTGCATCGTGGACTGCATTAAATGATTTTATGGATAATCTTGCTGTGTGTGCTTTAGTTATTGATCCAGGTAACCCCAATATAATATATGCCGGTACTGGTGAAGGATTTTTTAATCTGGATGCAATACGCGGTGCAGGAATATTTAAATCTACAGACGCCGGAACGACCTGGACCCAGCTTTCATCTACTAATAATAACAATTTTTATTATGTTAATGATCTTGATTACGATGCAGCGAACGGTGTCTTGTACGCTGCCACAAGAAAAGGGCTGTATGCTTCCAATGATGGGGGCGCGAACTTTACCGCTAAGTTAACAGGCTCTGGTAGTGATGTTCATTGCATGGATATCGAAATTGCACTAACAAGTCCAAGAACTATTTATGCAACATTTGGATTATTCAACGAGGCTGCAATTTGGCGGAGTACCGATGCTGGTAATACTTTCTCTCAAAATATGGCTTTAGCCAATTTTGGCAGAATAGAGATGACAGTATCAAAATCAAATCCGGCGGTAGCATATGCTTCCTTTATGGATTTAAGTACTTATGGAACCGGTGCTCTAATTTTTACAAGCGATGCAGGTACAAGTTGGTTTTATGCAACAGTTCCGGGTCCATCATACTCTGGTGCGCAAACTTACACAGGCGGACAAGCATGGTATGATAACATTCTTGCTGTTGATCCTGATAACGCTAATAATGTTTTAGCCGGCGGAATTGATAACTGGAAAACCACTGATGGCGGAACAAACTGGACTCAAAAAACAAACTGGTATTCTCAAAGTGGCGCTCCACAATATGCTCATGCAGATCAGCATGCTTATGCTTTTGCACCTTCAAACTCAAACATCGTTTATCTCGGTAATGATGGCGGTATTTACAAATCTACAGACAAAGGTGAAACCTGGACATCATTAAATAATACCTTGTTTATCACCCAATTTTATTATGGTACTGTAAATCCAACTGGTACTGTTTATGCAGGCGGAACTCAAGATAATGGCACACTAAGATCTACAGGTGCATCTAACTGGACAGAAATTCTTGGCGGTGACGGCGGCGCTACAGAGATTGATTTTAATAACACCAACAATATTTACATGGAGTATGTAAATCTTGCAATCTTCAAATCAACTGACAGCGGCGGATCATTTTTCAAAGCGATGAATGGAATTCCTACCGGACCGAATTTTTATGACGGTACAACAGACAGAACACAATTTATTTCTCCATTTTCAATGGATCCAAATAACTCAGCTTCGCTCGTTGCGGGAACGTACCGAATTTGGAGAACGACAGATGGTGCGGCAAATTGGACGTCTATTAGCGGAGATTTAACCGGTGATGGAAGTGGTTCATCCGGCGCAACAATCTCAACTGTTATCGTGGCAAAAGGGAACTCTAATGTTATCTATGCAGGATGTTCTAACGGCAGAGTGCAGGTAACAACTGATGGAGGAAGCAGCTGGAATTTAAGAACAAGCGGCTTACCAAATCTATCTGTTACTAAAATAACAACTGATCCAGGCAGCCCGTCAACTGCTTACGTTACTTTTTCGGGTTATACCGCATCATCAAAAATTTATAAGACCACTAATTATGGAACTAACTGGACTAATATTTCTGGTAATCTTCCAAACATTCCAACTAACTGTGTATTGGTAAATCCGGCAAATACAAACAATTTATTTGTTGGTACTGATCTCGGTGTATTTTCTACAACAGACGGAGGAAGTTCCTGGGTTGCTGATAATGCTGGTATGGCAAATGTACCAGTGTTTGATTTAGACTATCGTTCATCAGACACAAAACTTTTTGCAGCTACGCATGGAAGAAGTATGTTTTCATCATCAGTTACGGGCGGCGGTGGCGGGACACAAACAGCCAATCTTACCTATGATGATGGAACACCTTCCAGCGGATATTATTGGAATAATAACGGACAAGGTTCTGCAAACAGAATGACACCAACCTTGAATAATGCAACTCTTACACAAATGGAAATTTATATTACAGGCGTTCAAACTGGGACTGCTACTTATAAACCTATTGTATTGGGTAACAATGGCGGTTCGCCTGGTAGTGATCTGGCGAGTATTAATTTTAAAACTGCGACATCGTATCCGGGCTGGGATCCAACCAATTTATCTTCATTTAATATTACTGTAAACGGTGATTTCTTTGTTGGATTATTGTATAATGGAACTGATAAACCCACTTATGGCTATGATCCTGTTGACAATGGCAGAGCATGGGATTATAATGGGTCAGCCTGGTCTTCCTGGAACGAAACTTACTTTATGCGTGCGACAATTCAAACAACTACATCCGTTGCAGAAATTAGTAATGAAGTGCCGAGAGAATTTGAGTTAAGTTATAATTATCCAAATCCTTTTAATCCTTCTACAAAGTTTAAATATGCTTTGCCTGAAGGTAGAAATGTGAAAATAATTATTTACGACATTAACGGAAGTAAAGTAACCGAACTTGTAAATAATTATCAGGGTGCTGGAACTTATGAAGTAACCTGGAATGGTAAAAATGATCTTGGTAAACAGGTTGCAAGCGGAACATATATTTACAGCGTTCAGGCTGGTAATTATTCTCTGACAAAAAAAATGGTAATGCTTAAATAACTATCAATTTCTTATTCTAATTTTTATTAAGGCGATTCACTTGAGTCGCCTTTTGTATTTACAAATTAAGCTCAGTCTGTATCCTTAATATCATATTGATTGATTTTTGTAAATAGTAATCTTCTATTGATCCCAAGTATTTCAGAAGCCTTACTTCGATTGCCATTACTCCTGCGAAGTGCTTCAATAATTAATGACTTTTCAAGCGAGTTTAATTTTTCTTTAAGATTTAAATCTTCAGCCAAATTCAAAATCTGTTCTTCTTCACTATCTTTAAGTAATTGAAGGCGGGGTAAATGCTCAAGTGAAATTAATGAACTTTGTGAAAGTACAATTGCTCTTTGAATTACATTTTCAAGTTCGCGAATATTCCCTGGCCAATTGTACTCTTTCAATTTTATCATTGCTTCATCAGATATACTAATAGATCGAGACCCTTTATGTTTGCGTATAAAATGATCTACCAGAGAATCAATATCTTCAGCATGTTCTCTTAGTGCCGGAATTTTAATGTGGATAATATTTAATCTATAAAACAAATCTTCTCTAAAATTTTCCAAACGAACTTCATCCTCAATCTTTTTATTTGTAGCAGAAATAATTCTAACATCAACTGATAGAGTTTCTTTGCCGCCAACGCGTTCAAAAGTTTTATGCTGCAAAAAGCGAAGAAGTTTTGTCTGCAATCCAATACTCATATTATTTATCTCATCGAGAAAAATAGTGCCTTTATCAGCAAGTTCAAGCCTGCCTTGTTTTTTTGAGGTTGCATCTGTAAAAGCCCCCTTTTCATAACCAAATAGTTCACTTTCAAGAAGTGTTTCTGGTATTGCAGCGCAATTTATTTAAATATATGGCTGGGTGCTTCTCTTCGAGTATTTTTGTATTGTATCAGCAATAATTTCTTTTCCCGATCCGCTTTCACCTTCAATTAAAACTGAAACATCAGTGGGTGCTGCTCTGCCAATCAACTTAAAAATTTCTTTCATTTTCTGCGATGAACCAATAATCTCATCGTATAATATTTCCTTATTATTTAGAAGAGTTTGTGAGCGTAGATTTTTTACTTCAGTAATTAAATTAGAATATTCTACAGCACGATTAATAACAAAGAGCAGTTCATCTAATTCAAACGGTTTATCAAGATAATCGTATGCGCCGGATTTCATTGCAGTAATTATTCTCTCATTAGATCCAAAGGCAGTAAACATAATTACAGGTGTATCTGGATAAAGTACTTTAATTTCATTTAGTACTTCTAATCCATTTTTAAAAGGAAGATTGATATCTAACAATATCACATCAAAGAATTCTATTTTTATAATCTCTAAACATTCAAGACCATCATTTGCAGTTTTAACTATGTAATTTTCTGTTTCAAGAATTTCACGAATAGTTTGCTGCATTTTAATTTCATCATCTACTACTAATATTTTTTTACTCATCTTCACGCAAAATTTAATTAATTGGAAAAACAATTTTACAAATTGCACCATTTTTAGAACCAGGTACGAATGATATCGTTCCGTTATGTGCCTTAATTATTTCATATGCAACAGAAAGTCCTAAACCGCTTCCATCAGGTTTTGTAGTAAAGAATGGATCGAAAACTTTTTCGATAACTGTGTTATCAATTCCTTTTCCAGTGTCTGTTATTTCAAGAATTACTTTTCCCTCATCTGCTTTTTGTGATTGAATTTTTATTTCTCCACCATCAGGCATTGCCTGAATTGAGTTAACCAGCAAATTAAGTATCACCTGTTCAATAGATGCAAAGTCTATTTTTAGTTTTGGAATATCATTTTTAATAAAATTAACCTTAATATTTTTTGATTCAAATTCATACCTTAATGTATGCACTGCTTTTTGAATTACTTCATTAAGATCATTTATTTTTAATTCTGTTACCGGATTTTTCAGAAATAAAAGTAATCTATTTACTAAACCGGTAAGCTTATCAATTTCCTCCACAACATCCTTCATCGAAGCATCTGATATTGTTTCAGAAATGTTAACGTGGTTTTCTTTGCTTGCCAGCTTTCTCTGCCACATCTGTATTTTAGTTTTAATAATTGCAAGCGGAGTTTTAACTTGATGTGTAACTCCGGCAATCAAATTACCCAATGATGCCATTCTATCTTTAGTACGCAATTCTATTTCTAAACGTTCGCGTTCGTTTTGTGCTTGTTCTCTAGAATCGAGCAAATCATTAATTGAAGTTGATATTGCACCCAGAATGCCTTTTTCTTGTTTTAGTCTGATTGTTGAATCTGTTTTAATTCTTTCTAAACCAATTTTAATATTCTCAACGCGTTTTCTTAAAACCCAGGAAACAATTATTGCAATAAGAACACCAACGAGCGATAAAATTACTTCTATTCTAAAATAACTTCCCCAAAAACTTACTGGCAGCATTTTTTCAACCCGCATCAAAGTATAAATACCTAATGAGTGGGTATCATCAATTAAAATGGGTTTTGTAGCTATAATAAAAACAGTTGGAATGTACGAGTACTTATTTATTTTTTCGGTATTTCCCTTTATCGATTCTATTAATTGATCACGAATAAAATTGTATTCTCTAGGTGGAGGTCCATATACTGGTTCTGGTGGATCACTTGTTGGGAAAGAGAAGCCTAAAAATTTATCCTGTTGATAAAAGTAAAATCCGCCTTCAATTCCCGTAAAATCTGATAAATCTTTTCGCGAGATATCGCGCAACAAAGAGTCTAATTTTATATTTTCTTGCTCAAAAACAAATTTTAATTGATTTGCATCGTGAAGTTTCTGTATTGTTTTTTGGGATGAATTATAAAGTCTCTTAATTGCATTGTGACTGTGCCTGCTTGAAGTCTGAATAACTTCCACTTCCAGCTTACTCTTGTAATAAACTTCCATCAAAGTAATTGCAACTCCTATTGCAAGCACTAAGAAAAAAGCTATTACTGATTTACCGTAAAAACCGAATTTAATTTTCATTTTAATTCTTGTTAAGTAAAGCTGCCTTAGACAAACGATATGCCGGGAACATAGTTTTCTTACTAATTAAAAAAGAAGTTCATCTAAAAATACTGGGAATAATCAGCCCAAACAATTGGGCTTGAATAGCCCAAAGAAATTCCTGGAAGTTAAAATTTTCACTTAAACAAATAATGTTTAGTGGCACAAATTTAGGATAAGTTAATAAGAATTTTTATTAATTAACATTTATTAAGGTTTGCTATGAACAAAAAATTACTTATCTCAATTCTTATTGCTGCTGGAATATTCTCAGTTTATCAATTTATTCAAGCATCAATAACAGCCAACAATCCATTGCTTCTAAAATTTGAACAGATGCATAATGTTGGTATGATTAAAACCCCACCAACAGTTGCTGTTGTTACTGGTGATTCAGTTTATTTAAAAGAGCTTGAAGTAAAAGGAACCTGGAAAATTCCTGAGAGTGGTAGTGCACCACTTCCTTATCAGGCATTTCAATGGTTTACAAATCCAGCAGACGATTCACCATTTAAACTTCTTAACTGGGCAGGAATTACATTTGATACAACCTGGGTAAAAACAATTTATGGACCAGACTCTGTAAAATTTCAGGTTCCCAACAGATCTCTTAAAAACGTAAGAAGTGCTGCAAGTTGGACTGTAACCGGAGGTGTTGTTTCCGGTTGGTTAGACACAACAGCTACTTATTACGTTGATGTTTATGGTGTTAGAACTTCCGGCGATACTTTAATTAAGGCTTATACTTTTGAAGGTTTTACAGGCGGTATAAGAAATTTTCCTGATGGAGAATTTGAAGTTAAGTTCGGTGTAACTGGTTATGCAAATGATTCAGCAGCTACATATCCAACTTATATTACTGCTGGTGAAACCAGTATGAAAATTAAATTTAAAAATGGTCCTGCAGGCTTTGCTTTCCCAATCATTTCTGGTATGGATAGTCTAAGAATTGTTTGGAGAAATTCTACTTTAACATTTAATTCCCAAACTGTTGGAATTGCTTTAGCTTCACAAAGTGAAACCGGGTTACAAGTAGAGGCACAGGTTACAAATGTACCTGGATCAGGATATTTCTCTGCCGGCGATACTGTTAATGTTAATATAGTTGCTAAATCTGATAGCGGCTTAGTTCTGGATTGGCAAACACAAGCTACACAACTTGGCATTCAAAAAGTTGAGTTAGTTATTAGTGGCCCTAGAAGTGATTATATGAGAATTATGGGATTACAGAATATCGTTAATAACTATATTGTTCAAACATATCCTGTTGCCGCGTGGTCTGGTATGCCTTCAGGCACTGCATTTACAAATCCAATTAAAGTAATTATACCTCCAGATTCAATAGCAAAATTTGGAAATGGAACATACACGGCATATATAGACATAAAACGAATATTTGGCGCTACTTTTGAAAAAACAGTAAGAGTAGATTTTCAGGTTGGAAATAACACGGTAGATCCTTGGCCAATGACTTCATCAGTAGCTGGTCAATCCTGTGCATCCTGCCACGGAGTTAACGGTCCGGCAAAACACCATGGTTCTAAAGGTGTTGAAGATTGCTTACCTTGCCATACTGATAATATGAGCGTGCCATTCTATAGTTTATTACATGTTAAACATTTTAAGAGTACATCATACACTGCTTATCCAGGTGCTTGCGCAACCTGCCATTTAAATGATTCTGAGAATAGATTTACGAGTGAAGCAAATTATATTTGTCAATCCTGTCACGTAAAAGTTCCTTTCCAATCACAAGCACACTTAACAGCTATTCCATTATATGCAACAAGTGGTATGTCTTGTGCAACAATGAATTGCCATTCAGGCGGCGGCTTGGGTGTATTCAAAACCATTTCCGAAACACACGCAGGTCTGCAGGCTAAATATCAGGGTGGTGCTTTAGTCGCACAAAAAATAGTTACTCCGATTGTAATTGATGGTACCCCTGATCCAGTATGGGCTATGGCTGATTCAACAACATCAGTTTCTGGAATTACATTAAAATTTTTCTACGATGATTCTACTCTTTATACTTATGCAAAATGGGTTGATGGACACAGAGAATATCCTACCGGTCAGGTTGCTCCTTCAAAGAGTGAATTCAGAAAACAGTGGAACTATGATGGTGCAAACTGGACACAAAGTGGTGACGAAGATAGATTAGGAATTGTATGGAAGATGAATGATAACTATGGTGCTTCTTGCGGCAGAACTTGTCACGTTGAAAAAGCACCACACGCTACAAATAACGGAAGTATGGATGTTTGGCACTGGAAAGCTCAAAGAACAAATCCAATTGTATTATTAGATGATCAATACTGGAATGCATCTGGCAGACAAAATGATGCGGTTACTTCAGGTTCATTTGGTGCTGATAATATTACAGGTACACTACCTACAATGATGGGACCGGATGCTCCTTCTAATTTAGCACCATGGTTATTACAGACAACAGCAGTTCCATTTGTTAACTCAGGTTTTGTTGCAGGAGACAAGATACCCGGTTATATATTAAATGATTTACCAAATCCGATTGTTGGCAGCCGTGGAGATGTAACTGCTAAAGCAGTATTTAATCAAACCACCGGTGTTTGGACTCTTGAGATTAGCAGAAAACTTAATACCGGCAATGCAGACGATTTTGTAGTTGATCTTATCAATGGCAATGATTTTACTGTTGCAAAATTTGATGCTGTTGGTGGTCAACATGCAAGGCAGGGTGTAGATATTGGTGTATATCATCTTTCTTATTCCCCGGATATTGTTCCTGTTGAGTTAACATCATTTAGAGCAGAGGCTTCTAATAACAAAGTTACACTAAGCTGGCAGACCGCTTCAGAAACAAATAACAGAGGTTTCGAGATTGAAAGGAAGCTAAGCACTGACTGGGAAAGCCTTGGATTTATTGAAGGTAAAGGAAACACAACACAGGTTACAGCATATAACTTTACTGATAAAGTAAATCTAACAGGTAAATATTCTTATAGATTAAAGCAAGTTGATTTTGACGGAACTGCTAGTTATTCAAAAGTAGTTGAAGTTCTCGTTCAACCAACAGAGTTCTCATTAAGTCAAAATTATCCGAATCCATTTAACCCATCTACAACTATAGATTTTACACTTGCACAAAAAGGACAAGTTGCTATTAAAGTTTATAGCTTAAATGGTGAAGAAGTGTTCACAATAATGAATGAAGAAAAAGAAGCTGGTTATTATTCTGTAACGTTTAACGCTTCAAATCTTTCATCAGGAGTATACTTCTATCGAATGGTATCTGGTAAATTTACGATGACTAAAAAGTTTATGGTCCTCAAGTAAGAATAATTAATTGTCAAATCTAGATAGCCATCTTTCAGAGGAGAAAGGTGGCTATTTTTTTTGAGTATGTTTTACCTAGCATACTTATTTGACCGCCTTTATTGTCGCTTACTAAAATTTAAGCACCTATTCGAATAAAATTTTTAGGTTCCTCAAGGCATAATAATTGTCAACATTTGGATAGTTATTAAATTGGAGTTGAGGATGAAAGGATTAATTTTTATTTCGTTTGTAGCGGGCGTTTTGATTTTTATCTCAAGCACAAAATCAGAACCTGGATTTAATTCCGGACCAGGCTGCGGCGGTTCTGGTTGTCATACTTCTGAAGCAGGGATTGTAACCGCTGAAGTATTAAATAATTTTCAGATTAGAGTTACCGTAACAGGTACAACAAGTAAAGTTGGCGGCGAACTTGTTGATGCTGGCGGAAATGTTGTAACGGCAATAAATTCTACTTCAAGTAATCCTTTTACTTTAACTGCACCTTCATCAGGAACATACACAGTTAATGCCGGATTTAAAAATCCTTCAAAAAAATGGAGCACTACATCCGCAGTAATTAATATTACCGGTATTGATGAAAAATTAATTGGATTAAACCCAAAAAACTTTGCGCTTTATTCAAATTATCCTAATCCATTTAATCCATCAACAAAAATTCGTTATGCAATTTCTCAAACTACTTTTACTTCGCTAAAAGTATATTCAATACTTGGACAGGAAGTTGCCACTCTGATAAATGAAGAAAAAACTCCCGGTGTTTATGAAGTTAATTTTGATGCAACAAATCTTTCAACCGGAACATATATTTACAGATTGCAAGCAGGTAATTATACTGAGATAAAAAAGATGATTTTATTGAGGTAACCCTAAATAAAAAGCCGTGATCTTTATTCGCGGCTTTTTATTTTTAAACAGTCTGTTTAGATAAACTACTTTAATTTTTTTACAATCTCGACTCGTCTATTAAGAGTTTTTCCTTCTTCAGTATCATTGGTTGAAACAGGACTAAGCGGACCAACTCCATCAGAAGCAAGTCTTTGTGAATCTATCTTTCCTGTTTTGATTAAATAATCTTTAACGGCCTCAGCTCTTTCTTTTGATAATTTTATATTATGTGCAAAATCTCCCGTCATATCAGTATGACCAACAACTATAATATTTACTTTTGGATGTTGGTTTAAGTAATCGATTAATTGTTGCAATGCTTTTTCAGATTCTGGTTTGATGGTTGATTTATCAGTATCAAACAAAATTCCATACAGTGCAACTTTACCATCTCTATCAATAGCTTCTTCCAAATTGATAACAATATCCTGCTGCATTTGTTCAACTTCTACAACTTCAATCCTATAACTTTTTGAATCTGAAGAATTGGCAGCAGTATGAACCTGAATATATACATCTTTGCCATTAATGCTTGCAAAAAGAGTTGTTTTTCTATCAGCTAGTGCTTTACCTTTAATCTTTAAAACCGCATTGTAATAATTCTCATTTATCTGTGCGCTGCTGTATTTTTGAGTATCACCTTCTTTTTTACGATAATAAATATCATAGTATTTGCCGCCCTTATTAATTTTAATCGCCTTGCCATTAACATAATAGACAAACTCAACATCATTGTAATCACTATTCTTACAGTCGCTAATTTCAAAACCCGGCATACGATTAATATAGTTTGGTTCCGATCCTTCGCATCCTTTTTTATCCTGTGTAAATCCAACAAGACTAATTAAAACTACTAACAGCACAACAAGTTGCTTCACTTTTCACTCCTTTATAAATATGACTAAACTTATGCTCGAATTATAACTTTACATTTTATAAAACGATTCTATTGAAAAATAATTGTTGATTAAAAACTATTTAAGATAAGTAATATTTCAAAACGGTAATTGTTTGATTCAAGTCATCATTTGTTGGTATGAAGTAACACTATAATCTTTTGCTACTGTTTGAATACTATAATCTTTTATATAAGTTTTAACAACAAATTAAATTTAGCAATTATTGCCTTATATATAATAACAGATTGCATCCATTTCAAAGTATTCTAAGTATTAAAGAATGTTAAACAATTAAACATTAACCAAGAATGAATTCTCTAAATTTTACATTGTTGGTCAGTTGCCTGATAAAATGCGGGATATAATCTAAATTAAATTCTAAAATTAATCGGAGGTATACAGTGATTATTCGTACTGTCTCAATTTTTTTAATCTCTCTCTCATTCGCCTATTCACAACCTACAATGTTGTGGACAAATAATATTAATATTGGTAACGATAGCTCCTCAGTAGTCTATGATGCAACAAGAGATTATTCCGGAAATATAATTACTGCTTCACTTCACCCAATTCCAAATAGTTGGACAGGAGTTCTTAATAAATACTCAAATACCGGTGCTTTAATATTTGAAACAAGTTTGCCTGTATTTGGTGACTTACATGGGTATCAATACAAACTTACAACTGATAGAAGCGGAAATATTTATGTAGCTGTTGATGGCGGTTGGCAGGGAAGTAAGCAAACCCTGATAAAATATTCATCAGGCGGAGATAGTCTTTGGGCCTCGACTTATTCAATTGAAGGTTTACCTTTTGATGATTACGTAACTGAGACTAAGGATATTTCCATGGATGCCGCTGGAAATTTATATCTTGTAGCTACTTTAAGACAACGCAACATTGCTGACACTGGTTATGATCAATTTCTTTTAGTTACTTCTTATTCTGCAAGCGGCGGTTTATTATGGGAGGATAAAACTATTGTAGCAGCGGCAATTGATTTTCGCTATCCTACTGGTTATGAGGATATACTTTATGGGAAAATGATTATTGATAACTCCGGTAGTATTTACATATCCATAAGTTACCGTTGGAATGAAGCAGCTAATCTTTATCAAACAAAAACTCTTAAATATGGCTCTGAAGGTGGCCAACCTCAATGGATTGCAACGATTGAAAAACAACCTTACGGTGCTCCATTTAATGATATGGATGTTGATGATGCAGGGAATATTTATGTCGAATTTCAGAACGCTGGTGGTTATCCAATTTCTTCAGCAGGAATTATCAAGTACAACTCGGCAGGGTCTCCTCAATGGGAGCATGGTGTTGTAGGGAATGGTAATCCAACAATTGCCGCAGATAACAATGGTGGTGTATATATTTCCTACGATTATTCATCTGGTTTTTTTCCAGGGAATGCAAGGATTTATCATTTCAGTCAATCAGATAGTTCTCTCTTCGGTGAATTTAGTTATCCAGGAAATACTTATTCTACTATCAATAGAATGAATGTTGACCCGGCGGGTTTTCTTGCTGTTTCAGGGAGATCCAGTGCAACATACTCATCATCGGGGACAGAAGGTATGTATCTATTTTCAGAATTTTCACCCACGGGTGAATTAACCGGAACGGCAACTTACTCATCCCCTGGTGAATCCTATGAAATTGCCGAATACCTATTTGAAGGAAACGGAACTTATATTGGAGTTGGATACAGTGGAAAAGCTAATTATAAAAGAATTGGTTGGATTAGCAAAATTAATGTTGTTCCTAATCCACCACCGCCGCCAAATCCAGAGCCTGCTGTTGGATGGGTAACTCAAACTTCAGGTACAAATGTTAATTTAAAAAGTGTCTGGTTCAAACGAGGAACCGAAGGCTGGGTTGTTGGAGATGGAGGTACAATTTTACATACAACAGATGCGGGACAAATATGGACATCAGTTTCTTCTCCTGTTAGTGATGACTTTAAAGAAGTTAAGTTTTTTAATGATACGCTTGGGTTTATTGTGGGTGCCGGCAACATCCTCAGAACAAGTGATAAAGGTGCAACATGGACGCAAGTTTCACAAACAGGTAGTCTGACATTATTTGCTATTACCTCATCTCCCAATCTGGATACTTTAGTTACGGTTGGATCTGAAGGACTTGGAAAGTATTCAACAGATTTTGGATTGAACTGGGGCAATATCCCATCTGCTACTGCCGGAACATTACGTGATGTTGAATATTTCCAAAATGCTTTTATATCTGTTGGGGATCTTGGAGGTGTATATGCTACACAAACATTAAACGGTTGGCTTCAAATTAGTGGTTCTTTGTTAGGGCAGGATATTCGATCATCAAATGTTGTTGATGGAAAAATGTATCTCTACGGAACTACTCTTAGCACACTGGATCAAAATATGAATATCAATCAATCAATTGATTTTCCACCGGGTGTTTTGTATTGTGTTTCTGATGATCCAAAAGCCGATATGATTTTGGTTGGTGGTGAAAATGGAGTTATCGGATTCCTCGAACGTGATAAGCCAGCAAAGTATAAAACAGTTTCGCAATCAAACATAAACGATGTTTTCCAATCAGGTTCGTTCGTTGTTTTTGTTGGTGACAATGGAACAATTTTGAACTTTAATAATAGAACTAGAATATTTGAAAAGGATGATAACTTATTTAGTCCCATAACTATGATCAACCCTCAAACTTTTATCTATGTTTCCGATTTGGGTAAACTAGTGAGAACTTCTGACGGTGGCAGAGAATGGACAACAATTGATTCAACTGGATTTTGGAATTCTCGATTTATAGTAAATGGTACAACAGTTTGGGGAAGTAAAGATAACGGCTCTCAACACATTATTTTATTATCAACCGACAACGGATTGACATGGGTGGATCGCTCACCATCTGAACCGTTTTACCAGTTTCCTCAATTCGCAACGCCGAATGGAAAAGATGTAATTGTGAACGCAGTTGGCAATTGGACTGATATTATGCCAGTTCTTTTCACTAACAATTACGGAGTTAACTGGACAGTCATAGATTCAATTCAGCCATATTGGTTTACTATCTATCAATTCAAGGACTCAACATCTTTATGGAAAAGTATTTTTGATGTAAATAATAGTTTATTCAAATTACAAAAACGGGTTGATATATCATCTGGTATTTGGATGGATGTTTTTGTAGCTAATAATGCTGCTGATTATGATTATGGCTATTCGCTTCTAAGCAGTGTTGAAGCTTTTATTAAACATGGTGAAAGATTTTCTGATAAAACTTACCACACTATAAACGGCGGAATTTCCTGGGAAGAATATCCGTCCAGTATTATTACTCCTGATTATGTTGACGGTAGATCTTTTGGGAATCTTGAGGGTTTTAATCTTGAAGTTTCTGATGATGGAAATTTTTCTCATCAAACAACTCAAGAATACTTTTTTACTAATTTAAGGAAGAATTTTCAACAGCAGTATTTTGGAGAAGATGAGAAATTAAAGTGGACGGAAGATGAACAAATCGTTTTTGAATATCCAATACAGATTGATACAACAACTAGCGCGAATGAATTATTGTATTTTGCATCCACACCAGAAAAACCAATTAGCAACGGTGTGGTAACACCAGATACTATTACAGTTGGATTCTTTGGAGAATCAGGAAAAGTAGTTAGTAATATCACTGTACTTTTGGATAAAGTAATATATAGCTCAGTAGGTGAATTAACGATTACTATTTCACATCTAGGTATTACAGACACATTATATTATCAACACGGATATAATGCCGATAACTTATTTAATATTGTTTTTGATGATGGCTATACCCGGGACCTTAATTATGAGCGACCACCATTTTACGGAGGCTATCGCCCATTTTCCCCATTGAGTAAATTCATCGGTTCTAATCCTGCGGGTGCATGGATACTTCAGGTATATAATAATTCTATTTCAGATTCCGGCTCTCTTGATGCTTGGGCAATTAAGCTGGATGTTGAAAATACAACCGCTGTAGAAAATGAGGAGTCTTTACCAAAAGAATTTAGTTTGGATTATAATTATCCCAATCCGTTTAATCCATCAACAACAATTCGTTATCAGCTCTTGGAAAGAGTACCGGTTAGTTTGAAAATATTTAATATCCTTGGACGGGAAGTTTCAACATTAGTTAACGAGGTTCAATCAGCAGGTTCACATTCAGTAATTTTCGATGCAAAGAATGTTAAGCAATCATACTCTTTAGCGAGCGGAGTTTATTTTTACAGATTGCAGGCAGGTTCATTTGTTCAAACACGTAAAATGATCCTACTGAAGTAATTGTAAACATTGTTATCAATTTTATTAATGGCGATTCTTTTGAGTCGCCATTTTTATTTGGTATCTGTTAAATTATTCTTGCAGCCTTTTTAAGCTTTAACTAATTTCAATAAGTCATTTAAGAAGATTATTATTTTCATTAAATAAACCCTCGGTCAAATAAGTTGATACAAGTATTATACTCATAGTAGAAAATAAAATTATGAAAACATTACTAATTGTTTTGCCATTGTTTGCATTGCTTGTTAGCTGCTCAACTTTATCCTCTATAAACAGTTTAAGGACACAGAAAGAAGTGAAAGTTTACACTACCGCATCGAACACGGATCTTAGATTAACGGTTACAAATAATTTAGAATTTATTGAATCACCACAGCCAATTGAATCAGAGGTTTCTGTTTTTGTTAATCCGGAAAAACAATATCAAACATTTATTGGTATCGGCGGAGCGATAACTGATGCATCTGCAGAAGTGTTTGCCAATTTACCAAAAGATAAGCAGCGAGAACTATTGAATGCTTACTATGATAAAGAGAAGGGAATAGGTTATTCACTGATTCGTACAAATATTCATAGCTGTGATTTTAGTTCCGGTAGTTATACATACGTTGATGAAGGTGATAAAGATTTAAAAACATTTACTATCGAGCACGATAAGCAATTCCGAATTCCATTGATCAAAAAAGCTAATGAGACTGCAGGTGGAAGTTTATTGTTGTATGCAAGTCCCTGGAGTCCGCCCGCGTTTATGAAAGACAATAACAATATGTTAAAAGGCGGTAAGCTATTGCCGGAGTATGCACAATCGTGGGCAAATTATTATACAAAATTTATTAAGGCTTATGAGAACGAAGGAATTCCAGTATGGGGGATTACTTTGCAGAACGAACCTATGGCAACACAAAGGTGGGAATCTTGTATTTTTACAGCTGAAGAAGAAAGAGATTTCCTAAAAAATTTTCTTGGTCCAACAATGCATCGCGAAGGATTTGCGGATAAAAAAATTATTGTTTGGGATCATAACCGAGATTTAATTAACCATAGAGCTAATACAATTTTTCAAGATCCCGAAGCATCAAAATATGCTTGGGGACTTGGCTTCCATTGGTATGAATCCTGGGCTGGTGGTGAGGAAATGTATGATAATGTTAGAAATGTATATGAGTCATTCCCCGATAAACCTCTAATATTCACTGAAGGCTGTGCAGAAAGTTTTAGACCAGATGGATATCAAACATGGAAAAATGCAGAACGATACGGGCGTTCTATGATAAACGATTTTAATAACGGAACAGTGGGCTGGACAGATTGGAATATTTTGCTGGATGAAAGAGGCGGTCCAAACCATGTAGAAAACTTTTGCTTTGCACCAATGCATGCTGATACTAAAACAGGAGAACTTATTTATACTCCGTCATATTATTACATAGGGCACTTTTCAAAATTTATCAGACCGGATGCAAAAAGGGTTAGTACTGTCAGTAGCAGAAGTCATTTGCTCAGCACTTCATTTATGAATAAAGACGGAAATACAGTTACAATTGTTATGAATCAAAGTGATCTTGAAATAAGATATAAATTATTTGTTGGTACAACAAGCGCTGTGGAAGTTGTTATTCCTGCCCACGCTATTCAATCATTAGTATATTAAAAAATGGACCTGAGAAATTGATTATGAAACACATTCAATTAAAAATCTTTACAATTCTATCTTTAATATTTATGGAACAAACATTACTAGCACAAAACCCCGATTGGGCTGATCTTAACAGATACAAAGAAGATAACTTAAAAATCGGTTTACCCTTAGCAGATGAAAACCGTGTAGTGTTTATGGGTAATTCAATAACGCAGGGATGGAGTGAAGTTAATCCGAATTTTTTTGCTGGCAAATCATATATTAACAGAGGAATAAGCGGTCAGACAACTCCACAGATGCTTGTAAGATTCAGATCCGATGTTGTAAACCTATTGCCAAAAGTTGTTGTGATATTAGCTGGCACAAATGATATTGCCGGCAATACAGGTCCTTCAACATTAGAAATGATTGAAGATAATATTGCCTCTATGGTAGAAATTGCAAAAGCCAACAACATCAAAGTTATACTCTGTTCAGTGCTTCCTGCATACGATTATCCCTGGAAGCCCGGGCTTGAACCTGCAAAAAAAATTGTTGATCTTAATAGTTGGATAAAAGAATACGCCATCAAAAACAAAATAGTTTACGTAGATTATTTTACTCCAATGGCTGATGAACGCAATGGTCTTAAGAAAGAATACTCCGAAGATGGTGTTCATCCAAACTTAGCCGGTTACAAAGTAATGGAACCATTAATTGTAAAGGCGATTGAGGAAACTCTTAAATAATTGCTGATCCTAAAGCTGGTTATAAAAGATATAATCCTAATTAAATTTTGGATGTTTTAACTCACTAGCAGCAAATATCAAAGAAATTCTTTATCCAATTATTCTTAAATTGCATATCAGAACATCTATCTTTAATTTTTCACTACATAATTACTAATGGAGATACGGATACTAAATGTTAAAACTGATTAAAAAAATATTTGGCGATAAGCACGAAAAAGATCTTAAAGTTATTTGGCCTATCGTTTCTGAAATTAATGATCATTATGAAACCATTAAGAATCTTACCGATGACGAGCTGATAAATAAAACAAAAGAATTCAGGGAAAAGATTCAGGCTCATACTGAGGCAACCCGAAAAAATATCGATGAGCTTAAAACTCGTTTGCAGTCTGATGAAGATTTTGATCGTAATGCGGCGTATGATGAACTTGATGATCTTGAAGAAAAACTTAATGATGAATACGAAGAAATTCTTGATGAACTTTTACCTGAAGCTTATGCTGTTGTAAAATCAACCTGTAAAAGATTAGTTGGCAAAAGCTGGACGGTTGCCGGAAATAAGCTTACATGGGATATGGTCCCTTACGATGTTCAGCTAATCGGCGGAATTGTTTTGCATCAAGGCAAGATTGCAGAGATGGGTACAGGCGAAGGAAAAACTCTTGTCGCAACTTTGCCTATGTATTTAAATTCATTAACCGGGCGTGGTGTGCATCTTGTAACCGTTAACGATTATCTTGCAAAACGTGATAGTGAGTGGATGGGTGAAATATTCAGATTTCATGGATTAACAGTCGGTGTAATATTAAACACAATGGATTCTGCGCAGCGTCAGCAGCAATATGCCTGCGATATTACATACGGAACAAATAACGAATTTGGTTTTGACTATTTACGTGATAATATGTCTGTTGATATTTCTCAGCAAGTTCAGCGTAAACACAACTACGCTATTGTGGATGAGGTTGATTCTGTTTTGATTGATGAAGCAAGAACACCACTTATCATTTCTGGTCCTGTGGAGAGAGATGATCAGCAGTTTAATGATATGAAACCAAGAATCGAAAGATTGTACAGACTTCAGAAAAACCTTGTTGCAACTCTTGTGCAGCAGGCGGAAGAACTTCTAAACGAAGGGAAAAATGAAACCGAAGCAGGAGTATTATTATTCCGTGCGCAGCGCGGTTTGCCCAAGAGTAATAAACTGGCAAAAGTTTTTTCGGAACCTTCCTACAAAAGATTAGTGCAAACCACTGAGCTGGAATATTTGAGAGAAAAAGGTAAGAATATGCACATCATTGATGATGAACTTTATTTTGTTATCGATGAAAAGAGCAATCAGATTGATCTTACTGAAAAGGGTAGAGAAGAGCTTGCAAAAGGCAGCGGATTTGAAAAAGAATATTTTGTTTTGCCTGATCTTGGCTATGAAATAAGCAAGTTTGAAAATGATGATACAATGACTCTTGAAGAAAAAGTTAAAAGAAAAGATGCGCTTTATAAAAAATATTCGGAGGCAAGTGATAGAATTCATACTCTTAATCAATTATTAAAAGCATACACTCTTTTTGAAAAAGATGTGGAGTACGTTGTAACTGATGAAGGTAAAATTGCAATTGTTGATGAGTTTACCGGACGTGTTCTGCCGGGCAGACGCTATAGCGATGGTTTACATCAGGCTATTGAGGCAAAAGAAAATGTTAAAGTGGAGAGAGATTCTCAAACCCTGGCTACGATTACACTCCAGAATTATTTTAGAATGTATAACAAGCTTGCCGGCATGACCGGAACCGCTGAAACAGAAGAAGGTGAGTTTTTTGAAATATATAAATTGGAAGTTGTTGTAATTCCGACTAACAAACCTGTTGCAAGAGATGATCAGGATGATGCCGTTTATAAAACCAAACGTGAAAAGTATAATGCCATAATTGAACAAATTGAGGCGTTGAAAAAAGATGGGAGACCCGTACTTGTTGGTACAACATCTGTAGAAGTTTCTGAAACATTAAGCAGAATGTTAAAACGTAAAGGGGTTCAGCATAATGTTCTTAATGCAAAACAGCATCAAAAAGAAGCCGAAGTTGTACAGCACGCTGGTGAGTTAAGTGCAGTTACAATCGCAACAAACATGGCTGGTAGAGGTACTGATATTAAACTTGGTGCCGGAGTTGTTGATAAAGGCGGCCTTTATATATTGGGAACTGAGCGGCATGAATCAAGAAGAATTGATAGACAGTTAAGAGGTAGAGCAGGAAGACAGGGCGACCCCGGTACTTCTAAATTTTATCTCTCACTGGAAGATGACTTGATGAGATTATTCGGCAGCGACAGAATTTCATCTGTGATGGAAAGAATAGGAATTAAAGAGGGTGAAGTAATTCAGCATCCGATGATCAGTAAATCTGTTGAACGTGCACAGAAAAAAGTTGAAGAGAATAACTTTGCGATAAGAAAAAGATTGCTTGAGTATGATAACACGATGAATTCACAACGTGAAGTTATTTATTCCCGAAGAAAAAAAGCTTTACAGGGTGATAGATTAAAAAGCGAGCTCCTTGGACTTATGGAGGAAATGGTTGATGAAATTGTTGAAAAACATTTTGAAGATGTAAATGTAATTGGAATCAAAGAGCAAGTGCTGCAAAGTTTTCTTGTTGATGTTAAAATTGAACCTGAAGAATTTGAAAAGCTCGGTGAAGAGGGTGTTAAAAAAAGAATTATTGATGCAGCAACTGATTTCTATAAAAGAAAAGAAGAGATGCTCGGCTCAGAATTGATGGCGAGGTTAGAAAGATACGCAGTGCTAAGTGTGCTCGATCATAAATGGAAAGAACATCTGCGTGAAATGGATGATCTTAAAGAAGGAATTGGATTAAGAGCTTACGGACAAAAAGATCCTTTGATCGAATATAAAGGTGAAGCATTTAAATTATTTGTGGAATTACTAAATCAAATAAGAAATGAATCTGTATCATTTGCATTTAAGTTCTTTCCGCAAGCTGCAGAGGAAGTTCAAAGAAGAAGAACTGCACCCATAAGAATGATGGAGAGTAAACAAAGCACAGAAAATATCGGATTATCAAATCGACCGCCTCAAACAAATCCGGAAGGTAAAGTGCAGACTGTTCGTGTTGAAAATAAAATTGGAAGAAATGATCCTTGTCCTTGTGGTAGCGGAAAAAAATATAAACAATGTCACGGCAAATCATAACCGGAGTCTTCTATGAAAAAAATTGAAGCAATTATTCGTCCCTTTAAACTTGATGAAGTTAAAGAAGCTTTGGTGGAAGAAGGAATACGTGGTCTTACGATTTCTGAAGTAAGAGGATACGGCAGGCAAAAAGGACACACGGAAACTTATAGAGGCAGTGAATACCAAATTGAATTTATTCCCAAAATAAAAATAGAAATTGTAGTTGATGATGCTTTGCTGGATAAAGTAATTGACGCAATACTTCGCACAGCTAAAACAGGACAGGTTGGCGATGGTAAAATATTTATTACTGATGTACAGGATGTAATAAGAATTAGAACTGAAGAATCCGGCTCTCAGGCTTTGTAGAAAAAAAATGCCTTTTTCTTTTTCATAAGGTTTAATAGCTTAAACTATGATTTCCAGAAAAAAAAACTTTAAGCTTTTAGTATTATTTTCTCTTGTGCTTATTACAGGCGGCTGTTCTGTTTGGGAAAACTTTACTACCTACTTCAATCTTTATTATAATACCCAAGTCCTATATGAAGATGCCGAGACGGAAATACTCGCACAAAAACGCGACATTTTTTCAAATGAGCCTTTAGTAGTACCGGGGAATGCTAAAGCTGCATTAGTTAAAGTTGTTGAAAAATGTTCCAAGTTGCTGCAATTTTATTCAAGATCTGCTTATGTTGATGAAGCATTGATAATGCTTGGTAAATCATTTTATTATCAGAACAATTATCAAAAATCTAAAAGAAAATTTGAAGAACTTCTTGCAACTGATTTTGATGACGATGAAGTGATCACTGAAGCTAAATTATGGATTGCAAGAAATTCTTTTGAGTTGAAAGAAAATACAAAAGCCCTAAGCCTGATTGAAGAGATTCGTGCTAAGGCTATTGATGAAGGTTATGATGAAATTGTAAAGGAATCTTACGTTCAGGAAATAAAATATAGGATAAGGGAAAAAGATTATGTGGCAGCAATTAATCTTGCCAATGAATTTGCAGATGTTTATGATGATGATTTAACTCGTGCCCAGATATATTATGAGTTAGGCAATCTTTATACAATAATGGAAGAAAATGATAATGCTATTTCTGCATATGAAAAAGTATTTGATAACTCGCCTGATTTTGATCTTCAGATTATAGCCACCATAAAATATGCAAAAGCACTTCGTACCGGCGGCAGAACTAAAGATGCATTAGAAGTATTTGAGGATATCCGAAGTGAAGACAAATATTTAGCTTCTTTTAATGAAATCGATTTTGAGATTGGAAAAACACTAGTTGAACTCGGCGAGTATAATAGTGCTTTAGACCAATTTCGAATTGTTGATTCTACTTATAAAAATACACCATTTGCTTCTGCATCAAAGTTTGAAATAGGCGAGTTATACAGAACAAAGTTTTTAAATTATGATAGTGCAGGTTATTATTTTTCAAAGGCTTCTGCTTCTAATCCTCCAAAAGAATATCTCGATAAATCAAAAAGTTATAATCAATTGTTTATAAAATATTCTAAGCTTAGGGGTACTATTAATCGATTTAACAAACAGCTTTATTATTCTCAGAATCCTGAAATATTTAAAAAAGATTCAACTGAATATCTTGCTGACTCTTTAAAAATACTTGATGAGTTTCTTGCTCAAAAGGAACTACAGGAAATTTGGAAAGGAGTTGGTGTTGATACTACCACTACAAAGATTGATTCATCTTTTATAAAAGATTCTATTTTTGTTAAAGATAGTTTAGTTAAGGTGGATAGTTTGATAAGAATTGGTGAAGTATCTTCGTTTGATACTGTAGGTTTGGAAAAGAAACTGTTTGAGTTTAGAAAACAGAAAAGAATTGAAGCTGAAAATGAATTAAAGAACAAACAATTAATGACTCTAAAAAATTCAGGTCAGCTAAAAACTGATACTCTTAATTTTAAAGGTAAGCCGCCAAAAAAATTATCAATATCAATAGATTCAGCGAAGACGATAATTTCTAAAAATAATCTGGAGTTGGGTAACCTGTTTTTAACCGATTTGAATGTGCCGGATTCCGCCTTTTCTCTTTACAAGGAGAATCTGGAAAACTATTCCTCGACTGTTTATTATCCAAATACGCTTTATGCTATGGGTAGTTACTATTTAACAATCAACGAACAAGCTAAAGCAGACAGCTTGTTTCAAATTATTTATGATAATTACAAAGACAAAAGTATTGTTAACGCTGCAGCAAATAAATTGAGTTTGCCTCTGATTAATCTGAATTATGATCCTGCAAGTGAATTATATGCTTCGGCTGAAACTTACATGCTTGATGGTAAGTATTCAGAATCTATTGATAGGTTTTGGGGTATATATAAAGGATATCCAAAATCACCGCTGGCACCAAAAGCCTTATATGCCACTGCCTGGGTGCTTGAAGATAATTTATTTTTAGTGGATTCTGCGGTTTCTGTTTATGATACTTTGATAGCAAAATATCCTACAACGCCTTATGTAAAAAAAGTTTCGCCCAAAATTACTTTTTACAAACAAGAAAAAGTAAGACGACAAAAAGCGATTCAGGATAGTTTAAATGCTTTTGTTGCAAAACAATCTGATTCGACAATTGTTGCGGTAAATACAGTGGATGATTCTGAAAAAGTAATTGATGAAGTCTTTGGGGGAGTTGAAAAGGATACAAAAATTGATGAAGAGGCTGGTGTTATTATAACTGGTCAAGTAGTTGATCCGAAAAAAACGGCTGGTACTACTCCGAAGAAAAAACTTGAGCCTCTTTGGGATCCACGCAGACATTTCAACTAATCTAAAAAGATTAAATTTATTTTCTTCCATTATGCGGTACAGAGAATTATTAGATCTCATTGAAGAAGGTGAGAATATTCAAGTTGAGTTTAAAAGAAAATTTTCAACTCACGATAAAATCGCCCGTGAAATGATTGCATTTGCAAACACAAAAGGCGGTTATGTTTTATTTGGAATTGATGATGATAAAAAAATAGTTGGAGTTGAAAGCGAAAAGGAAACCACTGAATTAGTTAAAGATGCTGCATTAAATTACTGCGAACCACCGCTCGAGTATTCTATTGAATATAGAGAAATTGAAAGCAAAGAAATTGTAATTGTAAAAGTTCCTGAATCAAATAAAAAACCTCATCGTATTCAGGATTATCAACCTGAGCTTGATATTACAAATGCCATTGTTACAATACGAGTAAATGATAAAAGTGTTCAGGCAAGTAAAGAAATGATTAGAATACTTCGTACTCAATCAAATCAGATTGCTTTAAAAAAATATGTTCTTGGTCCAACTGAAAAAACAGTTTTTGAATATCTCTCAAAAGTTGAACGAATAAGTGTAAAAGAGCTAAGTAATATTGTTAACATTTCTGAAAGAAGAGCATCAAGAACTTTAGTAAAAATGTTAAGAGCAAATTTGTTGATGATTCACACAAAGGAGAATGGGGAAGAGTTTTTTACAGCGGCGATGTAATTTTAATCTCTCTCATCAAATATTTTTCTCAGCTCAAAAATTGCAATTCCATAAGCAACTGCAACATTCAAAGACTGTTTAATTCCGTATTGTGGAATCTCAATTGAGTAATCACACAAATCTAACACATCCTGAGAGACTCCTGTTATTTCATTTCCTACAACCAGGCATAGAGGAAATTTATACAATGATGAATCAGAATAAGGCTTGCTGTTTTCTGTTAACTCGAGAGCACAAATTTTGATTCCCTTGGATTTTAAATCTTTTATTGCCTCAATCGGATTTTTCATATACTCCCACTTAACACTTTGTGTTGAGCCGAGTGCAGTTTTTAAAACATCTTTATTGCCTTTGTTATTTTCATCAATCGGTGGATGCGGTGTATAGCCGCATAGGATCAGTTTTTCAATCATAGCCCCATCTGAAGTTCTGAATATTGAACCAACATTGTATGAACTTCTAATAGAGTTTAGTAGAACTGTAACAGGAAGTTTTGTGACGCTATGAATATTATCTAATGAACTTCTGTTCTTCGAAATTTCATCGTGTGTTAGTTTTCGCATTCTATTCTCCCTCTCCTTGGTCCGAAGCACTCCTATCGGAGGAGAGGGTTTGGGAGAGGTTCTTATAAGCCAGTTGTCCGCAAGCAGCTGCAATATCATCGCCTTGTGTAAATCTTACCATAACAGTAATTTCTTTTTCTCTAAGAGTCTTTACAAATTCATCAATCCTGAATTTTTGTGATGGCTCAAGTTCTCTTGCAAATCCAGTTGGATTCATATGAGCAATAGAATTAAAAGGGATTACATTTATTTTACTTGGTATCGATTTACACAATCTAATTAATGCACTAAGATCATCTGATCTATCATTAATATCCTTTAACATTACATATTCAAAAGTAATTCGTGTATCAGTTTGTTTTGCATAATATCGTATTGCCTCTAGGTTTTCTGCCAAAGGATATTTTTTATTTATAGGCATAATTTTAGTTCGTGTCTCTTCAAACATTGAATGAAGTGAAAGAGCAAGCTTTACTTTTAATCCGCTGTCAGCAAGCTCAACAATTTTGGGAGCTATTCCCGCCGTTGAAACTGTTATTCGTCTTAAGCTAATATCTTTTGTTTTTTCTTCGGCAAATATCTGCAGAGTTTTTAGTGTATTTGCATAATTAAGAAGCGGTTCGCCCATACCCATATAAACAATATTAGAAATCTTGTTTTTGCCGTAATCGCGAGATACCATTAAAAACTGATCAAGAATCTCAGCCGATGAAAGATTTCTTTTATATCCCATTAAACCTGTTGCACAGAACTGGCAATCTAAAGGACATCCAACTTGTGTTGAGATGCACAATGTAATTCTTTTGGGATCAGGTATAACAACAGACTCCACAACCAGGTTATCATGAGTTTTAAATAAATATTTTTTTGTTCCCGTTCTTTGGGATTGTTCTGAAGAAAATAAAGTAAGCGTATTAAGTTCGCAGTAAAGGTTTAGTTTTTTTCTAAGGTAGTTTGGGAGAGTGGACATTTCATCAAAACTTTCAGCCATGTGTCCATAAATCCATTCAAAAACCTGGTCACCTCTAAATCTTTTTTCATCCGCAACAGTAAAGAAATCTCTTAATTCTTTAAGGGTTAGACCCTTAAGCATTGTTTTGGCAACAGATTCCTCAGTTATGCCTTGTTCACTCATTATATTATCACTGCTCAAGATTTTGAAATTTTTTTATAAGCATATTAACAATAGTCCCCTGATTGATACATACGAATTATTCTCGTATTTTTGATATAAATTAAACCCTTAAATCAATCGGGTTAAAATTAACAGGTTTTTATCAAAATTAAAAAAGGGAATAAAATGAATTTTGAATTCACTGAAGAACATTTAATGATCCAGGAATCCGCAAAAGATTTTGCATTGAATGAAATTGCACCCTCTGCTATTCAACGAGATAAATCGGCAGAGTTTCCAGCAGAGATCGTAAAAAAAATGGGTGAACTTGGTTTTATGGGTATGATGGTTTCTCCTGATTATGGAGGCGCCGGGTTAGATACAATAAGTTATGTTCTTGCTATGATTGAAATTTCTAAAGTTGATGCAAGTCTTGGCGTGATAATGTCGGTTAATAATTCTTTGGTGTGCTATGGACTTGAGAAGTATGGATCGGATTTTATAAAGCAAAAATATCTTGTGCCTCTTGCTAAAGGTGAAAAACTTGGTGCATTTGCTTTATCAGAACCAGAAGCGGGCAGCGATGCAACAAAACAAAAAACAACTGCTGATAAAGATGGTGATGGTTTTAGTTTAAATGGAATTAAGAACTGGATAACTAACGGAACATCTGCCGATTATGTTTTAGTTATGGCAACTACAAATAAAGAACTTGGACACAAAGGTATTTCAACTTTTCTTGTTGAAAAAGGTACACCAGGATTTGATCACGGTGTAAAAGAAGATAAAATGGGAATTAGAAGTTCTGATACTTGCTCACTTACATTCCAGAATTGCAAAGTTCCCAAAGAAAATCTTGTTTGGGAAGAAGGCAAAGGGTTTAATTTTGCGATGAACACACTCAACGGCGGAAGAATTGGAATTGCTGCACAAGCTGTTGGTATTGCAGAAGCATCATTGGATGCTGCTGTTAAATATGCAAAAGAAAGAAAAGCTTTTGGTCAAACAATTTCAAATTTTCAAGCAGTTCAGTTTATGCTATCTGATATGGCAGTAAAAGTAGATGCAGCTAAATTATTAACTCTACAAGCAGCAGCTTTAAAGGATGCTGGCAAACCCTACATTAAAGAAGGAGCAATGGCAAAACTTTATGCCTCAAAAGTAGCGGTACAAAATGCACTTGATGCAGTTCAGATCCACGGCGGTTACGGTTATGTCCGTGAGTATTCGGTGGAGCGTTATCTGCGTGATTCAAAGATAACTGAGATTTATGAAGGTACTTCTGAAATTCAGAAAATAGTAATTGCGAGATCACTACTTGATAATAAATAGAAAATTTTTTTTACTGTTTCTTTTCATTTATCAGATTGTAAATTATTCCCAAACAGATTGGGTTAGATGGAAAAAATCTGACCCATCTTATCACATGCAGGACGCATATCTTGAACGAGAATATGATTTAAAGATCGAATCAGCAAGTGATATAATCGTTAAACCTATAATTAATACCTATTGGTTTTTTATTTCGGATGTTGATGGAGCTAATTGCCCTTTTAATCCTTCGTGCTCAAGTTTTCTGGCTCAGTCAATTAAAGAAACAAATATACTTCAGGGGACATTGATGTTTTTTGATCGGTTTACAAGAGACACAAATGTTTTTGGAAGACACGGACATTATCCAAGATTTGGTAAGAATCATTTATATGATCCTGTATCACTATATACGCTTGATGAGAAAAAAATAAAATTCATTCCTGCCAACACATTTTTAGAAGAATGAATTATTTTGCACACATTGTTGCGGCTGTTTTAAAAATAAAAAATATTCGATTGTCATTCCCACGAAAGTGGAAATCTATGCTATTAAAAGGAAATTGGATTCCCGTTTTCACGGGAATGACACCTAGAGTTCGACTTTCGAGACAAACCCCTTTTATTAAAGTAGTTAGTATAATATTTATCCTTTTCACATCAGTCCTTCCTCAACAGATTGATTTTCAATCGCCGCAAAACATAAAACTCTTTGCTGATTTTCTTTTCTGCGACAAAGATTATCTGCGTGCGATTGATGAATATGAAAAATATTTAAAATTGATTGATAATGATTCTATCAATTTTAAGATAGCTTTGGCATATTCTGCAATGAACGACCAAAGCAATGCGTATCTAAAATTTAGTTCAATAAATAAAACATCTTCATTTTATGAGCAAAGTAAAATTGAAATGCTTAAATCACTTTATTTACAAAAGATTGATTCAAGTTATTTTTTATATGCAGACATGCTGATAAACTCCGAATCGATTTATAGTAACAATGCTTATAGATTAAAAAACGCTTCACTTTTGTTAGTCAGAACTGATCTGCCCGAAAAAGAAAAATTCTTAGTACCTTTTGAGAGAGATGAGAAAATTGTCGCCTCCAGTTTCTACGATTTGAAAAAAAATCCACCTTACAAAAGCGAAGTATTTGCGGGAATTCTTTCCGGAATCATTCCTGGTGCAGGAAAAATATATACAAAGGAATATGGTGATGGAATAACAGCGTTTATTTTGACAGGATTATTTGCATATCTGGCTTACACAAACTTTGAACACGATCATCAAACACGTGCCTGGATATTTACTGCCCTGGGTGCAGGATTTTATGCGGGAAATATTTATGGCTCTGTTGCATCCGCACAAATATTTAATGCAAAAGTAAACTTTGAGTTTGATGAAGGAGTTAAATTATTTCTGGAAGAGAAAAATTATTTTACACCGACGTATGACTTCTGCAAATAAAAATATATCTCTTTTATTAATTGTGCTCATCTCAAATGTGTTTGGTCAAAGCACACTTAAGCAGCAGTTTGATTTTGCAAATCAACTTTATGATCAAGAGAGGTACTTTGAGGCAATAACAGAATTTAAACGATTGCAGTTTTTTGATACAGAAAACGTTTATTCATTTCAATCAAATCTGTTGATTGGAAAATCATACAAAGCCGGTGCAAAATATTATGAATCAATAAAATATTTTGTGTTTTCTGAAATGAAGGCTGTTAGTGATGAGGAATATTTTACCGCTAAAACATTAAATGCGCGCTCAAATATTTTACGCCGAACGAATAAGCAAGCGGAAAAAATTCTTAATGAATTATTACTCGATACACGATTTATGTTAAAAGAAAAAGAAATTAAATATTGGATTGGGTGGAATTATATCTTTTCTGATGAATGGGGAAAAGCTTATCAAATCTTTAATGAAGATAATCTGGATACCGCTTTAGCCAGGCAGTGTAAGTTTGTGGAGGATGAACACTATTCAGTGGATTTTGCTAAATACAGTTCCTATTTAATTCCCGGCTTTGGACAATTTTATACAGGTGAATACATTAGCGGAGCGCTTTCACTGGGATGGAATATTCTATTTGGGTACTTAACCATCAATGCTTTTGCAGAAGATCGAATATTTGATGCAATAGTCATTGGTAATTTTTTGTGGCTAAGATTTTACTCAGGTAATATCCAGAATGCTGAAAAATTTGCAGTTCAAAAAAATCTAGAAATATCTAACAAGGCCTTGGACTATTTACAATATCATTGCAAAAGCGAAAGACCCTAAAAAAACTATTATTCTATAGCGTGCATTTACTTCTATTAAGTATTATATTTTTACCGAAGAATTCTTAAAATCTAAATATCCTGTTAAATCAAAATTTTCTTTAAGAAATTTTAAGGAGTTATAATGAAAAACAAAGGAATGATGATAGGCTGTGCCATTGGTGTTGTGGTACTTTTAGCCGTAGGAATGCTTGTTGCCTGGGGAGTAAGTTCATACAACAATATGGTTTCGCTCGACCAGGAGGTAATCAAACAATGGTCGCAAGTAGAAAATCAATATCAGAGAAGAGCAGATTTAATTCCAAACCTTGTTAACACAGTTAAAGGTTATGCGGATTTTGAAAAAGAAGTATTAACTAAAGTTACTGAAGCTCGCGCAAGAGTTAGTCAATTTAATATCACACCGGAACTTCTTAATGATCCACAAGCATTTGCTAAGTTTCAAGCACTGCAAGGTGAGTTAAGCGGTGCTTTATCTAGATTATTAGTAACTGTAGAAAATTATCCGCAATTAAAAGCCAATGAAAACTTTTTACAGCTTCAAGCACAATTGGAAGGAACAGAGAATAGAATTTCTGTCGAACGCAAAAAGTTTAACGAAGTTGTTCAGTCCTATAATACAACGATAAAGAGATTTCCTGCATCAATGCTTGCCGGGATGTTTGGATTTGGTGAGAAACAATACTTTAAAGCTATTCAAGGTTCAGATACGCCCCCTAAAGTAGAATTTTAAGAATGAAATATCTGTTTATATTTTTTCTGATCTTTATTTCGTCCATATTTTCGCAGCCGCAAATTCCAAAACTGAAAATGTGGGCTACTGATTTAACTAATACGTTAAATCAATCAGAATTAAGCGAGTTAAATAGAAGATTAAAAACTTACCAGGATACCACTTCAAATCAGGTTCTCGTTTTAATGATTCCTTCTCTGGAAGGATATCCTATTGAAATGCTTGCCGAAGAAACAGCAACAAAAAATAAAATCGGAACAGAGAAAAATGATAACGGAATTTTATTACTCATTGCAAAAGATGATAGAGAATTAAGAATTGAAGTCGGCTATGGTTTAGAAGGGGCTGTGCCGGATGCAATTGCAAGTTCAATTATTCGAAATGTTATCAGACCAAATTTCAGAAATGATGATTATTATGCAGGAATTAGTGAAGGAATTAACGCAATCATTTCTGCGATTGGCGGAGAATATAAATCCGTTGAGGCAGATGAAGATGATGGATTTCCAATTTCTATTATTGTAATAATTATCTTTTTAATTTGGGTATTTATAAGCAGAGGGGGTCCGTTTGTTCCCGGTGGTGTTTACAGAACTGGTACACATTCCGGCGGCTGGTCCAGCGGAAGCAGCAGCTGGGGCGGAAGTTCTGGCTGGAGCGGCGGCGGTGGATTTAGCGGAGGAGGCGGTTCTTTTGGCGGTGGTGGTGCAAGTGGAAGCTGGTAATTATTGCTAAAAACTAAACATTTTAAATTGTACCTTGAAGAATAGCCCGACTTTTCATAAATAGCATACAAGTTTAGAATTTATTTACTCATTCTGTTAATATTAAGGAGAAAAAATTATGTCAATAAGAATAACCGAGGAATGTATCAATTGCGGAGCCTGCGAGCCTGAATGCCCGAATACTGCTATTTATGAAGGCGGAGTTGACTGGGAATTAGCTGGCGCTCATTATGGAAGTGGCGATGCTGCTCCTTCTGGCGCAAGTGGATTTTATTCAACTGATTTCTTTTACATTGTTCCGGATAAATGTACGGAGTGTAAAGGATTTCACGACGAACCGCAATGTGCCGCTGTTTGTCCTGTTGATTGCTGCGTTCCTGATCCCAACCACGTTGAAGATGTTGATACTTTGTTAAAGAAAAAAGAATATTTAGACGGAATTGGAAGATAGGTTTTTATTAAGAGGCTGTCTCTAAACAGTCATTCTGAACCTGCCTGTCGGCAGACAGGTTTATTTCGGAATCTAATGATTTGATTTTTAATGAATATTAGAACCTGAATTATTTCACCGCGGCGAACAGGTTGACAAAATTGGCTTTATGAGACAGTCTCTTTTTAGTTTTTAGTTATTATCGAATTCTCTTCTGCATTGCATAATTACATTTCCAACTCTTTGCATTCTTCTTTAATTTCAAACATCAAAATCTATTTTTATTTAATATGCAAATTGGCAAATACAAATTAAAAACTATACTATCCGGTTATATTGCTTTAGATGGCGGAGCAATGTTTGGTATAATTCCGAAACCACTCTGGGTAAAAACAAATCCTGCTGATGAATTAAATAGAGTTACTCTATCCACAAGAAATTTATTACTTATAAGTGATGACAAAAAAATTCTTATTGATACAGGCATGGGAAATAAGTGGGATGAAAAATCCAGAAATATTTATCGAATCGATCCGACTATTGAACTTGAACAAACTCTTGAACTAAACGGAGTAAAGGCTGGTGAGATTACTGATGTTCTTTTAACACATCTTCATTTTGATCACACCGGGGGTTCTACAAAAGAGGTTAATGGAAAACTTATTCCCGCATTTCCTAACGCAAGATATTTTGTTCAAAAGAAAAATTTTGAATGGGCATTAAATCCTTCCGATAGGGATAAAGGAAGTTACATCAAAGAAAATTTTGAACCGCTGGTTAAAGAAGGTGTTTTAAATCTTATTGATGGTGAAATTAATTTTGATGAAAATATTTCCTTTCGAATAATTAATGGTCACACATTTGCACAGCAGATGATCAAAATTTCCGACTCCTCCAATACAGTTTTATATTGTGCTGATTTAATGCCATTCGCTTCACAAATTAGAATACCTTATGTGATGGGTTATGATTTGCAGCCAATGATTACAGTGCAGGAAAAGAAAAAATATTTACAGCTTGCCGCCGATGAAAACTGGTATTTGTATTTTGGTCACGATCCGCAGTTTGCTGCTGCAACAGTTAAACACTCAGAAAAAGGAATTATTCAGGATAAAACTTTTTTGGATTTAGAATGATGGAAGATTCTTATACAAGAATTTGTAGGTTATCAGATCTTAAAGACAACGTGGGAAAAAGATTTTTAGTAAATGATCCCGATGGGTCAGGACGAGTT
The DNA here is from genome assembly GCA_044227615.1 of Ignavibacteriaceae bacterium. Lineage (GTDB taxonomy): Bacteria > Bacteroidota > Ignavibacteria > Ignavibacteriales > Ignavibacteriaceae > IGN3. Next base: position 77,565 of record JBGAWM010000004.1, read on the forward strand.
GTTGATATTGCAGTATTTAAAGTTAATGATGAAATTTTTATAGTAGGTAATGTATGCCCACATCAACACACAACAATAATTTATGATGGTATAATTGAAGATGGCTGCGTCGTTTGTCCGGCTCATGGCTGGATGTTTAATCTGAAAACTGGTAAACAACCAACTGGGGCAAGGGGATTGGATTCCTATCCGGTTAAAATTATTAATGATGAAGTGTTTGCGATTATAAAAGCAAAAGAATTAAAGTGGTGAGAAATTTAAAATTTCATCGTTACAATGAATACTAATTAACATGACATTTTTATTTTAGTAAAATTTAAAGAGGTCATTTCGAAGGATGCTTCTGCCATAGGCATCCCTTTGGGAGACTGAGAAATCTCTCAATTATACAACGAAAAAGATTTCTCTGGCATTGCCATCGAAATGACAATTATGTTACCAATTCTATAATTAAAAGTGTTTTTAACATTTGAATAAATTGAATGCCAAAACTAACCAATCAAATAGTAATCGAAAAAGCAAAGCAGCTAGGATTTGATCTTGTCGGTTTTGCCAAAGCGGATTTGCTTGAAGAAGAAACTAAAAAACTTAAGAAATGGCTGGATACAGGTTATCATGCTTCTATGGGATATATGGAGAAAAATCTTCATAAAAGAAAAAATGTAAAGGAGATTCTTCCAAATGCAAAAAGTGTTATCTCCTTAGCCCTTAATTATTACACATCAGAAAATTATTCTAATGAAAAAAATATTGGCAAGGTTTCGCGTTATGCGTGGGGAAAAGATTATCACTTAATCATCTGGCAAAAACTGGATGAGTTTGAAACAATATTAAAAGATATTGAACCTGAATTTGAATCTTTATCTTATGTCGATACTGGGCCCGTTATGGATAAAGTTTGGGCAGTTCGCGCAGGAATTGGATGGATGGGAAAACATACTAATATAATTAATCCAGATTATGGAAGCTGGTTTTTCATCGCAACATTAATTACAAATTATGAGTTTGATTATTCAGCAATTATAACTGATCACTGCGGAACCTGCACAGCTTGCATTGATGCTTGCCCAACAAAAGCAATTGTTCAGGAATATGTTGTTGATGCGAATAAGTGTATTTCATTTCAGACAATTGAAAACAAAGATGAGATTCCTGTTGAGCTAAAAGGTAAGTTTGATAACTGGATTTTTGGTTGTGATATTTGTCAGGATGTGTGTCCATGGAATCAGAAGTTTTCTCAACAGACCTGGATAAAAGAATTTCATCCAATCGATAAACAATTAACTTATGATGAAGTGATAAAATTAGATGATCAAACATTTAAAGAACGATTTGCCGAAAGTCCAATAAAGCGTACAAAACTTAAAGGTTTACAAAGAAATGCAAGGTTCTTGTTTGATTGAACAATCGCACGTCTTGAATCTTCACCAACTTATCTGAATCTTACAAGTACAAATAAATAAATCTTTGCACATAATCAGTTTTGGAGAAAAAATGTCTGAACAAGCAAATCAAAAAAATCATTTTAAAGTTTTAATTATTGGATCCGGACCTGCAGGCTTAACTGCTGCAATATACACGGGTCGTGCAAACTTAGAGCCTGTAATATTTGAAGGAATGCAGCCGGGCGGGCAGTTAACGATTACCACAGAAGTTGAAAACTATCCTGGATTTGAACACGGAATTGATGGTCCCGCGTTAATGGATGTTATGCGTAAACAAGCACAAAGATTTGGTGCTCAATCATTCTACAAAGAAATTACTGAAGTTGATTTTTCAAGTCGCCCATTTAAAGTAAAATCATATGATGAAAGTTATACGGCAGATTCAATAATCATATCAACCGGTGCTTCTGCAAAATTACTTGGGATTGAAAGTGAAAGTAAGTATATGGGTTATGGTGTTTCTGCATGTGCAACTTGTGATGGATTTTTCTTTAAAGGATTAAAAGTAATAGTTGTTGGCGGCGGTGATACTGCAATGGAAGAAGCAAACTTCTTAACTAAATTTGCAAGTGAAGTTACAATCGTTCACAGAAGAGATGAGTTTCGTGCATCTAAAATTATGACTGAACGCGCACAGAGAAATCCAAAGATTAAATTCTTAACAAACAAAGTCATAAAAGAAGTTGTTGGTGTAGAGGAAAATGGGAAGAAAAGTATGACCGGAGTTATTCTTCAAGATACAAAAGATGGATCAACAACGGAATTTAAGGCTGATGGAATGTTTCTTGGGATCGGACATCAACCGAATACAAAATTATTTAAAGGATTTCTTGATATGGATGAAACGGGTTATTTAGTTACAAAGCCCGGTTCCACTTATACAAATATTGAAGGTGTTTTTGCAGCTGGCGATGTTGCTGATCATACCTATCGACAAGCGGTTACCGCTGCCGGTACAGGCTGCATGGCTGCATTAGATGCCGAACGGTGGTTGGAAGCTCAGGAATAAGCTAAGAGCAGATTTAAGAATAACGAACAAGGAATTCTGAATTTAGAAGTAAAATATTCATCCTTCAAGATTCCTTGTTCAATATTCGATATTAATTGAATATTTTACTAATAGTTCTACCAGATTAATTATTTTTCTTTTTCATCTTATCTGGTAAAATATTTGCAAGCACAAATCCTATTCCAGTGCCAACGAATAAAGAGAGTGGAACCCAAAAATCTTTTATTGTAGAATCTTGCATCATCAAACCAAACCCAAGCCCTAGACCAAAGAAAATTGATATAATACCGATCCTCATCAGCCAAAAGCCATCTCTTTTCTCCTGGAAGAATTGTTTAATTTCTTCGGTAGATAGACCTTTTTCAATAAGCATTTGCTTTTCTTTTGAATGCAGATAGAAATGAACAATCAATACAACTCCAATTACTAGCGTAACTATTATTGGAATAAATACGGCGATAACTTCTGGCATTTTAGTTCTCCTTTTATTTTAAATTCAATTTATTCGTACTTCTATAACATTTGACTAAGGACTTAAAATTTAGGTTACAAATTGATTCTATAAATATTTCAAATTAAATTTCTGCCGAGCATAGATATTTGTAACCATTAGTAAGATAAATTAGTCTATTATGATAATGAGAAACCTTACCGATGTTGAAATTATTGAATCCGTAAAGAAAGGTAATCAAGCGGATTATGCTGTTCTTATTGATCGCTATAAGAATAAAGCATTTACTATGCTTAAACGAATGTTAAAAAATGATTTTGATGCCGAAGAAGTTTTAATGGATTGCTTTTTAAAAGCCTATAACAATTTGAATGCTTTTAAATTTGAATCAAAGTTTTCAACTTGGTTTTATAGAATAGTTTATAATTCAGCATTGACAAAAATATCCAATGCAAAAAGAAAAATTGAATCTGAAATGAGTTCCGTAGATGATTTACCTCAACTTGAAAGTAAGTTTTTAGCGGATGATTTTATTAAAGAGGATAATACAATATTAATAAAAAAAATCATTAATGAACTTCCGCCTAAAAATGCTGCGGTCGTAACAATGTTTTATCTTGAAGAATTTAGCACGGAAGAAATAAGCGATGTACTGAAGATTTCTGTTGCTAATGTAAAAGTCATTTTACATAGATCGCGTAATCTTTTACGAGAGATAATTGAAAAAAGAAATTTAGTACAGGAAATTTTATGAAAAATATTAATGATGATTTATTAAATAGATTTATTGATAAAGAACTCAGTATTGATGAAAATAAAATCGTACATAATGCAATTGAAAATTTACCCGATATTAAAAAAAGATATGAATTTTTATTAAAGGTTCATTTGCTTTTAAAGGATATTAAATCAGAATCACCTTCAATGGAATTTAGCAAACTGGTAATGAATAAAATTTCTAAACACAGCATTATAGAATCTCAGCAGAAAAGATTTATGTTAATAGTCTTATCATTTTTAGGTATTATAATTTTAGGAATAGTTGGATACATATTTTCTCAGACAATCAACACAATCCACTTAAATAGTTCTAATGAAACAATAACAACATATTCAAATACAATTGGAGATTATTTCTCAGCTTTATTCGGGAAGAAAAATCTATCAATATTTGGCTCAGTTTTATCTTTTATTATGTTAGTTTCAGGCTACTTTCTTTATGATTATCAGAAACATTCTAAAAAGAAATTTAGCCACTAAATTATTTTGATCTGCTAAAATTTCCAATTAACATATTTTCACACTAAGCGAAGGCGAAGTGTAACTACACTTTTATAAAATTAAGGTCATCCTTCGACCTCGCAAAAGATGACATTGAGTTTCTCATAGTAAATCTGCCTTAAATTGCCTGTCCATTTCGTATATTTGTATATCATTAAAAAATAAAAGACAAGAATGAATACAAAAGCCGGTTACGCTGCTATTATTGGATTGCCAAATGTTGGTAAATCAACTCTTATGAATGCTTTACTTGGACAAAAAATTTCAATCACAACTTCAAAACCACAAACAACTCGTAAAAGAATACTTGGAATATTATCTGAAGAAAATTATCAAATAGTATTTCTTGATACACCGGGAATTTTAAAACCTGCATATCTGCTGCAAGAAAAAATGATGGATGATATTGATCTATCTGTTAAAGATGCAGATGTATTTGTTATTATTTATGATGTAAGTTCTGAACAATCTTTCAAAGGGTCGGAAGAGAATGAATACATTCAGAAAGTAATTCAGGAAAAAACTAATCCAAAAATACTTGTGCTTAATAAGATAGATACAATTTCTCAAGAGCAGGCACTTGCTTTAATTGAGAGATTTGAAAAACTGAATATCTTTAAATCAGTTATTCCTGTTTCTGCAAATCTTAAATTTAATCTTGAAAGATTATTAAACGATATAGTAGATTGTTTGCCGGAAGGGGCAAAGTTCTATCCGGATGATATTGTTTCTGAAGAATCAGAAAGATTTTTTGTTACTGAAATTATCCGTGAAAAATTATTTGAACTTTACGAAGATGAAGTTCCGTACAGCTGTGAGGTTTTGATAGCTGAGTTTAAAGAACGAGAGCACTCCAAAGATTTTATCAGTGCAGAAATTGTCGTGGAAAGAGAAAGTCAGAAACCAATAATTATTGGTAAAGCAGGCAGGGCAATTAAAGAGCTTGGTGAAAAATCACGTAAATCTATTGAGGATTTTTTAGATCGTGAAGTTTACCTTGAATTGCGAGTTAAGGTAAGAGAAAAATGGCGGTCAAATCTTAATATGTTAAAGTCATTTGGATATGTTCGAAGCAAGGATAAAGAATAATTCAAAATTTATTTAGAAATTATAGGTGACATCTTTCAGTAAGATGTCATCTTTTTTTATTTACTTTTAATGAAAAAATATATTGGTGAATTTGCACTTCTTTTTAATACTCTAATCTGGGGCGGTACCTTCGCACTTATTAAAAATGCCCTCACAGATATTTCACCTATGTTGTTTCTTGCATTACGATTTAGTATTGCCGCCATAATATTTCTGCCTTTTGTTTATTCATCTTTGAAAAAGACAGACAGGCAAACCCTAGTTGCAGGGTCGATTCTTGGAATATTTTACTTCTCAGGTTTTGCAGCACAAACATTCGGTCTTAATCTTACCACAGCAACCAAGTCCGGATTTATTACCGGCACATTTGTAGTCTTTATACCAATCTTGCAATTGATAATCGAAAAACGAAAACCAAAATGGTTTAATGTATTTAGTGTTTTAATAGTTTTGTTTGGATTGATAATGCTATCCAGCAAAGGCGAAAATATTTTTGAGTTTATTAAACAACTTGGTTCGGATTTTAATTTTGGTGATTTTCTAACTTTACTGTGTGCACTGCTTTTTGCTTTTCAGGTTGTATATGTTGATGTGTTCACTAGGAAGTATGAATATCTGCCAATGGTATTTGTTCAATTATTAATTACCGGCGTTGGCGGATTTATTTTGTCGTATATTTTTTCTATCTCATCTTTAGAAACAGTTAAATTTACTTTTAATTCTGCTGTTACAACTGCAATAATCTATACTGCAATATTCGCATCAATAATTGCAACAGTGATACAACTTAAATTTCAAAAAACAGTTTCACCAACAAAAGCGGGAATTATTTTTTCTATCGAACCGATTTTTGCAGCAGTATTTGCTTACTTTTTACTCAGTGAAAAAATTTCTAATTTTGGCTTAATTGGATGTGTGCTTATTTTTATTGGACTGATTGTTTCAGAAATATTTTCTGTAAAAGATGAGTGACTTAAGAAGAGCAAAAATAATTGTTTCCGGTTTGGTACAGGGTGTTGGGTATAGATATTTTGTAATGCGACACGCCGATAATCTAAATCTAAAAGGCTATACACAGAATCTTTTTACCGGAGACGTTCTTACTGAAGTTGAAGGTGATTTTGGTTTGATAAATGAATTTATCAAGCAATTAAAAATTGGACCTATGAAATCACACGTAACAAATTGTTCAGTTGAATGGTCCGACAATAAAAATGAATTTAAAAGATTTGAGGTTAGATATTGAAATTAAATTTTAGAACGGGATTTGGTTTTGATGTTCACGCTTTTGTGGAAGGAAGAAAATTAATTCTCGGTGGAGTTGAAATTCCATTTGATAAAGGATTGGAAGGGTACTCCGATGCTGATGTTCTTCTTCACGCAATTTGCGACGCAATGCTTGGTGCACTCGCGCTTGGTGATATTGGAATTCATTTTCCCAATACTGATGAGCGGTGGAAAGATGCAGATAGTACTGTACTTCTAAACCGGGTAAATCAAATTATCAATTCTAAAGGATACGAATTAGGCAATCTTGATTGTGTACTTGCAATGGAAAAACCCAAAATATCTCCATACGTTGAACAGATAAGAAATCGTATTTCAAAAATTCTAAATGCAGATATAGAACAAATTTCCATCAAGGCAACCACCACAGAAAAACTTGGTTTTGTAGGTAGAGCTGAAGGTGTGGTATCCTTTGCTACTGTGTTACTTGTTAAGAAAGATGTGAATGTTTGAATCGATACTGAATCAAATCTCAGACTTTACTCCATTGTGGATTTATCTTACGCTTTTTTTCTTTGCATATATTGAAAATATTTTTCCACCTTCACCAAGTGATCTTGTAGTAGCCATTGGTGGTTCACTTGTTGGAACGGGCACATTATATTTAATCCCGACTTTTCTCTTTGTTACAGCGGGAAGTTTACTCGGTTTTCTCACAGCATTTATTATCGGTTGGCAGTTCGATAAAAGATTAATTCACTCTGGGAAAATAAAATTTATAAATGTTCAATCATTTGAGAAAGTTGAAAATGCGTTCAGAAAATGGGGGTTTTATTTAATAGTCGCAAACAGATTTTTACCTGGCACCCGAGCCGTTATTGCTTTCTTCGCGGGTATGAGCCGATTAAACGTTAATAAAACAACTATACTTAGCTTAATAAGCGCTGCTATTTGGAATTCCTTTTTAATATATCTCGGTATTACTTTTGGAAAAAATGTCGATGTTATAGACAGGTATTTGAACACATACAGTAATATTGTTTTAATTATAACTGGCATTTTAATTATTTTCTTTATTAAAAAATACTTTATCACAAAAAGAAAAAATAAACCTTGAGATTTTTATTTAGAAAAGAAGAATTAACGCTTGAACAGAAAAAAGAAAGAAGAAATGACAGACTTCTTTTGATAGTATCCGGAATTCTTTTTGGAATTTCCTTTACGCCATTTCCTTTTCCATTTCCGCTTTTTTTATTTGTAGCATTTGTACCTTACTTTTTTGTTGTAACAAAAAGACAAACACTTCTTAAAGTTAATGCTACTTCTTATCTTACATTTTTTATAATGAGTTTAATAACAGTTTTCTGGGTTGGTAGTTGGCAGAGTGCAGCAGATCCTTTTTTAATGGTAAGCGGCGTTGTATTAGTTTTCTTCTTACCGTGTGTTATGCTTATCAATTCAACTCTTTTTTACGTATCAAGAAAAGTATTTAAAAAAGATTTATCACTTTATTTATTCCCATTCTTCTGGGTAACTGGTGAATATATTCTTACTCTTACAGATTTAAAATTTCCGTGGTTAACGATTGGTCACGGCTTAGCAAAATTTACTTCATTCATTCAAATTGCTGATATTGTTGGTGCATTTGGATTATCATTTATCGTATTGTGGATAAACATTTTCATCTTTAAAGGAGTCAAATCCTTTAAAGAGAATGTAAAAGTTGGATCGATTTATTTTTCAATAGCCGCATCGATTTTTATCTTAATTATTGTTTATGGATTTGTAAAAATCTCTTCCATAGATAATGATGAGAAAAAAATCAGAGTTGGAATCATCCAGCCAAATATTGATCCCTGGAATAAATGGGAGCTCGGCGGACTTGACCAAATACTTGATAACTATTTTAGTCTTTCGCAAAAATGTGTTGATGAAGGCGCGAAAATTATTCTTTGGCCTGAAACCGCTTTACCCGTTTACCTTTTATCAGGTACTTACCAAGATGAAGTTGATTCCATATATTCTTTCTTGAAGAAAAACGATGTCTCACTCTTAACCGGAATGCCTGATTTTATCGTATACGACAAAGAAGCTCCACGAAATGCAAAGTATAATGAAGCCGGGAGGTATCATTATGCCACTTACAATTCTATTTTACTTTTTCAACCAGATAGGAATGAAGTTCAGCGATACGGAAAAATGCAATTAGTTCCGCTAGGTGAACACACGCCATTTGTTGATCAGCTTCCGTTTCTTGGTGATTTATTAAAATGGGGTGTTGGCATCAGCGGCTGGAATATTGGACAGGACACAACAGTTTTTAAATTTGTAAATGATAAAGACACAATTAAAGTTGGTGGATTGGTTTGTTACGAATCAGTATTTCCAACCTTTCCAAATTATTTTGTTGATCGTGGTGCACAGTTTTTAACAGTACTTACAAATGATAGCTGGTATGGAAAGTTAAGCGGACCATATCAGCATAAAGAATTTGCAAATCTGCGCGCTGTTGAAAACAGAAGAGCAGTGGTTCGTTGTGCTAATGGCGGAGTAAGCTGTTTGATAAACAAGTTTGGTGTTACAGAAATTGAAACTGAAATGTTTACTCGCACACACCTTGTTGTTGATGTCCCGTTGAATGGAGAGAAAACATTTTACACAAAAAATCCACTGATTATTCCAGTTTTATCATCCGCATTTTCTTTGTGGATTTTTGGAATTAACATTTTATTGTGGATGAAGAAAAAGTTTAAATTGTAAGAATAATGTCATCACGAGCGGAGCGAAGTGATCTGCAATCAAAAACGTTTAAGATTGCTTCGTCGTTTCTCTCCTCGCAATGACCTGGAGAAAAATATGATAGACCTAAGAAGTGACACAGTAACACGCCCATCAGAAGCAATGCGCAAAGCAATGTACAATGCTGAAGTTGGTGATGATGTTTTTAAAGAAGATCCAACTGTAAATAAGCTTGAAAAATATGCGGCAGGACTTCTTGGAAAGGAAGCTGCACTATTTGTTTCAAGCGGAGTGATGGGTAACCAGATTTGCTTAAATGTTTTAACAAATCCCGGTGATGAAGTTATTTGTGAACGTGATGCGCATATTTTTAACTATGAATCAGGTTCGCCGGCAGCATTGAGCGGTATTCAACTTTTCCCAATTGAAGGGAAGTACGGAGTGTTTACTCCTGAGCAGGTTGAATCAATAATCCGACCAAAATCCGCTTACTATATGCCGCGTACAAAAGTTATAGAAGTTGAAAATACTCACAATCGCGGCGGTGGCACAATCTGGCCGATTGAAAATATTATTTCATTAAAACATCTAGCAAAAAAATATAATTTGTTTTATCATCTTGATGGTGCGAGAATATGGAATGCTTCAGTTGCAACAGGAATTTCTGTAAAAGAATATGCTTCACATTTTGATTCTGTTTCCTGCTGTCTTTCTAAAGGATTAGGTGCGCCGGTAGGTTCTCTAATTGCAGGAACAAAAGATTTTATCAAAGAGGCTTATCGTGTCCGTAAAGCCTGGGGCGGGGGAATGAGACAGGTTGGCATTCTTGCGGCTGCTGGTTTGTATGCACTTCAAAATAATATTGAAAGATTAAAGGAAGATCACGAGAAAGCTAAATTTTTAGCCGAGAGAATTAATGCAAACCCTAATCTTGAAATTGATATGAAAGCAGTTCAAACGAATATTTTATTGTTTCATCCTAAAAATATTTCTGTGGAAGAAGGAATAAAAAGATGTAAAGAAAAAGAGTTGCTGCTTTCGGTTGGTAAAGCAGATTTGATTCGTGCAGTTACTCATCTGGATGTTACTTTTGAAGAAGTTAAAAAAGCTGCTGATATAATTGATGAGGTTTTTACTTAATGGATATAAAAGATTTTACTCACAAGACAACAGTTAAAGTCCGATTTCACGAAGTTGATATGCTTGGTGTTTGTAATAATGCAGTTTATATAAATTATTTTGAACACGCACGACTTGAATATGTTAAAGAGGCAGGTTTAATGCCGGAAGGTGGAATATTTTCTGATGGCAGATTATTCTTTATGGTTAGAAATGAAATTAATTATCGGGGGCATTCATTCTATGATGATGAGCTTGATGTATTTTCTAAAATTTCATACATAAAAAATTCATCCTTTGGTTATGACCATTTAATCGTAAGAATGAAAACAGGAGAAGTAATTGTTGATGGAAAAGGGGTGGTAGTTTTTGTAGATCCAAAAACAAGAAAATCAACGCCACTAACAAATGAGTTTATTGAAAAGATTAAGAAGTTTGAACCTGGAGTTGAGGTTCTGTGATCGTCAAAAGTCATGCTGAATTTATTTCAGCATCTTTAAATAAAATCGATTAGATTCCGAACCAAGTTCGGAATGACAATGGAGAGTTTAGTTATTTAGATTATAATCACTTAATTAAATTACTGGGAGGATAAAATGCGCAGACTAATCTTTGATATCGAAACTTGTTCGTATCCTTTTGAATCGCTGTCCGAAACCCAGCGCGAATATTTACTGAAATATGCTGACAAAGAAATTGATCCCGCCAAAAAAGAAGCAATGAAAGACGAAGCAATTCGTTACACTTCATTATATCCCTTCACATCAAAATGTATCGCAATAGGAATGTACGATGTTGAAAAAGAAAAGTCTTATGTGTATTACGAATCTGACAAACCTGAAGAATGGAATTCTGAAAGCACAAATGTGTTTTACAAAGGATTGCCGGAAAAAGAAATGTTGGAATCATTCTGGAAAGTCGCATTGCATGTTGATCAGTTTATAACATTTAACGGAAGAAATTTCGATGTCCCATTTTTAATGATGCGTTCTGCGATGTTAAAAGTTAAACCAAGCAAGAACTTAATGGCTTACCGTTACGGCGATGAGCATATTGATTTGCTTGAACAGTTTACTTTTTACAGCACTACAAGAAAGTTTAATCTGGATTTTTACTGCCACGCGTTTGGAATTGAATCACCAAAATCAAAAGATATTTCCGGAATGGAAGTAAAAACACTTTATGAAGCTGGAAGAATAAAAGATATAGCTGTCTATTGTTCTAAAGATATTTATGCAACTTATCAGTTGTTTAAAATTTGGGAAGATTACTTAGCCCATCCCTAAATCCCTTCCCTAAGGGAAGGGACTTTATAGTTTTATTTATATTAAAATGTTATTAAAAACGATTCATAAAATAAATATTAAAAAGACACGGCAGTCACGAACCACTTCGTGACTGAATGACTATGGGAAGAAGAGGTAGATTATATTTAACCGATGAAAGTATTTTCTTTGTAACAACAACAATTGTTGAATTTACAAGAGTGTTTTTAAAAGATAATTATTGTGATATTTTGATAAAGAACATTATTCATTACCAAAAGAAATATCAGTTTAAAATTCTAGCTTTTGTAATTATGCCTTCGCACTTTCATTGGATTGTTGAAGTTGATAGACAATATGGAACAATCTCTGAAATTATGCGGGATATAAAAAAGTTTTCCGCTTGGGATATTATGGAAGAGATTGAGAGGAATGACGAAAGCCTAATGAATGTTTTTATTGAAGCAGGTAAAAATTATCCTAAACATAAAAGAAAATTATGGATGCAAAGATTTGACGATGAAGTTATCAGAAATGAAAAAATGTTTTGGACTAAGCTGCATTATATTCATAATAATCCTGTGGAAGCAGGATTAGTTTTGAAATCAGAAGAGTATAAATATTCTAGTGCTCGTAATTATGTTTGTGGTGATCATTCGGTTTTATTTGTTGATACAGAATATGCTGGAATTGAAATTAAATAAATTCTGTCACGAAGTGGTTCGTGACAGCCAGGGAAAAAATTTTGTCACGAAGTGGTTCCCCGAAAAGGCGAGGCAAGCTGTGACAACCGAGGAAAACATTTTAATAGTTATCGAATATGCACCGTTATAAAATAGTCATTATACAGTGGTTACAAAATAGTAAAATTTATAAATGCGAGAATGTAGAGTAAATTATGAACGATACTCTAGAATGGATTTTAAAACATCCGATAAAAGCCGCAGCATTAACAAGTACAGGAATAGTTCTATTAACAAACATAACAAACGCGCAAGAAAGATTAGAAGGAACAATATCAGACCCATTAACACAACAAGGACTAGAAGGAAGAAAAATAACACTAAACCTATATGACCCGATAACACACCAACCAATAGGAACAACAAATCCAACATGGACAGATATCAATGGATTCTACTTATTTGATAACATCACAGATGTAGAAGATGAACAATCACCTAATAATCAAAAAATAATACAATATTATGGAAATAAAATATTCACAAACAACTTCGACGAAAAAACACTAAAAATATACAACGAAATAGGACAAGAAGTAAAAAGCATAACAACAAACAACCCAAACATAGACATAAACCTAGAAGGACTAGCATCAGCACACTACATAACAGTATTAGAAATGAACAAAAAAGCATACGCAAACATAGTAACCGCAAATGCAGGAAAAATAATAGGATTCAAAAAACTAGAAGACGCCCTAACAGAAGAAAAAAACAATAAACTAAAAAAAATAACAACTATAGAGGCCGGAATAAACATATTAGATACACTAAACATTTATCATAACTACGTTAATGGACCAGTAGGAATATGGTCAGTTCAAAAAATATTAAACATCACACTACCACCAGTCATCCCACTACAAATACCATTCAACGATCCAGAAGTAACATACCAAATAAACAACCTAATGGAACTATGGAAATACATGAGCAGAATAACAGACGAAAACGACTACAGACTATTCGCAAAAACACTATGGCCAATGGGAATATTCACAGACACAAGCAACACGCCACAAAACTGGAAACAATACATAAACAACGCAGTAAACATAATAAGAGACTCACTAAACATGCCGGCAGACAGCATTCTAAAAATAAACAACGAATACACAGAACCAAACTTCAACCTAGGATACAGCACAATAAACGTAGCATACCTAGACAGCACAGCATTCAAAAACATATTCGGACAAAACGGATTCTCAGGAGCAACATTCACATTCGATGCAACTAACGAAACATTCATAGGATACAAAATATACCTAAACACAGACAAAATAAACAACCCGATAGACGCACAAAAATATATACTAAGAAACATACAAAATTATGTAACACAAACAATCTGGCCAATAAACAATCCAAACTATCTAGGACAAACAGACAACATCCTAGGACCAGGCCCCGCAACAACATACAACCAAGACGAAAAAACACTAATAAAACAAGCAAGAAACATGTCACCGAATGTGTGGTTGAACAGATTCTTTAATCCAGGAACGCTTGGTAAACAGCGTGATGCTATAAATTTTAATTTAAGAGAAAATATTTTGGATAGAATTAAAGAGAGTAAATCAGTTAAGGTTATTATAAAATGAAAACAACACAAATTCGGGGTCTGGAACTATTTAGTAGGAGAATTAACTGTAGAGACGCATTAATTTTCAAATTGGAACCCATCCTAAATCCTTCTCCCGAATTAAGTTCGGGACAGGCTCTTTCGTAAAGGGAAGGACTTTTAAATTCTCCCCTTTACGAAAGGCGAGAATACAAGAGGGGTTCGGATTACAATAATTTAACAAAGCGATTTATTCAACATTCCTGTATATTTCCCTATAAAATTTTCAAACTATTTTAAATCCTTTTGGAAGATTGATGAAAGAAACCGAAGTAACTTTTGAGCTTGCCTTAGAGCACGGATTAATTAAAGAAGAATGGGAAAAGATTTTAAAAATTCTTGGTCGCACTCCAACTTTTACAGAGCTTGGTGTTTTTTCTGTAATGTGGAGCGAGCATTGCAGTTATAAAAATTCCATTGCACAATTAAAAACTTTGCCACGCAGCGGCGGAAGATTATTAGTTGCTGCCGGAGAAGAAAATGCAGGACTTATTGACATTGGCGATGATTTAGCGGTAGCATTTAAAATTGAAAGCCACAATCATCCATCAGCGGTTGAACCTTATCAAGGTGCAGCAACAGGTGTGGGCGGAATAATGCGTGATATCTTCACAATGGGCGCTCGTCCAATTGCTTCATTAAACTCACTTCGATTTGGTTCTTTAAAAGATGCACGCACAAGATTTTTATTTGATGGTGTTGTTCGTGGAATTGGTGATTATGGAAACAGCTTCGGAGTTCCAACAGTTGCGGGAGAAGTTTACTTTGATGAATCATATCAGGGCAATCCGCTTGTTAATGCAATGGCAGTAGGAATTGTAAATAAAAAACATTTTGCTTCAGCAACATCAAAAGGCGATGGCAATCCTATTATGATTGTTGGTTCATCTACAGGAAGAGATGGAATACACGGCGCCACTTTTGCGTCTGAAGAAATTTCTGAAAAGTCTGAAGCAAAACGTCCATCAGTTCAGGTTGGTGATCCATTTACAGAAAAACTTTTACTGGAAGCTACTTTAGAAATCATAAAAAATGATTGGCTGATTGGAATTCAGGATATGGGTGCGGCAGGAATTTCATGCTCAACAAGTGAGATGAGTGCAAAAGGTGCATCGGGAATGAAGATCAATCTTGATAAGGTACCTTTACGTGAAAAGGGTATGACAGCATACGAAATTATGTTGAGTGAAAGCCAGGAAAGAATGCTGTGCTGTGTTAAAAAAGGTTATGAAGATCGTGTGAAAGAGGTTTTTGAAAAATGGGATTTGCATTGTGAAATTATTGGTGAAGTTACCGGCGATGGGATGCTTCAAATTGATTATCAGGGAGAACGCAAAGCAACAATGCCTCCGTTTGATTTAGTGCTTGGCGGCGGTGCTCCTGTTTACACACGAGAACAAAAAGAACCCGCATTCTTAAGAGAAACAAGAAAGTTTGATTCCAAAACACTACCAGAACCAAAAGATTTAAAAGAAACTTTTCTAAAAGTTTTTTCATCACCAAACATTGTTTCAAAGCAATGGGTTTATCATCAGTATGATTCTATGGTTAGAACAAATACAATTGTTGGTCCCGGCTGTGATGCCGCAGTTATTCTTGTGAAAGGAACCAACAAAGCATTAGCGATGAAGACAGATTGCAACTCTCGTTACGTTTATCTAAATCCAAAAGAAGGAACAAAGATTGCAGTTGCAGAATCTGCAAGAAATATTGTTTGTTCCGGCGGTGTTCCACTTGGAGTTACAAATTGTTTAAACTTTGGTAATCCTTATAAGCCTGAAGTTTACTGGCAATTTGCACAAGCAATAGCTGGAATGGGAGAAGCTTGCAGACATTTTGATACTCCGGTTACAGGCGGCAATGTAAGTTTTTATAATGAATCACCAGAAACAGCGGTTTATCCAACTCCTGTAATTGGAATGGTTGGATTGGTTGAAGATTTAAAACACATTACAACATCATTCTTTAAAGATGAAGGTGATGTAATTTATTTATTAGGCGAAGACAAAGAAGAACTTGGCGGAAGCGAATATGCAAAAGTTATTCATAACAAAGTTGCTGGTGAATCTCCGCAAATAAATCTTGATGAAGAAAAGAAACTGCAGGACACTTTACTAAATCTTATAAGAAAAGGATTAATAAAATCTGCACACGATATTTCTGAAGGTGGTATTGTTTCTACATTAGCTGAGTGCTGCATAATCAATCAGGAAAAACAAATTGGCTGCGAAGTTGATATCCCTATTAAATCCAGAAAAGATTTTTCTTTATTCTCAGAATCTCAATCAAGAATAATAATTTCAATTTCAAAAGATAAAATGCTTGATCTTGAATCTGAACTTAAACTTTCTGTTGTTAATTTTACAAAGCTTGGCGTAGTTAGTGGTTCATCATTAAAATTAAAAAATCTATTTGAAGTAAGTGTTAAAGAAATATCAGATATCTATTACAACACAATTCCTGGAATAATGTCCGGTGAAGAATAAAATAAAAGAAGCTTATAAAAAAACTTCTTTCTTTAAATATTTTAGACAGCTTAGATACCTATACCATCTTCGTCCGCATTGGCAAAAGATCGGAGTATTTCTAAAACATTACTTTGGTGGTTTATACAACAGAACTGATCAGCATCATCTTTTTCTTTTTTCCGGCGGTTTAGCATTTTCATTATTTACTTGTATAATCCCATTAATTTTAATCGTGTTCTGGATACTTGGAAATTTTCTAAGCTCTGAAGAAATGGAACTACAGATCATTAATTTCATTAACACAGTAATTCCATATAGTGAATATGCAGAATTTGTTAAACAGATTATTTTTAGTCGTGTTGAAGAAGTGATCGAATTAAAAAACGTAGCGGGGTTATTGGGTTTTGTTGGATTGTTCTTTGCAGCAAGCGGATTCTTCAGCAGTATGCGTACGGTACTAAATAAAATTAATGGAACCGATATAGAAGTAAATATTTTCCTTGGCAAACTAAGAGATTTTCTTGTGATACTTGTTGCTATACTTCTTTTCTTCACATCGATTCTTGCATTGCCTTTATTAGAACTCTTTAAATCGATCGCAGAATCCACACCCTATCTACAGTTTTTTAATCATCCGGTTTTTCAGCAGCTGTTTACTGTTCTTGCTTCGTTATTTATAATGCTAGTGCTTATGTATTTGTTTTACAGTTTTATTCCGACATCAAAAATAAAACATCGCTCAGCTTTAGTTGGTGCTTTATGGGCTTCAATATTCTGGGTAGGGATGAAAATGCTTTTTGGATATTACCTTGCTAACTTCCAAACGTGGGGAAAAATTTACGGTACTTATGCATTGGTAATTGTTATCGCATTCTGGATTTATTATACTGCCGCGGTTTTTATTATTGGAGCGGAAATAGGAAAACTGTTCGATGAAAGATTGAAAGAACGAATTGCAGCTACACACGCTAAACCAGAAAATCTTCCTTCGATAGAATAAGTAATTATTATATGCGTATAAATTTTTAATTTAAATTGAAGACAGCAGAATTAGAATCAAATCAGACACTTCGGGATATTCCTCTCTTTTCCGAACTAAGCATTGAACAGTTACGAAAAATTTCATCTTTCAGCAAATTAAAAAGTTTTAAGAAGCACGATAGAATTTTTAATGAAAATGATTTTTATTTAGGATTTTATATCCTTTTAAAAGGAAGTATTAAAGTTTTTAAGATAACAAATCAGGGGAAAGAATCAGTAGTGCATCTAGTTCGACCATTAACGGCATTTGCAGATATTCCTTTGTTTGAAGGTGGAAATTATCCCGTTAGTGCCGAAGCACTTGAAGAATCGTTAGCACTTTTGATTCCTAAAGAACAATTTCTAGAGTTAATCAGTAATGAACCAGAAATATCATTAAAAATGTTGGCAGGATTTGCGAAGAGATTAAAATCACTTATCAATCAGCTAAATGATTTGTCTTCAAAGGAAGTTTCTAATCGCCTTGCTAAATATATTCTTAAACAAATAAAATCTGCGGGAACAGATAAGCTGGCCGAACCATTTGTTAAACTAACCATTCCTAAATCTACTATCGCTTCTTATCTTGGAACAATAACCGAGACTTTATCACGCGCATTCAAAAAACTTCAGGATGAAGGAATAATCCGTGTTAATGGTAAAAAAATTTTTGTAAATGATATTAAGCGATTAAAAGAATTAGCAAAGTAAAAAAAATATTTAGTCCTTCCTCTTTCATTAAGTTATGTTACGAATGTCAGTAAAAACCTTGAAGGTTTTCTAACTTAATATTGTATAATTTAAAATATCACATTGATTTTCAAACAAAACCTTCAATGTTTGGACATTTTCTGCCAGATGACTAATAATAAATACCAAATCTGACTTAAGTCAAGGAAATTCGAACAAGCAATTCTTATGTTTGAAGTGAAAATATTTTAAACATAAAAAGGAAACACAATGGAGTTAAAACAACTTGATATTCGTCCTGTGCCGCCAAGAGAAAAACATCCAACAATCTTTGCAACATTTGATGCACTAAAAGCTGGCGAAGGATTTCAATTGGTAAACGATCATGATCCAATGCCATTGTATTATCAGTTTAATGTTGAAAGAGTAAATCAGTTTGGGTGGGAGTATGTTGAAAAAGGTCCTGAAGTTTGGCGTGTTAATATTTCTAAAAAATAAAATACTTGGATGCTGTTTTAAAAACGATTATTACGGTCACAACGAGCTTGTCGAAGTGTGAATTTATTGTATAATGTCAGTCTTCGACAAGCTCAGACTGACAGTTCTAGACTTTTAAAACAGACTCAAACTATGATAACTAAAGATTTGAAAATATCGAAAATGCTTGCAGAGTATCCTCAAACTTTAGAAGTGTTGATAAACGCAAGTCCACATTTCAAAAAGCTTGAGAATAAAATTCTTAGAAAAGCATTGGCAGGCAGGGTAACAGTTGAACAGGCAGCTTCAATTTCGGGAGTGGATTTATACAACCTGCTTTTCGAATTGAATAAATCAATAAATATTTCAGTTGAACCTAAACAAATCTTAAATGAAAAAATGAACAACGAAAATTTAGCTAAACAAAAACCAGAAGTAATTCATAATATTAGCTCGGATAAAATTCATCAACTCGATGTTCGTCCGATTATTGATTCCGGTAAAGATCCTTTCCAAAATATTATGGCTGCAGTAAAAGAATTAAAAGATGATGAAATATTATTGATCATAAATTCTTTCGAGCCAATTCCTCTTTATTCTGTATTGGGCAAAAAAGGATTTGAACATTGGACAGAAAAAGGAAGTGATTCATTCAAAATTTATTTTTATAAAGACAATACAAATATTCGAGATGAAAATATTCTCGAAGCGAAATCAACATCAAATGTGGTTGACTTTAAAAATGTAATTGAATTAGATGTTCGGGAACTTGTTCCGCCTGAGCCAATGATAAAAATACTTGAAACTTTATCACAGGTTGATGAAAATACTGTTCTGCTTGTTCATCATCACCGCGAACCGATGATGCTTTATCCAAAGCTTGAAGAACGAGGTTACGAAGCAGTATCAAACAAAATTGAAGAAAATTATTTTAAGGTTGTAATAACGAAAAAGAGGAAAGCGTAATTATGATTCAATCTGAATCAATAGTTTCTGCTTATGCGCCACCATTTAAAATAGTTGCAAAATATTTTATTGCTGCTATCATTTCCTTTGTACTTCTAAATTTCCTTTTACTTTTAAAACATTCAGAAATTGCAGGACATCATTTCAATCCAAAGATTCTCTCAATCAATCACATTGCAACGCTCGGCTGGATTACGATGATAATATTCGGTGCAATGTTTCAGCTTGTTCCCGTTGTACTTGAAACAAAATTATTCAGTGAAAAACTTGCAGAGATTCAATTTTGGATTTATCTCGTTGGCGTTATCGGTTTAGTATATTGCTTCTGGGTATTTGATACCGGAATTATTATGACAACCTCTGCAATACTTCTTAATCTTGCGATGTTCATCTTTTCATTTAACATAATCATTACAATGAAAAGTGTTAAGAAATGGAATGTTACCGCATGGTATCTTGCCGCAGCTATTTTTTATTTGATAGTAACTGCAATAGCCGGATTGCTTTTAGCTGTAAATCTTTGGACGCCATATATAAAATTAAATCACCTTCAATATTTAAATTTGCACGCGCACATTGCATTTATCGGTTGGGTTTCAATGGTGATAATGGGAGTTTCATTCAAGCTTATCCCGATGTTTACACTTTCGCACGGCTTCCCTTTAACAAATGCAAAACTGGCGTTCTGGATTATCAACATTGGTTTGCTTGGAATATCAACTATTATGCATTACAAGGAGACAACTTTTCTTTATTACATCTTTACAGGATTAATTGTTTTAGGAATAATTTTTTTCCTTCTTCAAATTCATATCATATTTAAAAACAGAATTAGGAAAAAGTTCGATATTGGAATTAAGTTTTCATCAGTTGCATATGTAATGTTCGGTTTAACAACTGTACTCGGTACCTTTATTGCTTTTGTTGATTATGAAAATATCATCAACTTAACTTTAGTTTACGGATATATGATAATCTTTGGTTACATCTCAATGCTTATTGTTGGGCAGATGTACAAAATCGTACCATTTCTTGTTTGGTATCATAAATACAGCAGCAAAGTAGGACTTGAACCGGTGCCTATGTTAAAAGATATGTTTAATGAAAAGTTTGCCCAGATAGAATTTTATTTGATGATCACAGCAGTTTTTGGTTCTCTTTATTCATTGGCATTAAGAAATGAAATAGGATTATTGATTTCATTTTCATTAATGTTCATCAGTTCAATAATTTTTCTTTATAATATGATAACAATTTTCAGAAAGTAAAAACTATGGCAAACAAAGAAGAAATATTAGAAGTTCTCAAAGGTGTTATTGATCCAGAGATAGGAATTAATATTGTTGATCTCGGTCTTGTTTACGAAGTTGAATCGAGTGATGATTCAAACATAATTACAATGACTTTAACCACGCCGGGCTGTCCGATGCACAGCAGCATTTCATCCTGGGTTGAAAATGTAGTTGGACATTTAGAACCTGAGAAAAAAGTAATTATAAATCTTGTTTGGGAACCGCAATGGACGCCGGATAAAATGACACGTGAAGCAAGACAGCAATTAGGAATGTGAAGAGGAAATAATTTTAAATTCATTGTCTGTCTTTATTAATAAATGTCGTTTTAGCAATAAAATATTCTGGGCAATTAAAAAAGAAATGAAATCTCGCGTTGGAATGTTCGATGGATTCCCATTTCAGAAAGATGTCATCTCTTGAATTTCAACTCAAATCATCTTAGCAGAATCATCTGCCTGGTTACAACAAAATTTCTCTCGAGCAATCATACAAGCCTTCTCGATCCACATTGTGCTACTCAAGTAAAGTTCCTGTTTTCATTTCATATTGTTTAACAAGATTAGGAATAAAGAAATTGCTTAACCACCAAGTTTTATACTCATCGGGCATAGGAGTTAATTTCAAATCATCTTCCGTTAAATTATTTTTGATCGCATTATCTACTAAGCCGTTTACGGTTTTAATATATTTTATGAGAATATCTATTTGCTGGTTATTTCCCACAACACCATGCCCGGGAACGATAAACTTCGCATTTAATTTTTTTAACTCATCAAGGTAATTCATCCATTCAGTAATAGATCCGTCTCCAAGCCAGGGATGATTTTGAACAAATAAGAGATCTCCTGCAAATAATATCTTTTCTTTAGGAAGCCAAAGAACTAAATCACTTTCTGTATGTCCTTTCCCGCGTGTAAATAGAATAGCATTTCGCTTACTGCCGATTATTTTCATTGTGTCCTGAAATAAGATATTTGGCAGTGTGATTTTATACTTGCCGGATGATTCCTTAATTGCTTGATAATAGCCGAGCCACATTTTATGTGCTTCCATTTTATTCGAATCGGATTCTTCAGAAATTGACTTTAAGGTTGTCTCAATTCGCTTATCAACAACGCTTGCTTCCCATTTTAATTCCTCAGGTTCATTTTTTTCGATCAGCTCTTTAGTTTTTTCTGTTGAGATAATATCAGCATCAGTAAAAACCTGATTGCCTCTGATATGATCATTATGGAAATGGCTGTTAATAAGGTACTTGACCCTGTTACCGGTTAACTCTTCAGCGGCTTTTTTTAAATCCTTTGCAGCAGTAGGTGATATAAAGCAATCAAACACTAATGTCTCATCACCAAGATTAACTATTCCGGCATTGCAAATTGCATAACCGCCTGTTTTATGAATTACAGCATAAACTCCTTCATCTAACTTTTCAATAGTGAAGTGCTTTGATCTAATATCCTGTGAATAAAAATTTGTCGTACAAAAAATGTACATTATTAAAATTATTAAACTTTTCATTTACACTCCTTTATTTAATTGATGACGTATCAAATATTTACCTGATCAAAATCATTTTTTTAGTTTGAATAAATGAATCCGTAATAATTCGATAGAAATAAACACCGCTCGATAGTTGCGATGCATCAAACTCAACTTCATACATTCCTGCAGGTTTTTCGTCGTTAACAAGTGTTGCAACTTCATTACCCAGAACATCATAAATTTTTAATGAAACGTTGCCTCTTTGAGGAATTGAAAAAAGAATAGTTGTTGATGGATTAAATGGATTCGGATAGTTCTGATCCAGCGCAAATACTTTAGGGATTTCTTCATCTTTTCCTGATTCTATTGAATTAGCACCGCCGCAAATTGTTCCTTCTCCTTGAATAATTCCAATTATACTATCAGCACAAATATCTGCACCTGAAGTAACAGTGATTGACGCTCCGGAAGAAATTTCTAACACGCTTTGCGACTTAACATTTGTTGCAAAGAATAACAAAGACACAGTTATTATTAAGCTTCGCATTTTAATTTGTTCAAAGTTTATTATATGGTATCTCATTACTCACCTTCATTAATAGAAAATTTCACATCTGAGTTTTCCATTATTTGTTCAAGTTTAGTAAGACGCATTTGTATTTCTTTTATAGAGTCTAATTCTTTTTGAAGCGATTCATTTTCTGCTTTTAGTTTTTTAATCTCTTCGTCTTTTTCAGTCTTCAACTCCTGTATTGCTTTTATCATTGGACCAAGCAAATCATTGTAACGCAATTCGTATTTTCCTTCACCATCGATTGTTAGCATTGCCGCATTATCGACACCTTCTTCTTTTAATACTTCTTCAATTTCCTGTGCAATTATTCCATATTCAGTTTTTTTCTTTTCATCATTCTTACGTGTGTATGAAACTGGATTTAGCTTTGTTATAAAATCAAGACCTAAATCTGAGGGAAGAATATTATCTTTCCATCTTCTATCGCTAGTTATCGACCAGGCAACCTGTACACCGGCATAAGTTATATATCCATCGCCTAAGCGTATTTGATTATTTCCTTCAGGGTAAGGGACTAATGCATAATATCCGATACAAATATTATTACTTCCTGAAGTAACTGTGTGCCCGGCCCCACTTCCAATGGCAGTATTATTGTTACCTGTTGTACAGTTCCATAGTGCTTGATCTCCGAATGCGGAATTGTAATAACCAGAGGTATTAAGAGTTAAAGCATTGCAACCAAACGCTGAATTATTTACGCCGGAAATGTTATATAAGAGTGCAGCATACCCAAAAGCTGAATTATTATTTGCAACTGAGCTGCTATATAATGATTTATAACCGTAAGCAGTATTCTGAATACCCTCTGTGTTTGAATATAGGGAGTAAGTACCAAAAGCCGAATTTTCTAAGCCAATCGTGTTATTATAAAGTGCCACATTCCCAAAAGCGGAGTTATTGTAACCTTCAGTATTTGAATATAAAGAACCGATACCGCAACCCGTATTAGCATAGCCAGTAGTGTTTTTACTAAGTGAAACACTTCCTATAGCAGTGTTGTAACTACCGGTTGTATTTTCATTGAGTGCATTTTTACCAACCGCAGTATTTTCAGAACCTGTTGTATTAAATAGCAGTGTTCCAATACCCAGTGAACTATTATCAATGCCTGTCATTTCAAAATTACCCGAATTGATACCAACAAATGTATTACCTGTACCAAAGTCGTGGATAAATCTATTTCCACTTTTATAAATTACTCCTGTAGTAGCATTTGTTGAGTATGGTAGAGTTAGTCCTCTATTAAGCGTTAAAAAACCAGTTGCACGCTCAAGAGTTAAAAACGTACTCGAATTGTCTTTAATAATGAATGAGCCATTATTACCTAATGTATTTGTTATGCTTTGTGCAAACCCATTACTTGAAAAAATACAAAGCATTACAATAATTACTAATCTATTCATATTTTTTTTCCTTTATTTGGTTTGTAAAATTTTAATTATCTGAAAATTATTTTAGCAATTCTTCTAACTCCAATACTATGAAAACAAGAATGATTATCGTAGAAGAATCATCTTTTTAGTGTCTATAAA
Organism: Ignavibacteriaceae bacterium; assembly: GCA_044227615.1. GTDB lineage: Bacteria > Bacteroidota > Ignavibacteria > Ignavibacteriales > Ignavibacteriaceae > IGN3. Next base: position 102,064 of record JBGAWM010000004.1, read on the forward strand.
ATTCCCAGCTTGTAATCTGTAGAAATATATTCCGCTTGCTAAATTCGATGCATTAAATTTTAATTCGTGATTGCCTCTTTGTTTTTCTTCGTTGACAAGAGTAGTAATTTCTCTTCCGAGTATATCGAAGATTTTAATTGTAACTAATCCTGCCTGGGGAATTGAATACTCAATAGTTGTCGTCGGGTTAAACGGATTAGGATAGTTCTGCGATAGTGAAATGTTTTCCGGTATCTGCTGATTATTTTCTTCTATGATTCCTGAGACATTACCGGTATTATAAAGAACGAACAACGAGTCGTTATCACCAAGACTTCGCGAAACAATTGCAAGGTCGGTCTTTCCATCAAGATCGAAATCCGAGGCAACAACGCCCCGTGGATCTCCAGTTGCGAGTGATTGGTAGCAATTCAATTCGTATGTAAAGTGTCCCGTACCATCATTCAGGAAAACAGTAATGCCGTTATCCTGCAGCTCCCGATTGATGCTGACAAAATCCCAATCGCCATCATTGTCGTAGTCCAGCTTGGCAAACCCCCTTCCCTTATTTACTGGTGAAGGCTCAAGTTGGAAGTTAAAGCTGCCTTCATTTCGTAACAGGATAAACTCATAAATCGACGCGCCCGTTGTTATGAAGTCACGGTCTGTATCGTCATCGAAATCCTCCATTATAATGCTGTTTGCGTACGTGTAATTCCCACCGACTCCCGCGAACTGACGATATGGTCCTTCCCTCGAAAAGCCGTTATGACCACAGGGTACACCGAGCATATACACATTCAGAAACTCCCAGTTTGTGAAAACTCCATTTGGATTTATGCCAGCAATATCTACCATATTGTCTCCACCGAAGTTTCCAACAGCAATTGACAAGGGACCGTGATACATTGTGTCAGGATCGACACCATTTGGTGCACGCATAATATCATAGCATAGCTGTCTGTTCCCAAGATTCATTACCAACCCAATGAACGCGGCAGAGTATCCAACCCATGCTGGATGTGCAACAAAGACCAGCCGAAGGCTGTCGTATAACTGATAAGGTTCCGGCACCAGATGAAATGTTCTGCCGTAGGTACTTACTTCACTCATTTCAGGAAATCCTCCCGCTCCATCTCCCCAGAAGACTTTAACGCTTGAAGTATCACCTCCGACAATTAAGTCCAGATTACTATCTCCATCGAAATCGTAGAATGCAAGTGTAGTTGGATGAAAGCCGGTTTGCAGCGTACCTGAGAGAACAAACGATCGTGAACTGGGGAGATTATGAAACAGTAGTACCTGGCTATTTAGAGGATCCGTCACAGCAAGACCATCAGCCATAAGATTATCGAATTTGCCTGCGGCAATCGCGAATGGATTTCCTGGAAGCTGGTATCTGAAAACATCCTCGAACATTGGATTCAAACGCAATCGACCTTCATCAGCTCCTCTGGTTGGTGCTGTTAGGCTGCGGGCATCGCCATCAACATCATCCATAATTCCCGGATAGGGTATTCCGCGAAGCTCCGGATCCTGAGACTGGCAGTCAGTAAGATGAGGATAATTTTCACCTATTTCAAAATATATTTCTTTAAAAATTGAATTAGAATCCAGACCGGTTGCAGCCTGATATTCACTAAGATTCGTGTACCGATTCGTTCCTACCGCTGCAAGATATACTCCGGGTTGATTGTAGAAGAATACATTGTAATCAGAAATCAACCCTGGTATCTCAGCGGCTTGCTGCTTGAAGAGCACTATGGGTTCGACCAGAGGAAGACCTTCAGGACTCCCATAGTCCACAATAATATTGTTCAAAACGGTTGAGGAGTCTGAGCCGTTGTCCAGGAAGATTCCGCAACTAATCTGTTGCCGATAGGGGTGCACAATCGTGTTGTGAATAATCTGCGCCTTTGTGTATGTAATAATTCCGTAGCGACCCATAATCGGCTGTCCCCATCCCCCTACTGAAGCGCTCCCGGAAATCATGTTGTTCACGACCAGCATTGATAGAGCGTTACTGCTGAAAACACGGTTATCGACTATGATCGCTCTGAAGGTTGGAACCTGACCATTCGGACCCCCACCATTCTTGATAGTGTTCCTCTCGATAAGACCGGAATCGGCTTCGACAACAATCCCATAGATGCTTCCTATACCGCTGGCGTTGTCCAGATAATTCTTACGGACGATTGTAGTGTGCGCACTTACCTTAATCCATGTTCCCTGTGTATCATAATGGTTATGAGCATTTAGAAACTGATTATCTTCTACAATCACACTCCCACTACTACCCGCCGCACCACCTATTTCCACAGAACGCATTAATCGTTGAAACGTGTTTTGTCGAATCACGATGTTTGCAACATTCGGGCTGCCATAAATACCATAATCGGTTCCATAGGTTGCACCGCCGCCGGGATTTGAGTTACCAATGAACCTGCAACCCTCAATCACAAAGTCTTCAGCTATCGGATTGACACTGAATCCGTCAATTGAAAGAAGAAAATTGGCACCAGCCTCCATCATATCTACATCTTCAAATGTGAGGTTGCGGATCGTAACGTGATCAACCTTGATACTCACAACTGCGGTTTGGGTTTGTGTCATCTGATCAATTTGAAGTAAAACATTATTTACATTTCCACCCGCAGCTTCATCAGGCTGGAATGTAATGCGATTGACTGATGACGTTCCGGCAATATTACCATTATTACCATCAAGAATCATAACGGAACTTAGTCCGCCGTCACGCATATAAATTCCGGGACGAATGTTCATAAAAACCGGTCCGGAAACTCCATTCGACTCTATAGCATCAGCAGCATCTTGCAGAGTGAGAAAATCCGGTGATGAGCCACCAACGGTGTAATTACCATTCATTGGCTGGGCATTAAGAACCCATACTGGAACCATAAACAGAAGAAGAAATAAATATTTCTTTAATGTCCATTGGGAATCAAAGTAGTTTTTCATTGCTTGCCTCCTTGTATTTTTTTAAATAGAATTACTTCTTTTATTTCAGCAGTATCATTTTCTTCGTCAGAATATATGAATCAGCCTGAAGTCTGTAGAAATATATTCCGCTTGATAGACCTGATGCATTAAATTTTACTATGTGATTGCCTCTTTGTTTTTCTTCTTTGACAAGGGTAGTAACTTCTCTTCCAAGTATATCATAGATTCTTATTGTGACCGATCCCGCCTGGGGAATTGAATATTCAATTGCCGTCGTCGGATTAAACGGATTCGGATAGTTCTGCGACAGAGAAATATTCTCCGGTATTTGCTGATAATTATCTCCGGCGATACCTGAGACGTTACCAGTATTATAGAGCACGAATAGCGAGTCATAACCGCCGGTTTCAGTAGCCACAATGGCAAGATCAGTCTTTCCGTCAAGGTCAAAATCAGAAGCAACAATGCCGCGTGGAATACCTGTTGCAAATGATTGGTAACAATTAAGTTCAGATGTAAAGTGTCCTGTACCATCATTCAGGAAGACCGTAATGCCGTTATCCTGCAAAGACCAATTTACGCTGGCGAAATCAAGATCACCATCATTGTCGTAGTCAAGCTTAGCAAATCCTTTTCCCATACCAACAAGTAAAGGTTCAGAATGGAAGTTAAAGTTGCCTTCATTTCGAAGCAGGTAACATTCAGATGTAGTTCCAGAGGTTATCAGGTCCCGATCATTATCGTTATCAAAATCTCCCATAATGATGCTGTTTGCATACGTATAATTTCCTCCAACTCCTGCCATTTGACGATACGGTCCCTCTCGAGTGAATCCATTATGACCGCATGGTACACCAAGCATGTAAATATTTCTAAACTCCCAATTTGTAAAATATCCGTTAGCATTTATACCTGCAATTTCCACTTTATTGTCTCCCCCGATATCACCAACGACAATCGAAGAGGGGCAGTAGGCGATAGTATCAGGATCAACACCATTTGGTGCACGCTGACGGTCATAGCAGAGTTGCCTGTTTCCGAGATTCATCAGAAGCCCGATGTAACCGGCTGTGAAGTTGGGAGGAATGAATTCGGGATGTGTAACAAAGACTATTCGAAGACTGTCATAAAGTTGATAAGGTTCCGGTACCATATTAGTTGTAGCACCGTATGTTTCCACCTCTGTCATTTCGGGAAAACTACCCATACCATCTCCCCAAAAAACTTTGACACTCGAAGTATCACCACCTACAATTAAATCTAAATTACTGTCTCCGTCGAAATCGTTGAATGCGAGAGTGACCGGTTTGAAGCCAGTACTCAGAATTCCTGATTGAACAAACGATCGTGAACTGGGTAAGTTATGAAACAGTAGTACCTGGTTGTTTGTCCAGTCTGTAACAGCAAGTCCATCTGCCATCAGGTTATCGAATTTTCCTAAAGCGATTCCAAATGGAGTTCCGGAAACCTGTTGTCTGAAGATATCTTCAAACATTGGATATGAACGCAATCTTCCTTCATCTGCGCCTCTGGTTGGTTCTGTTAAGCTGCGCAGATCACCATCGACATCATCAACAATTCCAGAAAAAGGAATTCCCCTTAGTTCAGGATCCTGAGCCTGACAGTCTGAGAGATGAGGATACAGCGAGTCATTAGCAAAGTCAATGTCCTTAAAAATTGAGTTAGAATCCAAACCGGTGGCAGCCTGATATTCACTTAGGTTGGTATACCGAGTTGAAGACGTCGATCCTCTCGTTACTAGATACACCCCGGGTTGATTGTAGAAGAATATATTGTAGTCGGATTTCAACCCTAATAAACCACCGTCTTGATAAAATAATACTGTGCCCCTAGTATGCCAGCTCGGTGGAATATCATAGTCGATTACGATATTGTTTAAAACAGTGCATGAATCAGAACCACTACCTAACATAATTCCTCTACTTATTACTTCATCAGCAAACGGGTGAACGATTGTATTATTTATAATTGATGCTCTTGTATTAGCTAATATACCATAACGCCCCAGCCTTGTTGATCCTCCGCCGGCAGCCGTAACAATTCCAGAAATCATATTATTAACAACCTGCATTGATAAACCCGGGTAACCACTAACATTATCTACTACAATCGCATAGAAGCCAGGTATAACTTGAGAGCTTGTGCCGCCACCATTTTTAATTGTGTTCCGTTCAACAAGACCACTATCAGCTTCTACGTAAATCCCATAAATACTTCCTCGTCCATTTTCGTTGTCGAAATAATTTCTCATGATTAAAGCATTATGGGCTTGTACTGAAATCATTGACCCTAATGCGGTACCACTTCCTGATATTCCCCAGTGTGCCCTGAAAATCTCGTTGTCTTCTACAATTACATTTCCTGCCTTATCACCACCACCTCCGTCTTGCCCAATATAAATTGAATTCATAAGTCGTTCAAATAAGTTTTTTCTTACAATTATATCCGACACACCCCTCGTGCAGTAAATCCCCTTTTCTGAACTATAATATATCCCTCCGGTTGGATGAGAATTACCAATAAACCTGCATCCTTCAATAATTATTCCTTCAATAGTAGGGTGTATTGTTTGAGAATATTGTGAGATCGAAAGTAGATAATTGGCACCTGCCTGAGCTGAGTCAACATCCTGCATCGTAAGATTTCTTAGAGTGACATAATCCGTCCTTATACGGATAAGCGGTGTTGAAGTTTGTGATATCTGATCAATTTGAAGTAAGACATTATTTGCATTTCCACCTGCATTTTCATCTGGTTGGAAAGTTATTCGATTCGTTGATGAACTTCCATTAATAATACTGTCCAAAACCATCACTGAATTCAATCCACCATCTCGCATATAAACACCGGGACGAATATTGATAAAAACCGGTCCTGAAACTCCATTCAACTTAATAGCATCAGCTGCATCTTGCATAGTGAGAAAATCCGGTGATGAACCACCAACGGTGTAATTGCCGTTCATTGGCTGGGCATTAAGCACCAACATTGGCAACACAACGAAAAGAAGAAATAGATATTTCATAATTAACCTTTCTAAATTATGTGAATAAAAAAGTATGATAAGAATTTTCCTAAAGGACTTATCAATTATTTTTTCATTTGATTAATAACATCTTCTTCACCTCAACATAATTACCTGCCCCGCCTCCTGCGGGGTAAACCTGAAGCTTGTAGAAATAAACACCGGATGAAATTCCTGATGAATTAAACTTAACGTCACATATTCCTGCAGGTTTGTATAAATTCAGTAGTTTTACCATTTCTTTTCCCAGCACGTCAAACATTTTAAGGTGTACAATTGAAATATTGTTTCTAAAGTAAGTTTTAGATTTATTTAAATAGTCTATATACATACAATTAAAAAATAATGAATTTTATAATCAGACTTTTTTATCCGATATTATATTAAAACTCTGATCACTTGATTTTTAGCTTGCCTTAAGGGTGATGAATGTTTAGGAAAAGAATAATCCCAAGGTAGTTTTTAGTAACACTGAAATAAAATTATAAAAATTAAATTGATATACAATACCTGTTGAAAATAATTTAATCCATAATAACAATAATAGTTATTTAGTCAGAGTATTTGATCCAACATCTTTTCTTTAAAATGATCAATTGTTTCCAGGTTCAACATATTGTATGCTCTATTTATTATTTCATACCAATCATCATGCAGAAGACATTTTTTATCTTTAGAACAATTTGTAAATCCCATAACGCAGTTATTAAATATTTCTACCCCATCAATTGCAACAACAACATCTACTAATTTAATCTCTGAGGTCTTTTTTGCAAGTTTAAAGCCTCCTGTTTTTCCTTTCCTGGATTCAATCAATCCTCTTTCAATAAGACTTTGGAGAATTTTTGATGTAAATTCTTTTGGAATGCTAAGTCTGTTTGCAATTTCTTCAGAAGAACAAATATAATTTTCATCAAGAGTAGCCAGGTATAATACTGCTTGCAATCCATATTCGCATTTTTTTGAAAAGAAACTGCTCATAAAACTCAGAAATCTTTTTCGTAAAAACTTTTTAATCCAAATAACATCGGAACTGCAAACCAAACAATCATCATTGCTATTGAGAAGATAATTCCAAGTGAACTTCCAAAAAACTTATTGAACAGCGCACCTGTGTACCCCATCAATGCTGATACATTGAAATCCAGTATAAAAAATATTCTTGCTAAATCAATTGGATTTAAAAGACTTATTCCAAGTACAATATTTTCAATCGGATATTCTCTGAAATAATATATTACAAATAAGACCAATCCATCATAAATAACTGAAAGCATTAGCCAGATGACTATAGCAATCCCGAGTCCTCTTGCTTTATCTGCAAACTTAATAGCTATAAGAAATGCGATTGATGTAAAAATAAATGTTAGTGCAAAACCAATCACGAGTAAAATTAAAATTGATTCAAAGCCGATGAATGAAAATCCGCTTAAAATAATTCCAAGTAGTGTTCCGAATAAAAATCCTGATGCCAGAGGAATTGCGTTGCCCAAATACAAACCAACAAATAATGATTTTCTGTTTATCGGCTGGCATAGCACCATTTGAATGTAATCGATTGAGTTGTAAACATACATCGTTCCAAATATCACACTAACAAGCGGTATAACAATCAAAATAATATTCATTAAACTGAGTGCTGCTTTGTTTGTGTCTTCTTCAAAATTGAACAGAAGAAATGTAAGCAGCAGAAAGAAAGCAGCGTAAACAATTATCCACTTACTTCTAAATGTATTACTCAGTTCGAATTTTATAATTTTAGTTATAAGTTCCATTTGTATTTTCTGTCATCATATTAGCAATAGCTTTTTCTAATTTGTGCTCGCCGCTTGATTCAATTAAATCTTTCACTTCACCGTCAAAAACAATTTTGCCATCAATTAAAAATATAATGTTATCTGCAAGCTCTTCAATATCCGTCATAATGTGAGAAGTAAGAATTATTGTTTTCCCATTTGAACATTCTTCTAAAATTCTTTGTTTAAGATTACTGCTAGCAACAGGATCAAGACCCGCAGTAGGCTCATCAAGAATTATAATTGAGGGATTAAAAATTAATGCAATGTAAGCGCTAAGCTTCTGTTTGTTTCCACCTGAAAGATTTTTTATTTGTTTATTCATTTCAGGAAGTAAATTTAAAATATTGATAAGATTTGAATCCAAATCAATTTTTTCATTTCTTAAATCAGCAATCATTTTAATTACTTCCTGTACTGTCAGATTTTCCGGAAAGCTTGCTGATTGGGGCATATACCCAATATTTTTTCTGTAAAGGTGTTCTCCTATTATTGATTTATCATTAATTAAAATATCTCCGCTATCAGGTTTAACTAATCCAAGAATTGATTTGATGATTGTAGTTTTACCGGAGCCATTCGGACCAACAATAGCTGTTATTTTTCCAGGTTGAACTTCAAGAGAAATATTCTTCAATACATGAAATTTTCCGAATTTCTTTTCTATGTTTTTAAGAGCAATCAATTTACTTTCCTCAGCAATGGAGTTTTATCCAAAAGAGTTTCGGGAGTTAGGGATGGAAAAACACTTTCAGCAATGTTAAGCAATTCAATAAATAAACTGTTGAGTAATACCAGCGTAGGTTTATTTTGCTCAACCATAATTGAATACAATTTAACGGGTCTGTACGGAATGTCTCCGATTCCATCTTTATCAAGATCATAGCCCTGATATTTACTCCAGTAATTTGAAGAGAAAGTATTAAAGTTTTGTCTGCTGTTTGTAGAAACATCAAAAGTGTTAGAGAGAAAATTATTTTCGGTAAAAATATTATCCGCCGAGTTTGCCATTAATTTTATTGCCCAGCCGTTCTTTTCAAAAAGATTATTTTTGAATTGCGATCTGTTGCAGCCTTCGATGTAAATACCAGATGTGTTTTCGATAAATTGATTGTATGTAATTTTGCTATCAGTAATATCTTTTAAAAGTAATCCGTATGATGCGGGACCCCAATTATTCATAAATTTATTTTTTGTCATCTCCACATAATGTGAATACATAACAGCAACGCCGGCACTATTAAATTCGAATTGATTAGAATAATAATGGCAGCTATCTGAGAACATAAAGTGCAAGCCATATCTTAAATTTTTTGTACTGTAATTTCTGGTTATCTCTGCCTTTTTTACAAACTCAAGGTAGATGCCATCTCTATGTCCAATAATTCTGTTATTTGTAACCTCAATCTCTCTGCAATTCCACATATGTATTCCATTACCGGATGAAGCTTCTTTTTCTCCATAAGATTCAATGTAGTTATTTTTTATTTTGCACTGGCTGGATTTTGCAAGATATACTCCAAAAAAATTTCCAAAGAATTTGCAGTTACTTACCTCTCCGTTTTTAACATTCTCAAACCTTACAGCTGCATTTTCTTTAAGATAGCTGACTCCCGCATTTTTGAAAACGATGCCTGATATGAAGACATCATCAGCTTGAACTGTGAAAATCTCGTGATGACCATCTCCATCAACGATAGGAAAATTTATTCCGGTAATTCTAAGAGGCTTATTGATAATTATATTTTCTTCTGAGTAAAATCCTTCTCCAATAATTATTTCATCGTAGGGTTTGGCAAGATTAATTGCAGCTTTGATTGAATTAAGATTTGATTTTTTATTAACAAAAATTTTCTTTGGATGGACATCTAAAATCGATATGATTACAAAAAAACATGTAAAAATTATTTTAAGGATAAAGTTCATTTTACATATCTCTTACAAGCTCAAACAAATCCTCAAACTTTAATTGTTTTCCACCGTATTGATTAAAAATTGGATCAAACTGTTCTAAAGTTTCCACCGCAAGTGCATTTAATCCCATAGGACTTCGTAATTCATCATTCTTTAAATAAATAGCTTTGGTTGCGTCTATTATGTTCCCTGGATCTGCATAGTTACTTACCCAAAGTGATGAATAATCTTTCTTACTCATGTTTTTGTTTTCAATATATCCGATCAAACATTCAATCGAATCAAAGAAATAAATCTTTCCTTTATCTGTAACTAACTCAGCGCCATAACGTTTATCCATAACCATCATTTTGCAAAACTCACACTCTTCTTCACCATAATTAATTGGCTGTGGTTGTTTGCTGCATGCAGTTACAATAATTGTAACAGATACAATAAAATATAAAAGCCATTTTACTTTCATACTTTTTCCTTTCTTGAATCGAGATACAAAGCAAGAATATTTAGAAATATTGAAACGAAAATAATTATTGCAGCAATAGAAGGTAATGAGACAGCAGAAATATTTAATAATTGCTTTGAGCCTATCAATGGCGGCTGATAAGACATTCCCGGAACTTTTATTGGGGCATCAGGACTTAACTGATGACCATAATCATATTCCCACATATAAAAATCGTATATACCAACTGCACCAAGAATAATGAACAGAATTAACCATAGATAAACTAATTTTCTGTTTTTCATATAAGCATTAAACAATCCGAAGACTATCATAAATATTATGATATAAGGCATTATTTTTAATTCAGGTATTGATTCCGGATCAATAATTTTCATACCTATATAATGATTTAATCCATTTATGCTTTGTAAATCATTTGGCTTTAATCCGGAAACCTGATTGATCCATATTCGTATTCCCAAACCTTCCGGATATTGCGGTGCATTTAAGTCAATCGTCCAAAGCGGAAAGAAAAAAGTTAAAATAAGTAATAGTGCAGCAACCGCAACCATAATTCTCGATTTAGTATTCATCACAATCCTCAAAACGTTTGGAGGGATGCAATCAACATCCCTCCGAAAAAAATTTTATTTTCCTAAACTAAAAGCTAAAGGAACATTTGAGTTTGCAGGTGAAACTCTAATGTATCCAGACATTTCCTGGTGAAGGGCTGAGCAAAAATCGGAACAATAAAAAGGAAATATTCCAACTTTTTTCGGTTCCCATTTTATTGTGCGCGTTGCACCGGGCATTATCAGCAATTCAGAATTATTCATTCCCTTAACTGCAAAACCATGGGGCACATCCCAATCCTGCTCCAGATTAGTGACGTGGAAATAAACAACATCACCAACTTTTACACCTTCAATGTTATCAGGGGAAAAATGACTTCTCATAGCAGTCATATAAACGTGGACTTCATTACCTTTTCTTTCTACACGAGAATCTTTTTCAGATTTAACAGCATGAGGATTTCCATTGTCTTCAATTTTATAAAACTTAACTGAGTTATTTATAATCAAATCTGCTGGAATAGCCTGAGCATAGTGCGGTTCACCAACTGTAGGAAAATCAAGAAGCAGCTTCATCTTCTCTCCTGTAATATCAATAAGCTGAGCTGATTGAGTTAATTCTGGACCGGTTGGTAGATATCTATCCTTCGTAATCTTGTTCAGTGCAATAACATATTTACCCCAGGGTTTCTTACTATCACCACCAGGAATGGACAAGTGACCTATAGAATAGTATGTCGGAATTCTATCAACAACTTCCCACGTTCCAATTTTCCATTTTACAATTTCCGATGAAATAAATGATGAGGTATATGCATAACCATTTCCATCAAACTCTGTGTGCAATGGTCCAAGACCCGGATCTTTAACTTCTCCAGCAACAACTGCGTCGTATTTTAGAATTGGAATACCTGCAACCTCACCATCAAATTGTTTTTCTTCAATTGCTTTTAACATCTTTGCAAATGAATGAACGGGAATAATTGTTGCAAGTTTTCCTCCCGCTACTATGTATTCACCTGTTGGATCAACATCAACACCATGAGGTGATTTTGGTGTTGGCAAATAATACATCATACCAGGGCAGTCTTTTGGATCAAGAACTTTAACCTGATTATTTTTTTCTGAGACAGCAATCTGGGTTTTATGATCAACATAATTTCTATAATACTCAGCATCGTATGTTTTAGCTTTACCCTCTTTAAGATATTTTTCAGCTAATTTCCAATTTACAGCAGCAACAAAATCTTTATCATTT